>NZ_JAGXJW010000068.1 GCF_019091135.1 Cohnella sp. GbtcB17 | reverse complement strand
CCAGCTCGAAGGCGTAGCGCACGTCGCGCCCCCCGACGGTCAGCCCGCTGCGGATCAGCTGCAGGACCGTCTCGAAAAATTGCTGAAGAGACCGCAGGTCGCTCTCCGCGCCCTCGACAGTAATCTCGGCGTCTCGGGTATGGATGACGGCTGCCGTCTCCTGTTGGATCATGCGTAGATACTTGTCCTGCGGACCGAACAAAGCCAGTCCCTCCGCGGCGTTGCGAAGCGGAATCGTAATGAAATGCCTGCTGTCTGTCAAAAAGCCTCATTCCCCCTGCGTCTTGGGATCGGTCGCGATCGGGCGCCGTACGGCAATCGATTGTTCGATTTCAAACAGTACGCGTATCATCACTTTACCATTCTCCGTTTGTTCATGCAAAATTTTTTCCGCCCTGATGACGGCGCCTTCGCCCGCCGCGGACAACGCCTCCGCCCGCGCTTGCGCCAGCCCGGCTTCTCTCGCCGCACCCGGAGTCAGTCTTTCGCTCCGTTTCTCGACCGCCATCTCCTTTTCCTTCAGAATCGCGACGGGCAGCGTCCAGCCCCCCCACTTAAACATCCGCCAGTCCGCAAACGTCTTCGATATCGCGTACGGCTCCTGGCCGTAGCCGCTCGTCTGCAGCGCCCGGTTGCCGATGACCAGGTAGGTCCGGTCCGCCGAATCGCCCGTAAAATAATTCGTGCTTCGCGCGAGCGGCGACGCGATTCCGTATTCGTACCAGACGAGCCCGCGCACCTCGCCCTCCGAAGCGACCAGCTTGACCCGGTCGGCTTCGCCGAGCTGGCCGGAGATCAGCACTTCGCCTTTGCGCACGCGCGCGTTGCGCGCGACCTGCGGCTTGCCGCTCGCCGCGACGATACGCGTGACGACGGCGTCCGCCTTCGCGATCAGGTCGCTCGGTCCGCTTTCTTTATTCACTTCAGGCTTGTTCGAGCGAACGACGTTGATGACGTAGCGTGTCCCGCTCTTCTCTACGCCTACCCAGGCCGCGTCGGGCAGCCTGCGCGCGAGCCGGTGCGCCAGCTCCGTGGCGTCCGGCAGACGGGGCGACCATTGCAGCGGCCGGATGCCCTCGGCTGCTGCGGCCTTGCGGATCTCCGCTTCGGGCACCGTCTCATCCGTATGAATCTGCACGTCCCAGACGAGCGTGGACAGCGCGAACAGCGCCACGACGAACAGCAGAAGGCCGCCCGCGAACGTTTTGCGCCGGGACAGGCGGCCGAGCTTGAACGGCAAGCCGCGGCGCTCCAGCACGCGCGGGCGGCTGCCGGCCGCGCGAAGCAGCGGGCGCAGCGTGAAAAAATCCGGCACGGACACCCAAAACGACAAGTGCCCTTCCCGGTCGTAGGCGATCCCCCACAGCTCGATCCGATGCGAGCCTGCGGCGTTCAAAAAGATTCGGCTATCCCCGTCGACGAGTCTGACGCGGACGCTGCCGCGCAAAAAGCTTATCCATTGCCCCTTCAACGGCTTCTCCCCCTCTGCAGGCTTGTCCTCCGCTCGGACGCCGGCATCCGCCTCGGCGACGCCTCGAGTCCGTCTATGATGCGGCCGGCCGCCGCTCCCATGCCGGGATCGGCCAAGCCCCAAGACGCCGCCGGCCGCGGCACTTAATCGCCCGGGTGCAGCAGCACCCCGGTAATTTTTCCTTCGACGAACACTTCCTCGCCGCCGATGAGCCGGATGACGAGATCGCTTCCCACGATCTCCAGCTCGCCGCGATCCATCGCGAGCCGCAGCCGATCCTGCGAAAAGTGAAGCACGCCGCGATGGTTTTCCACCGTCAGCTGGAGTCCCGCGATCATCGTGATCCGCGGCACGTCCAATACGACGTCCTGCGGCAGATCGAGGACGCGGGCCGTCCATTTGCGCAGCTTGCGTCCGACACGCGGCATGACGCGTCCCCCTCCCATACGTTCCATCTATATGCGCAAGGAGCGTCGAATATGAGAACGACGGGACGACGGAGGCGATAGCGACAGCAATAAAAAACCGCCAAGCCCGATTGCAGGCTGGCGGCGCATTGAAATGTAAGATGGGATTACTCGACTCCGCGGTCGAATTCAATCCATTTTTTTAACGTACGCGCATCCTCCAAAAACTGTTCGCTCTCTCCGTCTTTTACGAATTCCAGCATGAGGAAACGAGGCTTGTCCGAGGTCCGCAGCGCGTCTATGTATGATCGCCATGCCGATTCGCCGGCTTCGAGCGGCTGCTGCCGCCGCTCCATATCGTAGTGGAACACATGAACGTTGGACAGCCAGGGCAAAAAGGCCGTCAGCGTCTTCAAATTGCTTGGCTGGGGGGCCCCAATCTGGGGCTGCCAGTAAAGGCTGACGCGGTCGCATGCGATCGATCGGATGAGCGAGACGGACGAAGTCTCCGTGTCCGCCAGCGTACCGTCGTGAAACTCCAGCGAAAGCCGGATTCCCTTTTGCTGCGCCAGCTCCGCCATGCGCCGGATTTCTACGACGATCCTGTCGCGCATGTCGTCGTCCGCTTCGGCCGAACCGACGCTCCCCGCCCAGATTCGTATGTTCGGAGCGCCGAGCGCTTCGGCGGTATCCAGGACGATTTGAAAATCCGCCGGAGCGCCGACACGGAAATAGGAGCCGTAAGAGGATACCTTCAGCCCGGCGTTTTCCGTCATGGCGCGGACCTGTCGGGCCAACGCCAGATCGCCGGGGGGCACGTGGACGTCCCCTCCCCATTCGATCGCATCAAGTCCGGCTTGCTCGGCGAGCGAGACGATGGCCTCGGGAGACAGCTTGCGGAAGGTTACGGATACGATGCCGGTCGATATCATACGATCATTCCTTTCGGTTTTGGGACGAATAAGGCCGACTGCCCATTCATTTAAGTATACTAGTAAACCGACCGCAAACCTCACCCGAATATCCGCCGCAATGAAAAAGCCGTCTTGTCAGGGACAACCCGATCAAGACGGCTTCACTTTCTTGTGGCGGCAAGCCCTGCGAGCTACCTTCGAAAAGGCTTGCGCGAGCGGGGCGGTCCCAATATCTCGGCCCACATCACGGCGCGCGCCAGCTCGCTTTGCTTCAGTCTGGCGGGCGCAGCCGCGCGCTGCGGCTGCGCGGATGCATGCAGCGACGATGCGTTCGCTCCCTCATGATAGGCCGCGTCCTCGCGCTCCGCTTGGGCGGCGGACGCCGAGGGCACGCCCTCGCCGCCCGATTCGCCTTCGCCTGCCCAAGGCACGGGCGTCGGCGGCGGACTGCCCGGGCTCCGGTAGACGATCTGCTTGTCGCCTGCATGAGCGCCGCGCTCTTCGTCCGCCTGATCGACGCTTCGCGGACGCGCGGGCACCGTTACGACCGGCGGCATCCTCCGCTCGGAAGCCGTCGGCCCCTCCCGCCGTTCGATGGGCTGCTGTGCCGTCTTCGGCCGCGCAGCCGGCTTCGGATCCGCTGCCGGTCGCAGCGGGCGGGGCATTCCACCCCCGCCGAAGTCCGGCATGCGGCCGGAGGGCTGGCTGCGCGGCTTGTCGCCGGGCGGCTTTTCAAGCGGCGATTTGCGCAGCAGCACGTACAGGACGCCCAAAATGACGAGGACAAAATGAATATTGCCGAGCAAAAAACGGATCAGCTGCTCCATGGCGATCAGCGCTCCTCGCCGTTGCTAGAACCCGCCTCGCCCTTGCCGATCGAACCGCGCATTTGCGTATCCGCTTCGAGATTTTTCAGATTCATGTAATCCATGACGCCCATCTTGCCGCCGCGCAGCGCTTCGGCCATCGCGAGCGGCACGTCGGATTCGGACTCGACGACCTTTGCGCGCATCTCGACGACGCGCGCCTTCATCTCCTGCTCCTGCGCGACGGCCATCGCGCGGCGTTCCTCCGCTTTGGCCTGCGCGATTCGCTTGTCGGCCTCCGCTTGTTCGGTCTGAAGGTGGGCCCCGATGTTTTTGCCGATGTCGACGTCCATAATATCGATGGACAGAATCTCGAAGGCGGTGCCGGCGTCGAGACCTTTGGCAAGAACGGTTCGCGAGATCAGATCGGGGTTTTCGAGAACAACTTTATGCGTATCGGCCGAACCGTTCGTACTGACGATGCCTTCCCCGACGCGCGCGATGATCGTTTCCTCGCCGGCGCCGCCGACGAGCCGGTCGATGTTGGCACGCACGGTGACGCGAGCCTTGACCTTTACCTCGATGCCGTCCTTCGCTACGGCCGATACGATCGGCGTCTCGATGACGCGCGGGTTAACGCTCATTTGCACCGCTTGAAGCACGTCGCGTCCAGCCAGATCGATGGCCGCCGCACGCTCGAACGGAAGCGGGATATTCGCCCGCTGCGCAGCGATCAGTGCGTTGACGACCCGGTCGACGTTGCCCCCTGCAAGAAAGTGGCTTTCCAACTGATTGATGTTAAGACCGAGCCCGGCCTTGGTCGCCTTGATCATCGGGTTGACGATCCGGCTCGGCACGACGCGGCGTAGCCGCATGGCGACAAGCGTAATGATGCTGATCCGTACGCCCGAGGCAAGGGCGGAAATCCAGAGCATAAACGGGAAAAAGCTGAAAAATACGGCCAGCGCGATAATAATCAAAGCGCCGATAATCAAAAGCTGTACATTCGGGTCCAAATAAATCCCTCCGCTTCGAATAATGTAAAACTTATTATTCCTGTTGCACGGCCTTGACCAAGATTCGAGTGCCGTCCACCGATACGACCTCGATCCGTTGACCGGCGTTCAAAAATTGTCCGCTTGAGATGACGTCGACACGCCTTCCTCCGATCTCCGCCACGCCGGACGGACGGAGCGGAGACAGCGTCACGCCACCGCTCCCCACGAGCAGCTCGCGATCATCCCCGCTCGGGACGAAGCCCTGTTCCGCCGTGAGGCGATCCTGCAGAATAAATCGGTTCCAGACGCCCCGCCTGCGGAACACGTAAGCGACGAAGACAACGAGCGCGAGCGCGATCAACAAGGCGTAGCCCAGCGATTCGAACGCATTGCCCGTATCGTAGGCAGCCGTCACGACGCCGCTTACGATGCCCGCTCCGCCGAGCAAGCCGAGTATGCCGAAGCTCGGGACGAACATCTCCATGACGATAAAGACGACGCCCGCCACGAACAGCACGATCGATTCCCGACCGGCGAAGCCGGCTACCTGCTGCCCGAAAAAGTACAGGCCGAACGAAAGCAATCCTAAAATGCCGGGAACGCCGAAGCCGGGAACGATCAGCTCGATCAGCACGCCGGCAATGCCGACGATAAGCAACAGCGTCATGATCGCCGGACTCGTCAGCGTCTGCGAGATGCGTTCGGCCAGGGACGGATTTTCATGAATGATCGTGAGCTTGGCCAGCCCTTCTGCGGCGATCGCCTGCTCCGCCGTCTCCGCTTGGCCTTCGGCATAGCCGGCCTTCAGCGCTTCGTCGGCGCTCAGGGAGATGATCTCGCCCTTCGGCTTCGTCCGGTTCAAGCCTTTGATCTCGACGACGGCGTTCGGATCGACCATGCCGACGGCGATCTGTCCGTCGCGGCCGTTCATCTCGGCCGCCGCGCTCATCTGCTTGCTCCAGAAAGAGACGATCTTCGGACTCTCGACGGCTTCGCCGGCAGCGTTGACAACCATCGCGGCGCCGATCGTGGAGCCCGGCGACATATAGAGGCGATCCGCGTTCAGCGCGATGTAAGCGCCCGCCGACGCAGCCTTGCCTTTAACGAACGCCATCGTCGGCACCTTGGCCGAACGGATGCGCTCGCCGATCCGCTCCGCGCTCTCCAGGCTTCCGCCCGGCGTATCGATCTCCAGCACGGCGAGCGCGGCGCCTGCCTCCTCCGCCTCGTTCAACGCCCGGTCGAGAAAGGAAGCGAGTCCGCGTTCTACCGTCATTTTAACCGGAATGACGTACACCGAATAGCCTTCCGCAGCTGCGGGCGATGCCTTCGTCTGCGACTCGGCCGCCGACACCGTGCCCGCCGTTAACGCGACCGTCAACAAAAGGAGCGCCGCCAGCGGCCCAAGCAGTCGAGCGAACAGTCCCCGTTTCGTTCCTGCATGACGGGTCATAAAGTCTCTCCCCCTCTCCCGGAAACTCGGGTTGCGGTTTTTATGCCGCATAAAGCAGCCCCGTATGACTTTCAGTACGTTATGTAAGGGCTTTACGTTTCATGAATCGCCGGCAAGCCGTCCCTTCATCATACCCATAAACAGACAAAAGACGCAAAAAGCACCCTCCTCGCGGAGGGTGCCTGTCGTTCTCGAGATGATCATTGCAGTAGTTGTTGGACGATCTGGTTGACGAGCTTGCCGTCCGCGCGTCCCTTCACCTTGGGCATCAAAGCGCCCATCAACTTGCCCATATCGGCTTTGGAAGAAGCACCGGTCTCTTGAATGGTCTGTGTAACGAGAGTCTTGATTTCTTCTTCGTCTAGCTGTGTGGGCAGGTACTCGCTGATGATGTCGATTTCCGACGCTACGGCCGTTGCCAGATCGTCGCGGCCCGCTTTGCCGAATTCCTGGAGGGAATCCTTGCGTTGTTTGACTTCGCGGCTCAGGATCTCGATCACTTCGTTATCCTCGAGCGGGCGGCGCAGCTCAATCTCTTGATTCTTGACCGCCGCACGAACCATGCGAATCGTCGTCAGGCGAAACTTATCCTGCGCTCTCATCGCCTGCTTCATGTCTTCGTTCAAACGGTCCGCGAGGTTCATAATGCGTAATTCCTCCTAGAACTTGCGTTTACGAGCAGCCTCGGACTTCTTCTTCCGCTTAACGCTCGGTTTCTCGTAGTGCTTGCGTTTTTTCAGTTCCGCGAGAACGCCGTCTTTAGCGATCGAACGCTTGAAGCGGCGGAGTGCAGCGTCGAGTGTTTCATTTTTGCGAACTTTCGTTTCGGACTCCTGTTTTCCCTCCCTCCGGAACAGACCACAACACACGGTTATCAAACTTCATTATAGGCGAACAGGAAAGGCAGTGTCAACTTTCCCAAAGCCGAATTCGAAAGGAATTATGCTTGCCCCGGACGAGCGTTCAGCGGCCCCAGTTTTTCGCCGCCCAGCACGTGAATATGTACGTGGTACACTTCCTGTCCGCTGTCGGGATTACAGTTGTTGATGAGACGATAGCCGCTCTCGGCAATGCCGGCGTCCCTGGCGACCCGCTGCGCTGCCAGCATCAGCTTGCCCAGCAGAAGCGCGTCCTCCGGCTCTGCCGCGTCCATCGTCGGAATCGGCTTCTTGGGAATGACGAGCACGTGAACGGGCGCCTGCGGCCGGATGTCCTTGAAGGCCAATACATCTTCGTCCTCGTACACGATATCAGCCGGAATCTCGCGGTTGATGATCTTGGTAAACAGCGTATCCATAGGTTCAGCCTCCAGCTATCAAGTCGTTTAGTCCTATCATACGCTACGCGCATCGGCTCGTCCAATCGCTGTACATGCCAGTGCGGGCCGAGTCGCGAGATAAACGTACGACAGCGGTCATCTTGTATAAGGCCTCTTTTAAAAAGAATACCAGGGAAGAAGAAAGCCCCGAATGTCCGTACAACGGTCTCATGGCGGACAGTCCCATTCACTTTTTCCCCAAACAGCCTAAACGAAGACTAACTGCCCCGACTCTCCGGAATAGCCCGGTTGCGAGGTGCGATAGGACGACCATCCATGTTTGCGCGATCCGAATAACCCATAGCGGTTAAAACGCATTAATTTCTTCTTGTTCGCAACGTCCTTGGGCAAATAAGTGTTGATGCGCATTAAATTTCTCGCGTTCGAACGTTTTGACCCGGTTTTGAACACTATAAATGCGTTTGAACACTTATCCCCTCCGCAGCCCAGATCATAAGGTCAATTAACTGCTATTCAACCCTTATTGCCCCCAGCTCAATCGATTATTAAAGTTGCGTTCCCCCTCCAAAAACAGCTCCCAGCTTAAAATGAGCGCCGATGTTATACGTCCCGTTGTTCCAAAAAAAAAAGCCCGCACGTAAAGAGCAGGCTCCAGCTCGAGAGGTTGCGGTCGGGTCGATTCTCAATAGTACGGAAGCAAGGACAGCGCGGTCAGCGTGTATAAAGGCAACACGAGCCTGCTAAAGCGCCTTGGCCGAAAAGGAAAGGGGCCGGGACCGAACCCGGGACCGAAACCCGGGCCAAATCCGGGACCGAAGCTCGGCCCGAATGCCCTTTGCTCCCCGATCGCCCCCGGCACGGCCAGACCTAACGTATGATCGTCGATATACTTTACGATGCCGTCGTAACAAACGCCGTTTTAATTCTGCACTTCGACGTACCGGTGCATGTGCGCCGCGCACCGTACAAATGAAACGATAACGGATCGCTCGGGAGACATCGTTCAACGAATTCAATGGATCGAGGCAGCCGCACCGTTCACTTCGTTTATGAAGCGCTGTACGACGGGCACCCAATCGACGCCGGCCTGCATCTGCCTGAACCGGTCGTTGCCGGTCGGCGGCGTATAGTCTTTAAGGATAGCGGTCAGCCTGTCCGCCGAAGTCGAGATCGAGGCAAGCGTGGTCCGATCCGCCTCGGTCAGCGCGCCTGCCCTGTTGCCGATCGGCTCTAACGCATCGTTGATTTTTTGCAGCGGCAGGGAGACGGCCGACATGGCCGTTTCGTCGCCTTGGCCGGTACGAATGCCCGCTTGAACGAGCACGCCCGACGCGCACTCTCCGCCGGCCAGTTTGAGCATGCCCTGGGCTCTTACAGCCTCCATACGCGACGCATCGTCGCTCGCTTCAAGCAGCCCGGCCGACGCGCGCTTAGCGCTGTCGACGTAGATCATGCAGTAATTGTAACTGGACGCAAGACGAATGCCGCGCTCGGTCTTGAGCGATTGTCCGTCGAGCAGCACCCTGGAGAACAGCACGACGATCAGAAACGTCAATAACGTAATGACGACCAGCAAAACAGGTACGGTATATTTCCTTTTGCCCGACATGACTCCATTCCTCTCCATCGATTTCGGAAGGTAATACGGTCCGGCTTCCGGACGGTTGCGGGAAAGTTCATGCTAGTAGAGGCGCTCGCAAACCCCGCTCGCCGCGAAGTAAATGTGGCCTTCGTCCACCCTTCTCCCCATGATTCCCTCGATCGCGCGCGCGTACATCTCCATCTGGAACCTGTGCTTCTCCGCGGCTTCCTTCCAGTTGCCGTCCGGCACCGCGTCCGTCTTGTAGTCCACCAGTACCAGCCGATCGTCCTCTTCGAACAAGCAGTCGAGCACGCCCTGGATAAGCGCCGTCTCTCCGGCCAGATCGTCCGGGTTCGCCGATGCATGCGCCTCGGCGGCGGGAATGCCCGCGCTGAACGGCCATTCTCTCCACAGCCTGCGCGAATTGCTCATTCGGACATACAGCTCCGTTCGGCAAAAGCCGGCGATATCGACGTGCCGCACCGCCTCGGCCTGTTCGGGCGTCAAAATAAGCTGCAGGATCAGCCGGTCGAGCAGCGCTTCAACCTCGCCGTCGGCCGCCTCCGGCGCAATGCCGAGCGGCAAATGCTGCATGACGAGGTGTACGGCGGTCCCGCGCTCCGCAGCCGTCATGCGCCTGGCCGACATGAACCTCGGCCTGCGCAAACGAAAAGTCCAGTAGCCGGAGTCGGGCACGTCCTCCGGATTCCAGGCCGGATGGCGCATCTCCTCGAGTTCGGGCGCATCGGACGTCTCCTCAAGCATAGGCGGCGCATCCAGCTCGGGCGATCCGTTGAAGCCTTCCGCTTCCCCGCCCGCCGTCCTGTCCGCCGACTGCGCCGGCCGGACGGCAAACCCGTCGAATTCGCGCGCGGACTTCATCGCCGTGATCGACGTCTTCGCCGGGGCGCGCGCGGCGGCCGCATGAGGATCGGCCCAGGAGAGCGCGGCGTAAACCGCCTCTCCCGCGGGGGACACGGGACCCGGCAGCGGCTCTAGGCGCGCCGCCAGGTTCCACAGCGGCTCGCCCGTCTCGGCCTCCCTGTCGGGCGTCCTCGGCGACGTAAGCGCGCGAGCGGGCAGCAATCGGCACGACCACGGCGCCGCCGACGCAGACGGCGGCCGTGCGCCCGATTCGCCGGCCGCCGCAGCCGACAGCGAACCTTCGCTGTGCGAGAGGCCGCCGGTTTGCCACTGCGCGCCGGACAATACCGATGCCGGCCCCAGCCAATCCAAATAACGGCTCGCGGCCGCGACGGCGTAGTCCGAGAGTCGATCCGTCGCGTCCTCGGCCGACCGGCGCCAATTTTCCAGATCGCCGGCTGCGTTTTTGGTCGTGCCGACGAGAATGAGCTTTTCCTTCGGGCGCGTCAAGGCTACGTACAGCACGCGCATCTCCTCGGCCAGCAGCTCGGCCTTCATGCGTCTGCGGATCGCCAGCTGCGGCAGCGTCGGATAGGAGACGCGCGTCACCCGCTCGACCATCCGCGGACCGAAGCCGAGCTTCTTGTGCCGCAGGAACATGCCCGTCAGGTCCTGACGATTGAACTTGCGCCCGAGGCCCGCCACGAAGACGACCGGGAACTCAAGTCCTTTGCTCTTGTGAATGGAGACGACGCGAACGACGTCCTCCTGCTCGCCGACTGCCCGCGCCGCGCCGAGATCGCCGCCCGTATCGCGCATCCGTCCCAGAAACCGCAAAAACCGAAACAGTCCTCGATAGCTGGAGTTGCGCTCGTACTGCCTTGCACGGTCGATAAGCGCGCGAAGGTTCGCCTGGCGCTGAGCGCCTCCGGGCAGCCCGCCGACGAAGTCGAAATAACCGGTATCCCGGTACAGAACGTGCAGCAGCTCGCCGAGCGGCTCCCGCCGGGCGAAGCTCCGCCAGCTGTCGAGCCGGGCTACGAATTCGGCGAGCCGATTCCGCAGCGCTGCATCTTCGATGTCGGCCGCGGCGGCGCGTACGGCCGACCAGTAGGAGCCGGCCCGATCCGCGATCCGCACGGCGGCCAGCTCGTCGGCGCTGAGGCCCACGATCGGCGACCGAAGCACGCCGGCGAGCGGGATATCCTGGTCGGGACTGTCGATGATGTGGAGCAGCGACAGCATCACGTCCACCTCGACGGCGGCGAAATAGCCGGTCGCGAGATCCGCATAGGCCGGTATGCCGGCGGCCCGCAGCTCGTCCAGTACTACGGGCGCGAGGGAGGTGGCGGCGCGAAGCAAAATGACGATGTCGCGGTAAGCGAGCGGGCGATGAAGTCCGCTTCGGCCGTCGTATACGGCAAACGGCGGACGACCGGTCCCGTCCGTGCCGGTCAGCCTGGCGATCTCGGCCGCGATAAAGCGCGCCTCAAGCTGGGCGCTCTCCAGCTCCTCTTCTTCGACGGCGCCGCCGTCCGGTTCGCCGCCCGCGGATTCGGCTCCCGGTTCGGCAAACGCATTCGAGGCGCTTGTTTTTGCGTCGTCCTTGCCCGTGTCGATGAGCACCATGTCGACCGAATAGGAGGGCAGCGCCGGGGCGTCCGGCACGCCGGCAGCCGTCTCCTCCGGCGGATACCCTTCGCCGTAGATCAGTTCCGCGCGGCGGTCGTATTCCATCTCGCCGACGGGCTCCCGCATGATCAGCCTGAAGACTTGGTTGACCGCGTCCAGCACGCGGCTGCGGCTGCGGAAGTTGCGCGCCAGGTCGATCCGAAGTCCTGCCGCGCCGCGCCCGGCTTCAGCTGCAGCTTCCCCGCGTGCCGGGCTCCCGTCGTCGGACTCTGCGGGCTCCGGTCCCTGCGGCGTCCAGATGTCGTAGGTTTTATACTTGGCCAGGAACAGTCCCGGCTCGGCCAACCGAAAGCCGTAAATGCTCTGCTTGACGTCGCCGACCATGAACACGTTGCCGGGATCGCTTCTTGCGATCAGCGAGACGATTGCCTCCTGCACCTCGTTCGTATCTTGGTACTCGTCGAGCAATATCTCCCCGAACCGCTCGCGGTAAGCAAGCGCGGCGTCCGACGGCGCGGTCGCTTCCGGCGTGGAACCGGGCGCGCGCAGGATGCGCAGCGCATAGTGCTCCAGATCGCCGAAGTCGAGCAGTCCCTTGGAGCGCTTCGCTTCCTCGTAGCGCCCTGCGAACGCGATGACCAGCTCCGCGATATCGGCCATTCTGGGCGCGAGGGCGGCAAGCTCCTCCGCGTACTGCGCCGGCGAGCGCACGAACCACTCTTCTGCCAGCCTGTTGATCGTCTTTTTCGCCTCGTCCCGCATCTCCTTGACCCGCTCCTGCAGCTCCGGATCGTACCCGTCGCCGCGGCAAGCCTTGAGCCGGCCGAAGCCGGCCGAAGCGAACGCCTCGCGCCACTTCGTCCAGGGCTGCCCTGTTACCGTGTCGGTCAACGCCGTCACCAGTGCCGCATCCTCGGCCAGCGTGGATGCATACGGTTCAGGTCCGCCCGGCGCCTCAGCCAGGTCGCGCGCGCCGCGCAGCAGCCCCGCCGCGCCGGACAGCGCCAGCAGAACATCCGCCTGCATGCTTTTCACCCACGGAGACGAAGCGAGCTCCGCTTCTCCCCCGATGTGGAAGGCCGCCGCCGTCGACCGCAGCCACTCGTCGGGCCACGGATGGCTGCGCGAAAAATCGTACAGCTCCAGCACGAGACGGTGCAGCGGCTCGTCGCTCCGCTGGCCGCCGTACATGTCCGCCAGCGCCGTCAGCGTGCCGTCGTCGCCGAGCGCGAGCTCCTGCTCGTAGCGCTCCTCGAACAGCTCGTCGAGCGTATCCATGCGCAGCAGCTCGGCTTCGGTCTCGTTGGCGATTCTAAAACCCGGATCGAGCCCGATGAGCGGCGCGTACCGCTGTACCGCCTCCATGCAGAACGAGTGCAGCGTCGTGATCGAAGCCCGCGGCAGCAGCGCGAGCTGTCTGCGCAAATGCACGGCATCCGGCGTCTGCTCGAGCTTCAGCTCGAGCGCCGTCCGGATCCGCTCCTTCATCTCCGCCGCGGCGGCTTTGGTGAAGGTCGCGACGAGCAGCGCATCGACGTCGAGCGGGTTGGCCTCGTCAGCGATGCGGGAGATGATCCGCTCGACCAGCACGGCCGTCTTGCCGGAGCCTGCAGCCGCCGCGACGAGCAGATGGCGGCCGTCCGCCGCGATCGCCGCCCATTGCTCCGCCGTCCAGCGGCTGCCTTCCGGTCTCGCGTACGTGGCCGCCAATCCGTCGTCCCGGCGAGCAAAGTCTCCGTCCGCGCGCCGGCCGGCGGCCGTGCTTGCACCATGCGCTGCGCCGGCCTCTGCGGACGCCTCGTCATCCCCGCCTGGGGCAGCCGTCCGCTCTAGCAAGCCTTCATGCTCAAACAAGCCGTCCCAATCGAAGGCCAGCTGTTCGTCGTCCGCGTCTTTTCGCGATCCGCTCATGTCTCGTCCTCTCCCCCTTCCTCATCGGTCTCGCCGAGCCATTGCCATACCTCGTCCTTGTTCGCCGGTCGGCGAAGCGCATGATGGCGGTTGCCCTCGAGCTGCCCGTCGAACTGGCATACCGGCCTGAACTCGCACACCGTACAAGGGCTCCGCTTGCCCAGCCGATACGGCGCGATATCGACGTCGCCGTCGACGATACGCTTGCCGATCTTCGAGATGTTGCGGCGCACCGCCTTGCGCAGCGTCTCCCACTGGGCGCCGTCGGCCACCTGGGAGCGGGCGGAGAAGCTACCGTCCTTCTTGTACTCGACGGGGACGACCGACGACTTCGCGCTGCTCTCGAGCGACTCGTCCATGAGCTGCAAGGCTTCGCCGTCGGCCAGCACGAGCCCTTCCATGCGGTATTCCTTGCGGATCGCCTCCTCCGCACTGGTCTCGTCAAGACCGTTGGCCGTATGAAGCAGCGGGTTGTGCACGTGAAGATACAGCACGCCCGCAGGCTTCGCCGGACGTCCGAGCCAGTGCGGCGCGTGGGTGACGACGACGTCCAGATAGGTGAGCATTTGCAGCGAAAGGCCGTGCGCCACCTCGTCGAGCCGCAGCTTGACCGCGCTCGATTTGTAGTCGAGAATGCGCAGCAGGGTGCCGTCCTGCGACTCCGCTGCGTCGACCCGGTCGATCCGGCCCGCGACGTCCATCCATCTGCCGTCTCCCAAATACAGGCTGAGCGGCGGCATGATGCCCTGCGGACCGAAGTCCACTTCGAGGCCGACCGGACGAAAAGCGGACAAGGCGGCATGCTCCCCGAGCATGGCGGACGTCTGCGAGACGATGCGGCTCAGCTTGCGCGCCAT
Source organism: Cohnella sp. GbtcB17 (assembly GCF_019091135.1). Lineage (GTDB taxonomy): Bacteria > Bacillota > Bacilli > Paenibacillales > Paenibacillaceae > Cohnella. Next base: position 26,069 of record NZ_JAGXJW010000068.1, on the reverse strand, counting down.
CGTGCGATGACGGTTCGAGGAGAGCAGAATTTGCGACTGAACGCGCGGCAGCAGCCGCTCGACGGCCGCGGCGGCTTCGGCATGCCACAGCCCCGAGTCCCCATCGTCCGGGCCGCCCATAAGCAGCTTCTCCGTCGTCTGCCGCAGCGCGGCGTGGAACAGCTGCCCGATATCCGGCGCGTCTACCCGGTACATGCGCCTCTCCTTCAGCCGCAGGCCGTGCGCCGCATAGTGGCGGAACGGACAGGCGACGAAGCGCTCCATCCGCGACACGCTGGCCAGCAGCCGCTCGCCGTATAGCAGCAGGCTCGTCTGCGGCCGAAGCGGCCGTTCCTCGTTGCTGAAGCGCAGCGAGGAGAGCAGGACGGACAGGCGCGACCGCCAAGGTTCGCGCTCCGACAGCCAGCGGTAGGCCGACCGCCAGCCCGGCGACAGCGCGTCCCCCTGCCGGTGCCTGCGCAGCATGGCCACCGTATGCGTCAGCGCGCGCCCCGGGCGAACGGCGAACGACAGCTGGGCTTCGTCCGAGGCGCCCGGCTGCGGCTCCGCCGATTCGCTCTGGATCGGAATGCCCGGGAACGAGGCGCGGATGCGGCCGATGAGACTCGATCGGATCAAGCCGGAGCCTTCTTCGTCCGCGAGCGCGTAGCTGATCCACAGATGACGGGAAGGCGTCGTCAGCGCCAGATAAGCGAGAAACTCCTCGTCGAGCAGCCGGCGCCTGGCGTTCGGCGCCAAGCGCAGACCGGATTCGGACAGCTTCGTCCGCTCTTCTTCGGTGAGCAGCCCGTCGTCCTTGATCGCCATCGGCAGGACGCCTTCGTTCACGCCGAGCAGGTACAGCACCGATATACGGTCCGTGCGCGTGCGCTCCGGCGTCCCGATGAGGACGCGGTCGAGCGAGGGCGGCACGACGCCGAGCCGGATCGACTCCAGTCCCGCGTCGAGCATGCCGGCGAACAGCGCCGTATCGGCCGGCTCTTCGCCCATCAGCTCCACGAGCTGATCGAGCAGCCCGATCGCGCCGTCCCACAGCTGCCGGTGCATACTCGCCCGCAGCGGCTCGCCGGCCAGCTCGTCGCGGCGGTTCCACAGCTCCAGCCGGTCCGGCGCGCCCGTCTCCTCGAGCATCATAAACAACGCCCGACACAGATCCGAATGCGTCCTCGCGCGCTTGATGCGCCGTTCCAGCGTTCTAAGCGGAGACAGCAGCGCGTCGCGCGTCGCCCGGATCGCCTGCATGGAGGGGTTGCGGTCCCCCTCCCCGTCTTCGTCTTCGTCCTCCTCGGCGTCCAGGTCGCGGCCGGACAGCGAGTACCAGCTTCGGTCGTCGTGCCAGCGCCAGCCGTCGATGCCCGCTGCAAGCACGTAATTTTCGAGCGTATCGACCGCTTCTCGCGGCACGGTGCCGCCCTGCGGGTGGAGCAGATCGGTCTTCGCGCACCGGAAAAACGCTTCATAGCGCCACCCTCCGATCACGCATTCGAGCGCCGAGCGGATGAACTCGACGAGCGGGTGATGCGAAGCCTGAGCCTTGCCGTCTATAAAATAGGGAATGCCGTAGTCGTCCAGGACGGATGCCAGCAGGTCGCCGTAATCGGCGAGGTTGCGGGCGAATACGGTCATATCCCGCCAGCGCGCCCGCCCTTCGCGTACTCTGCGCAGCATGTCCCTGGCTGCGGCTTCGGCTTCGGCTCTGCGGCTGGCGGCCTCGTGGATCGACAGCCCGCAGTTCGGATGCGCGGGCTGCAGCATCGCCTCGCCGCCGGCCCATCGCCCGCGGCCGTCCATCGCTTGCTCGAGATGGCCCAGCATCGGGCAATCCGCAAAACGCGGCAGCGTCTTCGGCGTCAGCAAGACCGGCGGCTCCAGCTCAGCGCCGGCCGCTTCGGCGGTTCTGTACAAGCGCGCGGACGTATCCGCGGTTTGATAGAACAGATCTAGCTCGTCCGGCGCCTCCCCCGCGTCGTACAGGCGATCCAGGCAGAGCGAGGCCGATACGCGGACGCAGCGGCGCAGCAGCTCCTCGATGACGGCGTACTCCATCGGCGTGAATCCGTGGAAGCCGTCTAGCCAGATCTCTGCCCCCTGGAGCAGCGCGGACGAACCAGCCCCGCGAATCAAAAAGCCGAGCGCATCCTCGCCGTCCATATAATGACCTTCCAGCTCGCGCTCGACGTCCTCGTACAGCAGCGACAGATCGTGCAGCTTGTCCGACAGCAGGCCGTCGGCAGCCGCCTGCGCCCGGACGTCCCGCACCGCCCCCCCGGTCCATGACGGATCGGCGCCTTCCGACGCTGCGGCGGCTGCGAGCGGCACCGAGCGGAGCGCGCCCGGGCTCGTCCCGTATCGCTTCCACTCGGTCAGCTGCTCGCCGATTCGCTCGGCCAGCCCCGCGCCGCCGGTCCCGCTGCGGTACAGCTTCAGCTCTCCCTGCCTGCGGACGAGCGCCTTGTGGACGAGCATCGACTTGCCGTTGTCTCCGATCGGCACGACGGCGGAGCCGCCGGCCTCCTGCATGACGCGAAACGCGAGCCGCCTGAAGCTCAGCACCTGCAAACGCATGAATCCACGAGCGCCGGGTGCCGAAGCAAGCGCATATTCGGTCTGGAATGTCGCTTGCTCGGGCACGATCAGCAGCAGCGGCGGCCCCGCCGGATCCCGGGCGATCCGCTCGGCGATCTCCGTCTTGATCAAATGCGACTTGCCGCTGCCCGAGCGGCCCGCGATCAATCTCAGCTTCATGGCCTGCGCCCCCGTTTCCCTTACGATTTCGTTCTATCATCCAAGCCGCTCAACGATTCTAGCGATCATTGTACCATACCAAGCCACACCCGCACAGACGTTCGCACATTCAAAAAGAGCCGCCCGCTCCGCAGAAAAGCGGGTCGGACGGCCGACGATCGTGCGATTACAGCTCTTTGCGGCTTCTGACTTCGAAGATGCCGAACTTCAGGTAATGCCCTTCCTCGACGCCGACCAGCTGCGGATGATCGCGCCCCGCCCCGTTCCAGACGATGCGCCGCAGCACCTTGCCCGCATCCCGTGCGGCTTCGAGCAGCGTCTCCATGAACAGCTCGGGCCGGACATGATACGAGCAGCTCGCCGTGACCAGATACCCGCCTTCGTTGATCAGCTTCATCGCCTGCAGGTTGATGTCCTTGTAACCGCGGATCGCGCCCGGCACGGCGCGCTTCGTCTTGGCGAACGCCGGCGGATCGAGGATAATGACGTCCCACGTGCGCCCCTGCTTGGTCAGCGGCTTGGAGGTGTCCACCTTGGCCTCGGGCTTGCCGCCTTTGGCGGCGCCCTCCGCCCCGGCGCCGGCTCTCGCCGCGCGCTCCTCGCGCCCTCTCACCTGCTCGCGCAAATATTCGAACGCGTCGGCGACGACAAATTCGACGCGGTCTTCGAACCCGTTGTTCGCCACATTCGTTCTGGCCGTATCGATGCCGTGCTCCGAAATGTCGAGGCAGGTGACGCGCTTGGCGCCGTACTTGCACGCGTGAAGCGTGAAGCTGCCGGTATGCGCGAAGCACTCCAGCACGGTGGCGCCGTCCCAGTACGGGAACGTCACGACGCTGCCGTTGGCGTTGACCGGCACGGGCCTGACGCCATCCTCCGTAGCGCGTTCCTCGAGGACGATGCCGCTTCGTTTGCCCCAGCCCCGCATGAGCGGTTCGATCGCCGCGCGATTTTCCCTTTGATCGAAGAAGTAGCCCGTTTTTTGTCCGCCTTCGATATCGACCTGAACGGACAGGCCGTTTTCCACGATCTGCAAATACCGCGGGCATTCGCCGTACAGGACGCCCGTGCGCTCCTCGAGCCCTTCGAGCGTACGGACGCCGACGTCGCTGCGTTCGTAGACGCCTCTAGGCGCGAACACGCGCACCAGCGCCGGCAGCCAGGCGTCGCGCGCCTTGTCCATGCCGAGCGTCAGCACCTGGACGACGAGCACGCCGTCGAACCGGTCCACGACGAGCCCCGGCAGGAAGTCGGCTTCGCCGAATACGAGCCTGCACGATTCGTCGTCCGGCGCGAACCGCTCGCGGTAATCCAGGCACGCGCGGAAACGCGCTTCGAAAAACGCTTCGTCCAGCGCGTCCAGCTCCGAATATGCCACGATCCGGATCGCGATCTGCGAAGCCGGGTTCCAATAGCCGGTCGCCAAAAATTGTCCCCGGTGATCGCGCACCTCCAGCAGGCCGCCCGGCTCGGGTTCGCCTTCGGTGCGCTCGATCTCGTTGGCAAAAATCCAGGGGTGCCCCAGCTCCAATCTTGGGCGTCGCGAGCGGTTCAGCACGGCAAAAGGCTTGTTGTCGGTCGGCATGCGCTCAGTCCTTTCTCTATCATGTCTTGTACGGTCGCCGCATACGATGATCGAGACGTGACAGGCCGGTCCTGTCCGCTCTGCCGTTCGCGGCTATGTAATCCTAAAAGGAGAATCGATCCCATGACGCTATACTTGGTCTCGCTGTCGGTCGTCGGTATGGCGCTGCTGCTCGCCGGCATGAAGGTCATGGAGGCCGCGCTTGCAAGCTGGACCGGCGACCGCATGGCGCTCGCCGTCGCGCGCTCGACGTCGACGCCGCTCCGGGGCTTCGCCCTCGGCACGGCATCGAGCGCGCTGCTGCAAAGCGGTACCGCCGTCACGCTGCTCACGATCAGCCTCGTCAACAGCGGCATCCTGCCGTTCGCGCGCTGCTTCGGCATTCTGCTCGGCACCAACGTCGGCACCTGCCTGACGACGGAGCTGATGAGCCTGGAGCTCCACCGCTACGGCTTGCCTCTCTTGGGCGCCGGGACCGGGCTGTGGCTGCTGTCCCTTATGTCCGGCGAGTGGCGGGCGCTGCCGCCGCTGCCCCGCCGCATCCACGACGCCTGCCGCTTCGGCGGCGCGGTGCTCGCGGGCTTCGCCCTGCTGCTCGCCGGCTTCGCGCTGCTGCGCACGATGGGGCCGCTGCTCCAGCAGCAAGGCACGTTCGCGCAGCTGATGGACATGGCCTCGCAGCAACCAGCGCTCGGCGTGCTGGGCGGCGCCGTGCTTACCGCGCTCATCCACTCCGGCGCAGCGGTCATCGGCATGTCGATGGGCTTCGTATCCGCGGACGCCATGAGCCCGGACACCGCCGTCGCGATCGTGCTCGGCGCCAACGTCGGCACCTGCGCGACCGGGCTGCTCGTCTCGCTGGGCGGCAGCCGCGGCGGCAAGCTCGTCGCGCTGTCGCAGATCGCGTTCAACCTCGGCGGCGTGCTGCTGTTCTATCCGCTGCGGCACGAGCTGCTCGCGGCAGCGGCCTACATCGCGCCGGGCAACGCCGCGGCCCAGATCGCGCATGCGCAGACGATCTTTAACGTCGCCTGCTCGCTGCTGGCGCTGCCGCTCGCCTACCTGTTCAAACCGCCGGCCAAGCCGGCAATGCCCGCAGCCGCTTAATAAGCGCCACGGACAGCGCCGTCCTAAGTCAGTATGCGCCGGCCGCCGCCGGGTCGCCGCCGACGATCGCGATGCCCGAGCTCGTGCCGATGCGGCTCGCGCCGGCCAGCAGCATCGCTTCGGCCGTCGCGGCGTCGCGAACGCCGCCCGATGCCTTCACGCCGACATGTCCCGACACGGACGACCGCATGAGACGGATGTCCGCCTCCGTCGCCTTGCCCGGGCCGAAGCCCGTGGACGTCTTGACGTAGTCCGCGCCCGCCGCTTCGGACAGGCGACAAGCCTCGCGCTTGAGCTCGTCCGTCAACGCGCCGGTCTCCAGGATCACCTTCACGAGCGCGCCGCCCTGCACGGCCCGAACGACGGAAGCGATGTCGCGCTGGACCGAATCGAAGTCGCGGTCGAGCAGCTTGCCGACCGACAGCACCATGTCGATCTCGGAGGCGCCATCCTCGACGGCGGCAGCCGCCTCGAACGCCTTGGCGCGCGTCGCTGCCGCGCCGAGCGGGAAGCCGACGACGGCGCACACTTTGACGTTCGTCCCGCCGAGCCGTTCGCGGCTCAGCCGCACCCAGCGTCCGTTTACGCAGACGCTGTAGAACTGGTAGGCAAGCGCCTCCTGGCACAGCTGCTCGATATCGGCCGTCCGCGCCTCCGCCTTGAGCAGCGTATGGTCGATAAACGAAGCGACCGAACGGCCCGGCGTCCAGATCGGGAAGCGGCCCGCCGCCGCGACATGGCCGTCCTGGGGCTCGAAGCCGAGCTGGCGAAGCGCTTCGCGCAGCACTTCGTCGTTGTTGTCGTACCCGCCGGTGCGCTGCAGCCGCCAGCTCTCCTCCGGCGAATACCAGGCCACGCCTTTAATCTCCTCGACCTGCGCCTGCAGCGTGCCCTCGCTCGCTTCGACGAGGTAATAATGCACTTCTTTCTGCACGGTGGCCCTGTCCGCCGATTCGTACTGGTAGCGAATGACGGAGAGTGGCGAGCGGATGTCCCCCCGGATCCCCGTCTCCTCCATAATTTCCCGCAGCGCCGTTTGTTCGACGGTCTCGCCCGGTTCCATCTTGCCCTTGGCCAGCGTCGTCTTGCCGAAGCGGTCCTCGATCATTTGAATCTCGATCTTGCCGCCGTTCTTGCGGTATACGACGCCGCCTGCCGATATCTCCAACATTGCGTTATCCTCCTATTTAAGCCTGCATGGCAGGCATAAGCCCTGCCGCCGGCGCCTCGACCAGCTCGCCCCGGCATTCGTTCGCGCCGCCCTCGACGATCCTGACCCGGCACAGCTGGCCGACAAGCGACGGATCGCCCTTGAATACGACGTTCAAATAATTGTCCGCGTGGCCGCTCATAAGACCGCTGCCCGCCGGACCCTTTTCCCCGCGCTCCGGTATGATCTCGAGCACTTCGCCGACCCAACGCTCGGCGTACTCGGCCTGCATGCGTTCGGACAGCTCGATCAGCTGCTGAACGCGCCCGTGCTTCACGTCGTCGTCCACCTGGTCGTCCATGCGCGCGGCGGGCGTTCCCGTCCGCTTGGAATAAGGGAACACGTGCATCTCCGCGAAGCCGATCTCTTCCATAAAGCGATAGCCGCGCTCGTAATGCGCGTCCGTCTCCCCCGGGAACCCGACGATGACGTCGGTCGTGATCGCCACGCCAGGCATCGCCGCTTTGATCCGCCTGATCTTGTCCGCGAACTCGGCCGTCGTATACTTGCGCCGCATCCGCTTCAGCACCTCGTCGTCGCCCGCCTGCAGCGGGATGTGGAGATGCCTGCACATTTTTTTCGAGCCGTTCAGCACCTCGATCATGGCGTCGTCAATCTGGCTCGCCTCGATCGAACTGATGCGGATCCGCTCGAGCCCATCCACCTTGTCCAGATCGCGCAGCAGGTCGGCAAGCCGATAATTCTCGAGGTCGTCGCCGTAGCCGCCCGTATGGATGCCTGTCAGTACGATCTCCTTGTAGCCCGAAGCGACCAGCTGCCGCGCCTGTGCGAGGACGCTCTCGGGACTGCGGCTGCGCGACAAGCCGCGCGACCAAGGGATGATGCAAAAGGTGCAGAAGTTGTTGCAACCCTCCTGGATCTTCAGGAAGGCACGAGTATGATCGGCGAAATCGGGCACGTCGAGCTCCTCGAATTCGCGCGTTTTCATAATGTTGCGCACCGCGTTGACCGGCCTGCGTTCGGCCTGGATGTCCGCGACGTACGTCATCAGCTTGTCCCGGTCCTGCGTGCCGACGACGAGGTCGACGCCCTCGATCGCGAGAATCTCGGCGGGCGACGTCTGCGCGTAGCAGCCCGTCACCGCGATGACGGCGTCCGGATTGCGGCGCACCGCGCGCCGGATGATCTGCCGGCTTTTCTTGTCGCCGGTGTTGGTCACCGTGCACGTATTGATGACGTACACGTCCGCCGCGCGCGATTCGAAGTCGACCTGCTCATAACCTTCTTTTTTAAAAAGCTGCCACATCGCTTCCGTATCGTAGAAGTTGACCTTGCAGCCCAGCGTATAAAATGCCACCTTAGACATGGCGAGCTTCCCCCATCTCTCCGGATTCGTATCCGATCGCGGCGAGCGCCACGAGCGCCGCCGTCTCCGTGCGCAAAATGCGCCTGCCCAGTCCGACGCAAACCGCTCCCGCGGCCTCCGCCTGTCTGGCCTCGGCCTCGTCGAAGCCGCCTTCGGGGCCAACGACGACGAGCAGGCTCGGCCGGGACGCCGGGTCGGCGCCCTCGCGCGGCCGTCGCGCGAACGTTTCGAGCTCGGGCCTCAGCCCAGCGCCGCTGCGCCCTTCTTCCTCATAACAAAGCAGCACGCGGTCGTAGCCGCCGAACCGCGCGAGCAGCGCCTTCCACGACGCGACTTCCCCGACCTCGGGCACGATGCCGCGATGCGCCTGCTCGGCGGCCTCCTTGGCGATCTTGCGCCAGCGTTCGAGCCGCTTCGCCTCCTTGCGGGCGTCGTACTGAACGACGGTGCGCTGCGACAGGAACGGCAAAAACGCGGACGCACCCGCTTCGGTCCCCTTCTGGATGACCGTCTCGAGCTTGTCGCCCTTGGGCAGGCTCTGGGCGACCTCGACGCGCCAGGCCATCTCCGCCTCGGACGCGCGCTCGCTGACGATCCGTCCTTCAACGCGTCCGGACTCTATATTGACGATCTCGGCCAGGCATTCCCGCCCCGATCCGTCGCAAGCGATGAACTTCTCTCCCGCTCTCGCCCGCATGACGGCGGCCAGATGCCTGGCATCCTCCCCCAGCAGCACGACGGCGCCGCCGTCGATCTGTCCGGGATCGATAAAGTAACGCTGCATTCGCTTGAAGCCTCCACGATCGATTCAAGTTCCACCGTCCATCATACCGCGAAACGCGTTCAGGCGCTAGCTTTGCGCGCCCTCGCGCGTCTGGCGGCAGCCCGGCGGCAACGGAGCGATAAATGAACAAGAACCTCCGCCCCGCGGGAGCCGCGAGAATCGGAAGTTCTTTTTGAGGAACAATGCATTAGACCTGCAAAAAGGGAGAAGAAATATTTAACAAGTTCAAAATCGCATCCGTCATCCCGTTGATGATCGGACGGCCCAGCGAGAATAACGGCGTCAGCGTCACCGCCTTGAGCGGCGGCAGGAACACGAAAAGCAGGAACAAAAACATGCCCCACTGCTCGAACTGCATCATCTTGAGCCGAAGCCGCAACGGCGCGAACTCTTCGACGATCCGGTAGCCGTCGAGCGGCGGCAGCGGGATCAGGTTAAACAGGAACAGCATGACGTTAATCGGCACGAAGTAGCTGAAAAACGTCCAAACCGTCTCCCTCGTCGCGAACTGATCCAGCGCGCCAACCTTCACAAGCAGCAAATAAATGAACAAACCGATGAAGGCCAGCAGCAGGTTGCTGATCGGACCCGCCGCCGTTACCGCGATGCTCATTATCCGCGGACGCTTGAACCGGCTGCGCCGGACCGGCACCGGCTTCGCCCAGCCGAACCCGGCCACGAGCAGGAACAGAATGCCGAACAGATCCAGGTGCGCCATCGGGTTCAGCGTGACGCGACCTTGCTCGTAGGCGGTCGTATCGCCGAACTTGTAAGCCGTCCATGCGTGCGCGAACTCGTGCACGGTAAACGCGACGAGCATCGTCAGCAGGACGAACGGCAGCTCGTTCAGCGGAAACCAGAAAAAGCTCATTCGTCCTCACCCTTCGGCTTGCCGCATACGAACGCAATCCAGTCGTCCTGACGCACGCGATCGACGATCTCGAAGCCGGCCGCGAGCAGCCCCGCCTCGACGTCCTCTTCCTTGTTCTTGTAGATGCCGCTGGCGATATAAATGCCGCCGGGCTTCAATACGTCGAAGACGTCCGCGATAAATAGCAGAATGATCTCCGCGAGAATGTTGGCCACGACGAGATCGACGGGCGGCACAACCCTTGAAGGGCCGCTGCGATCAGCCGATTCGCCCTCCTGCAGCACGCCGAGCAGGTCGCTGAGCCGCACCTCGATATCGTCCTGCAGGCCGTTCAGCTTCACGTTCTCCGTCGCGCTGGACACCGCCACCGGGTCCAAGTCGAGTGCGAGCACCCGCGAGGCGCCCAGCTTCATCGCGCCGATCGCCAGAATGCCCGAGCCTGTGCCGACATCGATGACGGTGTCGCCCTCGTTGATCGCGCCTTCGAGCGTCCTCAGGCAGAGCGCCGTCGTCGGGTGCGTCCCGGTGCCGAACGCCATGCCCGGATCGAGCTCGATGATGAGTTCGTCCTCGCGCGGCGTATAGTCCTCCCAGGTCGGCTTGATCGTCAGCCGCTCGGATACCGGCAGCGGCTTGAAATACTTTTTCCAGGCATGCGCCCAATCGTCCTCGTTCACTTCGCGGGTCTGCACGGTAAAGTCACCGGCGTCGTACCCGAACTCGGGCAAGCCGCGCAGCAGCTCCGTCAGTTCGGCGACCAGCGGATCCCCGTAGAGATCTTCCGGAAAATAGCCCGCGATGACCGCAAGCCCTGCCGGAATGTCGTTCAGCGGCTTGTCGTACCACTGCCCGAGCGACGTATCCCTCGGCTTATCCTCCGACCACGATTCTTCTATGGATACGCCGCCGGCGCCCAGTTCATGCATGTAGTGCGCGACCATTTCCTGCGCCTGCTCGTTTGCCACGATCGTAATTTCAAACCAACGCAATTCCGTTTCCCCCTAGACGACTCGTCGTTAGCCCCCATTATACAACTAGCGTTCAACGGGAAGCAAAAGCGCGAGCCGGACGACTTGCTAGACGATTTTCACCAGACTGTAGTTTTTCTTGCCTTTGCGGATGATCACAAACTTGCCGCCGATCGCGTGGCTCGCGGACACTTCAAGCTCCAGATCGCTGACGCGATCGCCGTTCAAGTAAATGGCGCCTTTCGTAATGTCTTCGCGCGCCTGCCGCTTGGAGGGCTCGATCTTCAGATCAACAAGCCAGTCGACAATGTTTTTAGCTTCCGGCGTCGCCTCGAAGGTCGGCATTTCCTTGAAGCCTTGCTCGATCTCGTCGGCCGTCAGCGCCTTGATATCGCCGCTGAACAGCGCGTCCGTGATGCGCTTGGCTTGCTCGAGCAGATCGTCGCCGTGCACGAACCGGGTCATTTCCTCGGCCAGCGTCTTTTGCGCTTCGCGCTTGTGCGGCTCGGTCTGTACCTTCTCGGCCAGCTCCTCGATCCGTTCCTTGGACAAAAACGTGAAGTACTTGAGGTACTTGACGACGTCGCGGTCGTCAGTGTTGGCCCAGAACTGGTAAAACTCGTACGGCGTCGTCTTGTTCGGATCGAGCCATACCGCGCCGCCCGCCGTCTTGCCGAACTTCGTGCCGTCGGCCTTCAGCATGAGCGGGATTGTAAGTCCGAACGCCTTCGCCTCCGCGCCTTCTTTTTTACGGATCAGATCGAGACCGCTCGTAATGTTGCCCCATTGATCGGAGCCGCCGATTTGCAGCTGAACGTCCTCTTCCTTGTACAAATGGAGGAAGTCGAGCGATTGCAGGATTTGGTACGAGAATTCGGTAAACGAAATGCCGCTGTCGAGCCGGCTCGCCACGACGTCCTTGGCCAGCATCGAATTGATGCTGAAGTTTTTGCCGTAGTCGCGTAAAAATTCGATGACGTTGATCTTATGCGTCCAGTCGTAGTTGTTCACGATACGCATCGAGCCCTGGCTGTTGTCCTCGGTCAGGAACAGCTTGGTGAGCTGCGCCGCCAGTGCCTCAACATTCGCCTGGATCTGCTCCAGCGTCTGCAGCGATCGCTCGGTCGTGCGTCCGCTCGGATCGCCGATCGTGCCTGTCGCCCCGCCGATCAGAATGACCGGACGGTGGCCCGCCAGCTGGAACCGCTTCAGCACCATGAACGGGATGAGATGCCCGATATGCATGCTGTCGCCCGTCGGATCGACGCCGCAGTACAGCGAGACCGCCTTCTGGGACGTCAACTCTCTTAGACCTTCGGCGTCCGTCTGCTGATTGATCGCGTCGCGCCATTCCAGTTCGTCGATAATGTTCATGCTCATTCGTAACCGCTCCCCTTGACTGAAAATAAAAAATCGCCCCTTGTCTAAATAGACATAGGGACGATTGGACCACCGTGTTACCACCCAAATTGCACCGATGGACGCCGCGTGTACGCGCGCCATGGATGCCGCTCTCGGCGAGATATCGATCGCCAGGCCGCCCGGCATTACCCGGGTTACTCCAGAACGTAATTCGCTGGCCAGCGTGTGTACCGGGTCTCATCGACCCCCGGCTCTCTGAGACAGGGACGAGGCAGCTACTGATTCCTTCAACGTAAATGCATATGAGTTACAGACAGTTTATTGATATTGACAGGCGATGTCAACCGTCATCTTGCTTTTTTGCTAAGCGAGCGTGCCGCCCGTATCCTGAATGACGCGGCGCGCCTGCTCGACGGATTCCCCCGGGATGTCCGCGGTCAGATGGATCGCTCCCGCCTTGGAGGCCGCCGGGCTGTATTCCGCTGCGCCGGTGCCGAGCTCCTCCGCCGCTTCGAGCTCGGCGCCGCCGTACAGCATCGCGCTGGCGACGCCGCTCGCGATCGCATCCTTGCGGCCCGCCTTGGCGCCGAAATCCGCGCCCGCCGCCGCGCTCTCCATGCGGAAGCGATCCCCGCGCAGCGCCGTCAGCTTGCGAACTGCGGCTTCCGCTTCCTCCTGCGAGTCGAAGCTCGCCTCAAGCGTCGTCTTATCCACGTCCGCTCACGTCCCTTCGTACTGCTGCGCCCGGCGGTCGGCTTCCTCCGAGCGCTCCAGCGCTTCCAGATCGTCTGCGTCGGCGCGATCCGCCGCGAATTCGACGTCTTCGGCTCTCGCGACGGGTAACTGCTCGTTGCTCTTGCTTCGCTTGCCCATCGATATTAATCCTCCCGTATTGGCGAATAAAATGCATGCAGTCTACGTTAGGATGCGCGAACGGATACCGCTTATACATGGGGATGATGTGCAGGGGGGCTCGCCGAAGTGAGGTTTGCGCCGTTACAGCGCGGAATTGGCGGGAGCAGCCGGCTGTAAGCGAGGTTTGCGAGGCTACAGCTCGACCGCTCTGCTCCAAGCGAGGTTTGCGAGGCTACAGTGCGGAATTGGCGGGAGCAGTCGGCTGTAAGCGAGATTTGCGCGAGGCTAAAGCTCGACCGCTCTGCTCCAAGCGAGGTTTGCGCGGCTACAGTGCGGAATTGGCGGGAGCAGCCGGCTGTAAGCGAGGTTTGCGAGGTTGCAGCGCGACTGCTCTGCTCCAAGCGAGATTTGCGCGCCTGCAGCATGGAATTTGCGGGAGCAGCCGGCTGTAAGCGAGATTTGCGAGGTTGCAGCTCGACCGCTCTGCTCCAAGCGAGGTTTGCGCCGTTACAGCGCGGAATTGGCGGGAGCAGCCGGCTGTAAGCGAGATTTGCGAGGCTACAGCTCGACCGCTCTGCTCCAAGCGAGGTTTGCGCGGCTACAGTGCGGAATTGGCGGGAGCAGCCGGCTGTAAGCGAGATTTGCGCGAGTCTAAAGCTCGACCGCTCTGCTCCAAGCGAGGTTTGCGCGGCTACAGCTTGCTGTAGCTGCCAAAAAACGCAAAAGGCGCCCCTCCGAAGAAGGGGCGCCGGTGCGTCTGTCAATCGCCCAGAATCGCTTTTTTCATGCGCTCGAATATCGATTTGTGCTGCTCGTGGGTGGCTTCGCCGGTCGTGGAGCCGAATTCCCGAAGCAGCTCGCGCTGCGCGTCGTTCAGGTTGGTCGGCGTGACGACCGTCACTTTGACATGCTGGTCGCCTTGCCCGTAGCCGCGCAGCTTCGGCACGCCTTTGCCCTTGAGGCGGAAGTACGTGCCGGTCTGCGTGCCGGACGGGATCTTGAGCTTGACCTTCTCGGTCAGCGTCGGAATCTCGATCTCGTCGCCAAGCGCCGCCTGCGCGAACGTGAGCGGCACCTCGCAGTAAATGTCGTCGCCGTCGCGCTCGAAAAAGTCGTGCGCCTTCACGCGCAGGACGACGTACAGGTCGCCCGGAGGACCGCCCCGTGTGCCGCCTTCGCCTTCGCCGGTTACGCGAAGCTGGGAGCCGTCGTCCACGCCTGCCGGAATCTTGACGTGAATTTTGCGCTGCTTCTTCACCTGGCCGCTGCCCGAGCACACTTTGCAGCGGTCCTTGATGATCTTGCCGCGCCCGCCGCAGGTCGAACACGTTCTGCGGTTGACGATGCGTCCGAACGGCGTATTCTGCGCGACCTCCTGCTGGCCGGTGCCGCGGCAGGTCGGACAGTTGTCGACCTTGGAGCCGGGCTCCGCGCCGCTGCCGTGACAGTGGTCGCAGCTCTCGGTCCGCGGAATGGTAATGTCGAGCTCCTTGCCGAAGACAGCTTCCTTGAACTCGATCGTCATCGTATACTGCAGGTCATTGCCGCGCTGCGGCGCGTTGGGGTCGCGACGACCGCCTCCGCCCCCGAAGAACATATCGAATATATCGCCGAAGCCGCCCCCGAAGTCGCCTTGTCCGCCACCCATGCCCGCCATCGGATCCTCATGGCCGAACTGGTCGTAGCGGGCGCGCTTCTGATCGTCGCTCAGCGTATCGTACGCTTCCTTGACTTCCTTGAACTTGGCTTCCGCGTCGGCCGCCTTGTTCACGTCCGGGTGATATTTGCGGGCAAGGCCGCGGTAAGCCTTTTTGATCTCGTCCGCGGATGCGCCCTTGCCGACGCCCAGCACCTCGTAAAAATCTCTTTTGTCCGCCACTATTCAACCTCCATCTCCATGACAAAGTCAAAGCGGGTTCCGCCGCGCGCCGTAGAGGCAGCGCCAAGCGGAACCGGCTTTGACTACTCGCTGCCGCCGGCAGCCGGCTATCTATGCTTTATTTCTTGTCTTCGTCCACGACTTCGTAGTCGGCGTCGACGACGTTGTCCTTCTTCGCCGACGCGGAGCCTGCGTCAGCACCGCCGGCTGCGCCCTGTGCGGCTTGCGCGTCTTGAGCCGCTTGCTCGTAAACCTTGACGGACAGCTGCTGCACGATGCCGGACAGCTCGTCGGAAGCAGCTTTGATCTCGTCGAGGTTGTCGCTCTCGAGCGCCTTCTTGACCTTCTCCTTCGCCGCTTCGACGTTCGCGGTCTCGGAGGCGTCGACCTTGTCGCCCAGATCCTTGACGGCCTTGTCGGCCGCATAGATCAGCTGATCCGCGCCGTTTTTCGCTTCGATCAGCTCGCGGCGCTTGCTGTCTTCTTCGGCGTGCAGCTCGGCTTCCTTCTGCATGCGCTCGATCTCTTCCTTGGACAGGCCGCCGGAGGACGTGATCGTGATCTTCTGGCTCTTGCCCGTGCCCTTGTCAAGCGCGGACACGTTAACGATGCCGTTGGCATCGATATCGAACGTAACTTCGATCTGCGGCACGCCACGCGGCGCCAGCGGGATGTCCGTCAGGTTGAAGCGGCCGAGCGTCTTGTTGTCCTTCGCCATGGCGCGCTCGCCTTGGAGCACGTGGATCTCAACCTGCGTCTGGTTGTCCGCGAAGGTGGAGAACACTTGGGACTTGCTTGTCGGAATCGTCGTGTTGCGGTCGATCATCTTCGTCAGGACGCCGCCTGCGGTCTCGATGCCGAGCGACAGCGGGGTGACGTCGAGCAGCACGACATCCTTGACGTCGCCCGTCAAGACGCCCGCTTGGACCGCGGCGCCCAGTGCGACGACTTCGTCCGGATTAACGCCCTTGTGCGGCTCTTTGCCGGTCAGGCGCTTGATCGCTTCTTGAACGGCCGGGATCCGCGTAGAGCCGCCGACCAGTACGATCTTGTCGATCTGCGAGGCGGACAGGCCGGCATCGGACATCGCTTGACGCGTCGGGCCCATCGTACGCTCGACGAGCGAAGAGGTGATCTCGTCGAACTTGGCGCGCGTCAGGTTCATCTCCAAGTGCTGCGGCACGCCGTCTACGACCGTGATGAACGGGAGGGAGATCGTCGTTTGCAGAACGCCCGACAGTTCCTTCTTCGCCTTTTCAGCCGCGTCCTTCAGACGTTGAACGGCCGATTTGTCCTTCAACAGGTCGATGCCCTGCTCTTTCTTGAACTCGGCGGACAGCCATTCCATGATCGCTTGGTCGAAGTCGTCGCCGCCCAGGTGGTTGTCGCCGCTCGTCGCTTTGACTTCGAAGAAGCCGGAGCCGAGCTCGAGGATCGAGACGTCGAACGTACCGCCGCCGAGGTCGAAGACGAGGATCGTTTGATCTTCGGCCTTCTCAAGGCCGTACGCGAGCGCCGCCGCGGTCGGTTCGTTGACGATGCGCAACACTTCGAGGCCCGCGATGGCGCCGGCGTCCTTCGTCGCTTGACGCTGGCTGTCGTTAAAGTATGCAGGAACGGTGATGACGGCTTGCGATACCGTTTGGCCCAGATACGCTTCCGCGTCGGCCTTCAGCTTTTGCAAAATGATCGCGGAGATCTCCTGCGGCGAGTAGTCCTTGCCGTCGATCGACTCCTTGTGGTTGCTGCCCATGTGGCGTTTGATCGAGATGACGGTGCGGTCCGGATTCGTGATCGCCTGACGCTTCGCCGTATCGCCGACGATGCGTTCTCCGTCCTTCTTGAAGCCGACGACGGATGGTGTCGTGCGGTTGCCTTCGGGGTTCGGGATAACGACGGCTTCGCCGCCCTCCATAACCGCTACGCAAGAGTTGGTAGTACCCAGGTCGATGCCGATGACTTTGCTCATGATTCAAGTCCTCCAGTCATTAAATGCGTGAATTTGAAATTCGGTTAAGTAGAAATTACCCGCTGACCTTGACCATCGCGGGACGGATGACCTTGTCGCTCAGCCAGTAGCCCGGTTGGACAACCTCGACGACGATGCCTTCTTCGTATTCGTCCGATTCCACCTGCATAATCGCCTGGTGAAGCTCAGGATCGAACGGCTGGCCGACCGGCTCCATCGCCTTCAGCCCTTCGGCTTCGAGCACCTGCCAAAGCTGGCGATTGATCATGTCGATGCCCTTGACGAACGAATCGCTCTCGGCTCCCTCGGACGAAGTCTGCAGCGCCCGGCCGAAGTTGTCAAGCACGGGAAGCAGGTTGGTCACGAGCTTGACCGAAGCGTACTTCTGCAGGTCCGCCGTCTCCTTCAGCGTGCGGCGACGATAGTTGTCAAAGTCGGCCTGTACGCGAAGCTGGCGCTGGTACGCCTCCTCGGCCTGACGCTTCAATTCCTCGAACCGATCGTCCTCCGGTGCCGCCGAGGCTCGCTCGGCTTGCTCCGCCTGCGCCTCGATCGTCTCTTCGGTCTCCGGCGCGGCTTGCTCTGACGCGTTCAGGTTAGGTTCTTGCTTCAAATCCTGTTCCATTGCTCGGCTCCTTCCTCATCGGAATCCATTTGCGCGTACGCGCGTTATTTGTACAATCGGTTGTAAAGACGAGTCAAATCCCCGGACAAGTAATCCAGCAGGCCGATGACCTTGCCGTACTCCATGCGCGTCGGCCCCAATATGCCGATCGTGCCGAGCAATTGACCGTCCGCGGAGATCGTCGCCGTCACGAGACTGCATTGGTTGATCGCTTCTACGCCGTTTTCCGTCCCTATGCGTACCTGTATCCCTTCGGATAGCGACTGAAACAGCTGCATGAGACGCGGCGTCTCCTCTAGCACGTCCAAAATGCCTTTGACCTTGTCGACATCCTTGAACTCCGGCTGCGTCAAAATGTTGGTCGCGCCGCTCAGGAATACTTTAGGTTCAGTCTCTTCCTTCAGCGTGTCCTCGAGCAGGGACAGAATATGCTCGCAATGGTCGATGTAGCTGCGAAGCTCGTTGGCCACTTCGGTATACAGCACCGTCTTCACCTTATAAAAGGGAACGCCGGTCAGCTTTTCGTTGAGCAGGCCCGCGATTCTGCGCATATCGTCCATGCCCACGCCTTCGGGCAGCGTGATGGTCCGGTGTTCCACATGCCCCGTGTTGGCGACGACGATGGCAACCGCCGTCGTATCGGTCAGCGGCAGCAACTGGAAGTGCTTGAGGCTCGTATGAAACGAGTCCGGTCCGAGTACGATCGACGTATAATTGGTCAGCTGCGACACGATCGTCGCGGCATGACTGACGGCGCCCTCCCAGTGGTTCATCTTCTCCGCGACCAGGCCCCGCAGACGTCTTACGTCCTGCTCCTTCACCCCGCCGAGTTGGATCAGATGGTCCACGTAATAACGATATCCTTTAATGGAAGGAATGCGGCCGGCAGACGTGTGCGGCTGCTCGAGCAGCCCGAGCTCCTCCAGATCGGCCATATCGTTGCGGATGGTGGCGGGGCTGAACGAGACGTCGCTGCGCTTGGAGATGCTGCGCGAGCCGACGGGCTCCGCCGAGCGGATATAGTCGTCTACAATAGCGCTTAATATCATTCGTTGACGCTCGCTGAGCATGAATCGTTCCCCCTCCTCGCCGTCGTTAGCACTCAACGATCATGAGTGCTAATCACTATTACAAAAATACCAAACCGCGCCTGCCGTGTCAAGACGACCGAAGCGGTTTGGCATAGATCGGGCCAACGCCCATCGTTGCGCCGACTATTCCAGCATTCTGACGACCGCGATCTCGTCGCAGTTGTTGCGTTTGCTGCAGTGCACGCAGTCCGTCCATACTTTTTCGGGAAAAATTTCTTTGTCGACGACGCTGAAGCCGTTTTTCAAAAAGAACTTCACTTCATAAGTAAGCGCCATGACCTTCGGGATATGCATGCGGCGGGCTTCGTCGATCAGCGCGTCGACGATGCGCGAGCCGATGCCCATGCCTTTGTATCCTTCGCTCATGCCCAGCGAACGGATCTCGACCAAATCGGAGCCCAGGCGGAACAACGAGCCGCAGCCGATCAGCTTGCCGGCGTCCTCGACCACGACAAACGAATCGATATGGCGCAGCAGGGCTTCTCTCGATCGCGGCAGCATAATTCCCTTTTCCGCGTATCCCTGAATCAATTCGAACAGCGCCTCTACGTCTTCCGGCTTCGCCTTGCGGCTCACGATCGTTGTGTTCATGGTCTCCCTGCTTTCCGTCCGCGCCGTGGCGCCCGTTAATAAGATGATGTGAATAAATATACATGAATACGAATGAATTCTCAATATGATTTTCATTCAGCTCCAAAAAACAGGATTGACAATATATTCTTTACCCCCTCATAATAACGATCAATAAGTAGTATTTTAAAATACGACTAATGAGGAGGCAGTCGTTCCATGATCGAAAAGCTAAAACGGCTCGGACTGTCCGAGCTGGAAGCGCGATGTTATGTGACGCTTCACGAGGAAACGTCCCTCTCCGGCTACGAGGTGGCCAAGCGCGTCTCGGTATCGCGAACGAATGTCTATGCGGCGCTTCGGTCGCTCGTGGACAAAGGCGTATGCAGGGCCGCGGACGGAGACCCGGTCATGTACGGGGCCGTGCCGATCGGCCAGGTCATCCGCATGCTCCGCTCCGAATTCGACGAGATCGCGGACGTGCTCGTCAAGGAGCTCAAGCCGAAGCCCGCCGCTGCAACCTTCTATAATTGGTCCGGCGAAGCCAACATCCGCTTGTCGCTCAGGCGCATGATCGCAAGCGCGGAACGCGCGATCGTCGTCGACATCTGGAGCGAAGACTTCGCCGAGTTCGAGCCGCTGCTGCTCGAAGCCGAGGCGCGGGGCGTCGTCGTCGTGGCGATCACGCTGGGCCAGGTTCGGTCGCAGCTGAAGAACGTGCGCACGCACAAGCGGATGGAGATGTGGCTGCCGCGCGACGCTCGCGACTATTACGTACTTTGCGACTGGAAAGAAGGCTACATCGGCAGCTTCGGCGCCGCAGGCAAGTCGACCGCGCTCGAGACGAACCATCCCGCCGTCGCGCATGTGCTCAAGCAGGCGTTCCAGCACGACGTCATGATGATGGACATCGAACAGGACTTCGGCCCCGCGCTCGAACGCGCCTATGGCGCCGATTACGAGAGGCTGCTCGAACGCTATCGCGAACAATACGGACTCGAATGAAACCCAAAGGGAGAGAATCTGGCTCATGAAAACCGCAGTCGCACGCGCGCTGCCCGTCAGCGCTACCGTGTTTCCGATCCTTTACATGATCAGCACGGTCCATCTGCTCAACGATTCGATGCAATCGACCGTTACCGCGCTGTTTCCCGTGCTCCGGGAGTCGCAGCACCTCAGTTACGGACAGATCGGCCTTATCGCTTTTATGATGAACATTACCGCTTCGTTTTTGCAGCCGCTCGTCGGCTGGTTCGCGGACAAAAAGCCGCGCCCCTTCATCCTGCCGCTCGGCGTCTGCTTCACGCTGCTCGGCGTAGTCATGCTGGCGCTGGCGCCGAACTTCGCGACGATTCTGTTGTCCGTCACGGCCATCGGGATCGGCTCCGCCGCGTTCCACCCCGAATCGTCGCGCGTCGCCTATCTCGCGGCGGGCAACAATCGCGGCCTGGCGCAGTCGATCTTCCAGGTCGGAGGCAACATCGGCAGTGCGCTCGGCCCTGTCATGACGGCCACCATCTTCATTCCGCTCGGTCAAAAGGGCGTTCTCTTGTTCGTCATCGCGGCCGTCGCGGGCATCGTGCTGCAGACGATGGTCGCGCGCTGGTACGCCGCGGTCGGCGCAGCGCCCAAGCCGAAAAAGACGGCGCAAACGGCGCTGTCTGCAACCAAGCTGACCGCAGGTAAAGTGCGCATGTCCGTCGGCATTCTGATCCTGCTCGTATTTTCCAAGCATGTGTACCTGTCAAGCTTCACCAGCTTTTACTCGCTGTACTTGATCGACGACTTCGGCGTAGGCAAGCAGGCGGCGCAATGGTATTTGTTCGCGTTCCTCGTCGCCTCCGCGGCCGGCACCTTTATCGGCGGTCCGCTCGCCGACCGGTTCGGCAGACGCAACGTCATCTGGCTCTCGATCCTGGGCACGGCGCCGTTCTCAATCGCGCTGCCTTATGCCGACCCGTTCTGGTCCGCGGTACTGTGCGTATGCGCCGGGTTCGTGCTGTCTTCCGCCTTCTCGATCATCGTCGTCTACGCACAGGAGCTGCTGCCCGGCAAGATCGGCCTCGTATCTGGCCTGTTCTTCGGTCTCGCATTCGGTCTAGGCGGACTCGGCTCCGCCTTGCTGGGCGAGATCGCCGACCACACCAGCATATCGACGGTCATGCATATTTGTGCCTATTTGCCGCTGCTCGGCATATTCACGCTGCTGCTGCCGAAGGATGCGGAGCTGCGGGGGCGGTGAGCCGCAGGCAATGACAGGAATGGAGCAGGAGGAGGCGGCTGGCCTCCTTCCGCTCGCGCCGCCTTACATGCGGGTCCGCATACGGCGGTTCCTAAGGGTTAATATTTCTTACAGAATTTCAACTTAGGCTGGTCGATTTTGACAATATCGAGTAAACTTACAGCGTCACCTAACGGCGAGGTACTCGATCCTATGAAAAACTACATTGCCTATTATGCGGAAATCCTTATTCTCAATAAATTTATAGGCCGCTTTTTATTCGGAATCGCATTTCTTGCAGTCGTTGCTGTCGACATCTATTTTGAAAATTACATCCTGTTCCAATTTGCTTATTTATTACTCAGCTTATTGTTGGGTTTGTCTTTTTGGAAGGAAACTTGGATTCGCAGCATTCTCGTGGTTCTTATTGTTTTCTTTCGCGTTTATTTGGAGCAAGAGCCGGTGCTATTCAAACAGGATGAATTCATCTTGAGAGTCTTCACCCTAGTTGTTACGTATTTTTTAACCTCTTCTTCTATTTCGTTTATGATCTTGAACTACAATAGGCAGAAGCAAAATATGCTTCAGCTCACGTTTACATTAGCCAAAGCCCTGGATTCAAGAGATCATTATACGGCCGATCACTCGGATAGCGTGGCTTATTATTCGAAGAAAATCGCCGAGGAAATGAATATGTCCAAGCTGGCGTGCGAGCGCATTTATATTGGAGGCATTCTTCATGACATCGGCAAGATCGGCGTGCCCGAGCATATTTTGCTCAAACCATCAAAACTAACCGATGAAGAGTTTGAAATCATTAAGCAACATCCCGTTACAGGCCATGCCATGTTAAACCACATCTCCCATCTTAAACGCTCCGGCATTTTGGATATGATTCTTCATCATCATGAGAGATTTGACGGACGCGGCTATCCGGGCCGGATCGGACATGCTAACATTCCGATTGCAGCTAGGATAATGGCCGTGGCCGATACTTTCGACGCGATGACCTCCAGGAGAGTGTATCGAGGAGAACTGGACATTGCGTTTGCGATAGAGGAAATTCGGAAACATGCAGGAACGCAATTCGATCCCGACGTAGTCAAAGCCTTTCTGAACATCTGGCAGCGCGAAGGACCTCAAATATTGTCCAAGCACGCCGCCAAGCCATCCGTCGGACAACCTTCGAGTGAGATGACAGATTCAAACTCGAACCTAAAAGTGTCTTCCTAACCCACGTTTTGCAAAAAACATCCCTGCGTACTACGTATGCGAGGGATGTTTTCGTTTAGTGTTTATGGGGCGGTGATTCGCTCCAGCTCCGCCAAATATGCAAATGCGTCTTCGTTGCGGGCGCCGCACATCTCGGCAGACGCTTGCAGCTGTCCGCATACGGCCGGCCTTTCGGGATGCCCGAATATCGAGCAACGATTGTCCGGGGTGAGCTGAATGCAGCGCATGCCTGCCGGCTTGCCGTCCGGCATGCCGGGAATCGGCGAAGAGATGGAGACGACGATGCAGCACGCGCCGCATCCCGGTCTGCAATCCACATCGATCCCCTCCTCCGTAATCATTCGTTCCCCGCGTAGCTCTCCACCGCAGAGCTACACGGTTGTTCCGGCATGCTCTGCCTTTCCTTGCGTGCCCGCCCTCAACTATGCCAGGAACGCGCCGAACACCTCGTTGCCCAGCGGCACGCCGGCTTCGCTAAGCCGGTAGCCGTCGCCCTCCGGCGTCCGTTCGAGCAGCCCCTGCTTCAGCAGCTTGTCCAGCGTTGGTCCGAAAACATCTGTCAGGCTCGCCCCGCCGAACTGAAGCGCGAAATCGACGTCACGCACGCCAGTCCGCAGTCGCAGTCCGACCATCATGAAATCCTCCATCGCTTCTTGCGTCGACACGGCATTGCGCTCAAGCCGCGGCAGTCCCGCCAGCGCGGCATCGATATAGGGCTGCACGCCTTTAATATTGAGATGCCGCTCGCCAAGCGCATAGCCGTGGGCGCCCGCGCCGAGCCCGTAATAAGGCTCGTTATGCCAATATGCCGAATTGTGCCGGCTCTCGAAGCCTGGCCTCGCGAAGTTGCTGATCTCGTAATGTCCATAGCCGGCTTCGGTCAGCCGGCGGCGCAAATGCGCGAACATCTCGACCTCGACGTCCTCCTCCGGCAGCGGCAGCTCGCCGCGTTCGTACAAGCGATGGAACAGCGTATTTTCCTCGACCTTCAAGCTATACAGCGAGTAATGCGGCAGATCGAGCTCAAGCGCCCGCTCCACGCTGTCGGCCAGTTGCTGCAGCGTCTGGCGCGGCAGGCCGAACATGAGGTCGATCGACAGGTTCGTGAAGCCCGCCGCCTTGGCGTTCGCGATGCTGTTTACGACGTCGTCCGCCTCGTGGATGCGGCCGATCGCGGCGAGCAACGCATTGTCGAACGTCTGCGCGCCGAAGCTGATCCGGTTGACGCCGCCCGCGCGCATCGCCGCGAGCTTGTCCGGATCGGTGGTGCCGGGGTTCGCTTCCATCGTGAACTCGGCTCCCGCCGCGATCGGAAAATGGCGGTTGACCGACTCGAGGAACCGCTTCATCTGGACGGGATTCAGAACGGTCGGCGTACCGCCCCCGACGAACACCTTGCCGATCGTCTCGGGCGGAAGCGCCTTGACCGTGTTTTCCATTTCCCGCTCCAACGCATCCAGATAGGCGTCGATCGGCTGCCCGGCGGCCACGTAGGAATTGAAATCGCAGTAATAGCATTTGTTCGTGCAAAACGGAATGTGTATATAGAGCGCCCGGGGCGTCCACGCGTGAAGCGGGGGTACCGTCGCAGTCATAATCATCAGTCATGCTCCTCTCGGATGCGGCGAGACATGCCCTGGCGAGGCATGCTCATAGGAAGCAAAAGCTCCCCGGGACGCCAGTCCTTCGGAGAGCTTGCCGCAAGCTTTAGTCTGTCAGGTGCTGCTTGGCTCGGACGAGGGCGTCGATGATCTCCTGAAGCTCCTCCGCCCGTTCGACGTACAGCGATACGTACCTTTCGCGATAACCCGTGCTGGACATCTCGATATGAACATGTCCCTTGTCCGGGTCCGCACTGATCAGCATCTGTTCGCCCGCGTAGATCGGTACGATCGCCATCGCGTCTCGCCTCCATTAACAAATCCGTTAGTCGTCCAGCTTCAGCACCGCCATGAACGCTTCCTGCGGCACCTCGACGTTGCCGACCTGCTTCATGCGCTTCTTGCCTTCCTTTTGCTTCTCGAGCAGCTTGCGCTTCCGCGAAATGTCGCCGCCGTAGCACTTGGCCAGTACGTTTTTGCGCATGGCCTTGATCGTCTCCCGGGAGACGATCTTCTGGCCGACGGCCGCCTGGATCGGCACTTCGAACATCTGGCGCGGGATCAGGTCCTTCAGCTTCTCGCAAATGATCCGTCCGCGCTGGTAAGCGCGGTCTCTGTGTACGATGAAGGAGAGCGCGTCCACCTGCTCGCCGTTCAGCAGAATGTCCATCTTCACGAGACTCGACTGGCGGTAGCCCGTCAGCTCGTAGTCGAACGAAGCGTACCCCTTGGTGCTGGACTTCAATTGGTCAAAAAAGTCGTATACGATCTCCGCGAGCGGGATATCGTACTTCAGCGTAACGCGGTTGGCGTCGAGGTACTGCATGTCGATAAACTCGCCGCGTTTGCCCTGGCACAGCTCCATGATCGCGCCGACGTAATCCTTCGGTACGATAATCGAAGCTTTGACGTACGGCTCTTCGACGAAGTCAAGCTTGCCCGCCTCCGGATACTCCGACGGGTTGGAGATGTCCAGCTGCGTGCCGTTCGTGAGGGTGACTTTGTATACGACGCTCGGCGCCGTCGTAATGAGCGGAATGTTGAACTCCCGTTCGATCCGCTCCTGGATGATCTCCATATGGAGCATGCCGAGGAAGCCGCAGCGGAAGCCGAAGCCGAGCGCCTGCGACGTCTCCGGTTCGAAACGCAGCGAGGCGTCGTTCAGCTCGAGCTTCTCGAGCGCGTCGCGCAGATCGTTGTAGTCCGACGACTCGATTGGGTACAGGCCGCAGAACACCATTGGATTGATGCCGCGATAGCCCGGGAGCGCCTCGGCGGTCGGACGCTTCGCGTTCGTGATCGTATCGCCTACGCGCGTGTCCTTGACGTTCTTGATCGACGCCGTCACAAAGCCGACGTCGCCCGGTCCGAGCTCGTCCACGATCGTCGAGCGCGGCATGAATGTGCCGACCTCGACGACGTCGAATGTCGCGCCGGTCGCCATGAACTTGATCGGCGTGCCCGCGCGGAGCTTGCCGTCGATGACGCGGATGTAGCAGATGACGCCCTTGTATGCATCGTAGTAGGAGTCGAAAATGAGCGCCTTCAGCGGCGCTTCGGGATCGCCCTGCGGCGCCGGCACCTTTTGCACGACCTGCTCGAGAATCTCCTTGATGCCGATGCCGTTCTTCGCCGAGGCGAGCACCGCTTCGCTGGCGTCGAGGCCGATGACGTCCTCGACCTCCTGCTTGACCCGCTCGGGCTCGGCGCTCGGCAGGTCGATCTTGTTGATGACGGGCAAGATCTCAAGGTTGTTATCCAGCGCCAGATAGACGTTCGCCAGCGTCTGGGCTTCGATCCCCTGGGCGGCGTCGACGATGAGCAGCGCGCCTTCGCAAGCGGCGAGACTCCGCGACACTTCGTACGTGAAGTCGACGTGTCCGGGCGTGTCGATCAGGTGCAGCGTGTATATCTCGCCGTCGTCGGCCTTGTACTTAAGCCGTACGGCCTGCAGCTTAATCGTGATGCCGCGCTCGCGCTCAAGGTCCATCGAGTCGAGCACCTGGTCCTGCATCTCGCGCGCGGTCAGCGTACCCGTATATTCCAAAATGCGGTCGGCCAGCGTG
>NZ_JAGXJW010000067.1 GCF_019091135.1 Cohnella sp. GbtcB17 | reverse complement strand
GAAGCCGCCGCCCGCGGCTCCGCCGAACCCGCCGGCCTGCGGCCGCGCGCCAAAGCCCGGCTGCGCCCCTGCGCCGCCGAAGCTGCCGCCGCCATAACCGCCCGCACCCTGACTGCGTCCGCCGCCCAGGCGCGAGCCGAACCCGCCGAACGAGCCGCCGATGCGCCCGCCCCTCATTTCCACCGATTCCTTCAGATTGTCCGGAATCTCCTCCAGGAAGCGCGACGGCGCATTGGCCGCCGTGCGTCCGTAAAGCAAGCGGCTCTGCGCGCAGGTCAGGTACAGCTTCTTCTCCGCCCGCGTGATGCCGACATAGGCGAGCCGCCGCTCCTCCTCCATCTCGTCGTTGTCCATGAACGCACGGCTGCCGGGGAAAATCCCCTCCTCCATGCCGACGATGAACACGACCGGGAACTCGAGCCCCTTGGCGCTGTGCATCGTCATGAGCACGACGGCGTCGCCTTTTTCCTTGGCGTCCTCGTCGTCTCCCATCGAATCGATGTCCGCGATCAGCGCGAGATCGGTCAGGAAGGCGACAAGCGACTTATCCTCGTTGCGGTTCTCGAACTCCTGGGTGACGGACAGAAATTCCTCGATGTTCTCCAGCCGCGCCTGCGACTCGATCGTATTCTCCCGCTGCAGCTCCATGCGATAGCCGGACATCTCCAGCATTTTCTCCGTTAATTCAGTCACGGACAAATACTCGACCATCGCAGTCAGATTGGCGATCAGCGCGCTGAACTCGGAGAGCGCCGCCTTGGCGCGCGACTGAATGTCCAGATGGTACAAACCGTCGCCCAGCAGTCCTTCGCCCTGGCTGATCAGCTTGTAGATGGAGATGCCTTGGCGCTGCGCCTCCTCCTGGACCTTCCCCATCGTCGTATCGCCCAGCGCGCGCTTGGGGACGTTAATGATACGGTTGAGGCTAATATCGTCGTCCGGGTTGGAGATGAGTCGCAGATAAGCCAGAATGTCCTTGATTTCCTTGCGGTCGTAGACCTTGGTGCCGCCGACGATCTGATACGGAATCTCGGATTTGATCAATATTTCTTCCATCACCCGTGACATGGCGTTCGTACGGTATAGAATCGCATGATGGTCGTAACGGCGGCCGTTCTGCCTGTTCTTTCGGATCTCGCCCGCGACGAAGTAGCCTTCCCCATGCTCCGAATCGCCTTGGTAGACCGTAATCTTTTCGCCGCCGGGGCTGTCGGTCCACAGGTTCTTGGGCTTGCGGCCCATATTGTTCTTGATGACCTGGTTGGCCGCCTCCAGGATGTTGGAGGTCGAGCGATAGTTCTGCTCCAGCAAAATGGTGCGCGCTTCGGGATAGTCGGCCTCGAAGTTGAGAATGTTTGTGATGTCCGCGCCCCGCCAGCGATAGATCGACTGGTCGCTGTCGCCGACGACGCAGATGTTGTGGTGCTTCGCGGCGAGCATTTTGCAGATCATGTACTGCGCCTTGTTGGTGTCCTGGTATTCGTCGACATGGATGAAGCGGAACTTGTTCTGATAAAACTCGAGCACTTCGGGCACTTCGCGGAACAGCTGGATCGTGAGCAAAATGAGATCGTCGAAGTCGAGCGAGTTGTTCGCCTTCAGGCGGCGCTGATACTGCGTATACACCTTGGCCGCGATCGTCTGAAAATAGTCGCCCGCGCGCGCCTCGTATTGCTCCGGCGACAGCAGCTCGTTTTTGGCGCCGCTGATCATCGCCTGCACCGCTTTGGGCTCGAACTTCTTCGTGTCAATGTTCTGCTCCTTCATGACGCCCCGGATGACGGACAATTGGTCCGCCGAGTCCAGGATGCTGAAGTTGGAGCCGAAGCCGATCCGCTCGATGTCACGCCGCAGAATGCGCACGCTCATCGAGTGAAACGTGCTCACCCATACGTCGCGCCCGCTCGCGCCGATCAGCTTGGAAACGCGGTCCTGCATCTCGCGCGCCGCCTTATTCGTAAAGGTGATCGCGAGAATGCTCCACGGCGCCGCGATGCGCTTGGCGATCAGGTAGGCGATGCGGTGCGTGAGCACCCGCGTCTTGCCGCTGCCCGCGCCGGCCATGATGAGTAGCGGTCCGTCGGTGGCGACGGCCGCCTCGCGTTGCTTCGGATTCAGCCGGTTCACGGCTTCGTCGATATTAAACGTCGTCTCGGACGACGGTTGGGCCGGTTCAAAAAACATGATGATAACGCTCCTTTGCTTGTAGCTTGTGGGAGGCGTCCATTCGCCTCGCCGCGCAGGCGGTCAGTCCCCAGGACTTCGGGCCGAACCGCCCGCGCCGATCGCGCGCTTCGCCGCGTCGACGGTCGCAAGCGCCGCCGGCAGATCAACGTAGATGACGTTGCCGACGACGATCGTATGTGCGGACTCCGCGGCCGCCCTTGCCTGCTCGGGCGTGGAGATGCCTCCGCCGTAGAACAGGCGCGCCTGCGTCAGTCGGTCGCGAACCTGGCGGACCAGCTCCATGTCGCCGAACGCGCCGCTGTACTCCAGGTACAGCACCGGCACGCGCCAGAGCCGGTCGGCCAGTTGGGCGTAAGCCAGCACCTCGTCCGCAGTGAGCGCCGTGCGCGCTTCGGTCACTTGCGCCGCGGTGCACGCGCCGTTCAGGATCAAGTAGGCTTGGCCTGCGGTAAGCTCCCAAGGCATGAACGCGCCGTACTCGGCCAACGCCTCCGCCTGCCGGCCGACGATCCAATCCGTCCGCCCGGCGTTCAGCACCATCGGCACCAAATAGCCGTCGAAGCCCGGAACGGCGCTGTCGGCGCCGGTCAGCTCCAGCGCGCACGGCACCTCGTAGCGGCGAATGCGCGCCAAGAGGTCCACCGTATTGTCGTAGGTGACGCCGCTCGACCCGCCGACCAGTATGCCGTCCGTGCCGGACAAGCAGATCCGCTCCAGCGCCTCGTCGGATATCGCGCGATCCGGATCCAGCTTAAACACGTGCCGCCACGCGGCGTACATATCCGAAAATGCGATCATGCGTTCCTCCACGGCGTTTACCCCTAGTCTACAGGAAATCGGGTCATGAAGGAAGGCGAACGGCAGGGTTTTCGATACTCAAAATACTGGAGCGCGCGAGCCGGGGCTGAGTAATACGATTTCGCCGCACAACTCGTGCCTTCGACGCTCCACGCTGCCGAATTATGCGATACCGTCGTATAACTCGTGCCTTCGACGCTCCAAGCTGCCGAATTATGCGATACCGCCGCACAACTCGTGCCCTCGACGCTACACATTGCCGAATTATGCGACACCGCCGCACAACTCGTGCCTTTGCCGCCCCATAGTGCCGAATTATGCGATGCCGTCGCACAACTCATGCCTTCGATGCTCCACAGTGCCGAATTATGCGATACCGCCGCACAACTCGCTTACTCATCACCCGTCCACCAACCAATGTTTACCCTCACCCTCTTAATAGCTCACTTCCTTTGCTAGTCAATTTGTACCTGCGTAGAGTTTGACGCCGTTCGTGCCAACGATCTCATACTCCAAATGAAAGCCGTCGAGCGTGCCAAAAACGGGCAGCAAGATGTCGGTCAGAAGCTTGATCGTACCGCTCAGGTCGCGCTGAAGCATCTCGAGCCGTTGTCCGCTCGCCGACTTCCTTTGCTTTTCGATAAAAGCCTGAACGATTTCCACTGCGTTGCCATTCTTCTCCCTTGCCATTTGAACCGCCTCCCAAAAAATGAAAAATAAAAAGCCGCCATCCCCGAAGGAATAGCGGCGTGTGCTTCACGCAACGTTATTTAAGCTTGCTCTCCAAATAAGCCTTGAACGCGTCGCCCAGATCCGGACGCTGGAGCGCAAAATCCACGATGGTCTTCAGGTACCCGAGCTTCTCGCCGGTATCGTACCGATCGCCTTCGAAAGCGTACGCGTACACCGACTCCTGCTGCAGCAAACGGAAGATCGCGTCCGTCAGCTGAATCTCGCCGCCCGCGCCGGTGTCCTGCGTCTCAAGCAGGTTGAAGATGGCCGGCGTTAATATGTATCGGCCCATGATCGCGATGTTGGAGGGTGCGCGTTCCGCCGCAGGCTTCTCCACGACGCCGCGAACCGGGACGATGTCCAGACTCAGATCGGCCCCGTCGGCCGGGTCGACGATGCCGTAGCGGGAGATCTCGTCCTCGGGCACGCGCTTGACGGCCAGCACGCTGCTCTCCACCTTGTCGTACACGTCCATCATTTGCTTCAGGCACGGTGTCTCGGAGCGGACGATATCGTCCCCGAGCAGAACGGCGAACGGCTCGTCGCCGATGAAGTTGCGCGCGCACCAGATCGCATGGCCGAGACCCTTCGCTTCCTTTTGCCGAATATAATGAATATCGATCAGATCCGAAGCGCGCTGCACCTCGGACAGCAAGTCGAGCTTGCCCTTTTGGCGCAGGTTCTCCTCAAGCTCGTAATAGCTGTCGAAGTGATCCTCGATGGCCCGCTTGCCCTTGCCGGTCACGATGATAATGTCCTCGATGCCCGAGGCGACGGCTTCTTCGACGATATATTGAATGCCGGGCTTGTCGATAATCGGCAGCATCTCTTTGGGCAGCGCCTTCGGCGCGGGAAGAAAGCGGGTGCCGAGACCGGCTGCGGGAATAATGGCCTTGCGGACTTTCATAAGACAGGCATCCTCTCTATATTATGCGTGCCGTCCTTGATACGCCGGAATTCCTTGCGGCGCGGCCGGCAGACGCCCGACTCCGATGCATACGACGCCTTGCGCGTTCAGCGCGTGCGCATCCAGGCAGTTGCGTCCATCTAATATTATAGGCCTGCTCATCCAGCTTTTGTAGTCTTCTGCCGATATTTTGCGAATCTCCGGCCATTCTGTCACGACGATCGCGGCGTCCGCGCCGCGCAGCGCCTCTTCGGCGGAGCCGTACAGCCCGACTCCGGCGGGCAGCTGCCGCTTCATCCCGACGTCGACGGCCGGGTCGTAGGCCGCCAGCGCGATGCCGGGATAACGCTTCTTCAGCTCGGCGATCAGGCGCAGCGACGGCGCCTCGCGCAGCTCGGACGTGCCGGGCTTGAAGGCGAGCCCGAGCAGCGCCACGCGGCGCCGCGACAGGCCGCTGAGCGCCGCCTCCAGCTTGCGCGCCATGCGCTGCGGCAGAACGGCGTTGGCGCGGATGGCCGCCGTAGCGACTGTCTGCGGCGCGCCGGCCTCGCTCGCCAGACGGACGAGCGCACGCGCGTCCTTCGGCAGGCAGGCGCCCCCGAAGCCAAGGCCGGCGCCCAGAAAGTGCGGGCCGATGCGCGGATCCAGCCCCATGATGCGGGCGATATCCGGGTAGTCGGCGCCGGTCTGCTCCGAGAGGGCCGCCATCTCGTTGGCGAAGGAGATTTTGATCGCCAGCGCCGCATTGGACGCGAGCTTAGCGAGCTCCGCGCTTCGGCGGTCCGTATGAACGACGGTCGTGGAGAGCCTCCGGTACAGCCGATCCATCGACTCGGCCGCCTCATGCGTCGCCGAACCGACGACGACGCGCGGGGGCTCGAAGAAGTCCCGCACCGCATGGCCTTCACGCAAAAAATCGGGCACGGACACGACGTCGGCGCCTGACTCCGACGGCAGTCTCGCCCGAAGACGCGCTTCCAGCCGCTCGGCCGTACCCACCGGCACAGTGCTGTGAACGGCGATCAACCTGCGCGCTCCGTCGGTCCGCGGCCCGATCAGGTCCGCAGCTTCCCATAGCTGGGCGAGCAGAATCTCCCCGTCATCCGTTGCAGGCGTTCCGACAGCGAGAAATACCACCTCGGCTTCGCCGACGGCAGGCGACGCGCCGGCGCCGAAAGCAAGCCGTCCTGCCTCCTGCCCCCGCTTGACCAGCTCGACAAGACCGGGCTCCCAATAGGGAATTCTGCCGTCCGAGATTCGCTCTATTTTATCGCCGTCCGTATCGCAGCAATAGACCTGGTGTCCCAAATCCGCGAATCCGGCCGCCGTCGTCAATCCTACGATTCCCGCTCCTACAACCGCGATTTTCATAAAAGGTCCCTCCTTGGATTCCAACGTCGTCCGTACATTGTATCAATGGGACCTCATGTCTGGATGCGCTTCAGGTTAACGGAATGTAAAATCGATTCGGCGCTAACAGTTCGGACGTCAAAAAACGACAAGCGTCAAATCCTGCGCCCGCCTGCATAACGTCGAAAAAGCCGAATAAGCCAAAAAGAAGCCGAAAAGCCGCCCATCCCAAAGGATGAAGCGGCTTCTTAGCCTGTGTTACTTAACCAATTGCCCGCGCGTCACGCCGAGCTGGTTGATCGCCTTCAGCTTCTTCCACACCTCGGTGCCGCCGATCCGGCCCTGCATGGCCGCCCGATATAGCGACAGCACTTCGCGCACCTTCGCGGCGTCCTCTTCGAGGAATTCGACCCGGTAAGACGGCACGCCCAGCTCCTGGAACGTCGTCAGGTACTCCGCGCCCGACTGCTCGATCGCATTGTACACCGTGTTGCGGCAGCCTTCGTCCACCCGTACGGGGTGCGAGAAGCCGATCCGGTCGCGCAGCGACGCGCGGGATTCCTCGCAGGGACGGCCGCAGTTCGTGAAGTTCGTGCCCTCGCTCATGAACGTGCAGTAGACGCAGTGCTCCGTATGGAACATCGGCAGATGCTGGTGGATGACGAGCTCGAGCCGCGACGTGTCCGACAGGCGCAGCATATCCACCATCTGCTGGACGTTCAGGTCGTAGGACGGCGTCACCCAGTCGAGACCCGCCTCGCGGAACAGCTCGACCGTCTTGTGATTCGCCACGTTCAGCGAGAAATCCCCGATGAGCGTCGGGTGCTTGGCGCCCGGATTTTCCATCCGTTCCTTCAGGTAAAAATAGAGCGCCCCCGTATTGCGCACGAGTACCGCGTCCGGCGCCAGCTTCAGGATGTTGCGGTGGTAGCCGTTCTCGCCGGGCATGTGGATACGCGGCGTCGCCAGCGCAATCGGCTTGCCCGCCGCTCGGCAGACCGCGATCGCGTCGGGAAACTGCTTGATGAATTCGAAGTCCGCGTAAATTATCGCGGCGTCGGTCTCGACGGCCGCCTGCACCTGCTCGAGCGTCCGACACAGGACGGTTAGCCGGCCGCCGCCGGTCTCGAGCACGGACGGCGCCGGGTGCGGCGCGTCGCCGTAGGCGTCGACATCGCGCTTGACGTAGACCGGCGGTCGGTCGCGGAGCGGCTCGAGCTGCAGCACCGCTTCGCGGCGGATGCGGTTCAGCTCGCTCTTCGGCACGATGACCTCGCCTTCGAGCGACACGGTCAGCTCGCCGAGATGATACAGCGAGCCGCCGAGGCGGCCGAGCTGCTCCTCGAGCACTTCGCGGCCTAGCGGCCGGTTCATCGCGCGCTCGAGCGGCATCTCGGACTGGACGACGACGGTCGTATTTTTCTGTGCGTCGGTCCAGATCGTGCGGAGCGGCTCGCCTTCGCGGCCGGAGACGGTGACGGACACCGGGAACGTGCGATACGGCTTGTCCGTCTCGAACGTCGTGCGGAGACGGCGGTCAAGCGCAGGATCGCTCGTCTTCCAGATGCGGTCGCCGACGTGGAGCTTGGTCAGGTCGACGTCATTGCGACCCATCACGATCTCGATCTCGCCGCCCTGCGCGACCTCGCCCTCGATCTTGATCTTGCCGCGGCGCAGATCGTACACGCGTCCGCCCTCTTCCTTCTTCGTCGGGTCGCCGGCGTCGAAGACGAGACCGTCGCCGCGCTTGAGCGGCGCCTCGAGCAGGCACACGACGCTGTCGCGCGTCAGCCGCTCTACGCGGCCCAGATACACGCCCCGGCTTTTCGGAAAGGTGCCCTCGACGAGCTGCTTGTTGTTCGTGCCCTCAAGGAAGCCGTGCGTAAAGCCGCGCGAGAAGCTCTGCTGCAGCTCGCGGATCTCCTCCGCCGACGGCCTGGCATCCTGTCCCGCGAAGTGTTTGTCGATGGCGCTGCGGTACTTGCTCACGACGTTGGCGACGTACTCCGGGCTTTTGAGCCGGCCCTCGATCTTGAACGATGTGACGCCCGCTTCGATCAGCTCCGGCATGATGTCGATGGCGGCCAGATCCTTGGGCGACAGCAGATAGGCGATATTGCCCATCGGCTTGTGCTCGCCGTCGACCATCAGATCGTACGGCAGGCGGCAGGCTTGCGCGCATTCGCCGCGGTTCGCGGAGCGTCCGCCCCACATCTCGCTCGTCAGGCACTGCCCCGAATACGAGACGCACAAGGCGCCGTGCACAAAAACCTCCATCGGCAGCTTCGCCTGCTCGCCGATCTTGGCAATTTGCTTCAGGTTGTTCTCGCGTCCGAGCACGACCCGCTCCATGCCGAACGGCTTCGTGAACTCGACCGCCTCCGGGGAGGTGATCGTCATTTGCGTCGAGCCGTGAATCGGGAAGTCCGGCGAGATCTCGCGGATCAGCTTGACGAGACCGAGATCCTGCACGATGACCGCATCCACGCCGGCGTCGATGCAAGCTTCGACGAGCTCCTGCGCGTTTTTCAGCTCGTCCTCGAACACGAGGATATTAAACGTGAGAAAGCCTTTGACGCCGTACCTGTGGAGGAACGCCATGATCTCCGGCAGCTCGTCCATCTTGAAGTTGTTCGCGCGCGCCCGCGCATTAAATTTTTCCACACCGAAAAAGATCGCGTCCGCGCCATTCGCGACGGCCGCACGCATGCATTCCCAGTCTCCGGCGGGAGCCAACAGCTCTATATCTTCACGCCGCACCGCGGCTTGATCGCTCATGTATGCTTAACCTCCATGCCGCCTCAAGGCGGCGTTCTCTCTATCAGTATAGCAAAGCGAGGCGCTCGGACCAAAGGAAAATGGCGGCGGGCGCGCAAAAAGGCGGCCAGCCCCGTTATAAAGGGAGTTGGCCGCCTCGGTACGTTAGTCGGCAATCAATCGTTGAATTTGAACGATTTGAACGCCTCTTCGATACGCTTCAGGTTGAATTCGGTCGCGCTCGCGTCGCTCATCGCGGCTTGAATGAGATAAATGCCGCCGTTTTTCTCTATCAGGTAAGCGGTAATTTTGCCGCCGGTATTGGAAGTAACGATCGGCGTGAGCGTCATTTTGACCGCCTTTTCCCCAGCGAACGTTTCGTCCGTCCGGCTGTCGACCTTCCAGATCCCGGATGACGTATACGCCTTTTCCATCATTTCCGGATACCCCTGCATCGTCGGGCCTTTTTCCATGACGATAACGAAGTTAAATCCCGCATCATCGAACGTGACTGTATCTCGTTCCATGTCCATTCCGGCTTGAGTCCAATCTTCCGGGACAGTAATGCTGTAGCCGAATTTTTTGCTGGTTTTCGTTACAGTATTGTTCTGATCGATATCATCGTCGGCATCCGGCACTTGACCGAAGGTTTTCTCGACTTTGGCGAAGTCGACCTTCATGCTCTTTTGAAGCATGTCGAGAATGTCGGCTTGATTCGATCCGCCATCTCTTTCGTATGTGTACCCCGTATCATACTTGTAAGCGCCCTTGACTGCAAAAATTTCGTAGTGATCCACCCACGTTGTGCCGTCCTGCGTTAAGGAGAACTTCACAAGCTTCGCAGGAATGCCGTTCCAGATAATATCCGATACGACCGCCGGCTCCTTATACTTGTCGGTCAGGCGATTGTCGACCGCCCCGATCTGGCGCTTCACCCACGCATCCAGCGTATCTCCCGCCTTAAGCGAGGTGATGTCGAACGTAATCGAATCATCGCCATTATAGTAACTGATGCCGTCCTCGTAGCCCTCTTCCCACTCCGGAGGAAGCTGGATCGTGAGGCCATAGTCTGCGTCCTTGTAAGTGACGACGCCGTCTTTGACTTTGCTGAGATCCTTCAGCGCTGCGTTTTTGGCATCGAACTGGGGCGCGAAGCTATCCAGCAGCGGCTTGTTGGCCGTCAGCTCGGAAGCGGCCTTCGCCGACTTGCCGAACATGAGAATGTAGAATCGGTCATTCGCTTGAATGGCTCTGTATTCGTAATAAAATCCGTCGGAACTTTTGGTCACCATCGTCTGGAATTTGCCCGACGGCAGCGTGATTTCCTTGACGTTCAGCACCGTCTCGTCGTCGATGTAACCTTCGAGGTATTCGCGCTGCTCCTTCGCGGTGAGCACTTCCTTCGCTTCTTCGACGGAAATGGACAAATAATAGTTTTTCTTCACGTCCTGGAAGGAAATGAAGTCGCCGGTGCCCGTCTGATAATTCTGCGCCAGCCCCGTCGGGTAGTTCATCGACCACTTGAAATAGCTGTCGCCGATCTTGGACTTGCCTGCGTCGGTGTCGATCGTCCCCTTGCCGCCGCCTGCGGCGGCGCGCGTACCTTTGATGACGATCTCTTTGGTCGACGCCGTGAACGCGACCTTGGCGCCAAGCAGCTCGGCTGCGCGCAGCGGCACCATCATGACGCCTTTGACGGCGACCGGCGCTGCGGGCAGCGCCTTTTGAACGCCGTTGACGTAGGCGGTCTTGCTGCCGGTAGCCATGACGACCTTCAGGCTCGCGCTGTGCGTCAGCGTCATCTTTTTGTTGTCGGTCAGCTGCAACTGCGCGCCGATTCCTTTGGTGAGCACGCTGAGCGGAATAAAGGTGACGCCTTTTTGCTGAAATGGCGGCTGCACGGTCGCAGCAACGCCGTCTACTGTCATCTGACCGCTGCCCAGCTTCAGCTTGATGACGACTTGCGTCGTCGCGGCCGCTGCGGTCGAAGCAGCGAACGCTGCCGTTCCGGAGGAGATGGCGAGCGCCAGGACGAGCAGGAAAGACAAGAACATTTTAGGGGAAAAGACGGTCCTCGAATTGGACATTAGTTCATCTAGCTCCTTTTTATTGAGACAAACTCTTGGACAAAACGACTTGACGGGACACGAGATCTCCGTCAGCCAGTACCGTGACGGCAATCTTGCCGCCCGGCAAATAAGACTTGAGCAGCTCGCTAAGCTCGACGAGCGTGGCGATCTGCTTGCCTCCGACCGCGTAAATCTGGTCGCCAACCTTGAAGCCTGCAGCCTGCGCCTCCGCGGAGACGACCGACGTGACGGTCATCGGCTCCTCGGTCGGCAGGCCGACGACGGCGGACCAGCTCTCCTCAAGCTCCAGGCCGAGGGAAGGGCGCATGACTTTGCCGTACTTGGCGAACTGGTTCAGCACGTACTGCACCGTGTCCGCCGGAATGGCGAAGCCCATGCTGTCGATATCGACGTCCTCGAGCTTCATCGAGTTGATGCCGACGACCTCGCCCTTCATGTTGACGAGCGGCCCGCCGCTGTTGCCCGGATTGATGACCGCGTCCGTCTGCAGCAGGTTATAGTCGTCGGAGATCGACCGGTTGAGCCCGCTGACGACGCCGACCGTAGCCGTATTGCGCAGCGAGAACGACACCGGAGTGCCGATCGCGATCGCAGGCTCGCCGACTGTGACCTTGAGCGGAGAAGCCGCAAACTTCGCGGGCTTGAGACCGCTCGCCTTAATCTGTACGAGCGCCAGATCGCTCGTGACGTCGATCTGCTTGCGCGTGCCTTCGTACTCCTTGCCGTCGGCAGTGACGACGACGATCCGTGTCATATCCTGCACGACGTGGGCGTTGGTCACGATCAGCCCATCCTCCTTGATGATGACGCCCGTTCCGTGCGCCAGCTCGAACCGGCCGCCGGCCGCATCGGGCTTGCCGATGATGGCGACGACGCTCGGCGCGACCTGCTTAATAACGGACGGCACGTCCGCAGGCGTGTACTTATACGTCTGGCTTGCCTTGTCGTAGGCTCCCGTGCCGCCGAGCGCGGCGGTTAAGGACGTCGCCTTGACATAGGCTTCGCCGTTGATGACCTTGACCGGCAGGCTGACCGAGCCCGACACCGGCGCCGCCGCCGTGGCCGAACCGGCCAACAGCAGCCCGAACGAAAAAAACGCGGCACCGATCGCCGCTTTGCCGTTTACCTTTTTATACAACCCGCTCCCCAACTGCCTCTCGTTCGTAAATAATGACCTTTTTACCATATCAGAATCCCGCTTAAGGGGACATCGGAGATTGTGTCGATTCATGTCGAACGTATAAAAAAAGAGAACCGGGCTCGCGCGCCGGCTCTCTTGTCTTAGTTATGGGTTGGAATGCAGCCGTAAAACTTACCAGCCGCTGACCATCTTCACGTCCGCGATCAGGAAAACGATCAAGGATACAACCGTGAATCCGATGGCGAAAATGTTCTTGTTCTGGCGCTGCCTCAACAGGCGAACGAGCCCGGCGACGATCAGAACCGTGATAACTACCATGAAAATGTCGAATACCGCGAACGTGCTTGCGGATTCAGCCGCATTTTCTGCGAGAAACATGGGTTGTCCTCCCTTATCTCATAACTTTCCCAGTATCCTCTATGTTAGCCATAAGGCACCCTTGTTGCAAGTCCGAATTTGCCGGCGTAACAACTTTGTCACAATCATCGCGAAAGCGCTAACGTCCAGTCCTTACTTCATATGGAGGTGGGGCGCGCGTCTCTGAACGGATGATCGCCTTGAGCCGGGGCAACCGCGTCGAACCTTCTCGGAAATATAAAATGTCCAGCGCCGCCAACATTTATAACAAGCGCGACTGAAATTCGACGTTCGTCTGCGCCGGGTTGACACGATCGCCGGCCGATACTACGCTCTAATCAACCCTATATCGAGGAGGCTGTACGCCCATGCGCGAACGTCCGAATGCCAACGAATACACGCCCTACCAAGGCCAGTACATCTCGCTTGTCCCCGAAGGCGATCTGATCGAGATTCTGGAGGCGCAAAAAACGCGCACGCTCGACTTGATCGCAGGACTCACGGAGGAGCAAGCGAACAGTCGCTACGCGCCCGGCAAGTGGTCGCTCAAGCAAGTGTTCGGCCATATCAGCGACAATGAGCGCATCCAGAGCTACCGGCTGCTCCGCATCGCCCGCGGCGACCAGACGAACCTGCCCGGCTACGAGCAGGACGAGCTGGTACCGGGCGGACCGTTCGAGAGCTGGAGCCTGCAGCAGCTGGCCGAGGACTATCGCACGGTTCGAGAAGCGACGCTCACGCTGCTGCGCGGGCTGCGAGCCGAGGACTGGACGCGGATCGGCCATGCGAACGACAATCCCGTCAGCGTGCGGGCGCTGGCCTGCATCAACAGCGGCCATGAGCTGCACCATCTGCGGATCGTGGAGGAGAAGTACCTGAAGTGAATGAACGAAAAAGCGGGCTCCCCTTCTGAGAGGAGGCCCGCTTTTTCGTTTTTACGGCAACGGCTACACGCTGCGATCGACTTGATGTCCCTTGGCCTCGCCGTTCCGCAAGCCGGCATCCCGCTCGCGAAGCTCCCGTCGGAGGAGACGAACCTCTTCGGCCAGCTGTTCGAGCTTGCGAGAGGTCCCGGAAGTATCGACCGCGCGGCGAACG
The DNA here is from genome assembly GCF_019091135.1 of Cohnella sp. GbtcB17. Classification (GTDB taxonomy): domain Bacteria; phylum Bacillota; class Bacilli; order Paenibacillales; family Paenibacillaceae; genus Cohnella. Next base: position 30,988 of record NZ_JAGXJW010000067.1, on the reverse strand, counting down.
GCCAGCACGAACGCGAACCAGCCCAGGGCGACGACGGGCAGCATGACAACGATAGTTAACAGCGCGCTGACCACGATGGCGGGGACCACCTTCCTCGGATCTTATTCTCGCATTATAAAGCGAAAGCCGCACATTATCTACCGTTTGCCGCCTTCTCCGCTCCTGGCGCCCATCTTCCGTTCACCCAGGTGATCAGGAACGAAATGCCGCCCAATCCGAGCAGGACGAGTACTTTGAGCAGCGTCTCCTCTCCTTGCAGGTCGAGGATCATCGCTTTCAGCGCCACGAGCACGAGAACCCCGGAGCCGAACCAGCGGAATAGCGGCTCCCTGCGGTACGCGCCCCAAAGGAACAGCAGCAGGGCGTAGACGCCCCAAGCCAGCGACAATGCCAGCCGAAGCAGCGTCGTCTCCCCGTTTGCCCAGCCGTAAGCGTCGAACAAGCCCGCGATCTGCACGGTCAGCAAGCCGCCGATGACGAGGTGGGCGCCGAGCGCGAGCGCATTCGATACCAGCTTGCGGTCCGCGCCGTCGAGGCCCACCGCCTGCCGTGCCGTCGCATAGTAGAAGCCCATTGCGGCCAGCAGAAGCCAGGACACGGCGCCCCAGTTCAGGAATGGGACGTAGACGCCGAACCAGTCGCCACGAGGCGTAGTCCAGGTCGTCGAGAACCAGTAGACGCCAACGATGAACCAGATCGACATGGAGAGCGTCTCCGGCAGCCAATGCTTCCGCTTTTGCAGGCGACCCGCCGCCGCAAGAGCGATCGCGACGCCCGACCACAGGAACACGTTCAGCATCGGTTTGACGGCCAGGCCGCTGCCTAGCAGATGAAGGGCGACCAGCACGAGCAACGCGCCGATCAGGCCGTGGCTTGCCGCGTAGGCGAGCGTGCGTCCCGATTGCCGGAGTACGAAGGCGGCAGCCGCGAGGAACAGCAGGCCGATGAACAGCAGCGTATAGCCGCCGTCCAGCTCCCCGTTCAAGATGATCAGCGCCCATACGCCGAACAGGATGCCGTTGGCAAGGCTCAGATACATATTTAATCCGTCGAAGCAGCGACCGAGCCGCATGCTGGCGATCAGGCAACCGAGATGATAGAACAGGAAGGCTGCCAGCGCGTACCGGATCGGCATGTTGAGCCAGCCGTCCGTCGACGGGACGAACCAGAAAAAGTAGATCGCGTAGAGCGCCCAGGTGCCGGCGAAAGCTATCGGCCGCAGCTCGCTCCAGCCCTTCGCGATGCTGATCGAGAAAAAGGCGGCGTTCAACACGAGCAGGTAAAGGAACAGCGCAAAAACCTGGTCGGTCTCGGGCAGCATCAGCATCGGCGACAGCAGGCCGCCGGCCAAGGCGATGCTCATGAGCAGCCGGGAGCCGAATCGCCAGGCGTAGGCGATCGCCAGCGCGGTAACGGTAATCATGCCGAGGAACACGGTCATCGTCGACCACAGGTCGTAGGCGATGCCGGCGAAAGCGAATGTCGCGTACAAAATGCAGGCGCCGAGACCGATGCCGATCTCGCCGGCGACGGCCCCCTTCGGCATTAGTGCGATTCGAACGCCGACCAGCGCGATGCCGATGCCTGCCAGCAGCCCGATGCCGATCTTCATCGGATCGGTGATCCAGCCGCGGTCGACCGTATAGCGGAACAGCGTGATAAAGGCGGTCAATACGAGCGCGACGCCGAGCAGGGATGTCCAATGCTTGCGCAGATGGTCGGTCATGACGGTGAACCCTCCTTGGGAGATGGGATAGCGTTTGGGAAAAGGCGATCGGCCAGCTTGACGGCGCCGAGCAGCAGCAGGCAGAGTGCCAGCGCCACGGCCTCGAGCTCGAGCAGGTACCAGGGCCACGGGCCGAGCAAGTCGAGCAGCGACGCCGAGGGCGGCTTACGGGCGAGGAACATGAAGTTGGTCCCTGCCAAGGCGTCGGCAATGGCGGCGGGCACCGCAAGCACCTGAAGCCAGCCGAAGGCGCGCAGGGCGGACCGCAGCGTCGGGCGGTAACCCTCCACGATCGTCATGTACAGGTTCGAGACGACGATGAGGATGTGGCCGAGGAAGAAGTGCGCGAAGCCGAACGTCGGAAACGGCGCCGTCAGGTCGGGCGTCGCCAGCGCCTGGGCCGCGCCAAGGATGCCGAGGAAAAACGTCGCCTCATACAGCCGCCGGCTGCCGGTCAGCACCATAATCGCGGTCAGCCAGATCATGAGGCTGCACAGTTCGAACGGCAGCGCGTAAATATCCCAGTCCCGCGTGATCGTGCGGTCGGCCAGCATTGCCAGCTCCACGGCGGCCGATGCCGCTGCCAGAACGAGCCTGGCCCGCTTCGAGCCCCGAAGCCCGCGCCGCTGCACGCACATCGCCGCGACGATCAGCGCCAGCAGCCCGAGCGCCGCCCAGTGCGACGCTCCGTACGGTTCGAACGTCATGCTCGCTCCCCCTCTCTTCACCTTCATTTTAGAAAATCAGGGCAAAAAAAATAGTACCAACTTTACGTGGTACCATCTTGGCGCTATCGCGATCCGTTTATTCCCCGGGGTCCAGCGGGCGTCCCGGCTCTTCCTTCGGCTTGAACAAGCCCATCTCCCGGACCTGCTTCGCCGCCTCTTTGGAGCCAGGTACGCCGAGCTTACGGAGGATGTGATTGATATGGTTTTTGACCGTGCGGATGGAAATGAACTGCTTGTCTGCGATCTGCGACTGCGAATAACCGCGATCGACCATCTCGAGCAGCTGCAGCTCCGCGGGGGTGATCAGGTCCTGGACCTTCTTGACCTCGAACTCCCGCTCCAGCGCCTTCAGGCGCCTGAACTCCTCCCGCATCCGCTCCGCGGCCGCCGGACTGATCGGCGCCTCGCGCCGGGCTGCGGCGCGAATCGCGTCGGGCAGTCCCTCGAAGTCGGATTTCAGTTGATAATCGATGGCACCGGCCTGGAAGGAGCGCAAAATAAGGTCCTTCTCCTCCATCGACGTCAGCATAATGACCCGCGCGCCCGCGGCGACGGCCGCTTCCTCCGCCAGCGCGACGCCCTCGGGCACGCCGTGCAGCATGATGTCCATGAGAACGACGTCCGGCCACGGTGCGTCCTCCGTCTCCTCCGTCCGCCCCAGCGCGTCGCGAACCCGGGCCGGATCGCCGCTCGCCAGCGTCACCCGAAGGTCCGGCTCCTCGCTCAGGTAAGAGACCAGTCCGCGTCGCCAATCCTCGTCGTCCTCCACGATCCATACGTTAACGGTTTGCATCCAGCCCCGCCTCCTTTAGGTTTTGCGCCGCCGGCGGCGCCGAACGGTCCGGCCGCGCCTGCACGCTTCGGAGCGGCAACGTCAGATACACGCTCGTACCCTGCCCGGTCTTGCTCCGAATCGCCAGCGACCCGCCGTGCTTGCGCATGACCTGATAGGCATAAGGCAGACCCAAGCCAAAGTTGGTGCCGCCGCCTTTTGTCGTGTAGAAAGGCTCCAGCGCGTGCGCGCGCTGGCTCCGGGTCATGCCCAGGCCGGTGTCCGTCACCTCGATGACGAGCTCGCGCCGGCCTTCGGACAGCTTCACCGTCAGAGTGCCGTCCTGCCCCTTGATCGCCTCCGCCGCATTGGCGACGATATTGTTCAGCGCCTCGCCGAGCTGCGCCGCGTCTACCTCCGCCAGCCACTCCCGCGCCGGCAGCTCGAGCCGCGTCCGCGCTCCGGCGAGCTGCGGCTCCAGCGCCGCAAGCGTATCGCGGACAAGCGCGCCGAGGCGGACGCTCGTCCGCCTCAGCTCCAGATCGCCGGTCCGCCGGTGAACGCGGGCGATCATCTCCTGCATGTGCAGCGACGCCGCCAGCATCGTCTCGATGTCCCGCAGCAGCTCGGACTGGCCGGTTTTTTCCGCGTACCGCTTCGTCTTCTCCCCGAACAGACGCAGCTTGCCCGCGTCATTTTTCATCGCGTGGTTCAGGATGGCTGTGCCCGCATTGACGGCTCGCCACGTCGTGTCCAGTCGGCGGCGGTCGACGAGCAGGCGGATACCCATGAACCCGTAGCTGAACAGGCCGATCAGAAATACAGCGACCGCCAGTGAGGCTACCCATGCATTGTATACCCACATGCGCAGCATGCCGAGGCTGGGCAGCACATAGCTCATGACCATGAGAAATAAAACGGGCGGCACGACGGCGAGACAGACGATCCAATAGGTCGGAGACAGCGGCGAGCGCCGGGGTCTCAGCAGCAAAATATGCGCCGCTCCGTACAAGATGTACGGTGCAGCCCACCAGACGACGATATCGAAGGAGATCGGATATCGCTCCGTGTACCCCGGCGTGAGCAGCAGGCAGAGCGCGATGGGCGCCAACAGCGCAAAGGGCAGCGCGCGCCGGAGCGCGGTAGGCATCCGCACGGGGCGGAACGCCAGCGCGAACAGCAAAAAGGCGTAAGGCACGCCATAGTAAGAAGCGACGGACGCCGCCGCCTGCAGATGATAAAGCGGCCGCTCCCAGCTTTCGCGGACGGCGCCCTCAACCAGCGCGGGAATGATGTTCAGATCGAGGACAGCCGCCAGCGCGCCCGTCCCGGCAAAGAAGGAGACGGCGGCGAGCCGCCGCGAAGCGGAGGAGCCTGAGCCCGCGGCCAGCAAAAACAGCGCCACCGCCCACAAGACCGGCCATACGAACAGCATCCTTGCTTCCTCCTCCCATCGTGGCCGATCTATCCCGGCTCAGTGGCCGCTGCTTTCGATGCCGTCCTCCAGCAGTTTGGCGGCCAGCTGCGTCCGGTTGCGCAGCCCGTACTTGGACAGCATGGCGTTTACATGCTTCTTCACGGCCGCCTCGCTGATGAACAGGGATGCGCCGATCTGCGCGTTCGTCTCGCCGATGACGAGCCGCCGGGCGACTTCGTGCTCGCGAGGCGTCAGCGGTTCCGGCTGCTTATGCTGTTCAGCAGTCCGTTCGGGCGAAGCGAACGGTTCGGACGGCACGTCGACGGCCGCTCGGGCGGTCGGCACACCGTCGTCCGGCGAATCGTCGGCGGCTTCGCCCGCCCAAGCGCCCGTACGGCGCAAAAACGCCCGCATGCCGTCGCCGCGCGTATCCAGCTCGTAAGTCGCGGCCGGCTCTCCGAGCCCGTAGTCCGCATGCGCGGCTTCGGGCACTTCGACAAAGCCCAGGCTGCGCTTGCTCAGCCGGTAATAAGCATGCGGCGGCGGCGACTCGACGAGCAGCGCTCCCGTCGCCGCCAGCTCGAGCAGCGGCTGCAGCATGGCGCTGCGCAGATCATCGCGCTCCAGCGTTTCGGCGTCCATCGCGTAGACGTACCACCCCTCCGTCCGATCCGGGTCGGCCGCGAGCGCGCGCTTCTTGTCCTCGGGCCACGCGGCAAAATAGGCACGCGACACCGGCAGCGCCGACAGCTCGCCGAGCGTGCGGCCGTCGATCGGTACGATTGCCGCGATGCCGGCGACACGGCCGTCGCGGTCGCGCAGCAGCCGGACCGCGCCAGGGGCCAGCGCGTGCAGCCGCTCGGGATCGAGGTGCGCGAGACGCCGTTGGGTGATGGTCTGCGGCAGCGCGAAGCGGAACATGGCGCCCGAGTCCGGGTCGCCGCAGACGACCTTCCAGTCGCGCGTCCCCTGACGCCGCCGCGCGATATAGCGGAGCGCCTCGCCGAGCGTGCCGGCGTGCATTGGCTCCCACTGGCTGCCGGCGTCCGCCGCATGCCGATAGTGGGCGCGCAGCACCGGGTTGCCTGCATGTCGCAGCAGCTCGCTCCAGGCCGAGCCCAGACCGCGGCCGCTCTGCAGCTCCGCTTCGATCTGCCTGCGGTAATAGGCGGCCGCGCGCGCCTCAAGCCTGGCGTACGTCTGCGGCATCGTCTCCCGCAGCCGGACGCGCAGATGCTCCCAGACGAACTCCTGAAGCTGCCATCCGCCGCCGCTGCGGCTCACGAACGAGAGCCGGCACAGCTCGGCGAACGCGGACGGCGAGAGCGTGCCGCCCGTCAGCTCGCCCAGCGTCTCAAGATTAAAGGTGCGCACGACAGACGCCGCATAGAGCGCCTGCAGCAGCGCTTCGTCCGCCACCTCCGCCAGCCAGGCCTCCCAGACCTGCTCCAGCGCGGAAGTCCCGGGCATGTGATCGGCGTCCGGTTGCGCAGCCGGCTCGCGCCAGTCCGGGCCCCGCTGCCGCTCCGCGACGCGCACGGGCGCCGGTCCTTCGGGCGCGAGCAAGGACAACGCTAGCGGGTGTCCCTTCGTCCGCAGCCAGACGCCGTCGATCGCGGCTTCGTCTGCCACGCCCCATCGCTCGAGATACGTCCGGATCTCGTCGTAGGACAGCTCGCGCAGCGGCAGGCGCACGATCAGCCGTCGCCAGGCCGGAAGCGCCAACCAGGCACCCTCGAGCGGCCGCCGGCCCGCCATCACGATGAAGCAGCGTCCCGGCAAGCGCGGAAAAAACGACTCCCGAAGCCAGTGATCCAGGCTCCCCAGCGACTCGCAGCCGTCGAGCAGCAGCACGCATCCGCCCGCGCGGTCCAGCTCCCCGATGGCTGCAAGGCAACGCTCCTCCAGCGACGAGCGTCCCGGTGCGTCAACGTCGCCGGAGGCGAGCGGCGCGGCCTCGTCGCCTAGCGCCGCCAGCAAGCGCCGGACGAACGCGTCACGCCCCTCCAGCGCGTCCCGGATCTGCACCTCGGCGGCCGCGCAGCCGGCCTGCCTCGCGATGCCCGCGTACTGCCGGAGCAGATAGGACTTGCCCATGCCGGCCGGGCCGTAGACGTTCAGCAGACGTTCCGCGCGCTCTCCCGCTCCGGCGAGCCAATCCGCGAAGTATCCGAGCTCGAAGGCACGGCCGACGAAGTGATCGTCCATCAGCCGCGCCAGCCGCTCCCCCATCGTTCCCGACATGCCCAAGTCCCCTTCCTTTTTTATCGAAAAGTATACTATCAATGTATCCGAAAGGATAGCGTCTCTCCCGCCTCGGCCGTGATACGCTCGGCTTAGCACAGCCGAAGGAGGCGTTCGAACGATGGAACCGATAGAAGCGATGGAAATAGTGCAAGCAGCGGAACGGATCGAAACAACGGACACAGGCGAGGCTTTGCGGCAGCGGCTCCTCCGCAGGGAGCGGATCAGCGGCTCCGAGATTTTGCTGCGCATGCTCCTGCTCGAAGGCGTCGAATGCGTATTCGGCTATCCGGGCGGGGCCGTTCTTTATATTTACGACGCGATGCACGGCAATCCGGACTTCCGGCATCTGCTGACGCGACACGAGCAGGGCGCCGTGCACGCCGCGGACGGCTACGCCCGGTCGACGGGCAGGACGGGCGTGTGCCTTGCCACGTCGGGTCCCGGAGCGACCAATCTTGTCACAGGCATCGCTACGGCGCATATGGACTCGGTGCCGCTCGTCGTCATCACCGGCAATGTCGCGACGTCGCTGATCGGCACCGACACGTTCCAGGAAGCCGATATTATCGGCATTACGCAGCCGATCGCGAAGCATGGATTTTTCGTCACGCAGGTCGAGGATTTGGCCCGTACGATACGCGAGGCGTTCGCGATCGCGGCGTCCGGCAGGCCCGGACCGGTCATCGTCGACATCCCCAAAGACGTATCTGCGGCTAGCGCCGAGTTCATCTACCCCGAGCAGCTCGATCTGCCGCCGTCCTTGCTGGCTCCCGTCCCTCCGGACGAGAACAGCGTCAAGGCGCTGGCCGCGGCTATCCGAAAGGCCGAGCGACCCCTGCTGCTCGCCGGAGGCGGCATCATCCAGAGCGGCGCTGCCGATGAGCTTGCGCAGCTGGCGCAGGGCGCCGGCATTCCCGTGACGACGACGCTCATGGGCATGGGTGCGTTGCCCGCCGACGATCCGCTGTGGCTCGGCATGCTCGGCATGCACGGCACGTATGCGGCAAATCAGGCGATTTTGCATTGCGACCTGCTCATCGCGGCCGGCGCGCGCTTCGACGACCGCGTGACGATGCGGCTCGACGGCTTCGCCCAGCGTGCCGCCATCGCGCATATCGAGATCGATGCCGCGGAGATCGGGAAGCTGGTGCAGGTCGACTATCCGGTTCAAGGCGACGCTCGCCTGGCACTGTCCGCCTTGAATCGCGCGCTGGATCTGGACGCTGCCGAGCGTCCCCGCGAGGCCGACGCCATCTCTCCCGCGGTTCGCAGTTGGCTGTCCCTTCTATCCGCGTGGAAAAAAGACTTTCCGCTCCGCTACCGCGACTCCGACGAAGTTCTGAAGCCGCAGTACGTCATCGAGATGATCGCCCGCACGACTGGCGGGGACGCGATCGTCACGACCGATGTCGGCCAGCACCAGATGTGGACAGCCCAGTACGGCCGCTTCAACCGTCCGCGCACGCTGATCACCTCGGGCGGGCTCGGCACGATGGGCTTCGGCTTCCCGGCGGCGATCGGCGCCCAGATCGGCAATCCCGACCGTCTCGTCGTCTCCGTCAACGGGGACGGAGGTATGCAGATGTGCGCCCAGGAGCTGGCCGTCTGCGCGATTCGCCGCATCCCGGTGAAGATCGTTGTCATCAACAACCGGACGCTCGGCATGATCAAGCAGTGGCAGGAGCTTGTCTACGAGGGCCGGTATAGCCACATCGACCTCGGCGGCAGTCCGGATTTCGTGCTGCTGGCCGAAGCTTACGGCGTGAAGGGGCTGCGCGCATCGAACAAGCAAGAAGCCGAAGCCGTCTGGGCGGAAGCGCTGGCGACGGACGGTCCGGTGCTCATCGACTTCGTCGTCGACAAAGACGAGCTCGTCTATCCTATGGTGCCGCAGGGAGAGCGACTGCAAGACATGCTGCTCGGAGACCCGGACTTGTATGGGGAAAAGAAGGAGGAGAAACAGTGAGCGACCGTCAATATCTGAACGTGCTCGTGCGGGACCGTCCCGGCGTCCTGCAACGGGTCAGCGGCCTCTTCTCGCGTCGCGGCTACAACATCGACAGCGTCACCGTCGGCACGTCCGAACGCGAAGGGCATTCGCGGCTCGTTGTCGCCGTGCGCGGCAGCGAGCGCGAGTTCGGACAGATCGCCAGCCAGTTGCGCAAGCTGATCGACGTCGTTTCGGTCTTGCCGCTCGGCGACCAACCCGCCGTGGCACGCGAGCTTATGCTCGTTCGACTGTCGGTACAGCCAGATTCAAGAGCGGCCGTCCGCGGCCTCGTCGAGACATTTCGCTGTGCGGTCGTCGACGTCGGTCCCGAGACGATGATGATCCAGGCCGTCGGCGACCGGGAGAAAAACGATGCGCTGCTCACCTTGCTTCAAGCCTATGGCATTTTGGAAGTCGCCCGTACGGGCGAGACCGCGATGTCGCGCTAAAACGATCTGCACGTCCGAACGCTAATCGCGCCGTCCTCGCGGCCGACGATCAGGCGTTCGGCCATGCCGACGAACAGACCGTTCTCGACGACGCCCGGTACGAGGTTCAACGTCGTCTCGAGCGCCGCCGCGTCTTTGATGATTTCGAAACGGCAGTCCGCAATGTAATTGCCGTTGTCCGTCACGTAAGGCTCATCCCCCTCGCTCAGGCGCAGCTCAGGGTGCCCGCCTAGCGCTTCCAGACGTCCCATCGTCAGCTTGAAGCCAAACGGCACGATCTCGACCGGCAGCGGGAATTTACCCAGCGTCTTCACGGCTTTAGAAGCGTCGGCGACAATGACCAGCCGTTTGCTGTGCGCGGCAATAATTTTCTCTCGCAGAAGCGCCCCGCCTCCGCCCTTAATCAAATTCAAGTCTCCGTCCGCCTCGTCGGCGCCATCGATCGTCAGATCGATGCCGCCCGGCGGAATGCCGTCCAGAGGCACCAACGGTATCCCAAGCGAAAGGGCCAGCTCTTCGGATCGAATTGACGTTGGAACTGCCGTAATTTTCAAGCCTTCCTTAACACGCCGTCCGATATCCATAATCGTCCAGTACGCTGTGGAGCCCGTCCCCAGTCCCACCAGCATTCCTTCTTCGACAAGCTTGACCGCTTCTTCGCCCGCCAATCGTTTCGGATCGATTGCCATATGACTCACCTTTCCCGCTCTCCTGATTTATACAAGCATTATAGCAAAAAGCGGCGGAGCACTGGCAGCTTCATAAGCTCCCATGCCCGCCGCCTTCCGGCAGTGCAGTCCGGTCCTCCCGGACGTGCACGCTTCGCGTCGATCTGCAATTAAAATTAAGCTTCAACCGTAGCCATTGCAGCTTCGGTCCGCGCACGATCCCGCTCCAACACGGGACCCAGGTATTTGCCGGTGTAAGACTTCGCGTTGGCCGCGAGCTGCTCCGGCGTGCCGACGCCCACGATCGTGCCGCCGCCGCTGCCGCCTTCCGGCCCGAGATCGACCAGGTAATCCGCCGTCTTAATGACGTCCAGATTGTGCTCGATAACGAGCACGCTCTCGCCCGAGTCCACCAGCCGCTGCAGCACCTGAAGCAGCCTGTCGATGTCATGGGCGTGAAGGCCTGTCGTCGGCTCGTCGAGAATATACAGCGTCTTGCCCGTGCTTCTGCGATGCAGCTCGGCCGCCAGCTTGACGCGTTGGGCTTCGCCCCCCGACATCGTCGTCGACGGCTGCCCGATCGTCATATACCCGAGGCCAACGTCAAGCAGCGTCTGCAGCTTGCGATGGATACGCGGGATGTTCTGGAAAAACTCCGTCGCATGCTCGATCGTCATCTCCAGCACTTCCGCGATGTTCTTGCCCTTGTACTTGACCTCGAGCGTCTCGCGGTTGTAACGCTTGCCCTTGCATATTTCGCAAGGCACATAGACGTCGGGCAGGAAGTGCATCTCGATCTTGATGATGCCGTCGCCCTTGCAGGCTTCACAGCGGCCGCCCTTCACATTAAAGCTGAAGCGTCCCTTCTTGTAGCCGCGCACCTTTGCCTCGTTCGTAATCGCAAATACATCGCGGATATCGTCGAACACCCCGGTGTAAGTCGCCGGATTCGAGCGAGGCGTACGCCCGATCGGAGACTGGTCGATGTCGATGACCTTCTCCAAATGCTCCAGTCCGATGAACTCCTTGTACTGACCCGGACGCACCTTCGCCTTGTTCAAGTCGCGTGCGAGCGTCTTGTACAAGATCTCGTTGACGAGCGTCGACTTGCCCGAGCCCGATACGCCTGTCACAGCCGTGAACACGCCGAGCGGGAACTTGGCGCTCAGGTTTTTCAGGTTGTTTTCCGTTGCACCCTTCACTTCGATCCAGCGGCCGTCGGGTTTGCGCCTCTTGAGCGGCACCGGGATGAATTGACGGCCGCTCAAATAAGCGCCAGTCAACGACTTATCGTCGCGCATGACCTCTTCGGGCGTGCCTTGCGCCACGACGGTCCCGCCGTGAATGCCCGCGCCGGGCCCGATATCGATCAGATAGTCGGCCGCCATCATCGTGTCCTCGTCGTGCTCGACGACGATAAGCGTATTGCCGAGATCCCGCATATGCTCCAGCGTCTTGATCAGCCGGTCGTTATCCCGCTGATGCAGGCCGATGCTCGGCTCGTCCAAAATGTACAGGACGCCCATCAAGCTCGATCCGATCTGCGTGGCCAGCCGAATGCGCTGGGCCTCTCCGCCCGACAGCGTGCCCGCAGCACGCGAGAGTGTGAGATAATCCAGTCCCACGTTGACCAGGAAGCCCAGGCGGCTGCTGATCTCCTTCAAGATCAGGTTGGAGATTTGCTTGTCCTTGGCGCTCAGTTCGAGCGCCTCGAAGAAGCTCATCGCGTCGCCGATCGACAGCGCAGTAACGTAAGCAACGTTCTGGCTGCCGACCGTAACGGCCAGCGCTTCCTTCTTCAGGCGCTTTCCTTTGCAGCCCTCGCAAGGCTTGGCCCCCATATACTCCTCGATAAACTCGCGGATGCCATCCGATGCCGTCTCCCGGTAGCGACGCTCCAGGTTCGGTACGACGCCTTCGAACTGGACCATCGCGTCGCGCGTATAGCCGAACTCGTTCTGATATTTGAACCGGATCTTCTCCGGCCCCGTGCCGTACAGCAGCAGCTTCATCTGCTTGTCCGTCAGCTCGGATACCGGCACCTTGGTCGGAATCTTGTAGTGGCTGCACACCGCAGCGAGAAACTGCGGATAATACGTCGAGGTGCTCCCCGCCCAAGCGGAAAAGGCCCCCTGCTCGATGCTCTTGCTCTTGTCGTGCAGCAGCAGGTCAGGATCGACGACCATCTTAACGCCAAGCCCGTCGCAATCCGGACAAGCGCCGAACGGCGAGTTGAAGGAGAAGAGCCGCGGCTCCAGCTCGCCCATCGAAAACCCGCACACAGGGCAGGCCAGATGAGAGTTGAACATCAGCTCTTCCTTGTCGATGATGTCCACGATGATCTGTCCGCCGGACAGCTTGAGCCCCGTCTCGAGCGAGTCCGCCAGACGCGTCGCGACATCCTCCTTCACGACGATCCGGTCGATGACGACCTCAATCGAGTGCTTCTTGTTCTTCTCCAGCACGATCGGCTCGGACAGATCCATGATCTCCCCGTTCACGCGCACGCGTACGAAGCCTTGCTTCTGAATATCGGCCAGCAGCTTCGTATGCTCGCCCTTGCGCCCCGACACGATCGGCGCCAAAATCTGCAGTCGGGTCCGCTCCGGATACTCCATAATCCGGTCGACCATCTGCTCCACCGTCTGCGAAGTAATCTCGATGCCGTGCTCCGGGCAATGCGGCTTCCCGATGCGCGCATAGAGCAAGCGCAGGTAGTCGTAAATCTCCGTCACGGTGCCGACGGTCGACCGCGGATTCCGGCTGGTCGTCTTCTGGTCGATCGAGATAGCCGGCGACAGTCCTTCGATCGAATCGACGTCCGGCTTGTCCATCTGTCCGAGGAACTGGCGCGCATAGGCGGAGAGCGACTCCACGTACCGGCGCTGCCCCTCGGCGTATATCGTATCGAACGCGAGCGAAGACTTGCCCGATCCGCTCAGACCGGTCAGCACGACAAACTTGTCGCGCGGAATGGTCACGTCGATATTTTTCAGGTTGTGGGCGCGGGCGCCCTTAATGACGATCTGATCGCTTCCCAAAACGTACAGCCTCCTGTCGTTAACGGCCTGGGCTCGCTCTCCGCGCCGCCTCCGTTCACGTTCCCATCACATAAGAATATGTGTTCTCATCTCATTATACTTGCCGACGAACTGGTTCGCAAATGGAAATCCCAACAATACGCGGCGTTCTTTGGAGAGCGCTACTCATGGGTCCTTACACCGATTCGACCGCCCACGACCCAAACAGTTGCTGTTTCTGCCGTTTCAACGTTATCCCCTTCGCTCAGGCGCGACTGTACGAAACACAAATTTCGCAGGCAGCTAATCCCCTATTCGACGTTTCATAGACCAATCCCAGCATCCTGTTTAGCCGACCTCAGCAGTCGAGCCCTTCGTTGAATAAGGGCCGTATCCGCCTTTTCCGAGATATCCCTCTCGATCAGGTCGCCCACCTCACTAGCTACTCTCGGATTTCGTAAATGCAGCGATCCATTCATATTTAAAAAGGGAAAACTTTCGCGACGCGAAGCTCCCTCACGAAACTTTTTGCTGCCTGAAGCTGGTTTTTCCCGTCCATCTCACAGATCGCACAGCTCTTCTCTTGTTTACCAGACCGCGCAGTGTCACTGTTCGAGTGATGCCGCACAAATTTAACAGCGTAGCAAACGCACTCGTGCCTGCGTTGATTCGATAACAAAATTCGTCCAGGTATGCTTGAAGATGCTTCGGACCGATGCCCCCGAACGTTCTGGCCAGCCAGCCGATCACCCCGCGCCAAATCAAACCGAGCTCCGTCACTCCCTCGCTATCGCTCTGTCTGACGATTTCAATGCTTTGGATCTCGGATTGAACATCCGTCACATGGCGCCAAAGGAAAGTGCCGTAGGACTCGACGTCGTATAAGCGCCGCCTGAATTGTGCGTGCGGTACCCGCTTAATCTTAACTTCGGCCACTTCGCCGGATTCAGGATCGATTGAAGCGCCTACAACTGCCGGCTGATCCCGTTGATCGGGCGGATCGAATACACCGCTCATAGCCGGACGCGCATAGAAATCGCCGTAAAGTCGCAATTCTCCTTTTAAAGGTTTCGATTCGTCCCAAACTTGGATGGCATGCCGAAGCTTGTGGTTGATTAGCCATGCCGTCTTGTAAGTCACTTGAATAATCTCTGCCAGGAGCTTGGCGGAAATCCCTTTTTGCATCAAATACAAGGCGCTGAACCACTTTACGAGCGGTGTGCGAGTCCCCTCCATTATCGTTCCGGCGGTCAGAGAGGTTTGATGATGGCAGACGCGGCACTCGTAAAGCCGATTGCGCCGGGAAGTAATGTGATAATACGCGGTTCCCTCGCAACGCGGGCAGCGAAAACCGTCCGGCCACTTAGCCTTGAACAACGCAATCTCGCAAGCATCTTCCTGAAATGCCGGCATTTGCTCGTAAATTGATCGCAAAGCGGTTCATCCTCCTCGTCGAAAACAAGAACGTTTGTTCCTACATTACCACGATCATCCAACGATTCATAGCGTCATTTTGTAACCGGATCGAGAGGGATATTGGTTAAACAGCTGCATCTTAAGCGCCCACCTGAGCCGAGGGGATATCGTTCAAACGCACTCAAGTCACGTTGTAACCTGTTCGGAGGGGATACCGTTGAAACGGCAGAAAAGCAATGTTGTAGACCGACCCGGTCGGTTACGCGCAGGCTTTTGCAAAAAATAATCCTTGCCAGGATTCATGATCCTGGCAAGGATTGCGCACTCCATTTATAAGCTTGCCTTCAGTTCAAGCAGCGCGTCGCGTAGCTCGGCGGCGCGTTCGAACTGGAGGTTTTTCGCGGCGTCCTTCATCTCGGCCTCCAGGCGGTTGATGACGGACTGGCGGTCCTTCTTGGATAGCTTGTCGACGTCCTCGAGACCGGTCAGATACGCGCTCTTCTGTTCGGCGACCTTCGTCGCTTCGATGACGTCTCGAACCTTCTTGCGAATGGTCTGCGGGGTGATGCCGTGCTTCTCGTTGTAGGCGGTCTGGATCGCGCGGCGGCGTTCGGTCTCGCCGATCGCCTTTGCCATCGAATCCGTGATCTTGTCGCCGTACATGATGACGCGTCCTTCGGCATTGCGCGCCGCCCGGCCGATCGTCTGAATAAGCGAACGCTCGGCGCGGAGGAATCCTTCCTTGTCGGCGTCAAGGATGGCGACCAACGTAACTTCGGGCAAATCGAGACCTTCCCGTAGGAGGTTGATGCCGACAAGCACGTCGAACGTGCCGATTCGCAAGTCGCGCAGAATCGCCATCCGCTCCAGCGTCTTGATGTCGGAATGCAAATAGCGGACCTTGATGCCGACTTCCTTCATATAATCGGTCAGATCCTCCGACATCTTCTTGGTTAGCGTCGTCACGAGCACGCGCTCGTCGCGTTCGATACGGGCACGAATCTCGCCAAGCAGGTCGTCGATCTGCCCCTTTGTCGGACGCACTTCGATGATCGGGTCGACAAGCCCTGTCGGACGGATGATCTGCTGCACCATCGTCGGACAGTTCTCAAGTTCGTACGGCCCCGGCGTCGCCGATACGTAGACGAGCTGCTTCGCTTTGGCCTCGAACTCCTCGAAGCGCAGCGGCCTGTTGTCCTTCGCCGACGGGAGGCGGAAGCCGTGATCCACGAGTACCGTCTTGCGCGCTTGGTCGCCGTTGTACATCGCTCGCACCTGCGGCAGCGTCACGTGGGACTCGTCGATGACGATAAGGTAATCGTCCGGGAAGAAGTCCATGAGCGTGTACGGCGTGGCGCCTCGCTCGCGGAACGTGAGCGGACCCGAGTAGTTCTCGATGCCGGAGCAGAAGCCCATCTCGGCCATCATCTCGAGATCGTAGCGCGTACGCTGCTCCAGTCGCTGCGCTTCAAGCAGCTTGCCTTGCTCGCGCAGCTCGGCGAGTCGCTCCTCCAGCTCGCGCTCGATGTTGACCAGCGCGACCTTCATCTTCTCCTCGGCGGTCACGAAGTGAGACGCCGGGAAGATCGCGACATGCTCGCGAGCGCCGATGATCTCGCCCGTCAAGACGTCGATCTCGGTGATCCGCTCGATCTCGTCGCCGAACATCTCCACCCGGATCGCGCGGTCGCCGACCGACACCGGGAAGATCTCGACGACGTCGCCGCGCACGCGGAACGTCCCGCGCGTGAAGTTCATATCGTTGCGCTGGTATTGAATGTCGACCAGCTTGTGCAGGATCGCGTTGCGCGACTTCTCCATGCCCACGCGCAGACTCAAGCGAAGGTCCCGGTACTCCTCCGGAGAACCGAGACCGTAAATGCATGATACGCTCGCCACGATAATAACGTCGCGACGCTCGAAGAGAGCCGAGGTCGCGGAGTGGCGAAGCTTGTCGATCTCGTCGTTGATGCTGGAGTCTTTCTCGATATAAGTATCCGAGGACGGAATATACGCCTCCGGCTGATAGTAGTCGTAGTAGCTTACAAAGTACTCGACGGCATTTTCCGGGAAAAACTCCTTGAACTCGCTGCACAGCTGCGCAGCCAGCGTCTTGTTGTGCGCGATGACCAGCGTGGGCTTGTTCACCTTGGCGATCGTCTGCGCGATCGTGAACGTCTTCCCCGTCCCCGTCGCGCCGAGCAGCGTCTGATGCCGCTTCCCTTCATGAATGCCGGCGACGAGCTGACGGATCGCTTCCGGCTGATCCCCTTGCGGTTCGTATTCCGATTGCAGCTTGAATCCGGACGGCACTGCCATGTTTAAGCCCACCTCCGTGTCTTGTAGACCAAAGTCCTATATCGTACCCTGCTTCATCTGACCGATAATCAGGATATCCCTTCCAACGAGTCCGAATATGTGTTCTCATTCATTATATCGGGTTCCCGGAAACCAGTCAAAGGAGTGAAGCTGCATGAAGCAGCGCATGGATCAAACAACCTCGTGGGGGATATTGGCGGCCCTCGCTGCGTTGATAGGCGGTTTTTTATGGGAAGGCGGGCATTGGGAAGGGCTCTTCGAAAAAACGGCGCTGCTCATCGTATTTGGCGGCACGTTCGCCGCCGTCGTCGTCAGCTTCCCCGCCTCCAGGCTCAAGCAGATCCCCGAATCGCTGAAGACGGCATTCCGCCCGAGCGCACTGGAGGTAGGAGAACGGATCGACGAACTCGTCGAATTGGCCACGACCGCCCGCCGCGAAGGCGTGCTCGCTCTGGAAAATAAAATCGTCGAGCACCCTGACCCTTTTATCAAAAATGGCCTTCAAATCGTCGTCGACGGCACCGACCCCGAGCTCAGCAGGCAAATCCTCGAATTCGAGATCGACGCCATCGAGCAGCGGATGGAAAACCAGGCGAAAATATTCGAATCTGCCGGCGGATATGCGCCGACGATGGGCATTATCGGCACCGTCATGGGTCTCATCCACGTGCTTAGCAATCTGTCGGATCCCGGCTCGCTCGGTCCGGCGATCGCGGTCGCTTTTACCGCTACGCTGTACGGCGTCGCTTCGGCGAATGTTCTCTACTTGCCGATCGCCTCGAAAATCCGCATCCGCGCCGCAGAGAACGTGCAGTTCACGGAGATGATGCTCGAAGGCATTCTGGCGATCCAGGCCGGGGAAAATCCGGCGCTCATCCGCAAGAAGCTGACTGCCTTCATGCATACGGAGTCGCTGTCTTTCGACCGGAAAAAGGAGGAGAGCGAAGATGGCGCAGAGACGGAGCCGACGCAGCCGAAGCGCGCATGAGAACCATGACCGCTGGCTGATTACCTATGCGGATCTGATCACCCTGTTGCTGATATTTTTCATCATTATGTACGCGATGAGCCAGATCGATATCAAAAAATACGACAGCCTGGCGAAGTCGCTCCAGCTGGAGTTCAATCGGGCGGACAGCATCATCGAGATGGGCACCGGCATCCAAGGAAGCACGGACGTGTCCAAGCACCCGGATCCCGCGCCATCGGCATCCACATCCGCGTCGCCCGCATCCTCGGCCAGCTCAAGCGCGGCGATCGACGCCGAGATTGCCCGCAGACGGGAACAGGCGCTGCAGGACTTGCTGAAGGTCATCGAGACGTACGTCCAGCAAAACAAGCTGCAGCAGGACGTCTTCGTCGGCGATACGCCGCAAGGCATCTCGATCCGCCTGTCCGACAGATTTCTGTTCGATCTCGGAAAAGCCGATCTTAAACCGGACGCCAGACCGGCGTTGGACAAGCTGTCCAGCCTTTTCACCAAGCTGGATACGACAATCTCCATCCAGGGCCATACGGATAACCTGCCGATCCAGCCCGGCTCCGCATTTCAGGACAACTGGGGCTTGTCTTCCGGCCGCGCGCTGTCCGTCCTCCGGTATTTTGTCGACATCCGCAAGCTGCCGGAAGATTTATTCGAAATCGCCGGCTATGCAGACATGCGCCCCGTCGCTGCGAACGATACCGAGGTGAATCGTCAAAAAAATCGCCGCGTGGAGATTCTCGTCGTGCGGCAGCCGGAAGGATCCGCCCGGTAGCGACCGACAGATCGGCCATATTTAAGATAAAAGCCTCCATCAGCGATCGCTGAGGAGGCTTTTGTTTTACAACTTACGGCTCGGGCACGTAATTCTGTCACCCTTAAGCGAAAGCCAGCGCGGCCGCGATGATGACGGCGGCTGCGATGCCGGCATACAATAGGACGCGGTTTCTCGCTGCGCGGCGAACGATTTGTGAAGATACCTTTTGCCGGATCCAGCTCTTTAATTGCGCCAGATCCTCGCTGCCTGACAGACTTCGCGCAGGAATGAGGCTCACGCCCTTCTGGCCGACGTAGAGAACGATCATGCGGCGACCGATCGCAAACCGTCGAACAGCCGTCCAGGCAGCCTGCCCTTGCGCGGTAGGCGTGCGATAGCGGAATCCGGACTCGTCGAACTCGTACTCCCGGTGCTCGGGCGCAAAACGCCGTTTTATCGCTTGCGCCGCTCTGAGATAAGAGGATGCCGGGATAAACAGCCCGAAGGCCAGCAGGAGCCACTGGACAAAATGAAAATGATCCGCCGCTCCCTCTCCTTCCTTTATCATCGAAAGCCCCATGTACAGGAAATTCGCCCCGCATATGAGCATAAAGAAAACAAAGCCGGGACTGCCGTAAAAATGTCTCGTGTTCAACGCCACGAGGTCTTTCTCTGTCGTATCGAACTGCGCCCTCACGGTTTTGGCCATAACTTCCTCCCGCATCCTTTTGCTGCGCTGACGCGCTTGCCGTTTTCATTATACCAACATTTTATCGAACGGACGGGAAATAAAGCTTATAATGAGAGCAAACGAGATCTAACGGAGGCTGAATATGGGATTGTTCGACTTCATTAAGGGCCAGTTTATCGAGGTCATCGAATGGCTGGACGATACCGGTTCGATGGTATACCGCTTTCCTGTCTACGACAACGCTATCAAAATGGGCGCCAAGCTCGTTGTACGCGAGTCGCAAGCAGCCGTATTCGTCAACGAAGGCCAGATCGCCGACGTCTTCGGGCCGGGCACCTATACGCTGAGCACGCAGAACATGCCGGTTCTTACCGCGCTGAAGTCTTGGAAATACGGCTTCAACTCGCCCTTCAAAGCCGATGTATTCTTCGTAAGTACGCGCAATTTTACGCAGCTGAAGTGGGGCACGACAAACCCGGTTCTGATGCGCGACGCGGAATTCGGGATGGTGCGCCTGCGTGGCTTCGGCAACTACGCGCTTAAGGTGAACGATCCTGCCCTGTTTCTGAAAGAAATTTTCGGGACGCAGCAGGACTTCTCGGCGGAAAACGTGGCCGGCTATCTCAAGTCGGTCATCGTCTCCGGCGTAAGCGATCTGTTGGGCGAGTCGAAAATTCCGGCCATCGACCTGGCGGCTTCGTACGATGAATTGAGCCGTGCGGCGGCCGACAAGCTCCAGGCACATTTCATGGCGATGGGCCTCTGGCTGACCGCTCTCACGATCGAGAACATTTCCTTGCCAGAGGAAGTCGAGAAGACGATCGATCGCCGCTCGTCGATGAATATCGTGGGCAACCTCGATCAGTACATGAAGTATCAGACAGCCGAAGCGCTGCGGGAGGCGTCGAACAATCCGGCCGACGGCGCAGCGGGAACGGGCATCGGTCTGGGTGCGGGCATGGCGATGGGACAGGCGATGAGTCAGATGATGCGGCAAAACGAGCAGCAAAACGGCGCGAATGCCGGCGGAGCTTCGAGCGCAGGTTCGGGTGCCGGTTCGGGTGCAGGTTCGGGCGCAGGCTCCGTCGCTCCGGGCAGCGGTTCAGCCGCGAGCGAGCGGGCTGCGCAAGTCGGCGGGGTCGCACCCGACGGGGGCAGCGCGGCGCCGGCGAAAAAGTTCTGTTCGGAATGCGGGCAGCCGCTCGCTCCAAACGCGAAGTTTTGCTCTAACTGCGGAACGAAGGTGTAGTGCAGGATGGCGACAGACGCAAACGCCGCGATCGAGGCTATCCAATTTCCATGCGCGAGCTGCGGTGGAACGATGCTTTTCGACGCGGACAGTCAGCAGTTAAAATGCCAATATTGCGGCCGGCTGCAGGCCATTGACGCCGACGACGCGGTCCCGAGGGAGCATGCGCTGGACGACAGTATGCCAGAAGATGCGGACACGGATTGGGGCTTGGCGCAGCAGACGATCAAATGCCAGTCCTGCGGTGGCGAGAGTCTGATTCCGGCCCTGCAGACGGCGACGCTTTGCCCGTTCTGCGGCTCGCCGAAGGTGCTGCCCCAGCCCGTTGAGGCCGCTGAGGCTACGATTAAGCCCGAATCGCTCATTCCGTTTCAAGTCGACAAAGACGACGCGACAGCCGCCTTCCGGGCTTGGAAAAAGAAACGCTGGTTTCTCCCCGGCGCCTTTAAACGGGAAAACACAAACGCGCGTCTGGCCGGCATCTACATTCCGTATTGGACGTACGATGCGAATACTTCTTCGGCGTACACCGCCGAACGCGGCGACTATCATTATCGGACTGTGACCAGGACGCGCGTCGTAAACGGGAAAACGGAAACCTATACCGAGCAGGAGCGCTACACGGTCTGGCACCGAGTGAGCGGCGATTACGACCGCTTCTTCAACGATGTGCTGATCCCGGCATCCGGCCAGTACGACGCCAGGCTGCTGGAGCGCCTGGGCAACTTCGAGCTGGGCGGACTGCTCGGGTACAAACCGGACTATTTGAGCGGCTATATCGCCGAGCGCTATTCCGTCAACCGAACGCAAGGCTGGGAGCAGGCACGCGAGCGAATCGACGATGTGCTGCGCGACGACATCCGCGCAGAGATCGGCGGCGACGAAGTCCGCTCGCTGAACATCGATACCGGATATTTCAATCGTACGTTCAAGCACCTGCTGCTGCCGGTTTGGAATGCGAGCTACAGCTACAAATCCAAGCCCTACCGCTTCATGGTAAACGGCCAAACGGGACTCGTCTCCGGTCAGGCGCCGCGCAGCGCCTGGAAGATTGCCTTTTTTGTATTGGCATGTCTGGCCGTCGTCGGGGCAATCGTTCTGTGGTATGCGAGCACCCAGCAAACGCCTCAATAAAAATCACGCCCCGCTCCAAAGCAGGGCGTGATTTTTATTCTCCGATCAACTTCAAGCCCACCGCGGCTGCAATGACAAGCGCAAGAAAGAAAAGTCTCGAAGCCTGGCGCGACTCGCCATAAAAAACCATGCCAAGCACGGTCGCGCCGACCGAGCCTATGCCGGTCCACACGGCATAGGCCGTTCCCATCGAGATATCCTGCATCGCGAGGGTCAGCAGGCTGAAGCTGAACAAGAAGCTCACGCAGATGATTATAAGTCCCCACGCGTCCCTGCGGCTGCTCCAACGATTCAACCCCACCGCCCCCGCTACTTCGAACAAGCCTGCGCAAACTAAATATATCCAAGCCATCAGTGCGTCCCCCTTTCCTCTTGATCCGACTTCGGTTTGGGGCCGGACGTCGCTTTTAAGCCGACGATGCCGACGATCATGAGCGCGACAAGCGCCAACTTAGCCGTATTGAGCTCGCCTTCGAAAAACACGGCTTCTCCGATAACCGTCCCTGCTGCGCCAATCCCCGTGAATGCGGCGTAAGCCGTGCCGATCGGCAACACGCGGGTTACCTCCATCAAGCTCCAAAAAGAAAAAGCTAAGGCGATGGCCGTCAGCAGCCATTCCCACCAGGTCGAAGCATGCTTCAAGCCCGATACCCAACCCACTTCCGTCACGCCGGCTGTAACGAGCAGCGTCCAGTATTTTGTCATCGACAATCCCTCTTCCCGCGTTCAAGATGCAAAAAAGCCCGGAAGCATCGGCATGCAAGACGCGCGGCTTAAAAGTCGCGCAACACCTTGCATTCTGATACTCCCGGGCTTTTGTCCCTCCGTGCCGCCTGCCGCACTCGGCAAGGCGCGCCCTCCCTTGGACCAGACGGCCGGCCGAAGCCGCCCCGGAACCCTAGAGGACGAATCCCATCCATATTAACGAACAACGTTTGGACTGTCAAATCCGATTACAGAAAATCTGATTTCAGAAAAAGCGGACAAGCGTCGTATCCGCTTACTATTTGCGACGCCCGCTGCGCGGAGGCAGTCCCTCCGGCACGGGCTTCGCTGCCGCCGTCGGCCCAGCTCCGAAGGCCTGGTCCGCTGCGTCGTCGACGCGTCTTGTCGGCTCTGGCTCTAGAGCCGGCGTTCCTTCGGCCAGAGCCAGGACGCCGTCCCCCGACATCCCTCTGCCCTCAGGCGGTGGTCCGCTTTCCGACGCTGCCGCCTCCTCCGAACCGCCGTGGCTTCTTCGGGCGCCTTGGCCGCGCAGCCTTGCTCCAGCTAGACGGAGTCCCTGGCGCAGCGAGGAAGATCGCGGTGCAGCTACGTACTCAGCATCCTCATCCGGCGCAAGGATGAGGCCAAGCTGGTGATGCTCCCCCGCATATCTGGCCCGCTGGGCAAATTTTACGTTGCCCTCGCGGTTGAGCACCTCGAGCTTCGTGAACGCCGGCTGCAACTGCAGCGCAGCGTGAAGCTCCTCTTTGCTGCGCACCCGGACGCCATTCGCCTTGCTCACCGTCTCGCCTGCGATCAATCCCATCTCGTACGCCGGCGTGCCGGGCAGAACGGCCAGAATGACGACGCCTCTGCCGTCCTGCACATAAACGGGCTGATGCCCCCGCTCGCGCAGCCTTCCCCAGAAGAGCAGACCTTCGTGCAAAATAAATGCCGCTGCGCCGGCCACGATCGTAAGCTGCCCCCAAAACGCTGCGCCGGCTGCCAGCGCCGCGATCGCCAGCCCGTAAAGCAGGAGTCCGCCGCCCATTTCCTTGGCTTTGGCTTCCGGCCAACGAGTCGCCGTCCGGTCCGTAAATCCGATCAGCACCGGGAAGGCCGCCAACGTCCAACCAGCTGCGGCCATCGCAGGCCCGCCGTCCATGCCGAACAGCGGCGTCCACGGCAAGGTCAGCCCGCTGTCGCTCGCCGCCGGCACGAGCCATAGCAACGGGACTGGCCAAAGACCGGACAGCGAATAGGCGCCGATCGGTTTTCCCCGCTTGCCTTCGAGGAACAGCGGCGTCGCATAACGCGAGCCCTGCAGCCGGACGAGAAGCGCTTCCGCAATGTGCAGCAGGCCAGCCAAAAATAACAACGACGGACCATCGATATCTTTTACCGCCTGCCAGACCCGGTTCACCGTATCGTCTCCGTCAGGCACGCCCGTCCATGATAGAATCGTTTGAACGACGGTAAGCGCGCCGGCCGCGTAGGCGAGGCAGACATAACGCAGCTTGAACAACGCAAGCACGAACGTCGCGACCCAGACGCATACGAGCGTCGAAGCGGTGAGCTGTGCGCCGGCTGCAAAGCCGAGCGCGGACAATGCGATGCCCGCGACAAATCCCGCGACGATGCGGGCCGCCGTCATCGGCAGCGTGCCTCGCAGCCTGACATGGAACAACCTGCGCTGCAGCACGTTGCTCTGGCGCGAATGCCACCAAACCATCGCGAGCGCAATATATAAAAAGGGCGATAGAAACAGAACGCCGATACTCTCGCCCGCCAACCGCAACCAATCGATCGTCAGATCCAAGACGAATCCCGCCTTCCGTTTCCTTAATCCGATAAGTATGCCGACCCTACGTATTCGACAGATGGAAGTTCAAATCCTGCCGGAAAGCGTTTTATAAACTTACAAATAGTGGAATCCGTCGATGGATTACCGCCGTTTTACCTCTTTTTAACGGTATCCCCTTTGAGCAGGAAACGCTGCAGGTAACGCTGCGTGCAGTGGCTGCTATAGTGGTGACGGCCTCATTGTAGAACTGTTCGCGCGTCTATCCACGTATGTTACGCCTCCGCATGTCGCCTGTTTGCCTGTTGACCCATCGCCTATCGCCTGACGGAAGGGGATACCGTGCAAAGGCTCCCTCCATGCGCACGTAAGCCTATGACCGGACTGAAGGGGATAACGTTTAAAGGCCTCTATAAATGCGGAATACCTGCTGCCTGACTAAAGGGGATATCGTTAAAAAGGCGCAGGGCGCTACTTCTTTGCGTTAAAAAACGGTCTCCTGCTCGAAGGGGATATCGTTCAAATGTCTCGTACAACATCCTTCTTACGTGCAGCCCCTCGTCCTGACTTAAAGGGATACCGTTCAAACGTGCCGCACATCCATCTCCTGCTCATCATCCCCCGCCTGTTCGAAAGGGATACCGTTTAAATGCCTAAAAATGCGTCAGCCGCCCGGAGCTGCCCCCACCGGTACGGTGAGCGGCGCCATGGGCGGCTGTGCGCGAGGCGACGATTATTTGAGATACGGTGCGGGATTGACCGGCGTGCCGTCCTTGCGGACCTCGAAGTGCAGATGGTAGCCGGTTGCGGTGCCCGTCATGCCGACGAGACCGATTTTTTCGCCGCGCTTGACGGTCTCGCCTTTTTCGACGAGAATTCCGCCCGGCTTCAAGTGGCCATACAGCGTCCAGAGGCCGCCGCCGTGGTTGATGATGATACAGTTGCCGTAGCCGCTCCACGACTGGGCGACGATGACGGTCCCCGATTCGGCCGCGTAAACCGGCGTGCCCTGCGGAACGGCCATGTCCAAGCCCGTGTGCAGCTTGTTCCTCTGTCCGGTCACGGGATGCGTCCGGTAGCCGAACGGCGAGGACAGGCGATATTCCCGTTTTAGCGGAAGGCCAAGCTTGCCGCCAGTGTAGTAAGTTTTAAGCGCCTTTTTCTGCTCCAGCAGCTTCGAGTACTTTTGGCCGAACTCCATCAGCGCGGCTTCGGCTTCTTCGCTGATGTCCTCGGTTTCCTCGATCTTCTGATTAATGCTCGCGACGAGCACTTCTTTTTCTTTTTCCTGGTCCTGAAGCTCGGCTTTTTTGTCGGCCATGTCGCTGTACAGCTTTTTGACAGAAGCCAGGTCCGCTTCGACCTGCGCCTTCTTGTCGGCGACGAGCGCCTTGTAGCTCTCGGTCTGCGACAGCACTTCTTTATCCTGCTCCATGATGGACTGCAGCGACTGGAACCGGCCTACGAAGTCCGAGAAGCTCTTGGAGCTTAGCAGCACGTCCAGATAAGAGACGGAGCCGTTCATGTAAATAAGCCGGATCCGGTCCCTCAACTGCTCGTCCCTGCTCTGTCTGGAGGCTTCGGCGGACTCTAGCTCCGATGTCGTCTTCAGCAGCTTGGCCTCGGCGGACTCGATCTTGGCTTGGGTCGCGTCGAGCTGGTCCGACGTCTGCTGAATTTGCTTGAGCAGCGTAAACATATCCGTCTTGGCAAGCGCCTTTTTATTCGTGAGGTCCTCGCTCCGGCGCTCGGCTGCC
Source organism: Cohnella sp. GbtcB17 (assembly GCF_019091135.1). Lineage (GTDB taxonomy): Bacteria > Bacillota > Bacilli > Paenibacillales > Paenibacillaceae > Cohnella. The sequence goes on along the minus strand of NZ_JAGXJW010000067.1, from coordinate 5,160 downwards.
TTTTTGCTTTCCGCGGCAGCGTTCATCTGGGCCTGAATCTCCTTGAGCTGCCGTTCGATCTTCTGCATCTTCGTCTCCGCGTGGCTCTCGTACGGCCGAACGAGAAATACGACGCCCAGCAGCATAACCAGTACTGCGATCAATCTTTTATTCACGCATGTTCTCCTCCATCATCTGATCATGAACGGCAAGAGCTACACCTTCAAATGCTTGCGAACCGACACGACGCTGCCCCAGACGCCGATCAACGTGCCCAGCGCGACGAGCGTGCCGCCAACCAGCCAGCCGACTTTGTTCATGTCGACGACCTCGATCATCATGAGGCCCATATTGTAATGCGTCGATGCGATCAGCTCGGAATACCCGTACAGCAGCAGCGCCGTCGTGATGCCGGAGCCCGCCAGTCCGATGATGATCCCTTCGATAAAGAACGGCCAGCGGATAAAATTGTTCGTGGCGCCGACGAGCTTCATAATGCCGATCTCTCTGCGCCGCGCCAGTATCGTCATCTTGATCGTCGTGGAGATGAGGAACATCGCCATGACCGCAAGTCCCGCTACAACGACGAGGCCGACGTTGCGAACGGCGTTCGTGATGCGGAACAGTTTTTCGACGTAGCCTTGTCCGTACTTGACGCTGAGGATCGGCTTGTCCGTGTCAGTCTCGTTAAACGCCTCAATCTGCTTGGCCACATAAGCTACCTGCTGCGCGTCGAACAGCTCGACCTCGAACGCGTCCGGGAGCGGATTGGAATCCTTGTAGCCGTCGAGCGCGCCTTTTACGTCCTCGTCCAGATCCTCGCGCAGCTTCTCAAGCCCCTCCTCCTTGGAGACGAAGGTGACCTGCTTGACCTCGGCGATGTTGCCGATGCGCGTTTTCAGCTCGTCGATCTTGGACTGGCCGATCTCCGACTCGAGGTACACGTTGACTTGAACCTGACTGTCGAACTGGTCGGCCCACTGGTTCACGTTGAGCGCGAGGAGCATGAACACGCCCAGCACGAACAGCGACACGACGATCGATCCGATCGAAGCGAACGACATCCAGCCGTTGCGAAAGACGTTCTTGACACCTTCGCGGATGTGGCGCACGAGGGTGCTAAACTTCATAGCCGTAATCCCCTCTCTGCTGGTCCCGCACGATGGTGCCCCGTTCGATCGCGATGACCCGTTTGCGGAGGGTGTTGACGATTTCCTTGTTGTGAGTGGCCATGACGATCGTGGTGCCGCGGAAATTGATCTCTTCGAGCAGCTTCATGATCCCCCAGGAGGTTTCGGGATCGAGGTTGCCGGTGGGCTCGTCCGCCACGATGACGGAAGGGTTGTTGACGATCGCTCTGGCGATCGCGACGCGCTGCTGCTCGCCGCCGGAAAGCTGGGCGGGCAGGCTGCTCGCCTTGTGCTTCAGTCCGACGAGCTCGAGCACTTCCATCGTGCGGCGGCGTATCTGCCGCTTCGGCGACTCGACGACCTCCATCGCGAAGGCCACATTTTCGTACACGGATAGCTTGGGGAGCAGGCGAAAATCCTGGAATACGACGCCGATATTGCGGCGAACGTACGGAATCTTGCGTTGCTTGAGCTTGCCTATATTGAACCCGTTGACCGACAGCTGCCCCTTGGTCGGCACTTCCTCGCAATAGAACAGCTTCATGAACGACGACTTGCCGGCGCCGAAAGGGCCGACGACGTAGACGAACTCGTTGCGGTCGATCACGATGTTGATGCCTTGCAGGGCGGGCGTGCCGTCCGGATAGGTCTTCCATATGTCGTGCATTTCGATCACGCGATCACTTCCTGTTTCATTGTTGGACAGCCCGTGCATGTATACGTTCCGGGAGCGCTTCCCGTCGAAAGGCTAAAGTTCCGCAGACTAATGGTACTTCGACATCTTGCCGGCAAATCCTTTATTTGTCGAGCTTTATCTGGCGCACGGACGCGTATTCGCGCTTGTTTCGGCTTGCGTTTTTGTCGATTTTCGTTATTTTGAGAAATTTTTAATCTGTCGGGAATTCTAAGGTGGAACGTTTTTGCGGAAGGAGGGATCATCGGAAATGGGCAACCGATTCTTTCGGATCGCGGCAGTGGTCCTTGCGCTAATCGTCGGCGTGGAAGCCGGGACGGCCGCGGCGGGTCGTGCGCTGGCGGCTGGTTCGACCGCCGCAGACTCGACTGTCGTGGGCCCGGACGCCGCGGACGCGACTGCCTTGGGTTCGCCCGCAGTGGGCTCGACCACCGTCGCAGGCTATGGGTCGGCTGCCCGAGAGACAGCGATGAATGCGCTCACGGGCGGCGGGGCTGCCGGGGGAGCGTTGTTGGCCAGCGGGAACGCGGGGGCTGCGGCGGTCGCGAAACGCGGAACGCGCCATTCTCGCGCGCTGCCGGCAAACGTATCCGTGGGCGGCTTGGCGTTAGGCGGGATGAGCGCGGATGCCGCAATCGCCAAGATACGGGCGCGAATCGAGGCGAGGCTAGACGAGCGCGTGACGCTCGTCCATGAGCGTCGGCAGCTCTCCCCTGGCCAAGACGCGTCCGGGTCGGCGCTCTCCTGGCGCGAGCTTGGGCTCCATTTGAACGCCGAGGAAGCGATAAGGGCGATCGCGCAATTCCGGGACGCAGGCTGGCTGGATCGGCGGGCCGCTGCGCGGGCGGTCGCGAAACGTTTCCCGGTCGAAGCCGTCTGGGACGAGGAGATGTTCGCGGCGAAGGCCGAAGCGATGTGGGGGGCGATCGCGGAAAAGGCGCCGATCGACGCCGTTCGCGCGATCGATGCCTCCGATCGCGTCGTCTATGTGCCGGAAACGCCGGGCGAGACGCTCGATCTTTCTTCGCTGCTGGCCGAATTCAAAAAGCATGCGCCAGCGACGCTCGGCAAAACGGCACCAGCTGCAAACGAGCCGCTGGAGATCGAGGCGCGTCTGCCCGTCGTTCTCGTGCAGCCCGAGATCACGACGGCGGCGCTGCAGGCGCAAGGCATCTCGCGCAAGATCGCCGAGTTTTCCACCTCCTTCGCGGCGAGCGGCGAAGGTCGCGTCCATAACGTCAAGGCGACCGCCGACGCCTTGGACGACATCGTGCTTCTGCCCGGCGAGACGTTCGATTACGGCGCCGTCGTCGCCAAGGCACGGCGGGATTACGGTTACCGGGCGGCTCCCGTCATCCTGAAGGGCAAGCTCGTCCCGGGCATCGGCGGCGGCATCTGCCAGGTTTCGAGCACGCTTTACAACGCAGTCCTGCGCGCCTCGAATCTTGAGATCGTCGAGCGGCGCAACCACTCGCTGCCCGTGAATTACTTGCCGCAAGGCACGGACGCGACTTTTGCGGAGGGGTCGATCAATTTCCGGTTTCGCAACGATACGGGAAAACGGCTGCTTATTAAAGCCTCGGTTCGAGAAAAAAGGTTGACGGTCAAGCTGTTCGGCACGATGGCGGACAATGTGAGGTATGAGCTGGAGACGGTTCGCGTAAAAGATATTCCACCCCCCACCGTGTACAGAACGGACGCAGGCATCCCCGTTGGCTTGTCGCACCTTCTGCAGGCAGGAAGGCCGGGCGCTGTCGTGGACACGTACCGGTTGAAGTACGTGGACGGCCGGTTAGCCGCGCGCAGCAAGCTGAACCGCTCCGTCTACCGCGCTCAGGATGCAGTCTTCGCGGTAAATCCCGCGGACGCGCGCGCGAGACGCTCGGAGACGCCGCCTGCGCCGCAAGGACGGACGCCGGCAGAGCCGATGTGAGGAAATGCAAAAGCCGCCGGGCCTTCGGCGGCTTGAATTTTGGGTTTACTTGGCCGCCCAGGAAGACAAGCGACAATCGTATGGCTGGCGCTCCGGCTCTACGCCGCAGGAATAGGCCAGCCGGTTGGTCAGATCGACGAGCGTGAGGCGGCAGCCGTGCTTCGCGCCCGTGTCGATCCCGATCCGGTCGCGGCCCAGCCACAGCTCGCCTGCCGGCGCGCCTAGCTTGAAGGTCGGCGTATGGCCGAAAACGACCGTATACGGGAGCGGTCCGCCGTCCGCCCAGAACTCGCCGCGAATCTCGGTCAAGTCCGATGCGCTTTGCTTGGCCGGCGGCAGTCCCGGGCGGATGCCGGCATGGGCGAACAGGAAACCTTCCTCCCGCCAATACAGAGGCGTCTCGTTCAGGAAACGCAGCTCTTCCGCGTCGGCGGGCAAGCCTTCGCCGCGCGCGGAGGCGTCGAGCAGCCACCGCTCCATGTTGCCGAGCACGGCGCGCGCGCCTTCCTTGACCAGCGCCATCGCCTCCTTAAGCGCAGGCCAGCTCTCGCGCTCCCGGTTGATGAAGTCGCCGAGCAGGTAGAGCCGATCTTTGCCCGGCGCGTATTCGGCCATGCGCAGCAAGGCGCGCATCGCCGCCGCGTGGCCGTGTATGTCGGAGATGACGAGTATGCGGGTCATGTGAATCCTTCTCTACCTTTCACTGCCGGCGTCGGCCGGGTACAAGTAGGTCTCGTCGACGGGAAAACGCAGCCAGCCGCGCGCCCCCGCCTTTAGAGGCTCATGATGAAATAACGAAAGCATCTCGCCGGTCCCGATCTCCGCCAGCACGCGCCAGCGATTGCCTTCGAAGGCGCTGTGCGCGATGCGGGCGGCCAGCCGGTTGAAGGCCGGCGCCCCGCGGAAAACGACCTCGCTGGAGCCGGCAGTACCGGCCTCCGCCCCCGCGGCAACCTCTTGGCTCGGGTCGGATGCCCGGGCATCCTCGGTCTCCCAAGCCGCCGCGTCCGGACGGAACAGCGCGATGGCCGGCCCTGCCGGACGGCGGGCGCTCCAATCGGACGCCGTCCGTCCGGTTACGAAGGAGCCGTCCAGACGGATGGCAGGCACCGCCTCGCCTTCGGCGATCGGCCCTGCGAGGCGGTTGCCCGCGCCAAGCAGCGAGGCGACGGATGCCGTCGCGGGCCGGCGATAGCAGGCTTCGGGACTGTCGATCTGGTCGATCCTGCCGTTGCGCATGATGACGAGCCGGTCCGCCATCGCAAACGCCTCTTCGGGATCGTGCGTCACATGGAACACGGTCGTCCCCAGCTTGCGTAGCAGGTACGACAGCTCCGTCCGCATCTCGATGCGAAGCCGCATGTCGAGATTGGACATCGGCTCGACGAGCAGCAGCAGATCCGGCTGCGTCGCCAGGGCGCGCG
>NZ_JAGXJW010000066.1 GCF_019091135.1 Cohnella sp. GbtcB17 | reverse complement strand
AGGCTCGGGGTGGAAGCATGGCAACATGTGCAGCTGACGAGTACTAATCGGTCGAGGGCTTATCCTACGGTTTGCTTTTGAAGCAAACCACGGCAAGCCGCACAGGCAAGAGAATTTCTAGCGCATCTTCGTTTCGCATCCGGTTTTCAGGGCGCAAGCTCTGTAAGCTGCAAAGCTGATTGGCACACGCCAAACAGTAGGTTACGCCTTTAATAGGCTGCACCGTTTGCGCGCTTTGCTGCGCAATAGGTCTGGTGGCAATGGCGGAGGGGTCCCACGCGTACCCATCTCGAACACGACCGTTAAGCCCTCCAGCGCCAATGGTACTTGGACCGCAGGGTCCTGGGAGAGTAGGACGTCGCCAGGCTAAGAGTAGCAACAAAAACCACCTTCTTCGGAGGGTGGTTTTTCGTTGTGTTTTGCGAACGGTGACGGCGGCGATGTGAGAAAAAAAGCGGACCCCATGGTCCGCCGCACCATTTAAATATGATAATAGGAAACTTCCGTATCGGACAAGCGAATGACGCCATTGCCGCGCTCCTTGCGCATGCGCATCAGCAACGTGAGACGGGGCGAGAGCAGCCAGAAATGCCAGTACACCAGGGAAATGACAAGAGCCGGATGCGCCCATGGATAGAGCAGCGCGGAGGCGCAGCAACCGACCAACGTCAAATGGAAGTGTAGGCGGCGGAAAAGGCCGAGGCTTGTGTCCATCACGGGCAGAGGGCCGATCCACGGCCAGTCGATCCGGAAGCTCCAGCGCTTGCCTGCGGCGGCATCTACTCGGCGCAGGGTGATGCGGAGGACGACCGCATGGATAAGTATCATGAGGATCAGGCCGACGGCCATGCACTCGAGCCCCTTCCAGGCATAGAAGCCCGTGACGAACCCTGCGCCTAACAGCGCGGTAGTCATATAGCTGTATTTAGTTTCCGGTCGCATCGGGATCTTGCGTATGAGCTTATAATGATAGATGGTGGCCTCGCGCGTAGGCTCGGGCATTTTCATAGAGAATCTCCTTGAACGGCTCTAAAGCTTCTGTAGTTACTATCGGCTCGAAATGCGATTATTATTAAATTGTTGGCTGCAGCGCGCTAGCAAGAGGTATATTTTCATAGAGTATGAGGCATACTAATCGTAATAAGCCAACAAAGGCGGGAATGCCATGCATGAAGAAGATAGCAAAACCTGCATCGTATGCGGACAAAGCGATCGGGAAGGCATTCGGATTATGCGTTCATTCATTTGTCATTCGTGCGAGTCGGAAATGGTGAATACGCCGGTCGAAGACCAACGTTATCCGTACTTTGTTCAGCAGTTGAAGCAATTGTGGGTGCATACGGAAGGCTGACGGCGGGCTGTGATGAGCTGAGGCGCACAATACGAAAAAGTGCCGGATGGTGACGGCGCTTTTTTGTGTTTTTGGGGATCACACGCTGGATCTGATATAATGGTGTTTATGTAAAATTTTATGATACCAAAGAGGAATGAATGACCATGCGATCGGTAAAACCTGAGCAAGCGCCTATATTCGAAATGCTTGTCAGCCATGCGCAAAAAGGGTTGACGCCTTTCCATGTTCCCGGGCATAAGCAGCGTAGTGTCGTCGAACAACAGGGGGGAGCAGCGGCTGACTTCGGCATGTTGATGGGCATCGACGTCACCGAGCTATCGGATACGGATGATCTCCATGACCCGAACGGCGCGATTGCACTGGCGCAGGATCTGGCGGCGGCTTGCTTTGGCGCGGAGGAGACGCGTTTTCTGGTTGGCGGCAGCACCGCAGGCAATTTGGCCATGATACTTGGGATTTGCGATCCGGGCGATCTCGTGCTGGTGCAGCGCAACGTGCACAAATCCATTATTCATGGCCTTGCGCTTGCGGGTGCCCAATGTGTTTTTTTGACGCCGGAATCGGATGTTCATTCAGGTATCGCTATAGCGCCTAGCTTAGAGACTGTCAGACGAGCGGTCGAGAAATATCGGGAGGCTAAAGCCCTTATCTTATGCAGTCCCAACTATTATGGAATGACCGCAGATCTCGCGTCTTTGATTGAAGCTGCACATGCAGGCAGAATACCGGTATTGGTCGATGAAGCGCACGGTGCGCACTTCGGGCTGCATCCGGCCTTTCCCCGCAGCGCCCTTCAAGCGGGCGCGGATGTCGTCGTTCAATCGACGCATAAAATGTTGAGCTCGCTCACGATGAGCGCCATGCTCCATATGCAAGGCGATCTTGTGTACCGGCCGCCCATAAGCCAGGCGCTTCGCATGGTGCAGAGCTCGAGTCCGTCTTATCCGCTCCTGGCTTCGCTCGATCTGGCTCGGAGAGATATTCAGATGCAAGGGCCCGCTCTGTTCGAGCCAGCGCTTGCGGTTGCAAGAGAGATACGAGAAGCGCTTGCCGGACTGTCTATGGAAGCGATCGATGCGGCCGATCCGTTGAAGCTATCCATCAAGGATCAAAACGAGAGACTGACCGGATTCGAGCTGCAGGCGAAGCTTGAGGAGCAGGGCTGCGTCGCGGAGATGGCCGATGCGAAACATGCGGTGTTGGCGCTCGGACCCGGCACGAGAAAAGAAGATGCGGCGGTCTTGCTGCAAGCGTTAAAACAGATCGCCGAAGAGCTGGATGCCGAAAGGGCGGACAACTCTCACAATGAAAAAGTCGAGACGCCTATTTTCCCGAAAATCTCGCCAACCTCGATCACACACGATCACATCTCGGAGCCCGTTGCGATCCGGAGACGAACGCCACGTACGTCCGTCGTGCCTCTGGAAGCCGCAGCCGGGCGCATCTGCGGCGAATGGATCATCCCCTATCCGCCGGGCATCCCCCTCTTGTACCCGGGAGAACCCATATCGGAAGCCACTATCGAAGCGCTACAACGCCTGGCGGCTGCCGGAGCGCGATTCCAGGGAGCGGCGGACGATACGTTAACGACCATTCGAGTCCTGACGGAAGGGGATAACATATGAACGACGAAGCATCCCGCAAAAGAGTAGATTCGCGTATCATAGCGGCTTGGATCGCCCTAGGCACTGCAGCGGCTATTATCGTGTACCTGTTGTTCGTACCGCCTGTCATCGGCGTGGCGGACAACGGGGACTTCAATCGCGTCATGGGCGCTGCGGGCATTGCCTATGCGGATGCGCAGGAATCGTATGCGGATCGTTACTTCGGCTATGCTCATCAGTTTTACCATTACGGCGGCTTTACTTCAGGCGGCTACGTATCCACGCATGTACTGCTTGTGGCCATCGCAGGAGGAATCGGGAGAATCATCGATTCGCAAACCTTCGATATTCGCGTGCTTGGCTTCTGCTATATGGTGCTTATGCTCGCGGCTTTATGGCTGCTCGTGCGCTATGCACCGAGAATGCGCGGCAAGTACCTAACAGGTGCGGCTGCTGCCCTTGTAGCGGCCATCGGCATCGTTATCTTTTGCGACGTCGGCTATACCGCTTATTATCAATCCTTCTTCGGGGAGCCTTATGCCCTCGTCGCTACGATGCTGGCATTAGGCGCAGCGGTCGCGATCGCGTCGCGGGTCGATCCGAATCTCCAAAGCGCCAAGAAACCAAACGACGAGCCGCAGCAGACGGTTCGCCCGCCTTCAGCATGGCTGCTGGCATTGTTCGTAGGCGCCGGGGTCGCCTTGGCGACGTCCAAAATCCAAAATGCGCCTATCGGCTTCCTATTGGCCCTTCTGGCTTGGCGCATGGTCTCGCTCCGTCCCGATAAAGGCTGGCGTTTGCGCGCAAGAGTCGGAGCCGGCATCCTGGCGCTGTCGGCCGTCCTTATGATGGCGCTGGCGCCGGATCAGCTCAGGCATATCAACCTGTACCAGTCGATCTTCTTCGGCGCGCTCAAGGATACGCCCGACCTCAAGCGGGATATGCGCGAGCTGGGCATTCCGGACAAATACGCAGGATTGGCGGGCACGAATTATTTTCAGAAGGACACAATTGTCCCCCAGAGCGACCCGACGCTTCGAAAAGAAGTGTTGGACCGGCTGTCGCACCGCGACATTGCCTTATACTACGCACGGCATCCAGAGCGATTCGTGAGCAAGCTGGAGAAGGCGGCGGAGAACGGGACGTCCGTGAGGCCCTATTACCTGGGAAATTACAGTCAGTCCGCGGGACGGGAGCGCAGCGAGCTTTCGTACGCATTCAGCGCCTGGAGCGAATGGAAGCATCGTCACATGCCGAATACGCTGGCATGGTTTGCCGCGTGCTACGTCGTCTATTATGCGCTGCTCGCCGCTTGGTGGTTGAGAAGCAGAAGCGCCGGCCGCCCAGGCGCAAGGCTGCTGGCGGAGACGCTGGCCGTCATCGGGGCTTCGGGCGCGATGGCCGTGACCGTGTCGCTCATGGGAGACGGCGAAGCGGATCTCGGCAAGCACCTCTTTATGTTTAACGTATGCTTCGATATTATGGCAGCCAGCGCGCTTGCCGCCGCCGTTTACGGATTGCTGTGGGGCATCGGGGCGCTGGCCGCGAAGAGCGGGAATCGCAGGCATTCGACGATAATCGTTCAACCCGGGAAGGTTTCAGGCTATAATAGAGAAGAGTAGACGCTTTGAAAGTCTGCCTAGTACACAGAATCGGAGCATTCGCAGGATGACGAGAGGCCATTTCATTACGATAGAAGGCAACGAAGGCGCGGGAAAATCGACGATCGCGGTGATGATGCTCGATTACTTGCGCGAGAAGGGCCTGACGGTCGTGGCGACGCGCGAGCCCGGCGGCATCGCCATCGCGGAGCAGATCCGCGCGATCGTGCTGGACAACGGCAATACCGCCATGGACGGCCGCACGGAGGCGCTCCTTTATGCGGCGGCCCGCAGGCAGCATTTCGTAGAGAAGATTGTTCCTACCCTCGAACAGGGTAAGACGATCTTATGCGATCGCTTTGTCGACAGCAGCCTGGCCTACCAGGGATTCGCCAGGGGACTCGGCATCGACGAGGTGATGTCGATCAACGCATTCGCGATCGAAGGCGTCTTCCCCGATCTGACGATCTATCTGGACGTCGATCCCGAAGTCGGCATCGAGCGCATTCACGCGCACGGCGACCGGGAGATCAATCGTCTGGATCTGGAGTCTATGGCCTTTCACCATCGCGTGCGCGAGGGCTATCTGAAGGCGCTGGCGCGTTACCCGGACCGGATCGTGCGGGTCGATGCCAACCCGGCTGTCGAGGACGTATTCGCGGCGGTTGCCGGCGTCCTGGATCGCTTTCTGGATCGCAGTGAATAGGATAGTAGCGGCAAAGCGCATCTTCACGCATGCTTAACCGAAGATAGCGCTTGCAAAAATGCGGCGCGGGGCAGGATTTGAAGCTGCAACGTCAAATTTTATAAAGAGAAGCTCATATTACATTGAATTGGGAGGAATGATGGATGAAGCTGGTCATCGCCGTAGCACAAGACAAGGATAGCAACAGGCTCTCCAATGCGCTCATCAAGGAAGGATTCCGCGCGACGAAGCTCGCTAGTACCGGAGGCTTTCTCAAAGCCGGGAATACGACGTTCCTGATCGGGATCGAGGACGAACGGGTGCAGCAGGTGCTCGACGTCATCCGTGCCAACTGCAAAGTGCGCGACCAATTGGTTACCCCTGTCTCTCCGGTCAGCGGCGCAGCCGACTCCTATATTCCATTTCCGGTCGAGGTGCAGGTGGGCGGCGCAGCCGTCTTCGTCGTTCCGGTCGAACGATTCGAACATTTCTAACACTTCTAACTATCAGGCGGGATGTGAAGCGGGATGAAGATCCAGCCGGGTTATTTTCCCCCAAACAATAAGATTCCACGTGCGGATACGAACGCCCGTCCGCGCGAGATGCCGAACTTCGGCGATCTGATGCAGCAGAACGAAGAGGGACGCTCCCAGGAGGAGCTGCAGCGCAAGCTGGAGGACATTCGCCTGCAAGGCGACCGGCTCATGCGTTCGATGACCGTCCGCGAGCTGAAGCTGTACCGGATGATGGTCAAGGGCTTCCTTGAAGATACGCTCAAGCGCGGCATCGCTCTGAAGGAGACGAAGGGCTGGGACCGGCGCGGGCGCGGCAAACGGTACAAAATATTGGAGGAAGTCGATTCGATGCTCGTCGCCATGGGCGAGGAGCTGCTCGGCAGCGAAGAAGGCCGGCTGGAGCTCCTGCAAAAGGTCGGCGAGATTCGGGGACTTCTGATCAACCTGGTATTCTGACGGCGCGCAAGCCGTTGCTATAAATTCAGTCCATCAACGAGAGAGGGTACAGCGTCATGGCGATCGCATCGGTACCGGGCCAGGATCGGGCCAAGAGGCTCCTTCAGGGCATGCTCCGCAGCGGCAAGATCGCTCACGCTTATTTGTTCGCGGGTCCGCAAGGATCGGGAAGGAGCGCGATGGCGCAAGCCTTCGCGATGACGCTGCTATGCGAACGCGGCGGCGAAGACGCCTGCGGCGAATGCCTGACGTGCCGCAAGGTCGAACACGGCAACCATCCCGATCTTCACCGGATCGTCCCGGACGGCCAAACGGTGAAGATCGACCAGATCCGCGAGCTGCAGCGGGAGCTGTCGTATCGCAGCGCGGGCTCGCAGCGCAAGATTTACGTGATCGAGGCGGCGGAGACGATGACGACCCAGGCGGCCAACAGCCTGCTCAAGTTTCTGGAGGAGCCGCCGTCTCCCGTCGTGGCCATCCTGATCGCGCCGAGCGAGCAGGCGATGCTGCCCACGATCGTATCGCGTACGCAGCTCGTGCCGTTCACACCGGGCGATCCGAAGGCGATGGAGGCGCTGCTCGTGCAGGAAGGCACGCCGCCTCTGATCGCCAAATCGGTCGTGCATTTGTCCGCGGGGTACGAAGCCGCGCGGGCGCTGGCGGCGGAGAATTGGTTTGCAGAAATCCGAAACGTAGTGATACAATTAGGCAGGGAGATCCCGTCCCGGTTCCCTGGCGTGCTGCTAACCGCGCAGACCCAGGTGTTTAAGACGGATCTGTCCGAGCATACCGACATTTTGCTGCAACTGTTTGCTTTATGGTATAGAGATATGATTTACGTCATGACCGGCCGCGAGGAGAGGCTCGTCTTTCCCGATCAAGCGGAGTGGCTCTCCAAGCAGGCCTGGACCCGAAGCGTCCATGCCTGGACCCGGTCGATGGAAGCGGCGCTGTCCGCCGTCCGCCGCATCAAGGCGAACGTGCAGCCGCAGCTTGCTTTCGAGCAATTTCTAGTGACGTCCGCGCAGACGGCGGGTTAGACCGCATCGGAGCGTCTGCGGCGGCGTACGGGAGGGGTAGTTTTGTACGAGGTTGTCGGCGTCCGCTTTAAGAAGGCGGGCAAGGTCTATTACTTTGACCCTGCCGAACATCCGGTAGCCAAGGACCAGCATGTCATCGTCGAGACTGCGCGGGGCGTCGAATACGGCACGGTCGTCATCGGACCGAAGACCGTCGGCGAAGCCGACGTCGTCCTTCCGCTCAAGAGGGTTATACGCGTCGCTGCGGACAGCGATGCGCATGCAGTCGAGGAAAACCGGAACGCGGCTAAAAACGCTTTTTCCATCGGATTACAGAAAATCAAGGACCATCAGCTCCGCATGAAGCTGGTGGACGTCGAATACACGTTTGACCGCAACAAGATCATTTTCTACTTCACGGCCGAAGGGCGCGTCGACTTCCGGGAGCTGGTGAAGGACCTGGCCGGCGTATTCCGGACCCGTATCGAGCTCCGTCAGATCGGGGTTCGCGACGAAGCCAAGATGCTGGGCGGCATCGGTCCTTGCGGCCGCGTGCTCTGCTGCTCTTCCTGGCTGGGGGACTTCGAGCCGGTCTCGATCAAGATGGCCAAGGACCAGAATCTGTCGCTGAACCCGACCAAGATCTCCGGCTTGTGCGGCCGCCTCATGTGCTGCCTCAAGTTCGAGCACGACAACTATGAGAGCGCCAAGGAAGAGATGCCGGCCGTCGGCAAGATCGTCGTCACCTCGTTCGGCGACGGCAAGGTCGTCGGGCTCAATGCGGGCAGCCGCAGCGTTCACGTGCAGCTGTTCGAGGTCGGCAAGGTCAAAGAGCTTCCTTTCGAAGAAGTCGTCGTAAAGTAATTCCAGCAGCACCTATCGTCACCGACACAACCTGGCTTTAAGGTGGAGCTTGCCCATGAAGGATATATACTTAGGCGTGGATGAACTCGAGGCGAAGCTAGGCGGCCTCCATACGGAATTCGGCGCGCTGAAGCTCAAGATGAAGGAATTGGTCGAGGAAAACCAGCGGCTGCGCATCGAGAACCAGCAGCTGCGCAACATCTTCAAGCGAGAGAACATTGAATTCGCGGCAGAACCTGCGGTCGACGTATCGGAGGAACCGGCCGATACCCGTCAGCAGGAGCAAGCCGAGACCGCGGCCGGGTCGTCCATTGGCGAAGGCTACGACAATCTGGCCCGGCTGTACCATGAGGGCTTCCATATTTGCAATGTCTATTACGGACATTTGCGGATGGAAGGCGATTGCTTGTTCTGTCTCTCGTTTCTTAGCAAGCCTTAGGTGATCTTCACTACGTACGGCCGACTCTCCAATCCGGGGGAGCCGGCTTTTTTTTGCAGTCGCTCGTTCAGCCACCTATCCGGCCCTCCGAATGCTGGCATTGCATCCCCAAATCGAGTAAGCTTAGAGACGTGCTGCGGTGTCAAAAACCGGTATACAAAAGTGGTACGAAATGACGCATATATAATAGAAGAAAAAATTTCGGGACGGTGCGTTGAGCGTTGAATGAAAACGATAACATCGTGCTTGGAAAGCCGCCGTTGCTGGAAGGCGAACGGCTGGACGACCTCCTGACGCACGCGTACAAAATCATACAGAGCAAAGAGGTGTTCAGCTTCTCGTTGGACGCCGTTCTCCTCGCCAGATTCGCGGGCATTCCGAAGAGAGGGCGAATCCTCGATCTGTGCACGGGAAACGGCGTGATCCCGCTGCTGCTCGCGACGCGAACCGACGCGGCGATCGAAGGGGTCGAGCTGCAGCCGCGGCTCGCGGACATGGCGAGACGGAGCGTCGCCTACAACGAGCTGCAGTCGCGGATCGCCATTCGGGAAGCGGATCTGAAGACGCTGCCCGCCCTGCAAGGCGGCGAAGCCTACGATGCGGTCACGGTGAATCCACCGTACAAGCCCGTAGGCTCCGGAGAGCACAAGGGCAATCTGCATCAGGCGCTCGCCCGCCACGAGATCGGATGCACGCTGGAGGATGTCGTATCGGCTTCGGCACGTAGCGTTCGCGAGGGCGGGCGCGTCTCCATGGTGCACCGCCCGTCCCGGCTGGCGGAGATCATGGCCGCCATGCAGCGGTACCGGCTCGAGCCGAAGCGGATGCGCTTCGTACATTCGCGTGCGGATGCGGAAGCGAACATGGTGTTGATCGAGGCCAGCCTGGGCGGACGTCCGGAGCTCCGGCTGCTCCCGCCGCTGATTGTATATGAAGGAGAAGGCCGCACCTACACGGGGGAGCTGCTGGACGTATTTTACGGGCGCAAAAAGGAACTAAACGGCACGGATGCGAGCGAAGGGGCGGGGGATTGAACGATGAAGGAGAAACGCGAAAAGCAGGCAAGCCCGCAGCAGCCGCTCGCCGGCAGCTTGGAGGCGCAAGTGCAGAAAAGCTTCGGCACTCGTGCGCCTGACGGACCGGGCACGCTCTATCTGGTCGCGACGCCGATCGGCACCCTGGAGGATATGACGTCCCGCGCCGTGCGCATGCTGAAGGAAGCCGATATCATCGCCGCCGAAGATACGCGTCAGACGCGCAAGCTGCTCACGCACTTCGACATCTCGACGCGTCTGGTCAGCTACCATGAGCACAACAAGCGGGCGAGCGGGCCGGAGCTGGTCAGGCTGCTGGCCGAGGGGAGCACGATCGCCCTCGTCAGCGATGCGGGCATGCCCGCCATCTCGGATCCAGGCGCCGATCTCGCAGCCGCTGCAGCGGCCGCAGGCATACCGGTCGTCCCGATCCCCGGCGCGAACGCCGCGCTCTCCTCGCTCATCGTGTCCGGTCTGCCGACGGAACGGTTCTTGTTCGCCGGATTCCCGCCGCGCGACCGCAAGGGCCTCGACGCTTTCCTCTCCCGCCTCGATCGGGAAGAGGCCACGCTCCTGTTGTACGAGTCTCCGCATCGGCTCAAAAAAACCGTAGAAGCGGTCGCCGAGCGTTGGCAGGGCAGGCGGATGGCGATCGTGCGCGAGCTGACGAAAAAACACGAGGAAATCGTGCGAGGCACGGCCGAAGCCTGCCTGCAATATATCGACGCGCACCCGCCGCTAGGCGAATGCTGCCTGGTCATTGAAGGCGCGGACGCATCCGCCGCTTTGGCTGCAGATGCCGGCGAAGCCTGGTGGTCGGGGCTCACGATGACCCAGCATGTCGCCCGATACGAAGCGCAGAACGGAGACAACCGCAAGGAAGCGATGCGGCTCGCGGCGCGAGACCTGGGCTTGTCCCGCAGAGAGGTTTACCAGAAGCTGCTCGATGAAGAAAAAGACCCCTCCGCGGACTAAGTCCGGGAGGGGTGCAAGGAGATATAAAAAGGTTAGAAATAACGATGTTGGTAAGTGCTTCTTCCATTATAAACGAAATTCTCTAATTTGTCACACAGTTGCAGGCAAATCCTTCAAGCATTCTCTGCAAACGATTTTTCCTTTAAAATAAATCACGTTGTCCGCGTTGCCGCAGAAAATACAAGCCGGTTCGTACTTCTTCAGCATGATGCGCTCGCCGTCCACATAGATTTCCAGCGCATCCTTCTCCCCGATACCCAACGTTCTGCGCAGCTCGATCGGAATGACCACCCGACCCAGTTCATCTACTTTCCGTACAATACCCGTCGACTTCAACATTTGGAAATCCTCCCTCATTCGCGTAAAATAGGATTAAACGAACTGCCGGAGAATCTCCGCATATTCGCCATCATTCGACAAAATTCTTTCTTTTCCGTACTCTATCGTACCAACGATTCCCAAATAAGTCAACCAGAAATAGCGCCAACTTTAGCTGAAATTTAGCTGAAAACCCGCTAACTTCCACAGATTTGCCCCATTCTACCCGCAATTGAGGTAAAAAACGGGATATTATCCTTAAAATTAGTGGATGACACTATTCGACATAATCACAAACGTTTGTCGAATGTGAAGCCCATACCAACGAGGTGATCGAGCATGTACCGTCTTCGGGAGGAAAAAGTATTCAAGGACCCCGTTCACCAGTCCATCTACGTGCAGGATGCGACGATCTGGAAGCTCATCAACACCGCCGAGTTCCAACGATTGAGGCGCATACGCCAGCTGGGCACTTCGTACCTGACTTTCCATGGAGCAGAGCACAGTCGGTTCTCCCATTCGCTGGGCGTATACGATATCACGCGAAGAATTATCAGTCAATTTGAGCGTAACGGATACCAGGACTGGCCGCAAGAGGAAAAAATGGTCAGTTTATGCGCTTCTTTGCTGCATGATGTCGGACACGGTCCGTTTTCACACGCTATCGAACAAGTGTTCGATACGGATCACGAAGAATGGTCGTGCGCGATCATACTCGGAGATACCGAGATCAATCAGGTATTAAAGGAAGTAAGCGAGGACTTCCCCCAACGGGTCGCCGCCGTCATCTGCAAGACCTACGACAAGCCGATCGTCGTGAGTCTGGTGTCGAGCCAGATGGATGCGGACCGTATGGATTATTTGCTCAGGGATGCTTACTTTACCGGCGTGAACTACGGCACGTTCGATCTCGATCGGATCTTGCGCGTGCTGCGTCCTTATCGGGGACGGATCGTAGTGAAGGAGAGCGGGATGCATGCCGTAGAGGACTATTTGATGTCGAGATATCAAATGTATTGGCAGATTTACTTCCATCCCGTGACGCGTAGTTCGGATATCGTATTGAGGCAAATTTTTATGAGGGCACGCGAATTGTACCGGGGAGGCTATGCGTTCAAGTTCCTGCTGCCGCCGCTAGCGCAGTTATTGAACGGCACGATCGGACTCCGGGATTATCTGGCGCTCGACGAAGCGATGGTGCAAACCGCGTTCGGCCAATGGTCGGATGAAGCGGACGACATATTGGCAGACTTATGTAAACGGTTTTTAAACCGCCGGTTGTACAAGTATGTACCCCTCGAAGTTTCGCACGAAACACTGGAGGCCAAGCTGCGTCAAGCGTGGGAGGAGATCGGCCTTCATCCCGATTACCATCTGCAGATGGACACGCCGACGAACCTGCCGTACGACGTCTACAAGCCGGGGTCTCCGGATCCGGAACCTAAGGAAAAGACGCCTGTCCTCGTGCTGGACGACAAAGACCGGTTGACCGAGATTTCCCTCAAAAGCGATATCGTCCGTTCGATCGCGGGACTTCATACCGGCAAATATTATATCTACTATCCCGAAGATCTGGTGCTCCCTCATATCGATCGCCTGAAGCCCGAGATTCGAGAGCTGCTGGGTTTATAAATCCCCGTATCTCTCCTTTAACCGCACATCCAAACCATTCGATTCGCCGAAAAGGAGTATTGCCGCCACATGTTATTCGATACGCACGCTCATCTGGATTCAACGAAGTTCGACAACGACAGGGAAGAAGTGATCGCGCGCGCCAGGGAAGCGGGCGTCGGCGCCATCGTGAACATCGGCTTTAACCGGGAGACGATTCCAACAACGATCGCGCTGGCCGAAAAATACGATTTCATCTACGCGGCCGTAGGCTGGCACCCGACGGACGCCGTCGACATGCGATTGCAGGAGGACCTCGCCTGGATTGAATCGCTGTGCAGCCATCCGAAGGTCGTGGCGATCGGCGAGATCGGTCTCGACTATTATTGGGACACTTCGCCCAAGGACATCCAGCATGTCGTGTTCCGCGAGCAGATCCAATTGGCGAAAAGGCTCGGCAAGCCGATCGTCATCCACAACCGGGATGCGCATGAAGATGTCGTCCGCATCCTTCGCGAAGAAGGCGCGGCCGAGGTCGGGGGCATCATGCACTGCTACTCCGGCAGCTGGGAGACGGCCAAACAATGCCTGGACATGAACTTTTATATCTCCTTCGGCGGCCCGGTCACTTTCAAAAATGCGCGCGTTCCCAAAGAGGTGTTGGCGCGTGTCCCCTTGGATCGATTGTTGATCGAAACCGACGCTCCATACCTTACCCCCCACCCCTATCGAGGCAAGCGAAACGAGTCGTCTTACGTGCAATTCGTAGCCGATTCTGCGGCGGAAATCACAGGCCTTTCTAGGGAAAAAATAGAAGAAATTACGGAGAGAAATGCGCGTGTCTGTTTCCGACTCGGAGAAAAAGCGCCAACAATCGAAGAAAAATAAATATTTTCTAAGATAAAACTAGCTTTTGCTCTGGAAATCCTGAAAAATGGCTTCTATTTGCCTTAAAACGTTGAAATTCGCTCTTTGCACGTTCTTTACACCTTCGGGGCATGCAGGTTATTATCTAATCCAGAAGTCCGAATATGACATTCCTTTTCCAGTGCGCTTAATCTCCCAACCAGGGAGAGCGGGGGACCCGACGCAGACGATATCGGCGCTTGCCGATGTCCGAGCGGCCGAGCAATCTTGGGGTGAATGGCGAACGACGGGCGCCGTCCGGCTGACGGCCGACCGCTTGATCGCTTAGGGCACACTCTCGACGCCCGAACCCGGCAGCTAACCTCGCAAGCGTAGTAGAGAGAGGCAAACTCGTGCCGCCCCATCGTCCCTCGTCCAGTTGAGCGGAAGCCACGACCAGGCCCTCTGTCGCAGGCTTTTTTTATGCCCGAATTCACCCATTCGGCGCAAAGCGCAGGCAGAATCGCTCGTCGGAAGCGCGCAAGGGATTGATCGGCAGGCGCATGACAGGCCTATACAGCTGGGCAAGGCGGCGCAAATTCGCTCGTGTGCAAGCCGCTCCACACGAAGCTTCCGGCGCCGTTATCACAAATGGATAGTCGCGTCAGACGAATATCATGTAAAACAGTCGACGGCGAGGCTATGAAGGAGGAACGAGAAAATGGGTGCAATTCCCCTCCAAGGGACCCATGATCCACGACCGACCGGCAAGCTTACCGCAGCGCGATGGTTGCATGAGCATCTGCGTTTGATCCTCTTGAGCGCAATCTTGTCCTTTGCTCTTACCATCTGTCTCATCATGCTGCTGCACGGCGCGTCCGCCAAGAGCGTGACCGTCGTGGACGGCGGGAAATCTACCGTCATCCAAACCCGTACTTCCGATGTCTCCGCTTTGCTTAAGGAAGCGGGCATCACGGTCGGTCCAAACGATCGGTTGTCGGCAGCGCTCACGTCCTCGGTAGAGGACGGCACGCGAGTCGTCATCGATCGAGCAATGAGCATTCAGCTCGTCGCAGACGGGAAGAAAGAGACCAAATATACAACTGTCCAGACGGTCGGCGACCTGCTCAGAGACGAAGGCATCACGCTATCCGCCGAAGACAAGGTGACACCGGCCCTCACGACGAAGATTAACGAGGGTCTGCAAGTGAAGATCGTTCGCGTCAAGCGCGAGGTCGTCACGACTGAGCATCCGATGGCTTACAAGGTCATCAAGACCGCGGACCAGAACCTGCTCGTCGGCAAGTCGAAGGTCGTTCGGACGGGCAAGCAAGGCCTGCTCGTTAAAAAATTCGAACGCGTCTACGAAGACGGCAAGCTCGTCGACGAGCAGTTGATCTACAAATCGCTGGATCAGCCGATCGTCCAACAGGTCGTAGCCGTCGGCGCGAAGAAAAAAGCGGCCGTCGTATCGCTTGCCTTCAACAAGAAGGAGGGCGCTGCGAAGACGCTCCAGTTGAACGGCAAATCCGTGAAAGTAAAAAGCGTCCTGTCCGGCGTCACGTTAACCGCGTATACGGCGGGTCCGGCTTCGACGGGCAAGGATGTCGGCGACGCCGGCTATGGCATCACCGCTTCCGGCACCCGGGTATCCGAGGGTCGCACGATCGCCGTCGATCCCGACGTTATTCCTTTAGGCTGGTGGGTCTACATTGAGGGCATCGGCTTCCGCCGCGCGGAAGACACCGGCAGCGCAATCAACGGCAAAAAAATCGACGTGTACTATGACAGCGAGAGGTATGCGAATAAGTTCGGCAAAAAACGCGGACATACCGTGTACGTGATAGGTCCGGTCAAACCGTCGGCCGACTGATCAGCTTCTTAGTTATCATTACCCGCTATTATCGCGTTTGTGTCTGATTTATGTCGGAGCGGCAAGTTTTTTTGGCGGCGGCCTGGTCGGGTCGCCGCATTCCGGGAAGGGGCTTATCCCCCTTCCCTTTGTCATTTCCGGGATGTGGGCTATAATAAAGCATAATGAACGACGCGAACGGAATGTGCGGGAACGATATTGAACGAAAGGTATTAAACGAGCGGCATAGAACGAACGGCGTAGAGCAGACGGCGAAAAGCAGAACGCGCATGGAAGCATGCGGAAGCGAGCGGGGTGAACGGCATCGGCCTGGCTAGAATAGCGCAGATGATCGTCGTGGAAGGCAAGGAGGATACTGTGGCGATTCGCAGGGCGGTCGACGCGGATACGATCGAGACGGGCGGCTCGGCGATCGACGAGAAGGTGCTACGCCGTATCGAGCTGGCTCGCGAGCGGCGGGGCGTCATTATTTTTACGGATCCCGACGTGCCGGGCGAGAAGATTCGCAAAATCATCGAAGCGAGAGTGCCCGGCTGCAGCCACGCGTTCCTGGCGAAGGCGGATGCGCGCGGCAAGGACGGGATCGGCGTCGAGCACGCGAGCCCCGAGGCGATCCGCGCGGCGCTGGCTCGCGTTCGCGCATCTGCCGGCAGCGTATCTGACGTGGATGCCGAGGCGGCGATCGCGCAGCCGGCCGCTGTGCCGGGGTCGGGTTCAGGTGCGGGCGAGCCGGAGATCGCCTGGACGGATCTGATCGATGCGGGGCTCATTGTGCATCCGGCCGCCGCGAGCCGCAGGGAGCGCATGGGCGAGTTGCTGGGCATCGGTTATGCCAACGGCAAGCAGTTCTACAAGCGGCTCGGGATGTTCCGCATCACGCGGGCGGAGTTCGCCGATGCGCTGAGGCAGCTGACGAGAGAGGGAGTAGGCGAATGACGAAGCAAGCCGGCGGAACGGCTATGGGCGCCATGGACATCGCGACGCCGACGCGGACGAAGGATATTATCCGCAAGCACGGGTTTACGTTTAAGAAAAGTCTGGGTCAGAACTTTCTGATCGACAAAAATATATTGGACAAGATCGTGGATGCGGCGGCGCTGAACAAGGACAAAGGGGCACTGGAGATCGGGCCGGGCATCGGCGCGCTCACGGAGCGGCTCGCGCAGGAAGCGGGCAAGGTCGCCGCGGTCGAGATCGACAACCGGCTTATCCCGATCCTTGAAGAGGTGCTCTCGCCCTATCCGCACGTATCCGTCGTACACGGCGACGTGCTGAAGACCGACCTGGCGAAGCTGTGGGCGGACCGGTTCGCCGGCTGCAGCGAGGTGAGCGTCGTCGCGAACCTGCCGTACTACGTGACGACGCCGATCGTCATGACGCTGCTGGAGCAGAAGCTGCCTCTCGACCGGATCGTCGTCATGGTGCAGAAGGAAGTGGCCGAACGGATGGCGGCGAAGCCCGGAGGCAAGGATTACGGCACGCTTAGCATTGCCGTCCAGTATTACTGCGTGCCCGACATCGTCTGCGTCGTGCCGTCCGGCGCCTTCATCCCCGCGCCGAACGTCGACTCCGCCGTCATCCGGCTCACCAAGCGAGAAGCGCCGCCGGTCGAGGTGTCCGACGAGGCGCGATTTTTCCGCGTCGTGCATGCCGCCTTCACGCAGCGGCGCAAGACGCTGCACAACAACCTGGCCGCGCTCGTCGGCAAGGACCGCAAGAGCGAGCTCGCCGGCTTGCTCGAGTCGTGCGGCGTGAAGCCCGAGCGCCGCGGCGAGACGCTGTCGCTCCTGGAGTTCGCGACGCTGTCCGAAGCGCTGGCTGCCGCCGGCATGATCGAATAAAACGCGAGGGTCCCTGCCATAGCGGCGGGGACCCTTGCTTGCGTTCGCGTCGTGCACTGCGGTCATACATCGGTCGTGCACCATCGGGCTTGCGCCTCCATAGGATAGACGAAGAGGTGATTCGCCCATGAAGCTAGGGGACTTGGTCGTCCGCAAATCGTACGGCGGCGATTTATTGTTCCGAATCGCGGCCTTGCTGCAGAATACGGCTGTGCTGCGGGGAACGGATTATCGGCTGCTCGCGGACGCGCCTGTCGGAGACCTCGAGCAGGTACGGAACCCGGACGAGCTGCGCGGCCCCCGGACGGCCCGCGTGCAGGCCAGCGAATCGGTGAGACGGATGCAAGAGGAGCGCGCTCACGTCCGGGAGGGAATGAAGGAAGAGGCGCCGGGCGGGCAGCGCAAACCGTACTTCGAGATGCCGGGCAAGGTGCTCCATCTGGACGGCGACGTCAATTATTTGAAAAAGAGCATGGCCGTATACCGGCAGCTGCGCATTCCCGCCGAAGGCGTGCACTGCCACGAATCGCAGATGGCCGCGGCGGTAGCCGACCTGCTGCCGAAGGTGATGCCCGATATCGTCGTGATCACGGGTCACGACGGCGTCTACAAGAACAGAACCGACTACGAGCAGCTGTCGAGCTATAAAAACACGGGCAACTTCCTTCAGGCGGTCCGGACCGCGCGCAGCTACGACAAGAGCAGGGACTCCCTCATCGTCGTCGCCGGCGCCTGCCAGTCGCACTTCGAAGCGCTGATGTCCGCCGGCGCGAACTTCGCCAGCTCGCCGGCACGCATCATGATTCACGCGCTCGATCCGGTCTACGTCGCCGTCCGCGCGGCCTTTACGCCGTTCAGGGAGACGATCGACCTGCCCGACGTCATCTCCAACACGATCAGCGGCATGCGGGGCGTCGGCGGCGTGGAATCGTTGGGAAAATATCGGATCGGACTTCCGAACATCAAGCCGACCAACATCGTCCCGACGATACCGGCCGCAGAATTTGGCTGAATCCTATTTCCACAGACTCATTTTGCTTAAAAATAAAATGATATTGTCAAAACATTATTGACAATAAATCTCGTCCGCTGATATAATATTTAACCACTTGACACCTCCCCTGTACTTAGGTATAATTTACAGGGAAAGAGGTGGTAGTGGACATGTCCAAGAACGCGCTTCTGGATATCAAACGAAGCTTGGAGCCGCATATCGGATCCAAGATCATGCTCCGCGCCAACGGTGGCCGCCGTAAAACCATCGAACGCACGGGAGTTCTCGAAGAAATTTACCCGTCGGTGTTCATCGTCAAATTGGATCAGGAGCAGAATGCGTTCAAGCGTGTCTCGTACAGCTATGCCGACATTCTAACCGAGTCCGTCGAAGTCATGCTGTGCAGTGAACAAGGTCAGGTCCGCATCGAATTGCAGCACTGAGCTTTTGGGGATCGTTAAGGCAGTCGCGCCGTTACAGGCTCGGCTGCCTGTTTTGCATTTGCGGGACGGCTTGGGGACACCCTAACCGGTGACGACGGCGCAGCTCGCCGCGCAGCGTCGTCATAGCCAAAAGGGGGAGGTGTCAGCATGAGCCGCAGGCGCAGAGGACGGACGATGACCGAATCGTTCAAGACTGAGCTCGCCAAGGACTTGGGCTTCTACGGCAAGGTCGAGCGCGAAGGCTGGGGCGCCATCAGCACCAAAGACGCCGGCAACATGGTCAAGCGGGCGATCCAGCTCGCCGAACAGTCGCTGGCGCGCAAGCAGGACTGATCGGGCGCCGGCGATCGCCGCCGGATCGGCATATCGCGTGACGAAGAAGCCGCCGGGGGCATCCCCGGTTTTTTGCATGTCTTGCGCCATTGTCTCCCAAATCGCAATTCGGGCAGGGGTTTGTTATAATATGTTAAGCTTTGGAGCGACAGGAATCAGGCGAAGCAGAAGGTCTGGCAGGTGGGCATATGACGAAAATATACGAGAAGGCGCCGGCGAAAATCAACCTGGTGCTCGACGTGCTGCGCAAGCGGGAAGACGGCTATCACGAAGTGGAAATGGTCATGACGATGGTGGATCTCGCCGATCGGCTGACGCTGGAGGAGCTGCAGCGCGATCAGATCGTGCTGGCCAGCCAAGCCGGATTTATCCCGCTTGACGAGAAAAATTTGGCCTTTCAGGCGGCCAAGCTGCTAAAGCAGCGATACGGCGTCAAAAAGGGCGTATATATTTATTTGGACAAGCAGATCCCCGTAGCGGCCGGGCTGGCGGGCGGCAGCAGCGATGCCGCTGCGGCGCTGCGCGGACTCAATCGGCTCTGGGATCTGAACCTCGGCGTGCCGGAGCTTGAAGCGCTTGGCGCCGAGCTGGGCTCGGACGTGCCCTTTTGCGTGCGGGGTGGCACGGCGCTGGCGACCGGGCGCGGCGAACGCCTCGAGAGCCTGGACAGCCCGCCGCAGTGTTGGGTCGTGCTGGCCAAGCCGCCCATCAACGTTTCGACTGCGGACGTGTACGGACGGTTCCGGGTGAACGAGGTCGGGACGCATCCTTCCGTGCCGGACATGCTTGAGGCGCTGCGCGAAGGATCCTTCGAGCGGATGTGCGCCGCGCTCGGCAACGTGCTCGAGAAGGTAACGCTGTCCCATTACCCGGAAGTGAGGCAGATCAAGGAAGTGATGACGCGTCTGGGCGCGGACGGAGTGCTCATGTCCGGGAGCGGACCGACCGTCTTCGGACTGGTGTCCAAGGCGTCGAAGCTTGCCCGTATTTACAACGGACTGCGCGGCTTTTGCAAAGAAGTTTACGTCGTCCGCATGCTCACCTAGGGACAAGGTCGCCATCTCCAACAGGTGTGAGGAAGCTTGCCATCGGCCTTTTGTCACCTTGCCCAAAACCGGATAAAAGTGTTATGATAACGTTAAATTATTCGGTTTTGGACGGGGTGGATCAAATGAAAAAGTTGAAGCGCAGTGCGCGGCTCGTAGAAATGACGCAATATCTGCTGGATCGCCCCCACACGTTAGTATCGCTGACAGCATTCGCCGAGCGCTACCAGTCCGCGAAGTCCTCGATCAGCGAGGATCTTGCGATCATCAAGGAAGTGTTCGAGGACGAAGGGATCGGCGAGCTT
The DNA here is from genome assembly GCF_019091135.1 of Cohnella sp. GbtcB17. GTDB lineage: Bacteria > Bacillota > Bacilli > Paenibacillales > Paenibacillaceae > Cohnella. The sequence goes on along the minus strand of NZ_JAGXJW010000066.1, from coordinate 24,327 downwards.
CATACGCTGGCCGGCGCAGCCGGCGGGGTGCGCTTCATCCCGAAGTGCCGCAAGGACCAGGCGCTCCGCAAGGTCGAAGAAGTATGCAGCATGCTGGAGCAGCCGGATCGTCTGCTGCCCGGCGGATATTTATATATGACCGACCTGCTGGGACAGCCGGGGCTTCTGCAGGATCTCGGCCGCATGTTCGCCACCGCGTTCGCGGACCGCGACATCGACGTCATCATGACGGTGGAGACGAAGGGCATTCCGCTCGCGCACGCCGCGTCTCAGTACCTGAACGTTCCCGTCGTCATCGTCAGACGCGACCACAAGGTGACGGAGGGCTCCGTCGTCAGCATCAACTACGTCTCCGGCTCGAACAAGCGCATTCAGACGATGTCGCTCGCGCGCCGCGCGCTCAAGGAGCAGTCGCGCGTCCTTATCATCGACGACTTCATGAAGGCGGGCGGAACGATCCAGGGCATGGTCGACCTGCTCAGCGAATTCCGGGCGATCGTGGCCGGCGTCGGCGTGCTGGTCGAATCTGGCGAGGTGGACAACGAGGAGCGTCTGCTGCACGATTATATTTCTCTGGCGCGACTTACCGAAGTCGATTTGAAGACGAGACATATCGCGGTGCAGCCGGGCAATTTTTTTCAGCCGCGATCAGATGCTTGAACGGGGGAATCGATTACGTACCATAGAAGACCGTCGGCTTTGCGTACGAAGCCGGCGGTTTTTTGCCGTTCTTTGACTCGCCGGCCGACCGGCGTTAGGACCATCCGCTTATTTACGGGACAAAGCATCGCCTGAATGACAAATCCGCCGTATAATGAGGGGACCATATGTTCCCTTGGCGGTGATAGGCATGAAGCTGGAAAGGCTCCTTTCGATTACATACGCATTGCTGAATCAGGAGGTTGTGTCGGCGGCGGAGCTCGCCGCGCAGCATCAAGTATCGCAGCGGACGATATACCGCGATATCGAGGCGCTCTGCGCGGCAGGCATTCCGGTCGTCTCGTACCAGGGCTCGAACGGCGGGTTCGGCATCATCGAGGCGTATAAAATGGACCGGAGCCTTCTTGGCCCCGATGACGTGAACAGCCTCATCACGCTGCTTAATTGCACGACGACCGTGTTCGGGGACCCCCGCGCGGAGCGGACGCTCGATCGGCTGCGTACCGTTCAGTCCTCCGAGCGGGTGCCGAGCCTTACGCTGGATTTGGGCAGCTGGCGAATGAACAACGAGCAGCTGCACGAGCTGCGCAAGGCGATCATATCGCGTCGCGTCGTCCGTTTCCGCTATGTCAATGCGAAGAACGATCGTATCGAACGCTTGGTGGAGCCCGTGACGCTGCACTTCAAATATTACGCCTGGTATTTGCACGGCTACTGCCGGACACGCGCGGATTATCGGGTTTTTAAGCTGTCGAGGATAACGGATTTGAGCCTGACGCAGGAGCCGGTGCTTCGCGAGCATGCGCTGACGGAGCTGAACGTCGGAGAGGGGCTGCCCCGCGACCGGGATATGACGGGGGCGGTCATTCGGTTCTCGCCCGATGCCGTAGCGGCGGCGCTGGACTGCTTCTATGCGGAGGAAAGAAGCTTTGAGCCGGACGGAGAGCTGATCGTGCGGATCGTCAATCCGATCGATTCGGATTGGCTCATCGCGCGGGTGCTCGGCTATGGAGGCAGCGCGTATATTGAAGAGCCCGAGTGGCTCAGGGAAGAACTGCGCGCCAAGCTTGCGAATTTGCGCGCGCGGTATGAAGAAGTATGACAGACAGCTGTCATATTTCTTTTTTTATAATAGGCACATACGTTCCTGTGAGAGGAGTATGGCCATGACGATGATCTACCATCACCACATGCTGGAGGAGCAGGTTCGCGAGCATCGGCGCAAGATCGAAGTGGTGAATCGGGAAGCCTGGAAATGGGCTGCCGGGCAATCTGCAAGGCGTTCGGCGAAGGCCGCTTCGCGAGATGGAGTTCACCTGCTGATCGCTGCGCTGGGAAGGCTGCTTTAAAGGATTTGGGACTCCGTTTTCCGATGGCCCGGCGCCGCGGGAAAACGGAGTTTTTGTCGAAATAAAGCCTATGGCGGCGTACGATGTCGACCATATCCGGGATTGAAAAATTATTTAAAATATTGGACTAGTTTTACCAGATTTAAGAAGGAATCCGCGCGATTTTGTGGAATATTACACCAAGTCTTCTGATGGGGCAAAGGTGGTGAACACAAGTGCAAATTACAGATGTCAGACTCCGCCGCGTTAATTCCGAGGGGCGAATGAAGGCTATCGCGTCTATCACGATCGACAACGAGTTCGTCGTCCATGATATTCGCGTGATCGACGGCAACAACGGCATGTTCGTTGCAATGCCGAGCAAACGTACGCCCGACGGAGAATTCCGAGATATCGCTCATCCCATCTCTTCGGGCACGCGGGAGAAGATCCAATCCGCCGTACTCGCCGAGTACGAGCGCGCCGCCGTGGAGGAAGAAGAGGTGCTGGTCGAAGGTGCGTAGTGCTTGTGTTCGCGCTTAAGCGACGATAGACGCCGAGAATACGCAGTACCATCGCGAGAGCCGGAGACGGCTCTCTTTTCATTTGCTTTGTAATAAGCTATGATCACAAGTGAAAAAGACCGTGCGCGCGGGAAGCGGGAAAAGGAGGCATTCGCCCGATATGACGAGAATGGCCGTGATTCTGGCTGCCGGACAAGGCAAACGGATGAAATCCAAATTATATAAAGTGCTGCATCCCGTATGCGGCAAGCCGATGGTTGAGCATGTGCTGGATGCGGTGCGCGGCATCGGCTGCGAGCGCGCCGTCGTCGTCGTCGGCCACGGCGCGGAAGCGGTTCAGCGGACGCTGGGCGATTCGGTCGAGTATGCGCTGCAGCAGCAGCAACTCGGCACCGGTCATGCGGTGCTTCAGGCCGCGCCGGCGATCGGCGACTCGGACGGCGTGACGATCGTCGTGTGCGGCGACACGCCGCTCGTCAGTTCGGAGACGCTGGAGGCGCTGATCGCGCTGCATGCGGCCGAAGGGGCTGCGGCCACCATTCTGACCGCCGAGCTTGAGCAGCCTGCCGGCTACGGACGCATCGTCCGCGGCGAAGACGGCAGCGTACACCGCATCGTGGAGCAGAAGGACTGCACGCCGGAGCAGGCGGCGATCCGGGAGATCAACACCGGCACCTATTGCTTCGACAACTTGAAGCTGTTCGAGGCGCTCGCCAGCGTTACCAATGAAAACGCCCAAGGCGAGTACTATCTCACTGACGTGATCGGCATCCTCCAAGCGCGCGGCGAGCGCATCTCCGCTTCTGTCGCGGCGGACCCGGCCGAGTCGATCGGCGTCAACGACCGCATCGCGCTGTCCGAGGCGGAGCGGCTCATGCGGGAGCGCATCGCGCGTCGCCACATGACGAACGGCGTGACGATCGTGGATCCGGCCGGCACCTACATCGAGGCTGGCGTGACGATCGGCGCGGACACCGTGCTGTACCCGGGCACGTTCCTTCGGGGCGGCACGGTCATCGGCGAAGACTGCGTTATCGGACCGTCGGCAGATCTGACCGACACGACGGTCGGAGACGGCACGACGATCCGCCAGTCGGTGGCGGAGTCGGCGGAGCTCGGCGCGGGCTGCGCCGTAGGTCCGTTCGCCTATCTGCGGCCGGGTACGAAGCTTGCGGACAAGGTCAAGATCGGCGACTTCGTCGAGATCAAGAACGCCGAGATTGGCGCGGGCAGCAAGGTGCCGCACTTAAGCTACGTGGGCGACGCGGTCGTCGGCAGCGGCACCAACATCGGCTGCGGCACGATTACCGCCAACTACGACGGGTATAATAAATCGAAGACCGTCATCGGCGACGACGCCTTTATCGGCAGCAATTCCAACCTGATCGCCACGGTGACCATCGGCGACGGCGCTTACGTGGTCGCGGGCTCGACCGTCACGAACGATGTGCCGGGCGGCAGCGTCGCGCTCGCGCGCGCGCGCCAGGTGAACAAGGAAGGCTATGCGGATAAGCTTCGCGCAAGGGCCAAGTCGAAGAAGGAAGCCGCCGCGAAGCGCAAGGACGGCGAATAGGCCTGCAAATAGCGGGCGGGGACAGATTTAAACGGACGGCGACGCGCGCCGCCAGCGCCCCAGCGCGGGCGGGGCGCCCGTCGACCTCACCGAAAGCGAGGCGCTTATGAGCTACCCTGACAACACTCTGAAGCTATTTTCCTGCAGCTCGAATCCTCGCCTGGCGGAAGCGATCGCCAGGCATATCAGCGTGCCGCTCGGCGACGTGAAGGTCACCCGGTTCAGCGACGGAGAGATCCACATCCGGCTGAACGAGAGCGTGCGCGGCGCGGACGTGTACGTCGTCCAATCGACGTCCTGGCCGGTCAACGAGCATCTGATGGAGCTGCTCGTCATGGTCGACGCGCTGAAGCGCGCCTCTGCCAAGACGATCAACGTCGTCATCCCTTACTACGGCTACGGACGCCAGGATCGCAAGGCGCGCTCGCGCGACCCGATCACCGCGAAGCTGGTTGCCAATCTGATCGAGACGGCGGGCGCGCACCGCGTCATCGCCATGGATCTGCACGCCATGCAGAGTCAGGGCTCCTTCGACATCCCGGTCGATCATCTGCTCGGCGTCCCGATCCTCGGCGATTACTTCCAGAGCAAGGGACTGATCGCGCCCGTCGTCGTCTCCCCCGATCACGGCGGCGTCGTTCGGGCGCGCCGGCTGGCGGACGAGCTCCAGGCCCCGCTCGCCATCATCGACAAGCGCCGTCCGGAGCCCAATGTCGTCGAGGTCATGAACATCATCGGCGACGTCTCCGGACGTACGGCGATCCTGATCGACGACATCATCGACACGGCCGGCACAATTTGCCTGGCGGCCCAGGCGCTCAAGGAAGCGGGGGCACGCGAGATCTACGCCTGCTGCACGCATGCCGTGCTGTCCGGACAAGCCATGGAACGGCTGGAAGCATCGCCGATCACCGAAGTGACGGTGACCGACACGATCCCGCTCCGCACGCCGGGCGCCTCGACCAAGATGCGCGTGCTGTCGGTCGCCCCGCTGCTCGGCGAAGCGATCGTGCGCATCCACGAGCAGCAGTCCATCAGCAAGCTGTTCGAGCCGCACGCCTGATTCGTTTGAATTGCCGCTACGCCCGCCTGAGGGTCGCGCCGTCTCCATGGAGATAGCGCGGCCTTCTTTGCGTTAGTCCCGTCACGGTACCTATTTTGTTTAGCCCCTCCTCCCAGCGGGTAAAATAAATGCATGTCTTCTAATCTTGAGCAATCGGGAGGAATCGGAATGACGACGACATTGCGTGCGGAATCGCGCCAGCGCTCCACGAAGGGCGCGCTCAGGCAGCTACGAATACAAGGCCGGGTACCCGGCGTCGTGTATGGCAAAGGGCTGGCGGCCCCGAGCCCCATCGCGCTCGACGGCAAAGAGATCGCTTCGCTGATGCGCGGACATGCGCATGCGGTGCTTCAGCTCGAAGTGCCGGGCAGCGGCAGCCAGTCCGTCCTGTTAACGGATGTGCAGCGGGATAAGCTGAGCGGTCAGGTGCTGCATGTCGACTTTCACCAGATCAACCTCAACGAGAAGATCAAGGCGCCGGTGCGCGTCGAAGTGACGGGCACGAGCCCGGGCGAGAAGGAAGGCGGCTTGCTGACCGTCGTGCTTCACGAGATCGAAGTGGAGTGCGTCGCCCGCGACCTGCCGGAATCCGTCACGGCGGACATCTCGTCTCTCGGCTTCGGCGAGAACCTGACGATCGGCCAGCTCACGTTCCCGGCGGGCGTCAAGCCGCTGCAGGACGAGGAGACCGTGGTCATCGCCGTACTCGCGCCGCAGAAGGACATCTCCGCGGAAGAGGCGGACGCCTCGGCCGACGCAGCCACGGAAAATGCGAAGCAGCACGATGCCGCGCAAGCCGTGGAGACGGACGCATAATTTTGTCCCAAGGTTACACACACTTATCCACATATGTGAACAAGAAGCGCCAGGCTGTGGATAGCCGCGGCGCTTCTTATTTTATAAGGGATTTCAAGCGCAAGAACCGACATCTTTTTACACAGGATTGTGGATGGGTTGTGGATAAATTAAAAACAAAGAGCCGCCTGTCCCTTGGGACGGACGGCTCTCTGCATGAAGAGCGATCAGTATCCGGGTCTCGAGATGAACGTAAACGACTTGCGGCAATACACGTTGTTGTTGACCTTCACGAATTCTTTGCCATAATATTCGATGAACCCGATGTCGCTGTGCTCCTTGTCTCTGTAGATCTGCACGGGCACCTCCGCTACGATATGGTCCGCGAAGTGCCTGTCATGGGACAAGGTCTGGCCGTTGATGTACATCATTTGTCATCACCACCCCTGGCGTTTGTGCTATGTAATCTAGATGACACCGCGGCAGGCGAATTCGTTGCAGCTTGCCCTTAAAATTATGTTGAAACGGAGTTGGACTACCGATGAGATGGATCGTAGGTCTTGGCAATCCGGGACCGGAATACGCGGCGACCCGGCACAATGCGGGCTTCATGGTCGTCGACGAGCTGGCGCGCCGCTGGGACGTGCGGCTGGAGCACCAGAAGAAGCTTAAGGGCATGTACGGTGAGGCGCGCGTTCAAGGCCGGAAGGTGGCGCTGCTGAAGCCGATGACTTATATGAACCTGTCGGGGGAGTCGGTGCGGGCGCTGATGGATTTTTATAAGATTCCGCTTGAGGACGGCATCGTCGTCTATGACGATCTTGACACGGAGACGGGCAAGATTCGGCTTCGCTACCAAGGCAGCGCCGGCGGTCACAACGGCATTAAGTCCATTATTGCGCATACGGGTACCCAGGTGTTCAATCGGGTGCGCATGGGCATCTCCCGTCCCGTGGGCGGCATGAAGATCGTGGACTATGTGCTCGGTGCGTTTCCGAAGAGCGAGCAGGAGGCGCTGCGGATGATGATCGCGGATGCATGCGATGCGATCGAATACGCGCTCGATCACCCGTTCGACGAGACGATGGCGAAGTACAATGGCAAGTAGCATGGTGAAAAAAAGCCTTGAGCGCCGCGCTGATGCGAGGAGAAACGGTCATTTGCAGGATGCGGCAGCCAATATCGCTTAAAATCGCCGGCGATTGGGCATACTGAAGGGAACGCGGCTCGTGGCATGTCCATGGCCGCATAATCCGCCTTCAGGAGGCATACCCATATGGCTGTGAACTACGTTTGCCGGCACTGCCGCGCGCCGCTTGGCCGATTCGAGGGGGCCGACGTATCCGAATATAGGCTGGGCTTGCATTTCTTGACCCCCGAAGAGAGAAAGCGTATAATAGCGTATCATTCTAACGGAGATGTGCGGGTGCAGGTGGTATGCGATTACTGCAGCCAGGCGCTCGACCATCACCCCGAACTGGCGCTGCTGAGCAACCCGCTTCAATAAGCGCCGCCGTCCGCTGCGACAAACGACCGATGATAAGAGGCCTCGGCTTTACGCCCAGGCTTCTTTTTGAATGAACGTGAACGTAGATTGTACGTATAAGGGGAAAAGCGATGAAGCCGCTAATGAATACGTTAGCTACCGACCCCGACTTCCAGTCCGTCCTCGCGGGCCTTCGGGGCAGCATGCGGGAGCAGCTGGTGGCGGGGCTGTCCGGATCGGCCAGGCAGGTCATGATCGCCGCGACGGTTCGGGAGCTTGGGAGACCCGTACTTGTCGTCACGCACAATATGTTCGCCGCGCAGAAGATGGCGGAGGACCTGCAGGAATGCCTGACCGCGGAGGAAGTGCTCCTCTACCCGGCCAACGAGCTGATCGCCGCGGAGACCGCGATCTCGAGTCCGGAGACGTCGGCCAGGCGCATGGATGTGTTGCTTCAACTCGCGGAAGGCTTCCGCGGGGTTATTGTCGTGCCCTTCTCCGGCGTGCGCCGCTTCCAACCGAGCAAGGATACGATGGCAAGCGCCTTCGTCACGCTGAAGGCCGGCGAGACGCTGCCGATGGACGAATTCCTGAAGCGCATGATCGGGCTCGGCTACGAGCGCGTGGACCGCGTGGAGCAGAAGGGGCACTTAAGCGTGCGCGGCGGCATCGCGGACTTCTTCCCGCTGACGAGCGCGAGCGCCGTACGCGTCGAATGGTTCGACGACGAGATCGATTCGATCCGCACGTTCGATCCGGCGGACCAGCGCTCGATCGAGAAGCTGGACAGTTACACCGTGCGTCCTTGCCGCGAGATCATCGCCGACGAGCGGCGCTTCGCAAATGCGGCGCAGCACGCCTTCGAGCTGCTCGAGCGCCAGCTGGAGAAGATGGCGGACCGTCAAGCTAAGGAGCGCCTGAAGACCGAGATTACCCGGGAAATCGACGATCTGCGTCAAAATATGTATTTTTCCGAAATCTATAAATATATATCGCTGCTGTACCCCGAGAGACAGACGCTGTTCGATTACATGCCCAAGGATACGCTGCTCATCATGGACGAGCCGAACCGGCTTGCCGAGACCGCGCGCCAGCTCGAGCGGGACGAGACCGAATGGTCTACGCATCTGCTGTCGCAGGGCAAGTCGCTGCCGGGCTTCACGCTGGCCGTGCCGGCGGAGCAGGCGCTGTACCCGCGCACGTTCCAGACGGTGTACCTATCGCTGTTCGTCCGCCAGATTCCGCATACGCAGCCGCAGAATATCGTGAACTTCGTCTGCCGCTCGATGCAGAGCTTCCACGGGCAGATGAATCTGCTCAAGGCCGAGATGGAGCGCTGGCGCAAGAGCGGCGCGCATATCGTCATGTTGGCCGGCAGCGCGGAGCGGGCCGAGCGGATGCGCCGCGTGCTCGACGACTATCAGATCGAGACGCCGGAGATCGTAGAGGGCAATCTGCAGAGCGGGTTCGAGATGCCCTCCGTCAAGCTCGTCGTCATCACCGAAGGCGAGATGTTCACGCAGAAGCAGCGCAAGGCGCGCCGCGTCGACCGCCGCATGGACAACGCCGAGCGCATCAAGAGCTATACCGAGCTGAAGGTCGGCGACTACGTCGTCCACCAGAACCACGGCATCGGCAAGTACATGGGGATCGGCACGCTTGAGGTAGGCGGCATCCACAAGGACTATCTGCATGTCATCTATGCGGGCGGCGACAAGCTGTCCATTCCGGTCGAGCAGTTCGACCTGATTCAGAAGTACGTAGGCTCCGACGAAAAGGAACCGAAGGTGAGCAAGCTAGGAGGCGCGGAGTGGAACCGGGTCAAGTCCAAGGTGCGCTCCTCGGTCAAGGATATTGCCGACGACCTGATCAAGCTGTACGCGGATCGCCAGGCGACGCCGGGCTACGGCTTCAGCGAAGATACGCCGTACCAGCAAGAGTTCGAGGCGATGTTCCCTTACGACGAGACGACGGACCAGCTGCGCGCGATCGAGGAGATCAAAGCCGACATGCGCAAGCCGCGGCCGATGGACCGGCTGCTCTGCGGCGACGTCGGCTACGGCAAGACGGAGGTCGCGATCCGGGCGGCGTTCAAGGCGGCCATCGAGGGCAAGCAGGTGGCGGTGCTCGTGCCGACGACGATTTTGGCGCAGCAGCATTACGAGACGTTCCGGGAGCGCTTCTCCGGCTATCCGTTCAATATCAAGGTGCTGAGCCGCTTCCGCACGCGCAAGGAGCAGACCGAGACGATCAAGGGCGTCAAGGCGGGCACGGTCGACGTGCTGATCGGCACGCACCGGCTGCTGTCGCAGGACGTCGTTTTCAAAGATTTGGGCCTACTCATCGTGGACGAAGAGCAACGGTTCGGCGTGTCGCACAAGGAGAAGCTCAAGCGGCTCAAGACGAGCGTCGACGTACTGACGCTGACCGCGACCCCGATCCCGCGGACGCTGCACATGTCCATGCTAGGCGTGCGCGATCTGTCGGTCATCGAGACGCCGCCGGAGAACCGTTTCCCCGTCCAGACATACGTGGTCGAATACAGCCCGACGCTCGTCCGCGAGGCGATCGAACGGGAGATGGCGCGGGACGGGCAGGTGTACTTCCTGTTCAACCGGGTGCAGGGCATCTACCAGATGGCCGAGCAGATCCCGGCGCTCGTGCCGGACGCCAAGATCGCGGTCGCGCACGGCCAGATGTCCGAGCAGGAGCTCGAGCGGACGATTCTGGATTTCCTCGACGGCGAATACGACGTGCTCGTCAGCACGAGCATCATCGAGACGGGCGTGGACATCCCGAACGTCAATACGCTCATCGTGCACGATGCGGACAAGATGGGTCTGTCCCAGCTGTACCAGCTGCGCGGCCGCGTTGGACGGTCCAACCGGATCGCCTACGCCTACTTCGCCTACCAGCGTGATAAGGTACTGAACGAGGTAGCGGAAAAGCGTCTGCAGTCGATCAAGGAGTTCACCGAGCTCGGCTCGGGCTTCAAGATCGCGATGCGCGACCTGTCGATCCGCGGCGCGGGCAACCTGCTCGGCGCGGAGCAGCATGGCTTTATCGCGTCCGTCGGCTTCGACCTCTACTCGCAGATGCTCGCCGAGGAGGTCAACGCGCGCAAAGCCGAGTGGCATGGCGAGCAGGCGCCGCCTCCGCCGCCGGTCAACACGCAGCTCGACCTCGGCGTGGACGCCTATGTGCCGCCGGAATACATTTACGACAGCATTCAGAAGATCGAGATCTACAAAAAGGTGGCCGCTGCGGCTTCGGGTGACGACGTCAGCGATCTGCTCGACGAGCTGGTCGACCGGTTCGGCGAACCGCCGAAGCCGGTACTGAGCCTCTTGAGCGTGGCCCGAATCAAGGCGCTGGCGCGCGTTTACGGCATCGAATCGATCGTCAACCGGAACGACGATCTGACGGTCAAGTTCGAGGAACGGCGCGCGTCCGAGCTCGACGCCAAGAAGTTCAAGGCGATCGAGAGCCGGTACCAGGGGCGGGTGCAGCTCGTCCAGCAGACGCCGCATCCGCTCGTGCGCATCCGGGTCAAAGGCCTCGACGACGATTCAATGTTGGCGCTTGTCGAAGAGTTTCTGTTACAATATAAAGAAGCGACAAAATCCAAGGAGGAATTGCAAAATGCTGTACAATAAACGCGGAACGTACCGTCGGTTCGCTTTTCTGCTGGCGGCTCTCGTTCTGCTGACCGCGACGGCAACCGCTTGCGGCAAAGGCAAAAATGAAAACTCCGGCGCGTCGGCGTCCGCTTCGGCTTCATCCTCGGCCTCGGCCAGCCCGACCGCTAGCATAGATCCGGACACCGTGCTCGCCACCTGGGACGGCGGAGAGCTGAAGCAAGCCGAATTCAGCAAGTACGAAGCGTTCATGAACGTGACCAACCCGCAGATGGCGATGTACCTGTCGATCCCGCAGTACAAGGAAGAGATCGTCAAGCAATACATCCTGCAAAAGGCGTTCGCGGAACGCGCGACGGACGAGCAGAAGAAAGCAGGCAAGGCGCAAGCCGACGAGTTCAAGAAGCAGCTCGACACGGCGCTGAAGGACGAGACGAACGGCGCGTCCATCAAGGACTCGATGAAGACCAACAACATCACCGAGGACGAGATGGTCGACCTCGTGGTGACGCTGGCGACGGGCGGCGAGATCAGCACCGCCAAGGAAAACGAAGTCAAGGCGACCATCAAGGACGCCGACATCAAGGCCGAGTTCGACAAGGCGCCGGCCGACTACAACGTCGATACGGTTCGCCACATCCTCGTCTCCTTCACGGATCCGGCCACGAACAAGGAGCGTTCCGACGCGGATGCGTTGAAGCGCGCGCAGGAAGTGAAGAAGAAGCTTGAGGACGGCGGAGACTGGACCGCACTTGCGAAGGAATACTCCGACGACACCGGCTCCAAGGACAACGGCGGATTGTACGAGAAGAAGCAGGCCAAAGAATGGGTCGAAGAGTTCAAGAACGCGGCCAATACGCAGGCGATCGGTGTCATCGGCGATCCGGTGAAGACCGAATACGGCTATCACGTAATGAAGGTCGAAGCGCGCGAAGTCGCGACCTACGACAAGCTGTCCCAGACGGACAAGGACGAGATCGTCTCGGCGCTCGTCAATCCGAAGATGCAGACGTACGTGCAGGAAGAAACGGATAAGCTGAACATCAAAGTGACGCTGCCGGCCGAGCCTTCCCCGTCGCCTTCGGCGAGCGCATCGGCATCCGCATCGGCTTCGTCCAGCGCGCCGGCATCCCCTCCGGCCAGCGCTTCGCCATCGGCCAGCGCATCCAGCAAGTAAAAGAGAAAAAGCATGGAAGCACCCGGCTGCGAGCAGCCGGGTTTTTTATGCTTATCGGAAAGTGCGGTTGTTGGAGCGGGCCGCGTCTGTAAGCGAGAAAAGCAACGTTACAGGAACGACGACGAGGCTGGGGCGTCCTGTAAGCGAGATATGCGCGGTTACAGGAGCGAGCTGTCGCTGTAAGCGAGAAAAGCAACGTTACAGGAACGGCAACGGGGCCGGAGCACGCTGTAAGCGAGGAAAGCGCGGTTGGCGGAGCGAGCCGTCGCTGTAAGCGAGAAAAGCAACGTTACAGGAACGGCAACGGGGCCGAAGCGCGCTGTAAGCGAGGAATGCGCGGTTACAGGAACGAGCCGCGTCAGTAAGCGAGAAAAGCAACGTTACAGAAACGGCGACGGGGCCGGAGCACGCTGTAAGCGAGGAATGCGCGGTTACAGGAGTGAGCCGTCGCTGTAAGCGAGAAAATCAACGTTACAGGAACGGCAACGGGGCCGGGACGCGCTGTAAGCAAGGAAAGTGTCGCTGCAGGGCTCTGTGTTGCGCGCTCCTCGACACAAAAGGACCGTCAGGGCGCCTCCCCTGACGGTCTTTTAGGTGTCGATTGCGCTGCTCGTTAGACGGAGCCGAACATCTTCTCCCCGCGCGGTTGATCGCCGCGGTCGTCGGGCTCGAGCGTGATCCCGATCTTGTCGAAGTCCAGGTTGGCCGCTTCGATCGGCATGGCCAGCACGCCGAGGCCCTGGTCGTCGTTGGCTACGCGGAAGGTGCCCGCGCTCTTGCGGACGCCGTCCTTGAGCAGCCAGACCTGGTAGGCTTGCTCGCCGCTGGTCGGCGAAGCGCCGTAGACGTAGACGACGAATTGGCGGCTTTTCCCGTTGTCGACGACACAGGCGATGCCGAACGCCTCGGAAGCCTCCGGCGCCTGCGATTGGAGCGGCACGGCGAGCTTCACTTGGGAGGCGGGCACCGATAGCGCGCGTTCGATCGGCGGCGGGGTTGCTTCGTTGTCTCGTGAGAGCTTGTAATTCCAGACGGAGCTGGCTGCCAGCAGAACCAGCAAGACGGCGGCTGAGACCGCGAGCCAGCGGCTTCTTCCCGTCCGCCGATTGTCCCGCCGGCTTTGGATCGAATCGGCTTCTCTCCTTCTGTCTTCTTTGGCGAGAGCCAGGTCCGCCTCCAGCGCGGCGTTCATCACTTGGCGCTTCAGATCCTCGGGCGGTTCAATATGGTCCATGTCCGCGTACAGCGCCCCCCATGCGAGCTGCAGATCGTTCCATTCGGCCCGGCAGGCTTCGCAGCGAGGAAGATGACGTTCAAAAGCGAGCCGCTCTTCTTCGCTGCATTCGCCGGTCATGACGGACAGGCACAGATCGCACAGCGGCTTTTGCTTGTCGTGCATCGTCACCGCTCTCCTTCCAAGGCCAGATGTCTGCGCAATATTTTCAAAGCCTGATGCAGTCTGTTCTTCACGGTGCCGAGCGGTTCCCCGTACCGGGCGGCCAGCTCCCTCAGCGTGAAGCCTTGCCAGTAAAAGTGCTCCAGCAGCTCGATCTGAGGGCCGGTCAAATACCGGTAGGCGACGCGAATTTGGCCCTTGAGCGATTCGCGTTCGACGCTGGCTTCGGGCGATGCGTCTTCGTCGTCCGGAATTCGCGCCAATTGCTCGGACGTGTAGGGGACGATGCCTGCCGACTCCCTGCGCTGCTTGCGCAGCCAGTCGACCGTCAAGTTGCGGGTAATCGTGATCAGCCAGTTCGCGAATTTGCCTTTTTCCTCACTGTAATCGGAGTCGGTCGTCCATAGCCGCACGAACACCGACTGCACGATATCCCGCGCGGCTTGCTCATCCCGGACGGCTCTGAACGCGTACGAATAGACCAGGCTCGCGAAGCGGTCGTACAGGACGGACAGCGCCTCTTGTCGTTTGAGCTTGACGAGCAGCATTAATTCATAATCGGTCAAATGTTGCATCTGCATAGGGACGCAGCCTCCAAGGTCGGCTTGAGGAACGCCTTCGCGCATGCGGCGCTCCAATCGGTCGATCGCGGCGGGCGATACGGCAAAAGCAGGGGGACCGCTTTGGCGGTCTCCCTGCTCGGATATGTGCGCGCGGGCGCTCAATCGGCTTTGACGACGATCGTCGCCCTCATGCCCGGGTGGGGCGTGCAATAATAGCCGAATTCCCCTTCTTTCTTGAAAACAACCGTTTTCGATTCGTCCTGGCCGAGCAGGCCCGTGTCGAAGGAGCCATCGTCCGCGGTAGCCGTATGCTTGATCTTGTCGCGGTTTACGAACGTGACCGAATCCCCCGGATGAATCTCCAGCTTTTCCACGGCGAAGCTGAAGTCGACGATCTCGACGACATACGTCTTCGCGGCCTGCTTCTCGTCGTCTCTTCCGCCCTTGCCGCCGTGCTTGTCATCCTGCGCCGAGGCGGAGGGAGACGGCTTGGGCGTCGGCGACGGGGTTGCCTTCGTGCCAGAAGACGGGCGCGGACTGGCGGTCTTGGCAGGGACCGATGATGGAGACGGCTTGTGGGACGCCGTGCCATGACCGCCATGGTCATCACTGCCGCCGCTATGTCCGCTGCCATCATCGTCGCGGCCGGTATGCTGCGCTTGTGACGTCGCAGTCGGCTTTGGCGTTGCAGTTGGCTTTGGTGTTGCAGTCGACTTTGATGTTGCAGTCGGCTTTGGCATCACAGTTGCAGATCCGGCCGCCGCAGTAGACGTGCTGGCGTCGGACTGCGTTTGCGGCTTTGCCGTAGCCGTCGCTTGCGCGCTAGCCGTCGGCTGCTCATCGCCGTCAGCCGAAGCGGAGGCTTGGGCCGTCTGCGTCTGCATCGCGGCGCTTGCCGAATGTTCGGCATGTCCGCCATCCGCCTCGGCAGCTTTATCGGATGAAGCGCCGCAAGCGGACAGCGCCAGCATGGCCGCGACCAGCAGCGTCGCGAGTAAGCTTCTCATTCGCCTGCACCTCTCATTTTACGATAATTTGGCCGGTCATGAACGCTTTGTGCGGCTGGCAGTAATAATCGTACGTGCCGGGCTTATCCAGCTTAATCGAATAGGACTCGCCTTTGGCGAGCAGCGGACCTGCGAAGCTGCCGTCCACCGCCACCGCGTTGTGCTTCATATCGTCGAAATTCGTGAAAATAATCGTCGATCCGGCTTCGACCGTGAGCGGTCCGGAACCGAACGAATAGTCCTTGATGTCGATATGATACGTCTTGCCGGTCTGCTCGGCAGGCGCCGCGGGCGCCGCTTGGCCTGCGGTAGTGCCGGAAAACTTGGCCGGGTCCACCACGAACCAGACTTGGTTCACGTTTTGGCCGGTGACGTCTCCGTGCTTCGTATCCTTCACGAAATAATAGAGCGCGTAGCCTTTGAAAGCCGCCTGCTTGGTGCCGTCCGGACGGATAATCGTGCCGAAGTCCGTCGCATTCAGAGTCGACGGTACTTTGCCGGCAGCCGCATCGTAAGCCGGCCAGTTGGCCAGGCAGGTATCCGTACAGGCGCTGGTCTGCGGCGTGTCTTTGTCGAAATAGTAAAGCGTACGGCCCTCTCTGTCGGTCAGGTAGCTGCCCAGCTCCGCGTTTTTGCCGATCATGACGCGATAGTCGGGTTTCGCCTCGAACCATACGCCCCCTACGCCCTCGCCCAGCGTGTCTCCCGCCTTGACGTCCTTAACGAACCGATAGAGCGGCCAGCCTTTGTACATCCATTGTTTAACACCGCTCGCATGCGTGACGACCGTGAAGTCCGCCGGATTCAGGCCGGCCGGAATTTGCAGCTCTTCGGCGGTGAGCAGCGGCCAGTTGGCCACGCACTGACCTTGGCAAGCGTCGAGATTTTCCGCGTCGTTCGAGAAAAAGTACAAAGTCAGACCTTTCCCGTCCGCCAGATAAGCGTCGCCGGCGGCGTCGCGGCGGAGCGAGAGCCGCTCGCCGGCAGGCATCTCCGCAGTTGCCGGGAGCACGCCTTCCATCTGCAGCATGTCGAAGAGCGAGTGTCCCATCGCGGTCGGCGCCGACAACGATTCGACCAGCGCGTCGGCCATATGCGCATTCGTAAGGGCGGGCGTGCCGGCGATCGAGGTCAGCCCCTTGCCGGACGCGAACGCTTCCGTATCCTTGTAGGCGAAGTCCGCGTTTGAACGGTAGCCCAGCGCCTCGAGCAGCACCTTGTACAGCTGCTGCGAGCTCACGGGCGCGAGCGGGTTGAAGCGGTTCGCGCCTTCGCCCGTCCAGCCGTATTCGGGATGGCCGTGCAGGAAGGCCAGGATCGGCCGGTTGCTCGCGCCGGCCAGATTGGCGTCCGCGAAGCTGTCGGTGTCTGTGTACGCTTTGGCCGCTTCAAGCTTCCCTTGCAGCCTCAGCGAGATGATGGCCGCTTGAATGCGCGTCGTGCCTTTGGCCAAGTAGTCGGCCGTGACGCCGCTGCCTTCGCCGATCAACAAGCCGAGCTCCGCGGCCGTCTGCCCGTCCGTCTTGATCGACGCGCCTCCGGGCTGGACTGTAGGGGCCGACGCATCTGCCGCCGAAGCCAAGGCTGGCATCAGCAGGGACGCGCACATGGCGAGCGTTGCAATGGTTTTTACGAATCCGTTCATTTAACCATCTCCTCCTTATCGTTCCGGTTCTGTATGAGGTAACGAACGGAAGGCGAAGACGGTTTGAACAAAATGCAAAACAAGTTAAAGCCTCTTGACTTGCGGACGTTATTATTTTCTTCAAGAAAATTAAATACGAACATTCGTCATTAAACGACAAAATCATTTGTTTTTCCATTTTGTCTTCACGATACTCAATTCGAGTACTATGGCCCTCATTAATGTCATACAATATGCCATTAATCAAAGTAAATTTTATTAAATATATTACATATGAATCACATTTACCAGAAAATTTTATTTTATGTAAATTATATTGACACAAAATTCGATGCGAATCTATAATATGAATCGCGAACGGTAATTGAAAATGATTACCGAACGTTCGGTTTTTAAATATATACATGAAAAGGGAGTGGGTTCATGAAAAGAATGACATGGTTAAAAAGCGCAGGTCTCGCGGTATCCTTAAGCGTTGCGCTGGCCGGGTGCGGCAACAACGACAAGGACGGCGCTTCCTCGCCGCCGGCTTCGTCGAGCGCGGCCTCCTCTCCAGCCGCGAGCGGCGGAGACACCATCAAGGTGGGCATTCTGCACTCTCTCAGCGGGACGATGTCAATCAGCGAGGTGACGGTCAAAAACTCGGAATCGATGGCGATCGACGAGATTAACGCAAAAGGTGGCGTATTAGGCAAAAAAATCGAGCCGATCGTGGAAGACGGCGCGTCGGATTGGCCGACATTCGCGGAAAAAGCGCGCAAGCTGCTGTCCGAGGACAAGGTCGCGACCGTCTTCGGCGGGTGGACGTCGGCGAGCCGCAAGGCGATGCTGCCCGTATTCGAAGAGCTGAACGGCCTGCTGTGGTACCCCGTTCAGTACGAAGGACTTGAATCGTCGCCCAACATCTTCTATACGGGCGCGACGACGAACCAGCAGATCGTGCCTTCGGTCGATTACTTGCTGGAGCAGGGCAAAAAGAAGTTTTTCCTCCTCGGTTCGGACTACGTTTTCCCCCGCACGGCCAACAAGATCATCAAAGCGCAGCTCGCCGCCAAGGGCGGAGAGACCGTAGCGGAAGAATACACGCCCCTCGGACACACGGATTATACGACGATCATCGCCAAAATAAAGGAAGCCAAGCCGGACGTCGTGTACAACACGCTAAACGGAGACAGCAACGTCGCCTTCTTCAAGCAGTTGAAGGACGCCAACATCGCCGCAGCCGATCTGACGACGCTGTCCGTCAGCATCGCGGAAGAAGAGGTCAAGGGCATCGGTCCGGACTTCCTGGCCGGCCATCTCGTCGCCTGGAACTACTATCAGACGACCGACACGCCGGAGAACAAGACGTTCGTTGAGAACTTCAAGGCGAAGTACGGCGCGGACAGCGTGACGAGCGATCCGATGGAGGCGGGTTACACAGCCGTCTACCTGTGGGCTGCGGCGGTAGAGAAGGCAGGCTCCTTCGACGTCGACAAGGTCAAGGCGGCTGCGAAGGGCATCGAATGGAACGCGCCCGAAGGCAAGGTGACCATCGACGGCGACAATCAGCATATTTACAAAACGGTGCGCATCGGCGAGATCCAGCCCGACGGCATGATCAAGGAGCTGTGGAACTCCGGCAGTCCGGTGAAGCCAGATCCGTATCTCAAGGGCTATGATTGGGCCAAAGATCTGAGCGCCGGTTCGTAACAGCAACTTCCGCATCGGAGGCGATTAGCGCGACGGAGCGGCACCCGGAGACGAACGTCTATTCCGGGTGACCGCCCGCTGCCTTCAATACAAGGAGGGGGCGATTTTTCTTGGAGATGTGGATCACCCAGCTGTTCAACGGGTTAAGCGTGAGCTCCATACTCTTGCTGATCGCGCTCGGGCTCTCCGTTACCTTCGGGTTGATGGGCGTCATCAATATGGCGCACGGCGAGTTCACCATGATCGGCAGCTACGCGGCGTATTTGACGCAGAACGCCTCCAAGGCGCAGCTGCCAGAGCGCATGTCCGACGCGTACTTCCCCGTCGCGCCCGCCGCCAGCTTCCTCGTCGCCTTCGCGATCGGCTATTTGCTCGAGCTGCTGCTGATCCGTCATCTGTACGGCCGCCCGCTGGACAGTCTCCTGGCGACATGGGGCGTCGGGCTCGTCCTCCAGCAGATCGCCCGTTCCATCTTCGGGGCGCCCAACGTCGCGGTGAACAGCCCTTCCTGGCTGAACGGCGGACTGCATGTAATGGAGGGCGTTGACCTGCCTTACAAGCGGCTGTTCATCCTCGCGCTGGTGGCGGTCTGTCTGGCGGCGATGTACGTGTACATCAATCGCAGCCATTCGGGCAGGCGCATGCGGGCGGTGATGCAAAACCGGGAGATGGCCGCTTGTCTCGGCATCTCGACGCGCCGCGTCGACGGGATGACGTTCGCGATCGGCTCGGGCATCGCCGGCATCGCCGGCTGCGCGCTGACGCTGATCGGACCGATCGGACCGAATATCGGCACGTACTATATCGTCGACGCCTTCATGGTCGTCGTGCTCGGCGGCGTGGGCAAGCTGATCGGCACGGTGCTCGGCGCGCTCGGCATTGGGGTTTTCAACACGATGTTCGAATGGTGGTCGACCGCGTCGCTCGGCAAGGTATTCGTCTTCCTGTGCATCGTCGCCTTCCTCCAGTGGAAGCCGAAGGGACTGTTCGCCGTTCGCACGCGCCAGTTGGATTGACAGACAGAGTAACGCGACATCCACTTTCCACGCAAAGAAGGTGAGGCCGATATGAGAGGGTTATGGTCGGATCGCAAGCGTCTATGGCTGCTGCTCGGCTATGCCGCGGCATCGGCGGCGTTGTTTGCCGCACCGCTTTATTTAAGCGATTTTCGCTTGAATCTGCTTGCCAAGTTTTTGGCCTTCGCGATCGTAGCGCTCGGCCTGGACCTGCTGTGGGGCTATACGGGCGTACTGAGTCTCGGGCACGGCGTCTTCTTCGGTCTCGGCGCCTATGCGATGGGCATGCATCTGAAGCTCGCCGCGAGCGGCGGCAGGCTGCCGGACTTCATGGATTGGAGCGGATTGACCAGTCTGCCATGGTTCTGGCAGCCGTTCAAGTCCTTCCCCGCAGCGGTGCTGCTCGGCATTCTCATCCCGTCGCTGCTCGCATTGTTTCTCGGCTTCTTCACGTTCCGCAATCGGATCAAGGGCGTCTACTTCACGATTCTGACGCAGGCGCTGGTCATCATCGTGACGACGCTGTTCGTCGGCCAGCAGGCCTACACCGGCGGGACAAACGGGCTGACCGGGTTCACGGAGCTGCTGGGCAGCCCGCTGCGGTCGGACGGCATGAAAAGCGCCCTGTATCTCGCCACGGTCATAGCGCTCATCGCCGCTTATGCGCTCTGCCGCTATCTGACGACGAGCCGCATGGGCAAGGTGCTGCGCGCAATCCGGGACGGAGAGAACCGCGTGCGCTTCCTCGGCTACGATCCGGCGACGTACCAGATGGCGACGTTCGCCGTGTCCGGCGCGTTGGCGGGGCTTGCAGGCATGCTGTTCGTGCTCCACGTCGGCATCATCTCTCCGTCGATGATGGGGATCGTGCCGTCCATCGAGATGATCCTGTGGGTCGCGATCGGGGGACGCGGCACGCTGGTCGGCGCCTTGATCGGCACGCTCGCGTTGAACTATGCCAAGAGCGGGCTGTCGGAGGCGTACCCGGAGATCTGGACGATTTTCCTGGGCGCGCTCTTCATCGTCGTGACGGTCTTCCTGCCGGGAGGCATCGTTGGTTTGATCCGCAAGGGAGCCGGAAGCGTTCGTAAAAAAACGGGGAGGGGGAATGCGCATCATGAGCCGGACGTCCATCCTGTCCTGCGAGGAAGTAACCGTAGCGTTTGACGGCTTCAAGGCGGTGCAAGGGATGAGCTTGTCGCTCGACCCCGGAGAGCTGCGTTTCTTGATCGGTCCCAACGGCGCCGGCAAGACGACGATGCTCGACGTCATCTGCGGCAAGGTGAAGCCGGTGTCGGGCTCCGTCTCGTTTCACAGCCGGTCGGGCGTGGTCGATATTACGAAGCGCAAAGAGCATAAGATCGCGGAGCTCGGCATCGGTCGCAAGTTCCAGACGCCTTCGATTTTCGCCGGCCTCTCGGTCACGGAAAATCTGGAGATCGCGATGTCGCAAAACCGGAGCGTATGGGCGACGCTGCGCGCTTCCCTCACGGCGCGGGAGCGCGAGCGAATCGAGGAGGAACTGGCGCTGATCGGTCTTGCTGACCACCGCCATACGCGGGCGGGGCTGCTGTCCCACGGCCAGAAGCAATGGCTCGAGATCGGCATGATGCTGATGCAGGAGCCCGAGATTCTGCTGCTCGACGAGCCAGTGGCCGGCATGACCGACCGGGAGACCGACAAGACGGGCGAGCTGCTGCAGGAGATCGTCAAGCGTCGGACCGTCGTCGTCGTGGAGCACGACATGGAGTTCGTGCGCAACTTCGCGAGCAAGGTGACGGTGATGCATGAAGGCCGGCTGCTTAAAGACGGCACGATGGACGAGATTCAGCGCGACGACCGGGTGGCCGAAGTTTATCTGGGCAAAGGGCGGGATGCGCATGCTGTCGGTTGAGGCGCTTGAGGCGGGCTACGGAGAGAGCGTCATCCTGCGCGACGTGAGCCTGAAGGTGGAGCCCGGTCAGGTGGTGTGCCTGATGGGCCGCAACGGCGTGGGCAAGTCGACGCTCGCCAAGAGCATTATGGGCGTCCTGAGAGCAAGAAGGGGGAACATCTCCTTTAAAGGCAGGAACATCACGCGTGCCGCTTCGGGCGAGCGAGCGAGATCGGGCATCGGCTACGTCCCGCAGGGACGCGAGATTTTCGGTCAGCTGAGCGTGCTGGACAATCTGCGCATCGGGCTGGAGGCCAGCCGCGATCCGAAGCGGCGCAGAGCCAAGGAGATTCCCCCGGCGGCCATCGCGAAGTTCCCCGTGCTGCCGTCGATGTACGGACGCCGCGGCGGCGATCTGAGCGGCGGTCAGCAGCAGCAGCTTGCCTTTGCCCGCGCGCTCGCAGCGGAGCCCGAGCTGCTCGTGCTCGACGAGCCGGCGGAGGGCATCCAGCCCTCCATCGTTCAGGCGATCCAGGATGTCATCCGCGGCATTGCGGACGAAGGCCGGACGTCGATCCTGCTCATCGAGCAGAGCCTGGACTTCGTGCGCAGCGTCGGCGACGTATTTTACATTATGGAAAAAGGAACGATCGTCTGGTCCGGCGGCAAGGAGGAGCTGGACGATCCGGCCGTCATGCGGTACCTGACGATCTAGAGAGAGGAGGCGGACGAATGAAGCCGCGCGGCCCCATCTATTGGCGAATCGTAATACTGCTTCACGTGCTTGGTCTCTTCGGCCTGATCTATGCGTCGCTTCGGGAACCCGTCTTCTGGGGGCTCGGCCTGCTGGCGTATTCCTTCGGCCTGCGGCACGCGTTCGACGCGGACCATATCGCCGCGATCGACAACGCCGTCCGCAAGCTCGTATCGACGCGCTCGGATTCGAACGGCGTCGGCTTGTATTTTTCGCTCGGACATTCCTCCGTCGTCCTGCTGATGGTGCTCGCCATCGGCCTCGCGGCGGATACTTACATTTTTGAAAATGCCGCGCTGCGCGAGCTCGGCGCGCTGATCGGGACGTCCGTCTCCGGCGTGTTCCTGGTCGCGATCGGCGCGATCAATCTCGTCGTCCTGCTCAAGGCGCTGTCTGCCGCCCGCCGGTCCGGGTGGCGCGCAGCCGACTCTGCGCCGCGTCCGTCTGGACCGCTCGCCGCGCTGCTGCGCCCGGTGCTGCGGCTCGTCAGCCGCAGCTGGCATATGTACCCGCTGGGCTTTTTGTTCGGGCTCGGGTTCGACACCGCCACCGAGACCGGCCTGCTGGCGCTGTCCGCGGGCGCCGCCGGCCAATCGGCTTCGCTGATCGGCATTCTGTCGCTGCCGCTGCTCTTTGCCTCGGGCATGACGCTGCTGGACACGCTCGACGGCGTGCTGATGAGCCGCGCCTATCGCTGGTCGTCCGTCACGCCGGGCAAGCGCTTCGCCTACAACCTTGTCGTGACGGGCATCTCGGTCGTGTCCGCCTTGTTCGTCGGCTGCCTGCAGCTGTCGCATTTGCTTGAAGGCCGGCTGCCGCAGGCATGGCTGTCCTGGACCGACCGGATCGACTTCGTTTATCTCGGGTACGGCTTGGTCGGCCTTTTCGCAGCGACGTGGATCGGCTTCGCAATCGCCAGGAGAGGAATGAGAAGCACCCATGCAGTGGACGGAGCGTGAAAAAGAAAAGCTGTTGATCACGGTGGCGGCCAATCTGGCGAGAGACCGCATGAAGCGGGGCGTGAAGCTCAACTACCCGGAGAGCGTCGCCTTGATCACGTCGGAGATTATGGAGGGCGCGCGCGACGGGCGGAGCGTAGCCGAGCTCATGGCTTATGGGCGACAGATTCTGACCGCCGAACAGGTCATGGAGGGCATTCCGCAGATGATCCATGAGGTTCAGGTCGAAGCGACCTTCCCGGACGGGACGAAGCTAGTCACCGTGCATCAGCCGATCGGCTGACGGCTTGGCGGTTGGTGGGTAGGAGGGTAGACGGGTCGGCGGGTTGGCCGACCGGATGGCGGTCGAATCGGATTCTGGCATTTCAAACGAGGTGAAGACGGGATGATACCGGGCGAATATCGCATACGCGCAGGAGACATCGAGCTGAACGAAGGACGCAGACAGGTCGAGCTGCTGGTAGCCAACCTGGGCGACCGTCCTGTTCAGATCGGCTCGCACTATCCTTTTTTTGAGGTCAACAGGGAGCTTCGCTTCGATCGGGCGCAGGCGTTCGGCATGCGACTGGACATTCCCGCGGGCACCGCGGCGCGTTTCGAGCCGGGCGAGGAGAAGCCGGTCAAGCTGGTCGCGCTGGGCGGCGCAAGGCTTGTATACGGGCTGAACGGCTTGACCGAGGGACTCGCGGCGGATGGACCGCTGCCCGAGGAGACGGCCCGGCGGCTTGCGGAGTGGGGGAAGGCGAATGGCTAGGATGACGCGCGAGGCGTATGCCGGCATGTTCGGGCCGACGACCGGCGATGCGGTTCGGCTCGCGGACACGGAGCTGTGGGCGGAGATCGAACGGGACTACACCGTCTACGGAGACGAATGCAAGTTCGGCGGCGGCAAGGTGATCCGGGACGGGATGGGGCAGTCTGCCCATGCCGTACGGGCCGACGGCGTGCTGGACACGATCATCACGAATGCCGTCATCATCGATCACTGGGGCAACGTGAAGGCGGACATCGGCATCAAGGACGGGCTGATCGTCGGCATCGGCAAGGGCGGCAATCCCGACATCATGGACGGCGTCCGGCCGGATATGATCGTCGGCGCGAGCACCGAGGTCATCGCCGGAGAAGGCAGGATCGTGACGGCGGGCGACATCGACGCGCACGTCCATTTTATTTGCCCG
>NZ_JAGXJW010000065.1:5705-44752 GCF_019091135.1 Cohnella sp. GbtcB17 | reverse complement strand
AGAGATCCGCTCGACTTGCATGTATTAGGCACGCCGCCAGCGTTCGTCCTGAGCCAGGATCAAACTCTCCATAAAGGTAAGCTTGACTTGCTCATGATAAAGCTGGTATAACTTTTCGCTTCAGCCCGAAGGCCTCAGCGTCCGTTTGTTTTAACGCTCGATGTTCAGTTTTCAAGGAGCAATCTTGTCTTCGCTCTCGGCCCTTTTGCTTGGCGGCCTCTCAGCGGCGACTTGAATAATATATCACAGGCGCCTAGTTAATTGCAACACCTTTTTTAAAAAGAATTTAATAACATGAAAATCCCTCTACAGGCGTGTAGAAGGCGGGTTGGCGTCCTCCGCCATCTCCGCCAAACAGGCTCTCTCTATATAGAAGCTTTCCGTTGCCCCGGCGCCCAAAACCGACCGGTACCGCCTCTTCCTGTGCGAAGGGGATATCGTTCAAACGCGACAAACATAAAAGCCGACCGCCTCCCGGCGACCGGCTCTCCCTTCTATTTGCTTACTCCCCGCGCATGTGCGGGAACAGCAGCACGTCACGGATGGACGGCGCGTCGGTCAGCAGCATGATCAGACGATCGATGCCGATGCCGAGACCGCCGGTAGGCGGCAGGCCATACTCGAGCGCACGGATGAAGTCCTCGTCGAGATCCTGCGCTTCGTCGTTGCCCGCTTCCTTCTCCACCAGCTGCGCCTCGAAACGCTGACGCTGGTCGATCGGATCGTTCAACTCCGTGAAGGCATTGGCGTGTTCACGCGCCACGATGAACAGCTCGAAGCGGTCCGTGAAGCGCGGATCTTCGGCGTTCTTCTTCGCGAGCGGCGAGATCGCCACCGGATGCCCGGTCACGAACGTAGGCTGAATGAGCGTGTGCTCGACAAACGTCTCGAAGAAGGCGTTCACGATATGGCCGAACGTCATATGCGGCTCGACCGGCACGTTGTGCTCCTTCGCCAGGCGGTGCGCTTCCTCGTCGGTCATGTCGGCCGTGAAGTCGATGCCGACAGCCTTCTGGATCAGCGAGGTCATGGACTCCCTGCGCCATGGCGCGGACAGGTTGACCTCCTGTCCTTGATAGACGATCTGCGTCGTGCCGAGCACTTCTTCGGCCAGATGGACGACCAGGTCCTCCGTCAGCTTCATGATGTCCTTGTAATCCGCATAAGCTTCATACAGCTCAAGCATCGTGAACTCAGGGTTATGGCGCGTCGACATCCCTTCGTTGCGATAGACGCGTCCGATCTCGTATACCTTCTCCAAGCCGCCGACGATGAGCCGCTTCAGGTGAAGCTCGATGGCGATTCGCATGTACAGCTGCATGTCCAGCGCATTGTGGTGGGTGATAAACGGCTTGGCCGCGGCGCCGCCGGCGATGGCGTGCAGCGTAGGCGTCTCGACTTCGAGATAGCCGCGTCCGTCCAGGTAACGCCGCATCGACTGGATGATGCGCGAACGCGTAATGAACGTCTTTTGCACGTCCGGGCTGACGATCAGATCCACGTAACGCTGGCGATAGCGCGTCTCCACGTCCTTCAGACCATGGAACTTGTCCGGCAGCGGCAGCAGCGACTTGGTCAGCACGGTCAATTCGGATACCTTGATCGAGGTCTCGCCGGTACGCGTCTTAAATACCGTGCCCTTGACCCCGATGACGTCGCCGATATCGAGGATGCCGAACGCCTTGTACTGGTCTTCCGGCACGGAGTCCTGACGCACGTAAATTTGAATTTTGCCGGTCAGATCCTGAATGTGCGCAAAGGAAGCCTTGCCCATCGAGCGCTTCTGCATGATACGTCCGGCCACGCTCACTTCTTCGGCGAGCTCGTCCAGCTCTTCGGTCGACTTGGCGTCGAGACGCGCGAGGATGTCCCCCGCGGCAGCCGTACGCTCGAACTTCGTGCCGAACGGATCGATGCCCAGCTTGCGAAGCTCGTCCAGCTTGCCCCGGCGGATCTGCAGCATCTCGCTGAGTTCGGCGGCGGTAGGTTCAGTACCTGCTTGTTGCTCCAAATCTTGACTCATGATGTACACCCTTTCCCAACTGATATCCGTCAGAACGCGGGCCACCCCGCTTTCGTCAAAAAAGCTTCCGCTGCCGGAAGCTTTTTCGCGCTCACAGATGGCCTTTTTAGCTGGCTTGGCACGGGGGCCTCGCAGCGGATTACCTTTTGATATCGACGATCTTGTATTGAATAATGCCCGCGGGTACGCTGACTTCGACGGTCGTGCCCTTCGCCTTGCCGATAATCGCGCGTCCGACCGGGCTCTCGTTGGAGATCTTGTTCTTCAGCGGATCGGATTCGGCCGTGCCGACGATCGTATATTCAAGCGTCTCGTTGAATTCGAGGTCTTCGACGACGACGGTGGAGCCGATGCTCACGGTGTTCAGATCGATCTCGTCGTTGTTGATGATGCGAGCGTTGCGCAGCATCTTCTCAAGCGTGATGATGCGGCCTTCAATGAATGCCTGTTCGTTCTTGGCATCTTCATATTCCGAGTTTTCGCTGATGTCGCCGTAACCGATTGCAACCTTGATCCGCTCGGCGACCTCGCGGCGCTTGACGGACTTCAGGTTCTCCAGTTCCTCTTCGAGCTTCTTGAGCCCATCAGGGGTCAGAAGCACTTCCTTTTCGCTCATCTCACCGATCTCCTGTCGAAGATATGATATCCATGCCGGGCATGAAGGCTTGCTTGCGGAGGCTGCGCCGCGAACCGCGCGGCGGGCGCGCACCTTGAATACAGTTATATGGCGAATTGCCGCCGACATGACTGGGAATGTCCCGGCCAGCCGCGGCAATCTCGACCGTCTTGCGAATATTGCTTAGAATTATATTTCAACCCCTATTAAATGTCAATTAACAGGAATTCGGCGCAAAATCAATGCACGACGGCAGGTCCGTCCGCCGTCTGTGCGGCGGCGTCGAGGTCGGCCAGCGACTCCACGTACTCGTCGAGCCGGCGCGCGACGTCGGCGCGGCGTGTCATTTCCATGATCTCGTTCTTCACTTGCGCGGCGTCCGGCAGTCCCTTGAGGTACCAGGCCAGATGCTTGCGCATCTCGCGAACCGCTTGCCCCTCGCCCTTGAGATTGATCAGGCGGTCCATGTGCAGCATAGCGATGCGCATCTTCTCCGCAGGGTTCGGGTCCGGGAGCTTCTCTCCTGTGGTCAGATAGTGGACCGTCCGGTACAGCATCCACGGATTGCCCAGCGCGCCGCGACCGATCATGACGCCGTCAACGCCCGTGTGGGCGAGCATGCGCTCCGCGTCTTCGGGAGAGAACACGTCACCGTTCCCGATGACCGGGATGGAGACGGCCTCTTTGACGTCCTTTATGATATCCCAGTTCGCGTGACCCGTATACAATTGTTCCCTGGTGCGTCCGTGCACGCTGACGGCCGCGCCGCCGGCGCGCTCAACGGCTCGGGCATTTTCGACCGCATAAATGTGCTCGTCGTCCCAGCCGATCCGCATCTTGACGGTCACCGGCTTCTCCGCCGCGTCGACCGCGTACGAGACCATCTCGTAAATCTTGGCCGGATCGAGCAGCCACCTGGCGCCAGCATCGCACTTTGTGACTTTTGGCACGGGGCAGCCCATGTTGATGTCGATAATGTCGGCGTTCGTGTTCTTGTCGACGAACTTGACCGCCTCGACGAGCGACTCCTTGTCCCCGCCGAAAATCTGCAAACTGAGCGGCTTCTCCCGTTCGTCGACGAACAGCATCTCGAGCGTCCGCCGGTTGCCGTGCAGAATCGCCTTGTCGCTGACCATCTCCGCGCATACGAGGCCGCAGCCGAATTCCTTGGCGATCAGCCGAAATGCCGGATTGCAGACGCCTGCCATCGGCGCCAGCACCACGTTGTTATTCATCTCCACATTGCCGATCTTCAGCATGTGATTATCCCTCCTAAAGGCCGCGCGGTTCCAATCCCGAAGCCAGACGGCGAATGCCTTCCTTCTCAAGCGTATCCGGCCCGAGCTGCGCTTCCCAAGGAAAGGCCTCGCCTGGCGCCCACACGTCCCGGAGCGGCGCAAGCACGAACGCCCGCTCCCCCATGCGGGGATGCGGGAGCGTCAGCTCGTCCGTCTCGAACGTCTCGTCCTCGTACGACAGCAGGTCCAGATCGATGACGCGCGGTCCCCAGCGGAACTCGCGGACCCGACCCATCTCAAGCTCCAGCGCCAGCAGCGTGCGAAGCAGCTCGAGCGGCGGCAGGCTCGTCATCAGCGCTGCCGCCATATTCAAAAAGTTCGGCTGGTCCGTATAACCGACCGGATCGGTCTCGTATACGCCCGACACGCGCTCCACGCGTATGCCGGGCATCTCGTTCAGACGACGCAGCGCCTCCGCGAGAGACCGCTCCCGGTCGCCCAGATTGGCGCCGAGCGCCACATAAGCCAGCTTCATCCTCGTTCAGTCCTTCGTATGCCTGCGGACGGCATGCCCGCCGCTTCGGTCATCTGGCGCGCGTGAGCTCCACCGTGACACCGTCGAACGTAATGTCGAAGGGCGGATTCGGCTTCGTCACGCCTACCGTGACTTCATCGATTATAGTATACGTACCGAGTACGGCCGTTGCAATGTTCCCCGCGAGCTTCTCGATGAGCTTTACCGGGGGGCCTTCCACGATTTCCTTGACCAGGGCATGGACCTCCGCGTAGTTCACCGTATCGGCGACGTCGTCGCTCTCGGCTGCGCGGCTCAAGTCGAGCTTCATGTCGAGGTCCACGAAGTACTTCTGGCCCAGCTTGTTCTCCTCCGGGTATACGCCGTGATATCCGAAAAAAACCATGCGCTTTAGCTTCATCGTATCCATTCGTTCGTCGCTCCTTCAGCGTTTTCCGTCTTCGTGCCTGGCTTGGCGGTACACGATCGCGTCCGTCATCGCCGCCACTCGCTTCATGGCACGCACGTCATGTACGCGGACGATCTGGCAGCCCTGCGCGATGCCGAGCGCCGTGGTCGCACCCGTGCCTTCGACGACATCGTCGGCGGGAAGGTCAAGCGTGCGGCGGATAAACGTCTTGCGCGACGTCGCCAGCAGCACCGGATAGCCGAGCGCGTTCAACTCGCCGAGCCTGCCCATCAGCTCGAGATTCTCCTCGTAATCCTTGGCAAAACCGATGCCCGGATCCAGCCAGATGCGATCGTCCGCAATGCCGGATGCCCGGGCCAGCGCCACGCTCTCTCGCAAGTCGGCCAGCACGTCGGGCACAAATTCGCGATAATCCCGCTGCTTGCGGTTGTGCATCAGGATGACCGGCGCGTTGGCGCTTGCGGCTACCTGCGCCATGAGAGGGTCGTGCTTGAGACCCCAGATGTCGTTTAAAAGATGCGCGCCGGCCCGGAGCGCGAGCTCGGCCGTCTCCGGCCTGTACGTGTCGACGCTGATCGGCAGCGGGACCGCCTTGCGTACCGCCTCGATGACGGGCAGCACTCGCCGCTGCTCTTCTTCGGCCGTCACGGGCTCGTGTCCGGGACGCGTGGATTCGCCGCCGGTGTCGATCAGATCCGCGCCTTCCTCGGCCATCTCAACCGCGCGGCGCACCGCCGTCTCGACCGAATCGAACCGACCGCCGTCAGAGATCGAGTCGGGCGTCACGTTCAGAATGCCCATGATGAGCGTCCGCTCGCCCAACGCAAGCTCAAGACCGTCGTCAAACCGGTAGCGTCTATGGTAAATGACAGGATTCATGTTTCATCGCCTTTCTCCGCGGCCGCCCGGTAGGCGGTCATCAGCCTGCGGGTCCATGGGCCCGGGGCGCCCGCGGCATCCATGGCATCGACTTTGGCGCGATTCGATGCGAGGCCGCCGCTGCCGCCCGGTCCGCGCGCCGGCCGACCGTCCGGTTCCTCCAGCGCGACGACCGGCACGATCTCCTGGATCGAGTTGGTCACGAAGCATTCGTCCGCACCCAGCAGGTCGTCCCAGGCATAGCTGCCCTCATAGCAAACGAGACCTGCGCTGCGAGCCTGCTCCAACACGAAGGCCCGGGTCACGCCCGCGAGCGGCCCCGTATCGAGCGAGGGCGTATACAACACCCCGTCCCGCACCCAGAACACGTTGCTCACCAAGCCTTCCACGACTTCGTCCCGCTCATTCAGGAACAGCCCTTCGGTGCTCGCCGAAGCGCCGCCGGCCCGCAGCTCCCGCTTCGCCGCGATGTTGTTCATATAGTGAAAAGACTTGAGCCGCAGCCCGCCGCCCTCCGGACGCGTCCGCCGAAGGCGCAGCAGCCGCAGCGTCTTGCCAGGGCGCGTCGCGGGATCGTCCGAACCAAGCGGCTTGGCGTATACGATCTCGCGCGGCGCCTCATATTCGCCCGCGGGGAGACCGACTTCGCCGCTGCCGGCGGACACCGACCAGCGGATATAAGCGTCGGCCAGGCCGTTCGCCTCGAGCAGCCGCGCCACGCCGGCGGCCATCGCCTCCGGATCCGGCCGGTACGAGATGCCGAGCGCTTCGCATGCGCCGGCTAGCCGCTCCGCATGCCTATGCAGCAGCCAAGGCCGGCCCCCATACGTGCGGAACGTCTCGAACAAGCCCATCCCATACAGGAAGCCGTGATCGTAGACTGAGATCACGGCTTCCCGGCTATCCGTCAATTGTCCGTCCAGCAGCAGCTTCATTGCCGCAAGCCCGACTTGTAGTTCAAGAAATTCTGCAGCAGCGTGCGGCCATGATCGGTCATGATCGACTCGGGATGGAACTGCACGCCCTCGACGACATACTCCTTGTGGCGCAGCCCCATGATCTCGCCGTCCGTTTCCGCGCTGATCTCCAGGCAATCGGGCAGCGTATCGCGCTTCACGATAAGCGAGTGGTAGCGCGTCGCCGTGAATGGCGAAGGCACGCCTTCGAAAATCGTGCGGCCGTCGTGCGACATCTCGCTCGTCTTGCCGTGCATGAGCTGCGGCGCTCGCACGACGCCGCCGCCGAACGCCTGCCCGATCGACTGATGCCCGAGGCAGACGCCGAAGATCGGAATCTCGCCCTTGAAGCGGTCGATCAGGGACAGGCTGATGCCCGCCTCGTTCGGCGTGCAAGGCCCCGGCGTGATCAGGATGTGATCGGGCGCAAGCGCCGCGATGCCGTCCAGGTCGATCTCGTCGTTGCGCTTTACGACGATGTCTTGTCCCAGCTCGCCCAGATACTGCACCAGGTTATAAGTAAACGAATCGTAATTGTCGATGACCAGAATCATGCCCAGTCCCCCTTCGCGTCGGCTCCCGTCCCGTCCGGGCTGAGCCGCTCCCCGTACTGTACCGCCTTCCAAAGCGCCTTGGCCTTGCTCAGGCACTCGTAGAACTCCCGCTCGGGATCGGAATCGATGACGATGCCGGCGCCGGCTTGAATATGGCAGAGGCCGTCCTTCGCCACCATCGTACGGATAACTATATTAAATTCCATATTACCCGCGTAGTCAATCCATCCGATCGAGCCGGTATAGGCGCCTCTGCGCACGGGCTCGAGCTCCTCGATGATCTCCATCGTGCGGATCTTGGGCGCGCCGGTGATCGTGCCGCCGGGAAACGAAGCCGCCAGCACGTCGAGGCTGTCCTTGCCCGGCGCGATCCGCCCTTCGACCTGCGACACGAGGTGCATCACGTGCGAATAGCGCTCGATCGTGAGCAGCTCCGGCACGTGGACCGAACCATAGGCGGAGACGCGTCCCAGATCGTTGCGCGCAAGATCGACGAGCATAATGTGCTCCGCGCGTTCCTTCACGCTCGAGAGCAGCTCGTCGGCCATCGCCGCGTCCTCCTCCGGCGTGCGCCCGCGCCTGCGCGTGCCCGCGATCGGCCGCATGCTGACGCGATCGCCCTGGCGCTTGACCAGCAGCTCCGGCGATGCCGACACGAGGCTAAAGCCGGGCAAGCGCAGCAAGCCCATATAGGGCGAAGGATTAATTAGGCGAAGCCATTCGTAGAGCGCTTCGGGACTCGCGGTCACGGGCATCGTCTGACGAAGGGATAGGTTCACCTGGAAGACGTCGCCTTGCCCGATGTACTGCTGAATGCGGCAAACCGCCTGCTTGAACGCCTCTTTGGAAAGAGAGGTGCGCAGCCCCTGCGCGAACGCCTCGACGTCAAGCGCCAGTCCCTCCTCAACCAGCAGCGCGCGCGCCGCCGCCAGCGCCGATGCAGCCTCGGGCGCTGCGGCCCTCGCGACGATCCGGTCCCAATCGGCCTTCATCCGCGCCGCATGCGCGCGGGCTGCATCGTATGCGGCCGCAACGGCCGATTCGGCCCTCGCAGCGCCCGGGTCGGCATGAACGGCGACGTACAATTCGCCCGCCTCGTGATCGACGATCCACAGCTCGTCGATCAGCAGGAATGCGTAATCCGGCAGGCCCAGCTCGTCCGCCGCCGTCTCCGGGAGCCGCTCCAGCGAGCGAGCGACGTCGTAGCTCCAATAGCCGACGGCGCCGCCCGCGAACATCGGCACACCCGTATCCGACGGGGCGCGGAAGCCGCGCATCGCCGCGCGAACGACCGCGATCGGATCGCCGCGCAGCCGCTCGGCCGCCCCTCCCCCGCCGCCGCAGCGCCTAAGCTCGGCTTCGCCGCCGCTTCCGACCAGCACCGCGCTTGGCCGGATGCCGAGAAACGTATAGCGGCCGCCTTTGCCGCTCTCCAGCACGAAGGCTTCTTCGCCCGCCGCCTCCCACGCGCCGCGCCAGAGCGGGACGCGATCTTCGCCTACGGAGAGCGAATGCTTTTCTATATAAGGCAATCGGTTATACCCTTCGGTGTCCCCGCTTGCATCTGTCCATTCGCCAAGCCACTTCCGCCATTTCTCCAACGTTATCAGCGCTTCCAACTCCGCATATCCCCCTCGGAAGCTTTCTCGCCGGTTACAGACCGCCGCAGCTTCCTCTTCTTCACTAAGTATACAAACAATCGAAAGCCGAGGATAGAGCGCCCCTTCTTCCGCCCGTGAAACTTTAACAACCCCCGAATCGTCTCTAAATATGGGTAATGAAGGATGCAACATTCAAAGGAGACGATGACCCCATGCGCAAAAAAAATAAAATCCGATTGTTCGGACTCGCCCTGCTGCTGGCCGCCGGAACCGCCGCGTCCTCAGGCGGATCTGCAGCGCAAGCTGCCGCAGCTCCCAAGCCTGTCAAGCTCGTCGTCAACGGCAACGAAATCGCAGCCGGTACGGCGGCGCCCTATCTCGACGCCAGCGGCAGCGTCTTCGTTCCGCTTCGTATGGTCTCGCAGCTGCTCAAGTCTTATGTAGACTGGGACGGCCCCAAGAAGCTCGTGTCCGTTTACGCGCCAAACCGTACGGTAAAGCTGACACTCGGCAGCAAGACTGCGCAGCTTAACGACAAATCCATCGCGCTGAACGCGCCGGCTCTCATG
This sequence comes from Cohnella sp. GbtcB17, assembly GCF_019091135.1. Taxonomy (GTDB): domain Bacteria; phylum Bacillota; class Bacilli; order Paenibacillales; family Paenibacillaceae; genus Cohnella. The sequence continues at coordinate 35,372 of NZ_JAGXJW010000065.1, read as the reverse complement.
AAGAACAATACGGTGTACGTGCCCGTCCGCTTCGTCGCTCAGTCGCTGGGCGCCGCCGTGAAGTGGCAGAGCGCGCAGCGCACGGTAACGATCGAAGACGGCGATCCTTACGCTGTCGGTTATGCGATTACGTTGACGCCGTCCATGTTCTGGCTCGACAGGAAAACCGGCGATCTGTACCAGTCCGATCCGTCAAACAGTCCCGCGGTGAAGACAGGCAAGCTCAAATTCGAACAGCAAGAGCTGTTAAGCCTGTCCGTCGACAAGCTCGGTACCGGCGGCTACATCGTGACGGCATCCGATGTTTACGGCGAACCCCACATCAACGTCAACTACACGACCGCCTACGTGAAGAACAAGAAGCTCGTCGACCAGGCCACGGTCCATTACTGGCAGCGCATGACACCGAACGTAACCAGCGTCGGCAATCAGGCGGTGCTGACAGACGGTAAAAAGCTGCGAATCCTTAAAGACGACGGCAGTACGGACAAGGAATACGACCTGCAGAAGTTGGGCGGCCTGAACGAGATCTATGGCGTGGAGGGCATCGGCGCGAACTATCTGCTCATCCGGCCGAACACGACCGGCCTGCTGACGCTGGTCGACCCGGAGACGGGGAAAAAGAAAGAGCTGTACGAGCTGCTCGACCCGGAGGACCAGGAATATGCCAAGCTTAACGATGTCCCTTATCATGGGGACACCTTCAAGGTAGGCGGCGAGCACGACGGCGTTATCGATCTCATTTATACCAGCGTCAAGGATGGCAAAGAGCGCACCCTTACGGTTAAAATTAAAGACTGGCTGTAAAAAGCGCAACACGTTAGTCTGCGCACCCGTAAGCCCCGCCCACGGCGGGGCTGTTACTTTTCATACGGTACCGGGTATTTGTCGGCAGAAGGATACGAAGGAGCGCTGACCTCATGAGCGAGCGGGAAGACAGCCCGGCCCCAAGACCCGTCATCGCTTTGACGGGCGCAAGCGGCTATATCGGCCGCAATCTGCTTCAACGGTTGGCGCCTTTCGCGGACGTGATCGCGCTGTCCCGGGGCGACGAGGAAGGTCGGGATACCGATTCCCGCGTGAGCTGGCGCTCGTGCGACCTGTTCTCCCTGATCGATGCGGAAAAAGGATTGGCCGGCGCGGACTATGCGGTGTATCTGGTCCACTCCATGCTCCCCTCCGCCAAGCTGACGCAAGCCCGGTTCGAGGACATGGACGTACTGCTCGCAGACCACTTTGCGAGAGCCGCCAGCAAAAACGGCGTGCGCCAGATCGTCTACCTGAGCGGCATCATTCCGCCCGATGTGCCGCCCGGCGAGCTGTCCCGCCATTTGCGGAGCCGGCTGGAGGTAGAAAAGGTGCTTGCTTCCTACGGGGTGCCGGTAACGACGCTGCGCGCCGGTCTGATCGTCGGTCCGCAAGGCTCTTCTTTTCCCATTCTTCTTAAGCTGGTGCGCCGTCTGCCTGTCATGATCCTGCCGAAATGGACGCGCACCCTTACGCATGCGATCGCCTTGCCCGAGGTGCTGGACGCCCTGACGGCCGCGATCGGACGGACCGACCTGTACCGTCGCGCAATCGATATCGGCGGGCCCGACGTTATGACCTACAAGCAAATGCTCCGCCAAACGGCGGAGGCGCTGGGGAAAAAACGAATTTTGATCCCTTTTCCCGCCTTCTCCGTTTATTTGTCCCGCCTGTGGCTGGCGCTTATTACCGGAACGCCGAAGGAAATGGCCTACCCCTTGATCGAAAGCCTGATTCACCCGATGGTGGCCAGAAGCGAGAATCGGGCGAGCGGGATTGGCGCAGGCGTCATCACGTTCCGCCGGGCGGCGGAAGACGCGATACGGGAAGAGCAGGATCGGGAGCTTGGCAGTAAGCGGGCGGCAGGAGGACAAAAGCGAAAGCCTGGGAAAGCTTCGCGCCACGCCAAATCGGACGTCCGCTCCGTGCAGCGCGTCAGACTGCCCGCGGACATGGATGCGCATGCAGCCTCCAAGTGTTATCTCGGCTGGTTGAATCGCGCGGCCGGACCGCTGATCCGGGTGGCGCACGATAAGAAGGATATATATCGGATCCATGCGGTCGGCCGCAAAGGCCCTCTGCTCGAGCTCACCTATTCCGCAGAGCGGAGCTCGCCAACCCGGGCGCTGTATTACATTACGGGCGGCTCCTTTTCAAGTCGAAAGGAGACGCACCGCGGGCGGCTGGAGTTTTTGCAGGTTCCCGAATCCGACGAATGCATCATCGCCATCCACGACTATTTGCCGGCGCTGCCCTGGTTTCTTTACAAGTACACGCAGGCGAAAATTCATTTGTGGGTCATGTGCGCGTTTCGACGTTATTTGAAAAAGCAGATTCGGTAGGCTTGCTCCCGGGGCGCGTCGGCCGCCCAGATTGATGCAGCCCGCATAGCCGCCTTCGCCTGCGCCCATACTACGGTGGAAGATGCCGGCGGGGAGACGCCGGCCGAAGGGGGATGAACCGATGGCGGATCGGGCGGTGCTCGCCTACTTCAACACGCCGGATCAAGCCAAGCGGGCGTTGGAGGAGCTTAAATCCTTGCGCCTGAACGAGCACGGTATCGACCGGTTCGACGGCTATCAGGGCGCGGGCATGGAGCATCTGGACCAATTGGGCAATACGATCGCGGGAACGTTCCGCGGACTTGGCTTCATTACGCTCGGCGGGGACTTCGACAATCCCGACGCCGGCGTGCTGGCGGCTGCAAGCGTCAGCGCCAGCGGGATGAGCTCGGGCGGACCGGACAACCGCGTGACGGGCCGGGACATTCTGCTGACGGCCATCGTCGACGAGGAAGATTACGACCAGGCAGTGGAGATCTGCCGGCAGGCAGGCGCTCTATAAGCGGAAACGGAGGGCAACGAGCCCTCCGTTTTTATTTGCCGTTTAGCCGGCCAATAACGATGCCACACATCGATATCCCGCGATATTCCATCTCAATCCCGCCATCGGCCTGCCAACGCAAAAATCCGGCCGCCCCAAAGGACGGCCGGATCGACGGCCAACAGATTAGTTGTCGAAGTTGAACAGCGGCGTGCTCAGGTAGCGTTCGCCGTTGGACGGAACGACCGCCACGACGCGCTTGCCGGCACCGAGCTCCTTCGCCACTTGCAGCGCCGCGTAGATCGCCGCGCCGGAGGAGATGCCGCACAGGATGCCTTCCTTCTTGGCAGCGGTGCGCGCCCATTCGAACGCGTCTTCATTTTCGACGGCGATGATCTGGTCATAGATCTCGCGATCCAGAATCTCGGGCACGAAGTTCGCGCCGATACCTTGGATCTTGTGCGGGCCCGCCTTGCCGCTCGACAGCAGCGGAGACGCCGCAGGCTCGACGGCCACGACCTTGATGCCCGGGAAGTTGTCCTTCAGCACCTTGCCGGCGCCGGAGATCGTGCCGCCCGTGCCGATGCCCGCCACGAACGCGTCCAGCTTACCGTCGAGCGAGTTGATCGCTTCGACGATCTCGGGACCCGTCGTCTCGAGGTGAATCTTCAGGTTCGCCTTGTTCTTGAACTGATCGGCGAGGAAGTAGTCCGGGTTCTCCTTGAGCAGCTCCTCGGCCTTCTTGACGGCGCCGTTCATGCCTTCGGAACCCGGGGTCAGCACCAGCTCGGCGCCATAGGCGCGAAGCAGGTTGCGACGCTCGAGGCTCATCGTCTCGGGCATGACGATGACGGCGCGGTAGCCCTTCGCCGCGGCGACGAGCGCGAGGCCGATGCCGGTGTTGCCGCTGGTCGCTTCGACGATCGTGCCGCCCGGCTTCAGCTTGCCTTCTTTTTCGGCTTCTTCAACGATGCTGATGGCGATCCGGTCCTTGTCGCTGGCGCCCGGGTTCTGATATTCGACCTTGACGTAAACCTCCGCGCTGCCCTCAGGTACGATGCGGTTCAGACGGACGAGCGGCGTATCCCCGATCAGGTCCGTAATATTCTGCACGATTTTTGCCATGGCGAATGATTCCTCCTTGGATAATGGCGGACGGCCTCGTCCATTCCCCTATTTCCGACAATTTCAGTCGGCTTTTATCTTTTCCCATCTTATCGCACGTTGCGGGGCAATGTCAATAGAAGGATAATTCCGCAAGGTCTAATACTCAAGCGCTCCGTCCATCGCCTTGGCGCCGTACTTGTCCAGCAGCGACTGCTCGACCTCGGACAGCGGCGGCGCCACCGACAGCGCGTATTGGCGCTTCGCCTCTTCCCGCTCCGCCTGCGCGTCCTGCTCCCCCGTGCCCCGCCGGCCCGCGACGAGCACGACCTCGTAGCCTGCGTCCGTGCGGATCGGTCCCGCCGCTTCCCCGATCTCCAGCTTCACTGCCGCCGCCAGCAGCTCGGGCGCTACGAACGGGTCGCCGGTCTCGACCCATCCCAGATTGCCGCCGTCCGCGGCCGTATCCGCATCCTGCGAGTTCTCGACAGCCAGCTTCGCGAAGTCCTCGCCTTGCTGCAGCAGGTCCAGCAGATGCTCGGCGTCCTTCTGCCGCTCCACGACGATATGAGAGAGCTTCAGCTCCTCCTTCGGCGCGAATTCTTCGGGATGATCGGTCATGTACTGGTCCGCGTCCGCATCCGTCGCCACGACGCCGCGAATCGCGAGCGCTTCCAGCTGCAATTTATAAAGAATATCGTCCCGCACGTCCTCGCGCGACATGCCCAGCTGCTGTCGGCGGGCATCATAGAACGCTTCCAGACTCTCGTAGCCTTCGCTCGCCTTGCGAAGCTCACGATCCACCGCATCCTCCGCAATCGAGATGCCCGCAGCCTGCGCTTCCTTCTGAACGGCCACGCGAAGCATCATCGTCCGCAGCGTTTGCTCTCCGTACGCGCCCAGCAGAGCGTCCAGCAGCTGCTTGCGCGTGATGCGTGTCTCCCCAACGATCGCCACGGTATCGCCCGCTCCTCCCGGAGCTCCCGTCATCGAGCCCGATGGGATCGGCTCGGTGCCGGGCGGCTCCGCCGTATGCGCCGGCTTGGCCGTGCAGCCCGCTTCGGCAGCCAGCGCCCACGTCAGGGCAAGCAGAACGATCGGCTTCCCCAGCCGCTTCGTCTGCCACATGGCCGTATCCCTCCTTCGCTATATTAAGAAGTCGCGCGTTCCAGAATCACACGAAGCTGCTCGCCGTCGAACTGATAAGCTTCATTGCAAAAATGGCACTTCACTTCGGCCTGTCCGTCCTCGTCGATCAGCTTGCGAAGCTCCGCCTCGCCCATGCTGACGAGCGTCCGCTCTACGCGTTCCCGCGAGCAATGGCAGACGAACTTGGGCTCGATCGTATCGTGAATCGTCAGATCGTCGCCGACGAGGAATCGCACGATCCCTTCGGCGGTCTCGCCCTGGTCGAGCAACGCGGTGACGTGGGGCATCGCCGCGACGGCCTGCTCAAGACGCGCCAGCTGCTCGTCGGTAATGTTCGGCAGCACCTGAATGATGAAGCCGCCCGCGTGCAGCACCGTATTGTCGGTATCGACGAGTACGCCCAGTCCGACGGCGGAAGGTGTCTGCTCGGATGCCGCGAAGTAGTAGGTGAAGTCTTCGGCCAACTCGCCCGAGATGAGCGGCACGCTGCCGCGGTACGGCTCTTTAAGTCCCAGATCCTTGGTCACATTGAGAAAACCGGTCTTGCCGACCGCGCCCGATACGTCCAGCTTGCCGAGGCTGTTGCTCGGCAGATGCGTATGCGGATAATCTACATAGCCTTTGACTTCGCCGGCTGCGTTGGCGTCCACGACGATCTGGCCGATCGGCCCGTCGCCCTTCACCTGTATGGTGAGCTTCTCGTCTCCCTTGAGCATAAAGCCCATCATGGCCGCCGCCGTCGCGGTCCGGCCGAGCGCGGCCGAAGCCGTCGGGAACGTGTCGTGCCTGCGTTGGAGCTCGCGCACGAGCTCCGTCGTCTTCGCGCCGAATACGCGCACGGCGCCGCCCCAGGCGGTGCCTCTGATCAGTTCGTCCGTCACTTCATCCGCTCCTTTGCCACTGTTGTCGTAGGCCGGCTCGTCCGCCCGCGATCGGGCGCACGACGGCCGGGATTCCTATAGATTGCGTTCGTAAATGATTCTTAATCCTTCCAGCGTCAGCATCGAATCGACCGATTCGATCGTCTCCGACTCGCCCGCGATCAGCTCCGCGAGACCGCCAGTCGCGATGACGCGCGGCGTGCAGCGCTGCTCGGCGCAGATCCGCTTCACGATGCCGTCCACTTGCCCGGCATAGCCGTAGATTGCGCCGGATTGAATGGCCGCGACCGTGTTGCGGCCGACGACCGCGCGCGGCTTGGCCAGTTCGACGCGCGGCAGGCGCGCGGCGCGCTGGTACAGCGCCTCGGCCGAGATGCCGATGCCCGGCACGATGACCCCGCCCAGGTACGCACCCGACGGGTCGATATAATCGAAGGTTGTGGCGGTGCCGAAGGCGACGACGACCAGCGGCGCGCCGTAGTGCTCGATGCCCGCGACCGCGGTGACGGTCCGGTCGGCGCCGACCTCCTTCGGATTTTCGTACCGGATGTTGAGGCCGGTCTTGATGCCCGGTCCGACAACCAGCGCCTCGCGGCCGACGTACTTGACGAACAGCCGCTCGAGCGTAGGCATGAGCGGCGGCACGACGCACGAGACGATGACGCCGTCGATCTCGTCCGCCCGGATGCCCGCGATGCTGAACAGGTTGGTCAGCATGATCCCGTACTCGTCGACCGTCGCCGAGCGGTTCGTGCTGAGCCGCCAATGATGGAGAAGCTCCGAGCCCTCGTACAGGCCGAGCTCGATGTTGGTGTTCCCGACGTCGACGACCAGAATCAAGAGACTTCCCCCTTCTTGACTTCGTTCAGGTCCAGGCTGATGTCCAGCGCGTTAAACGAGTGCGTCAGCGCGCCTACGCTGATCACGTCCACGCCGGACGCCGCCACCTCGCGCACCCGCTCCGGCCGGATGCCGCCGGAAGCCTCCAACACGATATACGGCGCGATGGCGCGCAGTTCGGCAGCCGCGGTCTTCATCTGCTCGGGCGACATATTGTCGAACATAACGACGTTTGCGCCTGCCCGCGCGGCTTCGAGCGCCTGCTCCAGCGATTCGGCCTCCACCTCAATCATCATCGTGTGCGGGATGCGCGACTTCGCCGAAGCGACGGCGGCGGGGATGCCGCCGGCCGCCTTAATATGATTATCCTTGATCATGACCGCATCGTACAAGCCGAAGCGGTGATTGTATGCGCCGCCGATGCGCACGGCGTACTTCTCCAGCGTGCGATGGCCTGGCGTCGTCTTGCGCGTATCGGCGATCCGAGCCGGATAGCCTTCGGCAGCGTCGACGTAGACGCGGGTCTTGGTCGCGATGCCCGACAGCCGCTGCAGCAGGTTCAGCGCGAGTCGCTCGCCCGTCAGGATGCTGTGCGTAGCGCCCTCGACGACCGCGAGCACGGTGCCGCGCTCGACGCGGTCGCCGTCGTGCGCGCGCGATTCGACCGCGAGCGAAGGGTCGATCACGCCGAAGACGAGGCGCATGAGCGGCATGCCCGCCAGCACGCCCGCTTCCTTGGCGTGGATGATGCCCTTCGACCGGTGGCCCGCCGGCACCGTCGACATCGTGCTCACGTCGCCGCTGCCGATATCCTCGGCCAGCCACGCTCTAAGCTGCGCCTTCACGGCGTCGACCGCGGGTCCCGCGATCTCCCAGTCCTTTTCCGATTCAAACATCGCCTATGAACTCCTCTCCGATGCCCCGTTCCCTGTGCATCAGCGTATGCTTGCGCCAGAACGAATCGTCCTTGTCCGGGAAGTCCTCCCGGTAGTGCGCCCCGCGGCTCTCTTCGCGCATGAGGGCCGCCTCCATCATCAACGTCGCGCAGGTGAGCAGGTTCGCGTATTCGAACTCCTCGCGCGTCGTCATCTCCGTCTGGTACAACGGCGCCTGCCTGCGCAGCTCTTCGAGTCCCTTCGTCAGGCCGTGGGCTTCTCGCCTGAGGCCGGCGAAGCGCACCATGAGCTTTTGCAGCTTCAGGCGGCGCTCCGCCATCTTGCCCGCAGGCGCACCGATGCGATCGGAAGCGTACCCGGTGCGCGCTTCAAGCGCGAGCGGCGCGAGCAAGCGAACCCGCTCGACGATGCGGCGGCCGAACACGATCGCTTCGGACAGCGAGTTGCTCGCCAGCCGGTTCGCGCCGTGCACGCCCGTCGACGAGACTTCGCCGCAGGCGAACAGCCGGGGGATGCTCGATTCGCCGTTCATGTCCGTGCGGACGCCTCCCATCATATAATGGGCAGCCGGGGCCACTGGAATCCAATCCGTCGTCATATCGAGGCCATAATTCAGGCAAAACTCATAAATATTCGGAAACCGATGCTTGATGAGATCCGGCGTCTCGTGGGTAATATCGATATAAACGTATGTCGACTTGGTCAGCTCCATCTCGCTCAAGATCGCGCGCGCCACGATGTGGCGCGGCGCCAGCTCGAGCTGCGGATGGTATTTGTCCATAAAGCGCTCGCCTCGGATTTTGCGAACGACCGCGCATAAGCAGCGCACGGCTTCCGAGAGACGAAAGCGAGGCGCGCCCGGGTTGCATAGGAGCATCGGATGGAACTGGTTGAACTCCATATCGCGGATGACCGCGCCGGCGCGATAAGCCATCGCGATGCCGTCGCCCGTCGCGACTTCGGGATTCGTCGTGTAGCGGTACAACTGCCCGGTGCCGCCCGAGCAAAGGACGGTGGCCGCCCCCCGCACGATCACGCGCGAGCCGTCCGGCTTCTGCACGAGCGCACCGACGCATTCGCCTTCCTCGGTGAGCAGATCGAGCACGAAGTGGTCGTCCCACACTTCGATATTCGGCACGGTCTGCACCTTGGCTGCCAGCGCGCGCACGATCTCGTAGCCCGTTGCGTCGCCGTTGGCGTGCAGAATGCGGCGCTGGCTATGCGCGCCTTCCTTGGTCAGGGCGAGGTGTCCGTCCTCCTCGTCAAAGTGCGTGCCGTATTGGATCAGCGCCTGGACGCCGTCCGGCCCCTCGTGCACGAGCACGTCTACCGCCTCGGGATCGCACAGCCCCGCGCCCGCGATCAGCGTATCCTGGCGATGGAACTCCGGCGAATCGTCCTCCGAGATGACGGCCGCGATGCCGCCCTGCGCGTAGCGCGTGTTGCTGTCGAACAGCGATTTTTTCGTGATCATGAGCACGCGGCGGTCTTTGGCCGCCTGAAGCGCCGTGAACAGGCCCGCGATCCCGGCTCCGATAATGATCATATCCGTCTGTACGGTCTCAAGCGCCGCCGGATCGAAATCGACGATATAACGTGGTATCATGGCCCTCTGCGACTCCCCGCATGAAGTTATTGGTCTCTCCCGATCGATCTCTCCAGGTTACTTGACGAGCAGCATGCGCTCGAGCGACAGGCGCGCCTTGTCGGCGACGTCTTGCGGCACATGGATCTGCGGCTGCATCGTTTCGAGCGCCTTGACGACCTTCTTCAGGTTGTTGACCTTCATGTTCGGGCAGACGAGGAACTTGCTTGCGAAATGGAACGTCTTGTCCGGGCTGTCCACGCGCAGCTGGTAACCCGTGCCGTCCTCGGTGCCGACGATGAACTCCTTGTGGCTCGATTCGCGGCAATACTTCAGGATGCCGGTCGTGCTGCCGACGAAGTCGGCAAGTTCGACGACCTCTGGACGGCATTCCGGATGGACGACGAACTGCGCGTTCGGATACTTCGCCCGCATCTCGTATACATCCTTGACGGTCAGCATGTCATGCGTGTTGCAGTAGCCTTCCCAGATGATCATCTTCTTGTCCGTATGCTGCTGCACGTAGTGGCCCAGGTTTTTGTCCGGGCACCAGATGACCTCGTCGCCTTCGACCGAGTTGACGACCTTGACCGCATTCGCCGACGTGCAGCAGATGTCGGTCTCGGCCTTCACGTCCGCGGACGAGTTGATATAGGTCACGACCTTGGCGTTCGGGTGCTTGGCCTTCAGCTCCCGCAGACCGATCGGGTTGACCATGTCCGCCATCGGGCAGCCCGCGCGCTCGTCGGGGACAAGCACGGTCTTGTGCGGCGCGAGAATCTTGGCGCTCTCGCCCATGAAGTGCACGCCGCAAAAGACGATGACGTCGGCATCCGTCTGCGCGGCCTTCTGGGCGAGCAGGAACGAATCTCCGCGGAAGTCGGCCACCTCTTGAATTTCGTCGCGCTGGTAATAGTGAGCCAGAATGATGGCATTGCGTTCCTTCTTCAGCTGAGCCAGGCGCTCGCGCAGCTCGCGGTTCTGCTCAGCTTTGCGTTCAAGGGCTAAAGCTTCCATGGTGGTCTCCTCCTGCGGCGTTGACGCCTGGGTATGGTTAATTGTGAAAATAAGCACAAATTAGGCCGCTTAACAAAAACGGGATGCCAAAATGGCAACCTCCGTCGGTGAGTCAACAATAAATTTACACTTGCCGGGAGGCACTGTCAATGAATGTTCACAGATTTTTGGAAGAAGTTTTCTGCCTGTTTGTCGGCTTTTCCGCAGACCGGACACAAGTGGAACAAGCGTTCCTACACGCAGGCCATTCGAGCGATCGCAAAAAATCCAGCGCATTGCAATTGAACCTTTGCGAAACCGCATTCATAGTTAGCGAAGTCACGAATCGGGTGCGGACGCGCATCCCGGTTTCTTTTTTGTCTAAAACGGAACCTCTTTTGCTTTTGCGGTGTCTAATCGGAGGGAGGTGTTGCGAGCTTGGATGAATCCCACTGGTCCTACATTGAAAATATGGATGCCGGCGGGCTTCGCGAGTTGATGGCGCAATACGGGTCCGAGGTGTGGAACCTCGCCTTCGTTCTGACCAAGCGCAGAGAGCTGGCAGACGACATCTCCCAGGACGTATTTCTCGCCGCCTATCGGAAAATCGATACGTTCCGCGGAGCCTCCTCCGTGCGTACCTGGTTGCTGTCGATCACGCGAAATACGGCGCTCAATCGCTTGCGTTCGGCCTTTATGCGTCGCGTTACCTTAATGGACCGCATTGACCCGCGCGCGCATGAAGCCTGTCCTTCCGCCGAATCCGAAGCGCTGAGGCGTTCCTTATCCAACGAGATATGGGGAGACGTCATGCGGCTCCCCGTCAAATTGCGCGAGGCGCTTGTGCTGCAGGCGAGGTACGAACTTTCGGTTAAGGAGATTGCGCTCCTCCTCGACTTGTCCGAAGGCACCGTGAAGTCCAGGCTCTCTCGCGCCAGACAACGCATGATCAGGCTTAGAGAGGAGGCGTCCGGACATGAAAAAAGATAGCTTGCCGCCTTGGTACGAAAAACTGAAAGTGGATGCAAGCCGCACGCCGGGCTTCACGGAAGTCCATATGACTGCCATCAAGCAGGCCGCGGTCAACGGCAAGATTGAACATAAGCGTCGAAGATCGGACCGAAACAAACGTCCGCTTCCAGTTGCGACAATGGTCGGTGTAGCGGCAGTGATAGTCGCGGGAACCCTTTTGCTCAGCTATTGGGGAGACTTTTCCTTTCGCAAGCTGAACCCGACAACCTTTTCTTCAACGCTGACCGCTACAGTCTCCTCTGTGTCGGACGCGGCTCCCCGACCGATTGTGATCGAACGCTTGTCGGGCGTGCTGGGCAAGCAGCTGCCATTTAAGCCCGAAGACGTGGTCGGCATTACGATCGAGGACAATCAGCATCGACTGCAGCCCTTCGAGGTGCCGAAGGATCGGTTAAACGTTATTTTGAGCAATCTAACCGCTTTGGATATGGCCGCCGCTTCGATCACGCCGGGGCCGGAGCATGCCTGGGTGCCCACTGCGTATACGATGACCTTCACGACTGTAGGCGGCTCCTTTGCCATGTCCTACGATCCGAGCAGCAATACGTACGGGACACCTGATAGGCGGATATTGGCAAACGACCAGGTATGGATGCTTGTGCAGCAGTACGTCAATCCGACCGGCGTATGGGCGGCGATCGACCGACTTCACGAGCAGGCTAAAAATGAAACCGCAGCACAAGCGGGCCAAGTTACGGACCGAATGTATGAGCAGAGCCGGTTCGACATCGGCGGTCAGGATTATTCAGGCTGGGAAAAGAAGTTTCTCCCGCTATCCTCCGGCATCTATTTCTTTGACGGCAGTTCTGGGAAGCAAGGATTGATACAGTCGCTAACGCAGCCTGCTCGCGAATATGCCGATCCGGATGTCATCAAATTATCCGACGCCATCATTTTCACAACGTATGATCTAGCTTACGCGACGACTGATGGCATCCAAGTCGGCTTGACGCCAGCCGAAGTCATCGCCAAGCTCGGTTTGCCGAATGCCCGGACAGAGACGGCGTGGTCTTATCGAGTCGGCGATGCGCTTCGCTTCCAGCTGCTGTTTGAGGACGGCAAGGTGCGCTTCATCTCGTTGACCAGACCTGGATAACAGCAGGTTAGCGCGCGAAAAACCCGCGATTCGCTGCATCGTGCAGCGGAACCGCGGGTTTTTGGTTGATCCTCGTTACTTCGGTTCGTTGTCCTCGTCGTTCCGTTGATCCGGCGTCGGAGGCGTCTGGTTGGCGCTCGACTCTTCGTCGCGCGGCGTGATGCGGACGCGGACGTTGCTGCCGAGCGTGTCGATCGTCGGGTCTACGCCGGTCGGCTCGCCGCCGGAATCGCCGCCGTCGCCATCGGATACGGCGTTGATATCGCCCTTCTCGATGAGCGCTTTGATCTGCTCCAACTCGAGCGTCTCCTGGGAGAGCAGCGTATTGGCCAGCAGGTGAACTTCGGCGCTCTTCTCGGTGAGCAGCTTCTTCGCCCGATCGTAGCACGTCTGGATGATCATCTGCATCTCTTGGTCGATCTCGTACGCGATCGCATCGGAGTAGTTCTGCTCATGGCCGATATCGCGGCCGAGGAACACTTGGCCCTGGGTCGCGCCGAACTGCATCGGCCCGAGCTTGTCGCTCATGCCGTATTCCATGATCATGCTGCGCACGATGCCCGTTGCTTGCTTGAAGTCGCTGTAAGCGCCGGTGCCGATCTCGCCGATGAACAGCTCTTCGGCGACGCGGCCGGCGAGCAGGCCCGTGACTTTGTCCAGCAGCTCTTGCTTCGTGACCAGCAGGCTGTCTTCCTTCGGCAGCATGATGACATAGCCGCCTGCGCGTCCGCGCGGGATGATCGTCACCTTGTGCACCATGTCGGCGTGCTCCAGGAAGAAGCCGACGATCGTGTGACCGGACTCGTGATAAGCGACGATTCGCTTCTCGCGGTCGCTGATGACGCGGCTCTTCTTTTCGGTACCGACGATGACGCGGTCGATCGCTTCGTCGACCTCTTGCATCGCGATGTCCTTCTTGTTCTTGCGCGCCGCCAGGAGTGCCGCTTCGTTGAGCAGGTTCTCCAGATCGGCGCCGGTGAAACCGGTCGTCCGCTTGGCGATCGTGCCCAGCTTGACGTCCTTGGACAGCGGCTTGTTGCGCGCGTGAACCTTGAGCACCGCTTCGCGGCCCTTGACGTCCGGACGGTCGACCGTGATCTGACGGTCGAAGCGGCCCGGGCGAAGCAGCGCGGGGTCGAGAATGTCAGGACGGTTGGTGGCAGCGACGATGATGATGCCTTCGTTCGCGCCGAAGCCGTCCATCTCGACGAGCAATTGGTTCAGCGTCTGCTCGCGCTCGTCGTGTCCGCCGCCGAGGCCTGCGCCCCGTTGACGGCCAACGGCGTCGATCTCATCGATAAAGATGATACATGGCGCGTTCTTCTTCGCATTCTCGAACAGGTCGCGAACGCGGGATGCACCTACGCCGACGAACATCTCGACGAAGTCCGAACCGGAGATGCTGAAGAACGGCACGCCGGCTTCGCCAGCAACGGCGCGAGCCAGCAGCGTCTTACCGGTACCCGGAGGGCCCACGAGCAGGACGCCCTTCGGAATGCGGGCGCCGAGCGCAGCGAACTTGCGAGGATCCTTCAGGAATTCGACGACCTCGACGAGCTCCTGCTTTTCTTCGTCCGCGCCCGCCACGTCCTCGAACGTCACGCGCTTTTTCTCTTCATTATAGAGACGGGCCTTGCTCTTGCCGAAATTCATCACCTTGCCGCCGCCGCCCTGCGCCTGATTGATCAGGAAAAAGAACAGGATGAACATAATGACGAACGGTATGATGGAGGTGAGGAACGTCAGCCAGAAGCTCTCGCCCTGCATCGCCTTGTTCTTAAGCTCGAAGCCTTGCTCCACCGCCGCTGCGTTGATCGTCTCGGCGTCGCGCTCGGTCTGAATCCGAGTCGAGAAGGCCTCGCCTTTGTGACCCTCGGGCGCCTGCCCCTCCTTGAAGTGGCCGGTCAGCAGATAGGTGCCGCGGTTGACCTGCATCTCGAGGTCCTGAATGGTCTTCGACTGGATCGCAGTCATGAGCTGATTGTAGGTGAGCGGCTCGGTCGTCGTATTCTTGCCGATGAAGAACTGAACGATGCCGACGGTCACCAAAAATATAAGCAAATAAAATCCCGTATTCCGGATAAACCGATTCATCCCTGACCTCCTCCCGACACGCTTTCATCATTTTACCATAGCCTGTCTTGGTATCTCAATAAAACGCGCGGCTGCGCGGAAAAACCATCGGAAGGCTGCAGTACTCAGCGGTTCGAGTAAATTTCTTCTTTTAAAATGCCGACGTAAGGCAGGTTGCGGTAATGCTCGGCATAGTCGAGACCGTAACCGACGACAAACGCATCGGGAATGCTGAAGCCGGTGTAGTCGGCGTTCAGATCGACGGTGCGGCGGCCCGGCTTGTCGAAAAGCGCGACGACCCGGACGGACTTCGCATTGCGTCGCTCGAGCACGTCGATCAGATAGCTGAGCGTAAGGCCGCTGTCGATGATGTCCTCGACGATCAGAATGTCGCGTCCCTCGACCGAAGTGTCCAGATCCTTGACGATGCGAACTTCCCCGCTGGAGCGGGTCGAATTGCCGTAGCTCGATACGGCCATGAAGTCCAGCTCGATCGGGGTCGTAATGTTCTTGGACAGGTCGGCCATAAAAATAAAGGCGCCCTTCAACACGCAGATTACCAGCGGGTTGCGCCCCTCGTAATCGCGGCTGACGGCGGCTCCCAATTCCCGTACCTTCGATTGGATCTGCTCTTCCGAGTAAAGTACTTCTTGAATGTCATTCTGCAATGCTGGGACCTCCCGGGCCGATATTAAACGGTATGATGGCTTGACTCCGAACATGTCACGCGGATGATCGCTCCCGCTCCCGAGTTCGGCTTCGGCACGGCATGGCGCGAGCGCCTGAGACCGGGCATCCAGAGAATGCGGTCTTCGCCGTCGACAAGCAGCGGCTTCAGGTGACGCAGGCTGCGGGGAACCTTCGCGTCGACGAGTATATCTTGCACCTTCTTGGAGCCGTTTAGTCCCAAGGGCTCCATCCGGTCTCCCGGCTTCCGGCTGCGCACCGCAAGCGGCATCGCAAGCGCCGTCTCGTCAAAAAAGGCCTCCCAGCGGGAGCCCGGCGAAGGGTCGCAAATCCCGGCCTCCCGGCTGAACCGGAATACAAGGCCGCACTCCGGCACCGCCACCTCGAGCCGATCGGAACGCGCGGGAAGCTCCGCGACGTAGGCATAGCCGGCTTGCGCGTCCGGCACGGGTCCTATGTACGCATGGCTATACTCCCGAAGCAGCACAAGCCCGCTCCCGATGTCGATGCGGGCGACGTCCGGCCGCTCTGCGGTCAGTATCGCCAAGATCTCTTCCACCTGCTCGAATCGAGCCTGGGCATGCGGTCCTGCAAGACCATTTAATATTAGTTTAATCATTCTGCGTTGTAAAGCAAGGTGAAGCCCCCGGACGTGACGCGCGTCGAGCCGCCATCCTTCGCCCGAGCGTCCGGCCCCCGCAGCCAGCGCGCGACGGGCTTCGGCCTCCATATATTCGTCGTCGGCCGACGCAAGCTCGGCCAGGCGGGCCAACCCAGCGCGCAGATCCGGATTGTACCGTTCGAGATAAGGAAGCGCTTCGAGCCGAATCGCGTTCCGGACGTAATGCGTCTTCGCATTGCTGCTGTCCGTCGCGTACGGCACGCCGTGCCGCTCGTTGTAAGCGATCAGCTCGTTCTTGGTTATACGCAGCAGGGGGCGAATGAGTTCCAACTCTTCCTCGGCGCGCCGCATGGGAATGCCCGCCAGTCCGGTCACGCCGCTTCCGCGCAGCACCCGCATGAGCACCGTCTCCGCCTGATCGTCCGCATGGTGGGCGACCGCGATCGTCCTGGCGCCGTGACGCCGCGCGACCTCGCGCAGGAACGCGTATCTGCGCTCCCGGGAGGCGGCCTGCGAATTCATGCCCGTCGCTTCAATATACGCGGGCATATCGATCTCGGCCAGCTCGAACGGGATCCCCCAGGCGACCGCAGTCTCGCGCACGAGCGCCGCTTCGGCGTCGGACTCCGTCCCGCGGAATCCATGGTTGACGTGCGCGGCGACGACGAGCAAGCCGTCCCGAACCGCGGCGGACCGCAGCAGATGCAGCATCGCCATCGAGTCCGGTCCGCCGGAGACGCCTGCGACGATGCGCGCGCCCGGGCCGATGCCGAACGTATCCTTCAGCGACCTCGCGACCCGGACGGCCAAATCGTCTTGCGCCTCCACTCGTACTTCCCCCAATTCCCCTTCTATTGAAGCAGCCAGAACGCGGCAGCGGACACGCACAGCAGAAGCGAGGCGGCGAACAAGCCCGCCATCCATCCCGGCACCTTGCCGCGACTGTTGTGGACCGCTTCTTCAGCCGCGGCCCGCATGCGGTCGCGCCAGTGCGCGGACGCCTCGCGAGCGTCCTTGAACTTGCCGTAGAGCGCCAGCTCCATCCAGTTCTCCATCTTTTTCAGCTCGGCATGGCTGCGGACCAGCGCCATCAGCTCGCGCGGGTGCCGGTTCTGCGGCAGCAGCATCTTGGTCATGTGCAGCAGGCGCTTGCCGTCGAGCGCATGTATCCATAGCACCGCCACGGAAAACACGTCGTAGGACGGATCCGCCGTGCGGCTCCCCGCCGACCAGTAGCCCCGGTCGTACACTTCCGTAAATTGCCGGACCGAGCGTCCCATCGCCGTCATGCCGCCGTAGTCGACAAGCGAAACGCGGCCGTAATCGGTGACAAGGATATTGTCGCTCTTGACGTCGCCGAATACCCAGCCCGCCGCATGCAGCTCCGAGAGCCGGTTCAGCAGCCGATATCCGACGACGCCGTACCAGGCACCGCCATGCTCGGCCAAGTACGTCTTCACGGGCACGCCCGGCACATATTGCATGACGTAAAACGGCAGAAGCCGGCCCTGCCACTCCGCATCGTCCACATCAAGCAAAAAAGGCGGACGCTTCCGCTCCCGCCCGTCCAGCGAGGCGAGCACGTTCGCTTCCGCTTGAAGGTCTTCGAGCTGCATGCCGATCTTCAGCGCGTAGGTCCGCAGTCCGCTGACCGCCATATAGACTTGCCCGTTCGCCCCGATCCCGAGCATGCGCTCCAACCGGTATGAACGTCCGTTCCACTTCCCGCGCAGTACCGTTCCGGCCGGCACGCGCGCGTCAGACGACGTAGTCACTCCGCATCCCGTCCGTATCGTCGCGCCTCGCAGGCGCAGTGTGCTGCGGTTCTGTTTCCAGTTTACCACAAGTTTCCCGGAAAAACTCCACCACGCGCAAAAGTGCGGGGCCCGTCGGCGTCGTCCCTTTCATGCTGATGCGCCCGAAAATTGGGCCGATGCGGTCCGCGCGGTCCGTCCAGTCCAAATCGAGCAGACAAGCCTCATGCGAACGCTCGCCGGGAAAATGAAACACCGCGACCGCGCTCTCGCCGCGCCTTGCCTGCAGGCTCAGCGCCAGGTCCCGCACCGCCTCCTCGACGGCTCTCATCTTCGGCTTCATGCTCGCGCTCGCGTCGATCAGGAGCGCAACGCGCAGCTCCGCCGTCTCGCCGAGATCCTCCATCACGCGCACAATCTCCGCCCGCTTGTCCGGCGGCAGCTCCGCCGCGGATTCGACGCCGAAAAGCTGACGCAGCTCCCGGTTGACCTCGCCGCGAATCGTGCCCTGCACCGTCTGCCGCGTCATCATCTGCACCGTGCGGGACAGCAGCGCCGGCGATACGATCCGGCTCATGCCGCCGCCCGCCCGCGCGATCTCCGCGATCTCGAGCGCTCCTTGCTCGCCGATGCCTCCTTCGTCGACGATGCCTACGACATTGACGGAGATGCCCTCCGCCTGCGCGATCGACGCCGCGATGGCCGGGCTGTCCCCGACGTTCGAGCAGCCGTCCGTGATCAGCAAAATTTGTCTCATGCGCCTCACTCCTTCTATCGCTATCATTCTAGCTCCAGTGTCGCCAGGAGACGCGAGATTTAACCCTTCGATCCGCGGGCCGGCGTGCCGCGTTGGTCGATCTCGTAAGGGTTGCCAGGAAAACGGCATTCGCTGTACTGCGTCTGGATACGGTTTTCGGGACGGGCATCCACCGTATACAGCACCAGGAGAAAAAACCATTCCAACGGTTTCATGGCCAGATAGACGAAGTCCGCCGCGACCTTCGTTCGAATGTGCCTGCTGACCGGATAACCGTACTTGTCATAAAGGCTGCGGATCCTGCGGTGAAATGCGGGCGCGTGCTGCTCGAGCAGGTGCTCGAACGCGTTCGCGATCATGAGCTGTCTATTGACCGGGATGACGGCGCCGTGCCGGAGTCCCGCGCGAAGCGGCTTGACGAGACGGCGATGTCCGCGCGCGGCTACCGTGCATAAATAGTGGCCGTCTCCCGATATCATCTCCGGCGGGGGCGCCGGCAGCTTCGACAGATGATACCCGCTTGTGTCCAAAAAGGCCCTTACGAATCCGTCCGGTTTTTGTCCGAACAGCACCAAGATCAGTTGGACTACAAGCTGAACGGGCAATGTGAGCAAGCTCCAAAGGAGAGGCGACGCTTCCCGGCGCTTCAAGAAGCGATGCATCGCACGCTGCCAAGCCGGCCCCCTATTGGCGCCCGCCTTCTCCTGCCGTCCAGCCAGCGGCCATAATTCTACGGATCGCTTGAGCTGCGCCAGATAGAGCAGGCCCGTCGTCAAGCTCCCCGTCTGCAGCAGGAGCACGGAGAAGCCTATATTAAAGTCATAGCTATGGAACCCGGTATGGACGAAGTAGATGGCCGTCCAAACGATGAAGAGGACCAGGAAGGCATGCGCGCAAACGTAAACGATCGGGGGGAGACGGCGGTGATGGATGCGAAGCGCCCAATACGAAAAGAAGCCGAGCAGCGCATCCAGCGCCAGTACGATCCGATGTCCCGGCGACAAGGAAGCGTAAACGTCGACGGGCATTCCGGTATGCTCGTAGACACGCAGCGGCTGTCCGCCAAGCACGCCATGTCCGTCAAAGACGAAGCCGAAGATGAGCAGGAACGAAGCGAAGGCGAGCAACAGGCCGTCGAGAAACCGGCCGCCGGTCCACTCTTCGCCTTGCTCCGCTTGCCCCTCTTTCCGGGCGAAAGTATAGACCGTCCGTACGAAGGCGGACAGCGCAAGAAGAATAAACGGCGTATAAAACAACAGCATGGCACAGGGCTCCTCCCGGTCAGTCCTCAAGAGGTAGACGTCAACGCGGGAATTCCGGTTGCGCCACGTAATCAGCCTTATCGATAATTGGCTCCCTGGAACGGAAACGGGACGACACAGGATTAACCCCTGCTTCGTCCCGTTATGCATCGCTATTGCCGTTTACCGATCCGATCGACCTGGCGCACGTCCGCGAGCAGCCCGTCGATGCCTTTGGCCGCCGACTCCGCGCGCCCGCGCGTATCCTGCACCTTGGTCATCAGATCGAACTGGATGAACTCGACCCGCTTCTTCGCGGCCCCGATGAAGACTTGCTGCGCCGGCGTCTCGGGTTTCATGGCGTTCAGCTTGTCGAGGATCGCCTGCGCCTGCTGTCGCGTATCCTGCTCCATCGCCCGGCCAAAGGCGGCGGCGTCGGACAACCCGGCCAGGGCCAGCTCCGCGGCCTGCTGGTAGTTGTCGAGCAGCCCGTCGTACAGCGCCGAGGCCGCGGGATCGGCCGCGATCTCGAGGATGACGATCGGATTGCGCAGCTCGGAGAGCGGATCCGGCGGGAACATCGAGGCCGCGTCGATCAGCTCGCCGGTCTCGCGCAGAAAGCCGTCGATATTCATGCGGATGCCCTCGATCTCCTGCTCGATCGGTTCCAGCTTCTCGACGGCGTACAGGACTTGGGCGAGATACTGAACGTGCGCCTTGTGATATCGGAAAAAATGATCCACGTAAGGGCCGCTCCCGGCCATCTTCGCCAGCTTCTTGAGCAAAGACATCGCTTTCTCCATGGCATACTGCAGCTTCTTCTTGTCATACGCCGCCTTTGCCGAGCGCAGGAGCGATTTCTCCTCCAGCACCTTTCCATCGTTGCGCTTGATCTTTAATGCGTCTCCCATCGCGGCTCCGCCTTACCTGGACCCGGCGGCCACGAGCGAGGAGCTGCCCGTGCCGGCGTCATCCTGGTCCTCTTGAGCGACCGGCGCGGGATTGAGCAGCGCATAGATCTGGGCCGCAGCCTGATCTTTGTCGGTCAGGATCTGAACCGCCAGCCGCTTCATCTCGACTTCGGCTTCGAGCAGCGAGTTGCGCAGCTCCTTCTCGCGGACCGACTCGGTCTGCAGGTTGCGGGAGTAGCTGTCGAGCGCTTCGCCCTGGCCGAGCAGCGCTTCGACGACGATGCCGTCCGTCCGTAGCACATGGCGATTGGCGGCGAGGATAATGCCCGGCACTTTGATGGTCGTCCCCGTCGAATCGTCGAGGTAGACCGACGTGTAATCTTTCTTGACGCGCAGGTAATTCGACGACGGGATGACATTGCCGTCCTCGTCCTTGAACGGCTGCTCCTCCACGAACCGGTGGTGCTTATCCTGGTAGTCGAAGATATTGGTCAGCTGATAAATGATGGCGTTGCGCACCTCGGTGCGTTTGTCCGGTACGATCGTCTCCTCGAGCAGCGCGTCGAGCTGCGGCAGCGTCACTTCGCGGTACACCTTCTCCTCTTTGCCGTTGACCGTGTCGATCGTGAAGTAGCCGATGCGCACGTCCACGAGATGGAGCAGCGTGATGAACTCCTGGTTCATCTGGCGGAAAACGAAGGTGAGGGTGCGGCTGACGTTGATGTTCTCGATCTCGCGGACGATCGTCGACTCTTCGCTCGTCGTGCTCTTGTCTTCATAAGTCGTGTTGATCTGCACGTCGCGGCGCGCCGAAGCCTTGGCGACATGCTTCTGCGTATTGTTGGACACGTTCTTGGCGAACTGCTCCCGTGCCGCGTTGGTGCCGCCGCTCATGCTGGCGCTCACCTTTGCGCTGCCCCAGCCCCAGCTGGCCCCCGCTTCCGCGCCTACCTTGTACTCGTTGCTCTCCTCGTAGTTCTTCTTGTCCGCCTGTTCCTTGGCGATCGACTGCTCGAACTCCTCGGAGATGTCGTCCGTCACGGAGTCGAGGATCGTCGCGGCGCTCTTCATCGTCGACTCGCTCTGCGCGTAGGAGCGGATGCTGATCTTGCTCTTCTCGCCCGGCAGTAGGGAGAACGTCTTGATCGTCCGTCCGGCGCCGTAGTTGGCCAAATAAGAAGAGAGCCGGTACGATTCGACGAGAATAATGCGCTTCAGCCGCGAGTTGACCTCCGGTGTAATCGTGACGTCCACGGCGATCGTCGTCTCGACCAGATTACCCGCGTTGTCGTAGGCACGCGCGGTAATCGTATGCTTGCCGGGTTCGTTCAGCGTGAGCGTGCCCTTCCAGGCCGACCAGTCGCCCGGCGACTTCTCGGCGGCGCGGACGCCGACCGGGTTCAGGTCGATCGCCAACTCGACGTAAGCGATGCCGCCTGCGTCCGCGGCCGTGCCCGCCACCTCGATGACCGCGCCTTGCGAGTACGGTCCCGAGATCTGGGCGTTGTTGGCGGGCGAGGAGATGTTCACGGTCGGAGGCGCCGTATCCACGAGCAGCGTGATGCTGTGCGTACCCGTATTGCCCGCGGCATCGACGGCATTGGCGACCACCGTGTGGCTGCCGCCGGTGAGTGTCACCGTCTTCTTCCAATTGGCGAAGCCGTTCGCGCTCTCGGCCAGCTGCGGGGCCGTGCCGTCCACGGAAAGCTCCACGCGCGCCAAGCCTCTGTCGTCGCTTGCGATGCCTTCGATCGTGACGTTCACTTGCTCCCCGCCCTTGGAGCTGAGCAGCGTGCCGGCGGACGGCGTGACGATCTTCACGGTCGGCACGACCGTATCCGGCTGAGGCGCCAGTTGGACCGTGACGCTGATCTTGCTCGACGTCGTCTTCAGCGAGTCGGAATGCCGCGCCTTTGCCGTGATCGCCACCGTCCCCGCCGTCTTGAGCACGGTCTGGTAGTACCATTCTTCTCCCGACAGCGACGCCGTCTGGAAGGTTCCCGAGTCGATCTGCACTTGTACGGAAGAGATGTCGCCGCCGCCGCTGACGACTCGTGCTGAGCCGCGGATCTCCACGGGAACGCCGTTATAGGGACCGGATACGATCGCGTTCGGCGCGGGCGACGCGATGCTCACGGATAAAAGGACCGGTTCGGGTTCCGGCTCCGGGTCCGTCGGATATGGGTACGGATCTTCCGTCGTGGGAATCTTGAGCATCGTAGGGACGAAGCCGTCCGTCTCTGCGCCTTGCGGCGCTCCCGCCGATCGCAGGGAAGCTTCGCCCATAGAAGGCGCGGCGTCCAGCGCGGGCGCCGTCACCGGACTTGCTTGCGTGAACACGTACGACAGCGCGCCGGTCATCGTCTTCACGATTTGGAGCTTACGGCCTTCGGCCTCCTGCCGTTCGACCTCTTCCGGTGTGAGATTGGCGAAGCGCGTCGTCATCCGTTCGCCCGACCGTTGCTTTGCCAGAAGCAGCTCGGCCGAAGAAGGCTCCGACACCGATGCCGCAGCCGCACTTTTCGCAAGCTGCCTTTCCCCCAGCAGACTCTTGGGCGCCGACGTCGGCAGGAAGTAGCCGTCGTGCAGCTGCAGGTCGATGAAGTTGCGGCCGCTGTAAGCCGTCGGCTCCGGCACGTTATAGCTGAGCACGGGCGCCGTTCCGTTCGGTTGAAGCTTGATCATCGGTTCCTGCCCTGCGTTGGAGGAGTTTTTGTTTGCCATTCCATTATTCATCTCCGTTTCGATTCGGTAAGGTTGAACGCGAGGCGCGGCCTCCCGTCATCCATATTCTGCCGATTCGCACGATCGGGAGCCAGTGTCGCCGGTCATATGACTTCATGAGACGGGAGACTCGGAACGGAAAGTCATCAAACGGTCCCTTGCTGTCGAAGCGAAGCGGAGACTGTCGCCGCATCCAGAAACTTTCAGCGTTCTCCGGCGATTCGGTCGCTCGTCAATGCCGGGACGCAAGAGTCTCGCCTCCTAACTTAGAAGCCTTGCTCCTCCGCGTATCTGCCCCAATGCGGGCGGCGTCCGTCCATGTCGACGATGCCGTATTCGTCGGACAAGCCCCAGGAAGTGAAGACGCCGCCGGTCTTGCCCATGAGCGCCGGATCGGCAGCGAGCGCCGCGATGCCTCGCGCCGCATAGTAAGGCGTCTCGGACTGCAGGAAGTGTGGGTCCTTCGCCGCGCCGTCGCGCCAGCTGTCCTCCGTGACGCCAAAGAGGTCGAGCATCTCCTCCGAACGGAGGAAGCCCGGCGTGCCCGCCAGCGCCGCGACGCCGTGCGGCTTGAGGTCGACTGCCATTCCTTGAGCTAGATGGATCGCGGAGATCTTGGCCAGACTGTAGTAAAGACTGCCGCGATACCGGTAATCCCAGCCGTCGGTGATCTCCGCCATCAGTCCCCGCTTCCCTGCGACGAGCAGCGGAGCCGCGTAGCGCGCGGTGATCAGATGCGACCAGACCGCCCGCTTTTGCATGGCCAATCCCTTTTCCAGATCGTGCTCCCAAAAGGGCACGCCCCACTGCGTGAGCGACTCCCCGCCCCAGATGTCGTTAACCGCGATATCCAGCCTGCCCCCCTGTTCGTCCGCGATCCGCTCGAAAAGCGTGCGAACCTGCGTCTCTTCCGTATGATCCGTCCGAACGGCGATGCCGGTGCCGCCTGCGCGGGCGACCATTTCCGCCGTCTCCTCTATGGTCTCCGCCCGCCCGATGTCGGACAAGCTGCCGCGGACGCTCCGCCCCGTGCAATAGACGGTCGCGCCGGCGGCGCCCAGCGTCACCGCGATCGCTCTTCCCAATCCCCGCGTCGCGCCCGCCACGACTGCGATCTGTCCTTCCAGCTTCTTCTCGTTCACCCTGGTCAACCTCCTCATTTGTCGCGTTCGGGCCCATTGTAGCTCAGCAATCAAGACATCCTTTGTCATATATAAAGGTTATAATGACAAAGAACCCTCTCGCGAAGGAGAAGATGAGGATGAGAGCCGATCGGCTGCTCTATATTTTGCAATGCCTTCAGACGCAGCGTCTGGTGAGCGCGCGCGAGCTGGCGGAGAAGCTGGAGATCTCCGAGCGTACTGTCCATCGGGACATGGAGGCGCTCGCCCAGGCGGGATTCCCAGTTTACGCGGAACGCGGGCCCCGCGGGGGCTGGATGCTGCCGGAGGGTTACCGGACGCGGTTGACGGGGCTGACCTCGGACGAGATCGCCGGATTGACGGTGCTCCAGGCGTCCAGCGCGGTGCGCGATCTGAACCTGGCCGGACCGACAGGAAACGCGATCGCGAAGCTGGCCGCGGCGCTGGCCGGGCCGGCGCGCGACGAAGCGGCTTATGTACGCAAGCATCTGCACATCGACGGCGCGGGCTGGCATGACGCCAGAGAACCCGCGCCCTATCTGGGACTTGTGCAGCAGGCGGTATGGGAAAAACGCAAAATGCGCATTCGTTATCCGTCCGGGGAAGGGGCGGACGGCGCCGTAAGCGTGGTCATGCCGTGGGGGCTCGTCGCCAAGCGGCATACCTGGTACTTCGCGGCGGTCAAGGATCGTCGTGAGCCGGACGGGACGCCGGCTGCGGGGAGCGGTGGTGTCGGAGGCCAAGCTGATCAACACGATGCCGAGCCCCGCACCTACCGCGTCTCCAGGCTCGCTGCAGTCGAGCTGCTGGAGGAGCGGTTCGAGGTGCCGGACAGCTTCGATCTCGCGCAGTGGTGGGAGCGGTCGGTCGCGCGGTTCCGCCGCGAGCTGCCTGTCTATCCGGTGCGTCTGCTCGTTCGCGAGGAGATCTGGGCCCGATTCTCGCGGGAAATTTACGTGCGCGTTCAATCTTGCGCCGATGCCTCGGACGGCTGGAAAGCGGCGGACGCCAATTTTCACACGCCCGACTCGGCTCTTGCCATCCTCCTCGGATACGGCGCTTCGATCCGGGTGCTGTCGCCCCGGGAGCTCGCCCGCTCGGTTTTCTCGGAAGCAAAAGCTCTCCTGGCGCTGTACGAGGGGCCGGACTCGGCTCCCCAGGACCAGGGCCAAATATAAGTCAACTGACGCGGCGCCAGGCCGCTGCTGTTCATCATGACCGATTGCTTGTTGTCGTAGAGCCAGAAAACGTTACTCACCTCCGTGCGCGAATGCCGGCATGGCATGCGCTGATTCGTATATTTATAGGAACCCCTGCCGGGGAACAAGGTAAAATGCGAGGGCGGGCGATTACGCGGCCGCGCTGCCCGCGGACGACAGCTTCATGAACGAGCCCGGATTGTGCGCCGTCTCAACGTTCGCCTGTCTGCGCCTGCGGCGGCCCGGTCGTGCTCACTTCCGCTTGCTGCCGATCCACGTCCCGCCTGCGGCGTTCCACATGCGGCCTTCCCTGCATGGACGCCGTCTTCGACCGCGCAAGCCGGCGCATATCCGGCATTCCGGTCGCCAAGATACCTTTCAGGCGATTAACGCTCATCGGAAAAGCGAGATCTCGTCGCGCCTTCCTGGGCGCAATACGCGCCTGAGCCTGCGCCTTCGCAACTCCAGCGACTTCCGGCGTGTCCGGCATCACAGGCGCGCGGGCCGCCGCCTGTCCGGCCTGCGCCTGCTGCGGCTGAACCAGGTGCAGCCCGGACGAACGCTGACGATCGGCCAAACTACGCTTGGGCTGCATCGGCAGCGCCGTTCCGGCGATCGACGACAGCAGATCCGGCGACGGACGCGCAGCCGCGGCTTCCAGCCGCCGCACGGCCAGGTAGACTTGCTCCGCGATCGCCTCGATTCGTTCGTCGGTCAGCGTGCGCGTATCTCTGCCGAGTTTCGTCCGGTCTGCGAGCCTCACCTTTTTACCCCCGCCAAGCTTGCTCTGAATCCGCAGCGCCATTCGAATCGCTCCCTCTTTTATTTTTGAAAATATCATCGGCTTAGCTCACCGTCCTTGGCCGCTCGAACCGGGATGCGCCCGTCCATCGGAAGGACGCCCATTCGGGCTGATGCTTGCTGATGCGGGTGACGACGACCGTCATATCGTCCTTGACGCTGCCGGGATGCTGCCGGAGCGCGATGTCGAGCAGCTCGTCGGCGATCTCCTGCGGATCCTCGGTCTCGATCTCCTGCAGCACGCGCTTCATCCACAGTTCCTTGTTCATCGCATGCACGGCGTGCCCCGGCGAGTCGAGGATGCCGTCCGTCATCATGACCAGCGTATCGCCCGGCTGCAGCTGGACGCGCAGCACGTCGATCTCGATATCCTGCAGGATGCCGATCGGCAGATTGCCCGCGGCGATCGGGATGACCTCCCGCCCGCGCTTGATGAAGCTCGGCGTCGAGCCGATCTTCAGCATCGTCGCGTTCGCGCTGTACAGATCGATGAGCGCCAGGTCGACGGTCGCGAACGACTCCTCGGGCGAACGCAGCATGAGCACCGAGTTGACGGACTTGATCGCGAGCCGCTCGTCGATCCCCGACTGGAGCAGCTGCTCGAGCATCGACAGCGCCGCGCTGCTCTCCATGCGGGCCCGCGCGCCGTTGCCCATGCCGTCGCTGAGCGCGACGGCGTACTTGCCGCTGCCGAGCTCGATCGCGCTGAAGCTGTCGCCCGAGAGCACGTCGCCGTCCTTGGCCGCGCCCGCCATCGCCGTCTCCACCTCGAACGCCTTCGCCGAGCCGAAGGACACCGTCGTGAACCGGTCCGGACGGTCGGAGGTTCGCTCGTGGCGGACGGACACGGTCTCGCCGAGAATGTCCGACAGCAGCGGTGCGATCACTTTGCGGCTCTCGTCGAAGCCGGGCTTGAACGCATGGACGATCTCGATCTCGACCTGCCCCTCCTCGAGGCTCACGATATCGATGTGCTGAATGGCGAGCCCCAGCTTGTCCAGCTCCTCGCGGATCTGCTCCTCCTGATGGCTCTGCTCGCGCGCCTCCCTCCGGATCTCCTTCACCAGGTCATCCATGACCTGGGAGACGCCCGACAGCTGCTCGGCGACGAGCATGCGGCTGTCCTGCAGCTGCGTCCGCCAATGCAGGTCGTGGCGGTACAGCTCGTACTGGCGCTTGAGCACGTCGAGCACTTGCGGGACTCTGACGCACTGCTTGTGCAGCGGCTTCGGAATGTCGGCAGGAGAGATCTCCGGACGCTCCTCCACGGCGGACATGAGATCGGTCATCAGCTTGTAGGTCTGGAAAAACTGCTCGTCCCAGCAGGCGCCGCGCTTGTGGCAATTCGCGCAGTTCCGTTCGTGGACGGCGTTGATAAAGTGCTCGAAGTCCTGGTTCTGCCTGGCCGTCTCCCCCGCCTGCGTCATCTGGGTGAAGCTGCGGGACAGCTGGCGGAACACCTCCGAGAAGCGCTCGACCCGCGCGGCCGTGAGGTCGCGAACTTTTTGCGCGTATTCTTGCTGATTGCGTGCATAATTGGAGGTACCAGGCACATATTGTGCTATAGAGTCCGTCCAAGACTTCGGCGTGAAGGCGATCAGGACGGAAGCGGCAAGCGAAGCCCAGATCGACGCCATCGTCTCGGCCGAGCTGCCCGTGTACAGCGCGAGCACCGTCGTGCCGAGCAGGAGGCCGAACACAGCGGCCGCCTTGCCGCCCTCGCGGAGCAGGCCGGCCAGCAGGCCGCCGAAGGCGAGCAGGCTGATCTGCGGCACGGAGCCGAGATCCGACAGGCTGAGGATAATGCCCGCGACGACGCCCGCGGACGTCCCGAGCGCCGGCCCCGCCGAGAGCGCGAACAGCAGGACGATATACCGCGTGAACACGGCGACCAGCGCGACGCCGTAGATCGTCCAGCCCGTGAGTCCCGTCAAGACCGAGGCGAGCAGGATCATGAGGCCGATCCACTCTTCGTGCCGCAGCTTCGCCGCTTTCGAGGCCTTGGTCAGCAGCGGCATCGCGTGCACGAAGAGCAGCGTGAGCACAAGGGACAGCCCGGCCTCCACGCCCGTCAGCAGATACGGCAGCCAGCCTCTATCGTCCTGCATGACGGTGCCGAACAAGCCGACCAGGAGACTCGAGGCGAGGACGACGATCGGCGCGTGGGACAGGTCTGCGCGCTCATACGCTTCCAGCCCGCGATACAATAGATAGATGACGCCGATCTGCGCAGCGATCGCAGCCGGCTCCGGGGCCTGCGCCCAGAAGCTCCCCGCGATCAGCCCAATCGCCGCCCACCAGGCATGCTCCCTGCGCATATAAAGCGTGACGCCGTAGTAGGCCGCCGCAAAAGGCGCAATCCCTTCCAGCATAGAGGCGCGGCCGAGCAAAAATCCGAGCAGCACGACCGCCAGCAGCCACAAGCCCTGTTTCCTCCCCTGCGACGTTCCCCATATGCTGCTCCGCTCCTTCGCGGCGACCGAATGGCCGACGGCGGCCAACGTGCCCCCCGTCATTGCCGGCCCTTCCTTCCTGCCGAACCACTGCTTGCTTTTCCTTTTCCCGCTTGCCTTGCGCTTGTCCGATGCGGCCGCGCCCGCGTCTTGCCCGGACCGGGGAACGAACGGAATGACGGATGGCTTGTCCATGTCTGGCACCTGCTTTCCTATGTTCGATCGCTTGAATGTTTTTAATTATAGAAGCGCGCTTCCAGGAAGTTTGTCAGACCGCGTTGGCGAACGAAAAGTTTTTTCCGACAGATCCCACGTCTGAAAAGGGCGCTTGGCGCGGTTCCGATTTATCGCGGCGCGATGCGGTTTTTGCGGCCCCGGGCTGCTCCGCCGTTTCTGCAAAACGTTTAAAACCGTCGCCATCCGACGGCATATCGGGGCCGCTATGCTGACGGCATTCGCGAACGGTTTGGCGTACGGACGCGAATCGCGGACGACCCGCAGCGACATGGAATTACTTTCGGGCGATATGCTATGATACGGGGGTGAAAACAGGACAAGGGGGCTTATGAATAATGAATATGAAAAGGACGCGAGCGGTCGGCGTACTGCTCCTGCTCGCAGCCGCATTCCTGCTCGTCGCGGGCTGCGGCAATCGCAACAATCAAACGGGGGGCGCATCCTCTCCGGCCGCAACGGAGACAGCTTCGGCGTCCGCATCCGAATCGGCGGCGCCTTCATTCGATCCATCCTCGGACAACGACCCGGTCGTCACGATCGAAATGGACAGCGGAGACAAGATCGTCGTCGAGCTGTATCCCAAAGTTGCGCCGAATACGGTCAACAACTTCATCTCACTGGGTAAACAAGGCTTCTA
>NZ_JAGXJW010000065.1:0-5695 GCF_019091135.1 Cohnella sp. GbtcB17 | reverse complement strand
CGCGTCATCCCCGGCTTCATGATCCAGGGAGGCGAACCGGAAGGCACCGGCGCCGGCGGACCGGGCTATACCATTAAAGGAGAGATCGCGGCGAACAACGTGGACAACCAGCTGCTCCATACGCGCGGCGTCCTGTCCATGGCGCGGAGAGCCGACGGCAACGATACCGCAGGCTCGCAGTTTTTCATTATGGTAAAAGATAGTCCGCACTTGGACGGCCAATACGCCGCGTTCGGCAAGGTCGTGTCCGGCATGGAGACGGTGGACGCGATCGTCGCATTGCCAACCGAGGACCCGGAACGTCCCAAGCAGCCTCCCGTCATGAAAAAGGTCACCGTGGACACGAAGGGCGTCGACTATCCAGAGCCGGAAAAGGTTTCAGAGTAACGGCCTTTAGGAGGGGCAACGCATAGAAGACCGCCGGGAGATTCTCCCGACGGTCTTCTGTTTATATAACGCTATTTGGCGATGCTGACGATGAGCAGGACGGCGAATAGCGCGATGATCGTCATGACGAAGTAGAAAAACCATCTCATCGCCGTCGGCATGGTGCCCAGATCCGCCCGGCGCGAAGGGACGCCGACGATTCGATTCATATGATCGGTCACGTCGTTAAAAACCAGGTTCTCCTCGGCGTCTTCCCTCTTGACCTCGGCATGCGTCTCGTGCGTTCGATCCTTGCTCATCGGTATCCCTCCATATTCGCTATTGAATCGGATGTCCTCCGTCGGCCAACGTCGCCTAAGTCGTCTGCAGGAAACAAATAAGCCGGACTCGCGAGTCCGGCTGCATATCTATATCGCACGACACGATCCAATTCCGGGAGGGGCTCCGATCAAGAACGGCGGCCGCCTCGTCCGCCACGCTTGGATTCTGTGCTCTTCTTCAGGTTGGAGATGCGTTCTTCGCTATCCTTCAGGAAGCGGGATACTTTGTCCTCGAAAGTGGCGCGGGTCGGTCCTCCGGGTCTGAAGTTCCTGCCTCCGCGATCGCCTCCGCCGCCGCGAGGTCCACGCGGGGGGTATTGCTGTTGCTGTTGTTGCTGTTCTGGCGGTTTGTCGACCGCTTGCCGGATCGACAGCCCGATCTTCCCGTCTTTGTCCACGTTGATGACTTTGACGGTGACGGCATCGCCCACTTTAAGGTGGTCCTTGACGTCCTTAACGTAGCTGTCTGCGATCTCGGAGATGTGCACAAGGCCCGTAACGCCGCCGGACAAGTCCACGAACGCTCCGAAATGCGTGATGCCGGTTACTTTACCTTCTAATTTGGAGCCCACTTCGATGGCCATAAAAACCGAATTTCCTCCCTGAAGAAAGTGTGCCGAGATCCTAGCGGCTTCAAAACGATAAGTCCGGCTGTGCTGATTATAACCGATCTAGAAAAGCAAGGTCAACCGACGTCCGCCCTTACGGGGCTTGGCCTCGCAGATTTCTCAAGGGCTCTTCGGCTCGACGAGGATGGATTGCTCGCCGGGACGGATCATTCCCTGCTGTCTGGCAATCTGTCCGATATACTCATCGTCATGCAATCTGACGATCTCCTTTTTCAGCGTCTCGTTCTTCTGCTGGACTGCGGACAGCTTGGTCTTGACGTCGCGCAGCTGCGTAGAACGCTCGGCCGTATGCTGCTGTTGAACGACCAAGGTGTAGACTGCCCAGCTCATGAACAAAATAACGAAAACAAGGAGGAGCTTGAGACGTCTCTTCAGTCCGACCGAAGCCGGGGTGTTCGGTGTCGTACGGGTTGGCATTCGGCCTTTCCTCCCAGCAATCTCTTGCGCACACGCGATCGAATAAGTGTACTAATTATAGCACAATCCCGATCAGCTGAAATATCCTTCTTGCGTCATACTTTGCAGACGGATCATGTCGATTCATCTCCGGGACCGGGCTTGTCGGGAGGATCATTGGGTCCTCGCAAAACGCGCCATACTTCCTTTACCCGCGCCGCCACTCGCTGAAACAGCCGGCTTGCACGATTGAACTGTTTGCGAACCGGCAGCAGCCTGTCCCACAGCCAACGACCCGGCGGTCCGAGCGGTCGCAGGAGCAGTTTGGCCAGCCACAGCAGCAGGGCTGCCGTGACGACGAAAACGGCGTCAAGCAGGCTCGCGAGCGTGCGCACGATCCAAGTCAGCGGAACGATCAGCAATATCCGCACGATGCGCCAGAGGAGCAGCCCGAGCTTGCGCAGCGTCTCGAATATCCAGCCTGCCGCCCGCAGCACATGCGAGCTGAACAAGCCGAAGTAGGCGCACACGCCGATGCCGATGCCAAGGAACACGTAAAGACGGACTTCGCCATAATTGATGCCGAGCAGAATGCGGAACACGATCAGCGTAGCGGCGACCCAGTAGAGAAGATCGATGACGGGGAGCAGCCAGCGGCGGAAATGGAGACGAACGGCAGCGGCCCGATAAATATCGAATACGGTCCCCATGCCGAGCCCGCACAGGATCATCGCGCCGATCGTCGACCAATGGACGGCCGCGTTCACCGGAAGAGCTTTCCGAGCAGGCCCTTCGACTTGGCGGCGGCTTTGCCGTCCAGGTAGACGAACGAGTCGATCGCGCCCTCGATCGTCACGAGCCCCTGCTCCAGACTTAAATTTTTCATATGAAGGTTATGCCCGCGTACCGCGAGCGGCCCGCAGGACGTGTCCAGCAGAAACTCCTCGCTGTCGAAGCTCTCGACCTGGCTCACGCCCGTGATGTCCATTAATTTGCGGTTTTGCAGACGAACATCCTGCACCTTGCCGCTCTTTCCCTGGTCCATGGCGCGTCCCTCCTTTAGATGAGACTAGCATATGGGCCTGTACGGGGAATTAGAACGGACATGCCGGGAGAATGCGGGCGGGCATAAAAAAATCCTCTATCCCCGGACGGGAGATAAAGGATATTCAGAGGAACAAGTCGTCGCTCTCGCGCTTGCGCACTTCTTCTTTGACGATCGTGTAGAGGCCTTCGGCGTCTTCCTTCTTGGTCGACTCGAGCAGCTTCTCCACGCGGACCGTGAGAATGCGCTGGCCGTACTGAATCTCGAGCTCGTCGCCGATCTTCACGTCGGCGCTGGGCTTGGCTTCGCGCCCATTGAGAAGGACGCGTCCCTGATCGGACACGTCCTTCGCGACGGTGCGCCGCTTGATGAGCCGGGACACCTTCAGGAACTTATCGAGACGCATCGATTACTTGACTGCGTCCTTCAGCTTGTTGCCGGCTTTGAACGCAGGAACCTTGGAAGCGGCGATCTCGATCGTCTTGCCCGTTTGCGGGTTGCGGCCAACGCGGCCGGAACGGCTGCGCGTTTCGAACGTGCCGAAGCCGATCAGTTGAACTTTGTCGCCGGATGCCAGCGCGTCGGATACTTCGCCCAGGAAGCTGTTCAGTACGTTTTCTACGTCCTTCTTCGTCAGGCCGCTTTTTTCGGAGATGTTGTTGATCAGGTCTGTCTTGTTCATGGTTAATATTCCTCCCGTAAATGGAAATCCGAATTTGGGTTGGCGCTGTTCGCCATCGAATCTTGTTGTTGACGCAAAAGCACGAAGGTTACTATTCTTCGCCTGCCGATAAAATCCTGCAAATTCCGCGAAAAATTATTCGAAAAAATGCGGAAAAGCGCGGTCCTGAGCGAAAAATAGCGCCTTTGAACTAGTCGGCAGCGTGCTTAGCCTCTTGCCACCAACCTTCCATCTCTAGTAAATCAGTCTCGTCAAACTTGCGGCCGCTTATACTTAAC
Source organism: Cohnella sp. GbtcB17 (assembly GCF_019091135.1). Lineage (GTDB taxonomy): Bacteria > Bacillota > Bacilli > Paenibacillales > Paenibacillaceae > Cohnella. The sequence continues at coordinate 1,958 of NZ_JAGXJW010000065.1, read as the reverse complement.
TGCTTTTCGATATAGCGAAAACGCGCGGCGAACTTGCGATTCGTGCCTGCGAGCGCCTCCTCGGGGTCCGCATGGATGAAGCGGGACGCATTAACGACCGCGAACAGCAGATCACCGAACTCTTCCTGCTGGCGCTCTTGCGATTCATCTCTCACCGCCGCTTTGAGCTCTTCCAGCTCTTCGGCGATCTTGTCCCACACGCCTTCGAGATCCGGCCAGTCGAAGCCGACGCCCGACGCCTTCTTCTGAATCTTGTGCGCGCGCGGCAGCGCCGGCAGGTCCTTCGGAATGCCGTCGAGCAGCGACACGCGCTCCGGGCGTCCCTTGAGCCGCTTCTCCTCGGCCTTCATGGCTTCCCAGTTGCGAAGCGCCTCTTCGGCGTCGCCGGCGTTCTCGGTGCCGAAGACATGCGGGTGGCGGAAGATCAGCTTGTCGTTCAGTTCGGCGAGCACGTCAAACACGTCGAACGCCCCCGTCTCCTCCTCCATCTGACTGTGCAGCAAAATCTGCAGCAGCACGTCCCCGAACTCTTCCTTCATCCCGTCCGGATCGTCGAGATCGAGCGCTTCGATCGCCTCGTACGTCTCTTCGATGAAATTGCGGCGGATCGACTGGTGCGTCTGCTCGCGATCCCAGGGACAGCCCTCGGGGCTGCGCAAGATCGACACGATCTCGTGCAGCCGCTCGAACGAGCGCCGCTGAAGCCGGGGATCTTCGCTGGCCGGCACGTAGACGAGCGTCAAGTTGCCGTAGCTTGCCTGGCGGTCCAGCTCATGGAGCGGAATGCGCGCGATGCGCTCCTCCCCCGCAATGCCCAGCGCCTGCCCGAGCACGATCTCGTGATCGTCGGGGTAGACGCCCATCAGCGTGAGCTTGACGTCAGAGGCGGTATAAGCGTCGTAAACCTGGCCGACGACGGTATGCAGCGACGGGCGCAGATGCTCGCGCTTCAGGCTTGCGGCGTCCAGCAGCTGGAAGCCCTCGATCGGGTCGAAACCCAGCCGCACGAAAGCCTGGTCGAGGAAGCTCTCTCCGCCCAGAATGTTCAGCGAGACGCCTCGCGCTTCCGATCGCTGACGCAGCAGCTGCACGGTGCGCTCCGCAACCATCGGATGGCCAGGCACGGCGTAAACGACCGTCTGCTCCGGATTGGCGACCGCTTGGTTAAGCAGCGTCTCAGCGATGTCCTCGTACACTTGCTCGAAGCTGTCGCTGCGCTCGTACAGTGCGTCGAACGGCTCCATCGCGATGCCGCGCTTCGCAAGATCCGTCACGGCCGGGTGGTCCGCGGTGCGGCAGTAGCGGATGCCGGCGGACTCCAGCGACTTCAGGATGCCGAGCGTCAATTGATCCTCTCCGCCGGAGCCAAGCCCGACGACGATGATGGATGGGGGCATACGATACTCATCCTTTCCGGTGCTCGAAGGTCGATAAGCCAGTATAGGTTTAAACTGGGGACGAAGTCAAAATGCGGGGCGGACCCGCCGTTTGCGCTATAGCGGCGTCAGGACCGTTATTTGCTTTTCAGACCTGGCGCTTGCACATGGTTGCTTTTTTCCGTTTTAACGGTATCCCCTTGGATCAGGAAGCCTTGGTCCAAAAGCGTCGCCCTGAACGAAGGGGATACCGCAGGTTTGGTGAAGAGCACGGAGGATGAACCAGCTTGTAACGGAACGGCGCCTGATCTAAGGGGATAGCGTTCAAATGCCGTGCCGATGCGGGCGACAGCGGGTGCGAGATGCTAGCGGGAGGGCGGCGGGCCGCCGGGGTCGGCCGCAGTCTCGCCTGCTCGGCGCGAAGCGGGCTGCAGGCGGAGCAGCCAGCGCTCGGCGCGCGAATCGGCGACGCCCGGGAGCGCGCGCCATTCGCGCGGGCCGGATCCCGCGTCGCGGGCGTGGATGAGGATGGGGAGACGCGCATCATGGAGCTGGAGGGCCACCCCTTTTTCTTCGGCACGC
>NZ_JAGXJW010000064.1:31986-45375 GCF_019091135.1 Cohnella sp. GbtcB17 | reverse complement strand
CGGTCGCGGCCGATCCAGCTCGGCTGGGAAGGATTGTGCTTCATCGTCTTGGCGAACAGCTGATATCCCATCGGCGCCGCGCCCATCGGCATGCCGGGGTGTCCGGACTTCGCCTTCTCGATCGCGTCGATCGCCAGCGTACGGATCGTCGTAACGGAAAGCTGCTCGATCGTTTTTGCGTTTGCTGTCATTTTGGTAACGACCTCCTCTATGCTGTATGGCTTAGTTATTATGTGTTAATTCGTTAAATTGCCGTAGTTCGGCCTTGCCTATTGTAACACGAGGGTTGCCTGTTTTCCACAGAGCTTGTACGGACAAGTGCATGTTTTCCACATGCGCAAGTCCGCATCTCGCGCGATGCGGACCTGCGATTGCCGTTTTCATCGGTTGCGAGCCGAGCTCTGTTTTTAGATAAACGCGACCGTCTTGTTCTGGTAGACGACCAGGCGGTCTTCGATATGCCACTTCACCGCGCGGGCGAGCACGATCCGCTCGATGTGGCGTCCCATGCGCTTCAGCTCGTCCACATTGTTGCGGTGGCTGACGCGCTGCACATCCTGCTCGATGATCGGACCCGCGTCCAGCTCGGCGGTCACGTAGTGCGCCGTCGCGCCGATCAGCTTGACCCCGCGGTCGTAGGCCTGGTGGTACGGCTTGCCGCCGACGAACGCCGGCAGGAAGGAGTGATGGATATTGATAATCCGGTTCGTGAAGTGCTCGATGAACTTCGGCGTAATAATCTGCATGTATCTGGCTAGAATAACCAGATCGACCTTGCCTGCGGTCAGCTCCAGCTGGCGCCGCTCAGCTTCGGCTTTGGTCTCGGGCGTCACCGGAATATGGTGGAACGGAATGCCCAACGACTCGACAAGCCCCCGCATGTCGTCATGGTTGCTGACGACCATGCTGATCTCGGCGTCGAGGTCCCCCGCCTGCCACTGCCAGAGCAGCTCGAGCAGACAGTGGTCTTCGCGGGAGACGAAGATGGCGAGGCGTTTGCGGCGCACTGCGCGATAGACGCTCCAGCGCATCTCGAACCGGTCGGCGATACGCGTGAAGTCCTCTTGCAGCGCCGGCAGATTCTGCTCGAGACCGGCAAGATCGAAGGCAATCCGCATGAAGAACATGCCGCTCGCCGGATCGGTCGTGTATTGGTCCGACTGCAAAATGTTGGCGCCTTTCTCGTAAAGAAATTGCGAGACGGCGGCGACGATTCCCGGCCGGTCGGGACAGGAGATCAGCATGCGGGCGCGGTTCGCGTTCTCCTCGCGGCCCTTGCTGTCCTGGTGTTGGTAGACGTTCTGGGTCATGACGGGTTCCTCTGCCTCTCTATACGATCGCTTCTCTTTAATATCTGTATTACTGTGTCTCGCCGGCGTTGCCTTATACCTTGGCGAGCCATTCCCGGCCGGCGAGATAGGCCGTCAGGCGCTGATTGACCGCCTCTTCGCTGTAGTCGCCCGACAGCACGCGATGCTCCATCGCGAGGTCGTACAGACGCTCCAGCGGCTCGCGCGGATCCGCCTTGCGCGCCTTCGCGTCGGACTTCAGCAGCTCCCAGGTGTTCAGCACGAACGAACGGTGGTCGATGTCCTGCTTGCCGAAGAAATGATGCAGACGCTCCACGTCCTCAAGGAATTCGCCTCCGAAGCGAAGGTCGACGTCGCCGCGCAGCAGCGCGATCTCGGCTTCGTACATCGGACGCTCCTTGCTGGCGTTTTTGCCGATCCACGGCGTCTCGAGAATAAACGGCTTGCCGGCCAGCGCAGGATGGCTGACGACATTGTTGATCGCCTCGTAGCCGATCCAGCCGGAGCCGATAGGCGTATGACGGTCCTTGCCCGCGCCGCGCGGGTTTTTGCTGTCGTTCAAGTGGACGACGGCGATGCGGTCGAGTCCGACGACGCTGTCGAACGACTTCAGCACGCCGTCCAGATCGTCCACGATATCGTAGCCCGCGTCGTGAACGTGGCATGTATCGAGACAGATCGTAATCCGGTCGTTGTCGCGCACTTTTTCGATAATGCCGGCGAGCTCTTCAAAGCTGCGGCCGATCTCGGTGCCTTTGCCGGCCATCGTCTCCAAGGCGATGTTCACGTTCGTGTGCTTGGTCGCGTTCAGCACCTCGTTGAGCCCTTCCGCGATCCGGGCAATGCCGTACTCCGCGTCCTTATCCGTGTATGCGCCCGGATGGAGCACGATGTTGTTGACGCCGATCGCGTCGGTCCGACGGACCTCCTCCTGCAGGAAGTTGACGGCCAGCTCGAACGTGTCTTCCTTATAAGAACCGAGGTTGACAATGTACGGCGCATGGACGACGATCTCGCCGATTCCCGCAGCCGTCATCGCCTCTTTTCCCTCGGGAATGAACAGGCTCTCGATAGGCTTGCGCCTCGTATTCTGCGGCGCTCCCGTATAAATCATGAATGAGCTGGAGCCGTAGGACTTGGCTTCGTCCGTCGCCGTCAGCAATCCCTTGTCCGAAAAAGACACGTGGGAACCGATCTTCAGCATGGCTTTACTCCCCTCCGTATGCGGCGCCCTCTGCTGCCGGGCCCGTCCCTTCAAATCAAAGTCTATTGTAGCGCGAACCTCAAAATAAATCTAGAAGACCGTGTCTCCCGGAAGCGGTAAGCAGGCCTGGAGAAAACCCGCTTAAAAAGGCCATTTCCACCCGGAACGATGGCGATCGAGGCTGCGGGATTTGTGCGAAAATCCAATGACGGCTTTTCTCTTTCGCGGGACAGACTGGTAGAAATGCGATATAATTTCGAAAGCGAGGTGAATGCAAAAATGAAATCCAGTCCCGATTGGTTTATGTACTTTATCGCGTTTTGGGGCGTCGTGCTGGTCGTGTTCATGAGCATCGGCGGCTTTTTCATGTTTCGCAAGTTCCTGAAGGTGCTGCCGAAGGCCGACGGCAAGTCCAAGCTCGACTGGCAGAACCATTGGGTCGAGCTCAGCCGGCCGCTTTGGAACGACGAGTCGAAGGCCATGCTGGACAAGCTCGTGTCGCCGGTGCCTAACGCTTTTCGCGATATCGCGAAGCATTCGATCGCCGCGCAGATCGGCCAGCTCGCCGTCGAGAGCGGCGAAGGAAAAGTGACGGAGGAGCACTGCATTAAAGGCTATATTATGGCGACGCCTAAGCGCGACCACGCCTTTTTGATCAACTTTTTGGACAGCAACGGCATCGATTATTCGCCGTACGCCCATCTGCTGCATTCGGAAAAAACGAAACCTTTGGCACCTCCCGTCGTCTAACTTAAGGAGCGGCTCGTCCGGACAGGGCGGCCGCACGATCGTTCGGAGGTGGTCTTGGTATGTTCAATCAACTGAATCGGTACGGCAAAAACTCGGCCTGGGCCGTCGCCGTTCTGGCCATGCTGCTCATGGGCACGGCCTGCAGCAACGACAAGGACGGAAGCGACGCTTCCCCCTCGCCTAGCCTAACCGCTTCTGCGTCCCCCGCATCGTCGCCTGAAGCCTCTCCATCGGCGCAGCCGGACGCCAGCGCGTCCCCTTCGCCCGAAGCGTCGCCTTCCGCTGCTCCTTCGGAAGCGGTCGAAGAGAAAGAGTCGTCCGGCACGTACAACGGACAAATCGACAATCACTCGATCGAGATCGAGAGTCCCGAGGGCGTACGCGCGTACCAGATCGACGACGCGATCTCGGACAAGCTGTCCGATTGGGACGACGGCGCAAAGGTCAAATTCAAGTACAAGATCAATGAGATCAAAGGCGACGGCGAGACGATCGAGCAGTACGTCATCACCTCGATCGACAAGCAATAATTCATGTCATTCCGATGAGGTGATCCCATGCGCGCACTGCTGTGCGGCGGAACCGGATTTATCGGCTCCGCCTTGGCCGAAGCCCTTTCCGCCCGCGGAGACGAAGTATGGATCATAACCCGGAGCAAGCCTGCGGCGCCAGCCGCAGGCTTGCTTTATGCGACTTGGGAATCGTGGCTGGCCGATCCCGGGCTGACTGGTCCCGTCGACGCGATCGTCAATCTGAGCGGAGCGACGATCGGTCGCAGATGGACGCCCGAATCCAAAGCGCTCATCCTATCCTCCCGCATCCAGGCGGCCGAACACATCGCGGATGCGGTCGCGCGAATGCCGAATCCGCCTTCCGTGCTCGTAAACGCTTCCGCGATCTCGCTGTACGGCCATTCGGAATCGGCCGACGGCCGTTATCCGATGCCCTTCGACGAGAACGCCCCTCCGCGTCCCGAAGATTTTTTGAGCGAAACGATCGTAAAGTGGGAGGCGGCGGTCGACCGCATTCCAATCGACCGCATCGTCAAGCTGCGTATCGGTCTTGCGCTGGGCAACGGCGGCGGCTCTTATCCGCTGCTCAGCCTGCCGACGAGACTGTTCGCCGGAGGAAGGCTCGGTTCCGGCCGTCAAGGTATGCCCTGGATCCATATCGACGATATCATAGGGCTGATCCTGCTCAGTCTCGATAACGAAGCGATCTCCGGTCCCCTCAACGCGGTCGCACCGGATTCGGTCGATAACGATGCCTTCGGTCGGACGTTGGCGAAGGTGTTGGGAAGACCCTATTGGCTTCACGCGCCGGCCTGGGCGATCCGGACCGCGCTCGGCGAGATGTCCGCGCTGCTGCTGACCGGTCAGTTCGCGATTCCCCGCAAGGCGCTGGCGAACGGGTACGTCTTCCGGTATCCGAAGCTCGAAGGCGCCCTGCGAGACTTGAAGAATCGCCGTTGACGCGTTATGCCCGAAGCGGCTCGCTTGGCGCATGGAACCGGTAGATCGATCCGGCCATCTGGAGGCAATCGCCCGCCTCGAGCGGATAAGCTTCGTAAGGCGCCATCGGACTTCCGTTCAGCCAGCTTCCGTTGCGGGAGCCCAAATCTTTGGCCAGCCAGCGTCCTTGCCGGCGCAGCAGTTCCAGATGCGCTCTGGACATGCCTCCCGACTCGTCGACATGCTGAGCCGCATCCCGCGAACGGCCGATGACGAGCGACTCGGCTTTTAACGGAATTTTGCACGGCCGTTCCGCGGACTCCCACTCCAGATAGCACTCTGCGGAGGTGCCTGCCGCCTGCGGCGAAGCCAGCAGCTCCGTAGCTTCTCGCCTCGCCGACAGCCATTCCGTATGGGGATGATCGCGAATATCCCGTTCGGACATCTCCAGAGCGTTCCCGGAATTATCCGGATAAGATTCGAATCTTCCGAACGACGGAGCATCCGGCGCGCAGGGCGCAGCTGCTGCTTCGGGTTCCGGCCATGACGGGAGAGATGAAAACCGATTCGACTCCGGTACGCCGGAAGCCGAGATGGCCTCAAACTCCCGATCCCTTTCCGGCCGCTCCTTCCGCGGCCATCCGTTCCACAAAAACAAGCACAAACCTGCGCAAGCCGCCGTTGCGCCCAAGGACAAAACGAGCCCGCGTATGGCCGGGGCTTCCGCATAAACGATTTTCCAGACGATGCCCGCCGCGACAACGGACAGCGATACAAGCCATGTCCGCCACCTGGCGGCGCTCATGCCACCGGGAATCGCGCCGTTAATCGCGCCATTACCGGCAGTTGCATCCTCAGCGTCTCCGGCTGCAGCGATGCGTTCGCCGCGCTCGCGCTCGAATAGGTCCCGGCGATGCCAGGATGCATCGTCCGACTTCCTCTCCATCCGCACCGGCGAATAAGACAGCGGCGAACCGGGCCGCTCCGGCAGCGGCAAAACGCCATTCGCCCCCGCCCCTGCTTTGTTGTCCGATTGCGCCCCATGAGGCTCCGAGCCCGTCTCGACCCGTTCCGACGCTCCCTTATACCGATCCGCTGCTTGGCTCATGTTTCCGGCGCGCTCTTCTGCGCGCTCGCACAAATATTGGCGAGCGTATGTGCGCAAAGTCGAAGGCGCGAACTCTTCTGAAGCCGTCATTTCAAGCAGCTGCTGCAAAGCCGGCCCGTCCGGGTGTTCCGCACGCATGACCCATCTGACGATCAGACGCTCGAGCCCCGTCTCGTCGTCGACCTTTTCGTCGGCAGCGAGCGGCAAATACGCAAAACGCAAATCATGCCAGCCGCTCCCGACAAAAATATATTCGTCCTTCAACAGCAGCCGCTTAAAATCCAGCATATGGTCATGGCATTGTTCAGCCGTTTCGGCCAGCTTGCACAAAGCGGCCATCGCGTCGGTCATCGTCCAGCGTTCGGTCCGCAGCATCTGGCTCAGCATTTTGCTGCCCGCCAACCGATAGCGCAGCGCGATCCGGCCGTCCGTTTCTTCAACGGCCAACGGCAGCAGCCCGGGCACCTCGCAAGCCTGCAGCATGCCCGCCTGAACAGCGTCCAGTTCGTCCATCCGCCATGGCGACGGCGCCTGTTCGAGGATCATCCAAAGCCCGCGCCGCTGCTCGAATCTCGTATTCAGTCTGTTCATGATCTCCCTCCTTATCGTACTCGTTCGCCTCCAGATACGCTGCGCCGCTATCCGCCCGCGAACGCCAGCAAGGCATAGGCCGGCGCGACGGCCAGCATAAAAGGAAACTTCGCGCCTTTGCCCGCGCGAACCGGATGCGGTCCCCACGGCCACGCGAATCGAAGTGCCCAGACACGAACGGGCGGCAGCTTCAACAGGAGCAGCAGCGCGGCGATCCCTCCGGCGAACAGCAGCGAAAAAACGGCCAGCTCCAGCGCCGCGGCCGCGCCGGCCCAAACGCCGTATGCGGCAAACCATTTAACGTCCCCCGCGCCAAGCCCCCGGGCGGCATATAGCAGCCACAACGGAATCGCTCCAGCCGCAAGCCCGCCGATCGTCCACCAGAAGCGCCCGGGACCGTACACGGTTATTTGAAAGAGGAAACCGCCGGCTGCGAAGGCCGCGCACAACCTATTGGATATTTCCATTCGCCTGATATCGCTCCAGCAAGCGAAGAGCAGCAGCGCCGCAGTCGCGAACCCCTCGATCGTATTCACGGCTAACCTCCTCTTCAGGCAGACTTGGATTGCACCTCGAACGTCTGTTGGAGGCTGCCGCCGCTGTACGATGCCTCCCAAACCCACTCGCCGGGCGTCGTATTGCCTGAGACGAGCCAGGTCCAGGAGACGCGCCCCGTCGCGTCGGCCGTCGCTGCGCCCAAATATCTGGCCTGGCTTAAGCCGCTCTTGTAAACGACCTTAAGATCGACCGCAGCGCCCGGATTCGCCCGCAAAACCAAAGTCACCCTGCGACCGCGCTGAACGGGCGAAGGCTCTAGCGAAACGAACGCCAGCGAGCCAGCCTCGCCGTCCGCTTCAGGAGCTGCGGCGGCAAGACGCTCGCCCCCTGTCCAGACGCGCTCCCTAACGGAGGACCTCAGAATAAGCGGCCGACCTGACCAAGGAAACGAAAACGGCAGCCTGTATTCCGCTTCGAGCGTCAAATAAGCTTTGGAAGGATCCCGCGAATCCGGCAATTCAACGCCTACCAGCTTCATTCGCGAAGCTGGCAGCATCGACTTGCTTAGCCTGTCGGCAACGCGGGGCTCCAGCGCCTCCTTCGCCAGAAGCGCGTCCGGATACCAGCCGCCCGACGCAAAGCGTTCGGCCCAGTCGGACAGCGGTTTGGGCAAATACGGCGCAAGCTTGCCCACCGTCTCCTGGGGCCCTGCCAGCTTATCCTTCCAATCCGCATAAGCTTCCGCACCCACACCCGACGCTTCTCCCGCTGCCGCCAAGCCTTCGGATAAGGGGTACCATACCGATGCCGTCTGCCTTGCCGTTTGGGACAAAGCGCCCTGCAGCGCCATGGCGGCAATCGAGGCATGAATCAAGTAGATCAAAAAGAGAATGCAGATCATGACCGTTGGCATCGTCAATGCGGCTTCAAGGGTCAAGCTCCCTTCGCTGACCGTCCGTTTCTTACTGATAAGCGCTATCCGCCGAAAAAGCCGCCTCATACCGATTCCCCTTCACCGTCCCCTGCCAGGATACGCTCTTTCCTATCAGCTTCGCGGCGCCCGGCAAAAACCATAACCGCACCGAGGCTGCGCCTCGCGCGCTTACGTATGTATAAGCCTGCTGGAGATCGACATCGAGCTTGTTTTCGATCAATGCAAGCCTGCGGGCCGTTTGTCCGTCCGAACTCCCGTGCAGCAGCAAAAAAAGCCGGATGTAATCCTTATAGTAAGTATCGATTTTCGCGTATTTGGATAGCGGAATGACGCCCCGGTCCAGCAAGCCTTGAACATCCTTCAGCGCTTCGGTAATGCCGTAAAGCGCGGCTGCCGCAAGCACGACCAGCGGATGCCCGTAAGAGCGGCATTCGATCAGCCCTTCCATCGTGCGGATGGCAAGCCGCAGCGCGAACAGTTCGCCGTAAGCCGCCGCGATGTTCGCCGCCGGATTGCGCAGACCGTACAATACGTACTCGTTTTCCTGCTCGCTTGGCATCAGCAGACCTTCGCCGCCCCCGTCCAGCAGCGAACGCACTTCAGAAGGCTCCGCCGTCGTGAAGCGGGAATAGGAATACTCCGCGAAATAGACGGCGTCGCGCATCCCCGTTACGCCATCTCCAAGCGCCTCCAGCCATCCGTCCGCGGACGCGAACGCCGCCTGGCGTCCTTCTGCCGCGTCTGTGGGCAGGCGCGTCGCGGTCGCGGCCGCGTCCTCCTGACCTTCGTTCCAGGTTAAATTCCGCCGGTACAGCCAATCCAGCCGTTCGAACGCTTGCTTCTGCTCCGGCGACGATCGCACGCCTGCGAGCGAGGCCAAAAAGGCGGCTGCGCCAGACCAGGCAGTACGCGACTGCTTGTCCAGCGAACGCCGCTCCTCCTCGCCCGCCCTTTCCGACTTCAGCGCTTCGCGGCGGCCGGCCGTCACGCGGCCCGAGTCTCCGTGCTCGTCCGCGAAGCCGGACAGCAGCGATTGAAGACGCTCCGCTCCGTCCCGCAGCGCGCCGTCCAAGCCGGAAGAGCCCGGGGCAGCTTTCAACGAGACAGCCATCGAAGCCGCACCGTCCCGCAGGCCGAAGCCTGCGCTGCGGATGCCATCCAGCTCCGCCCTGTACCCGCCCCAGTAATCGTCGGGAAGGATCAGGTCCGAGGCCGTGCGTCGAAGCTCTTGCAGCGAGCCCGCCTCGGCGCCGGTGAAGCTGCCCTCCCCCGCCTCCGCCGGCCATTCGGCCGGCGGATCGGCAGCACTCCCGGCGTCGGCCGCGATTCGTTCCATCTCCCGGTTCGCCGCCTCGGCTTCCTCGAGCGCCTTCAATGCCGCATCCAGCGATTTTTCAAGCGCGGAAAACGCTTGTTCAGACTTGCTTGCGAGCAGCCCTGCAAGCTTGACCGCCCCGCGCTCGTAAGCGGCGAGCAGCGCTGCGTAACGCGGCCCTTCGGGCGGAGGTGGCGTAGGCGAAGGCGACGGAGAAGGCTTGGACCCCGGCGACGGCGAGACCCCGGTCGGCTTCTCTTCCGCCTCCCGGCGCAATCTTTCCGCTTCGTACTGCCGCCAAGCCTCGGCTCGCGTTGCATCTTCCGCTCGCTTTGCCGTGTAATCGCCATACATAAGCGCCGCATCCGCGACATCTTGAACGTCGCCCGCGGATCTGCCGCCCGTCATCGGCTCCGGAGGCCGCGGAACGATCCCTTTAAAGGCCTCAATCATCGCATCTCCCGCTTCGATCTGGCGTGCCAGCGCGCGGTCCAGGGCAGCTTCGCGCAATTCATAGGCTCGGCGCATCTCTTCGAGCAAATCGGACGTTTTCCGCGCTTCCTTCATCAAAGCCGGCAGACCCTTGAACCGCGAAGCCAAGTCCAGCGTCAGGTCGATCGGCGCCTTGTATTTCATCTCCTCCAACACCTGCCGCTTAAACACGGCATGGGTGCCGAGCGGCCGGCTCTCGACGACCTCGCCGTCGCGCCATGCCGTATCCAGCAGCCGGAGCGCTTCGGCGTCTTCGGGATCGCGATGCCCTTCGAGCACCTCGGACAGCAGCGCTTCGGGAGCGCCGCCTCCGACCGCGAACAGGCCGTAGCGTTCGTACAGCACCGGATCGTACGCCGATAATACGCCCCTGGCCCCGGCTTTGATCGACAGCTCCGCCTGTTGACGAAACGCCGCAATGCGGCCGAAATCGATCAGCGTCCCCGTCAGAAAGATCATGGCGGCCATAACCGCCGCCATGTATATGGAGACCGCTCCCGATGACGACCGCCAGAACCGGCGCGAGCGATTTAGACGGCTGGCGCGTTGATGGGCATCATTGCCACTGCGCATTCGCCTTCCTCCCCAATAGCGAGCCTGCTTTCCCGAGATACGCGTCGGCGCCGCTCCCCTCCTGCTTCGCCTTGGCCGTATAATAGCGGACAAGATCGAATGTACGCATCCACTCCGCAGGCTCCGTGACCGGGGTCGCCGCTTCGGACGAGGCGGCAGCCGAACCTCGCAGCAGAACCAGCGGTCTAAGCTCAGCCGGATCCGCGGCCGACACTTCGATCTCCCGCCGCACCCCGCCGCGCGCGTAGCCGACGCTGCCCCGCCAGCTTCCCGCGAGCGCTTCGGCGGCCGGTTGCAGCTTGCGAAGCGTCAGCCGATCGCCGGGGTCCGCCGCTCCCGGGAAACCCAGCGTATCTCTGGTCTCGTCTCCCGCCTCGCCTGACCCCCATCCGAACAGCCCTTGCAGCAGCGCGTCATCGGTCAGCCGCCAGTACAGCCCTTCGTACCGGCCGTCCTCGTATGCGCCTGTCGCGAAGTCGCTGTCCGCGTGGCTCCAGTTAAAAGCCGTCCTTTCCGCAGCGACGGCGGATTTGTAATGAACGATCGCGTTCTGCGCGGTAAACAATGCGTAAAACACAAGCAAAAACGTGACGACCAACAGTGTCGGCATGAGCATGCTCGCCTCTAGCGAATAAGACCCCGATGTCTTTCCCCAAAAGGAAGCGCCTCCGCCCCGCAGCCGTCGGCAAATCGAGAGAACGGCGCCATGACGGCGGATGAAGCCAGCGGTCCCCATTAGCCGAAAAACGAGTCCGACTTGTCCTCGACCTTGCCGAACAGCCGATCCAGAAAATCCAAAATCCAGTCTCTGAACAGGATGGCGATGGCGATGATCACCGCCGCGATCAACACGATCTCGAGCGTGCCGAGCCCCTCCTCGTTCCTCCAGAAAGCGTTCAACTTGCCGCGCGCATACATACCGAGCCTGAAGGAAAGACGGCGAATGTGAATGTTCATGAATGAAACCTCCTGTTTAAAAATGAAATTATTCAGTTGCCATCAGCAAAATCGAAGGCGTCCCTACGAGCACGAGAATGATGAGAAATATGACGGCGAGCGGAAACGCCAATCTGGAGGATGCGCGTTCGCCAAGTGTTTTGGCCGCGGCCTTGCGCTTCTCCCACAACGTGCGGGACAGCTCCCGCAGCGCGGTCACGAACGTGTCGCCGCCGCGCCTTGCGTTCATGAGCAGCGTCGTGGCGAACAGCCTCGCCTCGGGCACGGCACATCGGCGGCCGAATTCCTCCCAGGCGAAGACGAAGGACTCGCCTCGCTTCACCGCCGTCACCGCAGCCTCGAGTTCCGCGTATAGCGGATGCCCCGCCTTCGCCCGCGCGCCTGCTGGCCTTTCAAGGCAGCGCTCGAGCGCCCGGAGCACGTTTTCGCCTGCGTTAACCAAGAGCAGCAGCCGGCTCAGCATCTCGGGCAGCTCCATAACGATCTCGTGCCTGCGCTCGTCCAGCTTGCCGTACAGTTCCTTTCGCTTCATCAGCGGCAGCAGCGCGGACAGCAGCGCGCCCAGACCGAGCAGCGCGGGCCGACCGGCGAGCCAGCCTAACATAGCGCCGGCGAGCAGCGCCGCATACGCATAGGCGACGCATTCGGCAGCATGCCGCTGCAGCAGCGCGGTCACGTCGCGCCCGCCCGACAAGGCGGACAGCGCAGCCTGTTCGCGATGCAGCTTCGGGGCGATTCGTCCCCAAAGCCGCCCGCTCGCGATCAGAACGCGCATCGGATCGAACAAAAGGTGCCGGGGCTTGCTCCAGGCGCGGCGCCGCCATGCTTGAGCGACCAGCGTTCCGTATGCGGCGACCAGTCCCAAGACAATGACGCCGAGCGCGAATCGCATCATAGCCGGATGTCCATAATGCGCATCATCCACGCGCATACGCCTGCCAATGCCGCCAGGCACAAAGTTAACACGAGCAAGCCTCCGCCCCGGTACAGCGGCTGCATATAATCGCCGGCGAAAAAGCCGAGCAGACCGACGAAGCCGAACGGCATGACCATCATGAGCCTGGACTCGAACTTTTTCTGGGCGATCAGGACGCCGACCTCCAGCTCGACCTCGAGCTTCTCGGCGATCAAGCCCGACGTGCGCCGCATTACTTCGACGAGATCGCCGCCCGATCGCTTGCAGATGCGAAACGCCTCGGCGAAGTTCCCGATCTCCTCGACGCCGCTGCGAACGGCGAGATCGCTTAACGACAGCTCCAGCGGTTCGCCGTTGCGAAGCCGGTTCGTCACCGCGCGAATCTCCCGCAGCAGCGGCGCGTCGGGATCGCCGATCAGCATCGCCATGTCCGCTTCGAGCGCGCCGAACGCGGTCTCGACGGAGCGGCCGGCGGACAGCAGCGACGACAGCGTCTGGAGCATGTCCTTGAAGTGAAGGCGCAGCCGCTCCTGCCTGCGCCGCCGCAAATGTCCCGCGACCAGCCTCGGTCCGTACCAGCCGCAAGGCGTCGCAAGCAGCGCGATCAGGGGCTGGCGGTACAGCAGCCACACGGCTGCGAAGCCGATGCAGGCGCCCCCTGCCATCGCATAGATACGCTCGGCGCGACCGAGCGTATATACGCGGTAATCCGTCATGCTCATGTCATCTCCTCCGAATCTTCATCCGTCCAGCCGCGCAGTTTGCGAACATCCGTGAGCTCGCCCGTCCGCCGAAGAGCATGCCCTCCGGTCTCGTCCTCCACTTCGCGCAGGAAGAGCGGATTCAGCTCCACATCCCCGTCCTTGATGCCAGCGACCTCGCAGATCTCGACGACGCGCCGGCTGCCGTCCCTTAATCGGCTCAGGTGCACGACGATGTCCAGCGCCGAGGCAAGCTGCCGCCGCACGACGGATACCGGCAGCTCCGAGCCCCCAAGCACCATCGTCTCCAGCCTCGACAGCATGTCGCGGGCCGTATTGGCATGACCGGTGGACAGAGAGCCTTCATGCCCAGTGTTCATCGCCGTGAGCATATCGAGCGCCTCTTCGCCGCGCACCTCGCCGACGATGATCCGATCCGGCCGCATTCGCAGCGAGGCGCGGATGAGGTCGCGCATGCCGATTCGTCCCTTGCCCTCCGTATTCGCGTTCCGCGTCTCCAGCGAGACGAGGTTCGCGATGTCCGTAATCTGCAGCTCCGCCGCATCTTCGATCGTGATGATCCGCTCAA
>NZ_JAGXJW010000064.1:0-31976 GCF_019091135.1 Cohnella sp. GbtcB17 | reverse complement strand
CGCGTCCAAAACAGTCGTCTTGCCCGGGCCGGTGCCGCCGCTGATGAAGATGTTGTACTTGGCCCGCACGAGCCGCCGGAGCAGAACCGCAGCCTCCTCGCTGATCGCACCGAGCTTGACCAGCTCGTCCATACCGAGCGGATGCGCGGGAAACCGCCGGATCGTGACGATCGGCCCTTGCAGCGCGACCGGCGGCAGGACGACATGCACCCGCGAGCCGTCGGGCAACCGCGCGTCCACGATCGGCGAAGCTTCGTTGACGATCCGGTTGACCTGACCGACGATCGACTGGATTAGATCCTCCAGCCGTTCTTGGCTCTCGAAGCCGAGCGACGCGCGCTGTAGCCGTCCGTTTTTCTCGAAAAAGATGCGGTCGTGCCCGACGATCATAATCTCGGTGACGTCCGGGTCGGCGAGCAGCGGCTGAAGCGCGTCCAAGCCTCTGAAGGAATGGAAGAGCCGGCTGACCGCCGCCGCCCGCTCCGCGGACGTCAGCCGGCGTATTCGCGGCTCGGCGAATAGCTCGCCTTCAATGAGCGTGCGCAGCTCGGCGTCGCTCACGGCCGCGTCCCACGCCAGCCTCGACCGGACGCGCTCGCGCACGGACGCGATCTCATCCGCCCTCAGCCCGGCGTCGATCATGCGTAGCCGCCTCCGGCCGCCACTCGCTCCCGAAGCTCGCCGCCGCCGGGACGACGGCCCTCGGGACGCGGCACATAGCCGGACTTGCCCTGCATCGCGGGCCGTTCGCCCGGACCGCCGTAGCCCAGCGCATCGAGCAGCCGGTCTACGCCGCCGGCGTACGCGGCAGATCCGAGAAGCGCGCCGATATCGGAGACGCGCTTCCACTGCGCAATGTAGGGCAGCGTCAGCCACTGCGCGCCGCCCGGCAGCCGCAGCGCATCTGCGGATGGTTCATCCAGCGCTTTGTTCCAAATAAAAGTGGACTTGCTTAAACCCTCAGGCAACCGCTCTCCCCACTCCCGCAGCATCGAATCGGTCTTGCGAAGCAGCTGTGCGTCATCCCCGGCGATCAAGCAAATTCTGCCGCTGAGCTCGAGCAGCCGCTGCTGCCAGCCGGCGAAGCCGCCGTCCGGATCGGCGACAATCAGATCGAAGCCGCCGTGCCGGCGCAGCGCTTCGATCAGCGACTCCAGACGCTCCGGCGTCATCGCGAGCAGCTCGGCCGGATGGTCTGCAGCCGCGAGACAGCCGGTGCCGAGCGAGGAACGTCTTGCGCCGAGCGACCGGATCCGCCCCTCGGCAGATGACGGGTGCGCCTCCAATTCGTACAGCAGCAAGGACAGTCCGTTCGTCTCCCCTCCGTCCGACTCTCCGCCGCCGAGCAGCGGACCGACGCCGCACAGCGCCTCCAAATTCAAATACATGACGCTGTACCCGCGCTCCGCAGCTTGCCTGGAAATATTGAGCGCCAGCGTCGTCTTGCCCGCGCCGCCGCCCGCTGAGTAGACGGTCCACAGCTCCGCCCCCTCCGACGGCTTCGCCGCTCTCGACGCCCCGGCCAGCCTTCGAATCTCCGCGGCAAGCCGTGGAAGCGACTGGTACTGCGCGATGGCAGGCAAGCCCTCATGCATCTCCGAAGCGCCGCTCTCTGTCAGCACGACGACCTTGGCGATGCCCCTCGCCCCCTGCCCGACAGCGGGCAGCAACGACTGCTGAACGACCAGCAGATCCGCTCCGCGCCCGCTCCGCAAATAAAGCTCCAGCGCTTCCGCCTGCGTGAAGGCCGCAATCTCCGCCAGCGGATCCCGCTCCTTCAAATAAAGCGCCAGCCGGCTCGCGTACCCCGGCTGAGGCGCGGCGACGACCAGCCGAATCCCCATCTCACCCAGCTCCTCTCTATCGCCGGCAACGACAAAAAAGCACCGCCAATTTCGATGTCATCATCGAAATCAGCGGTGCTTCCGCATGCCGTACGTTTGAATATATTTCTAAATTATCACGGCTCGGCGCCCGGCGTCAACCCTTTCCGACACCGAATGCCGACACCTCGCGCGCCTTCACCGCTCAGGCCTGATCTTGTCGAATATCAAAGCAACGTTCGCCTAATTTTTGGGCGCAATTGTCTCCAGCGGCTGCACGTTCCCGAATCTGGGCGCCGCCCCCCGCTCGTCCGCGCTCCAGCGCACGGCGTTCGCGATCACGCGAAGCACATGCGCGTTGTAATACGTCGGATACGTCTCATGTCCCGGGCGGAAATAAAAGATTTTGCCGTGTCCCCGACTGTACGCGCAGCCGCTGCGGAACACCTCTCCCCCCTCAAACCAGCTTACCAGCACCAGTTCGTCCGGGTCGGGCACATCGAAAAACTCGCCGTACATCTCTTCCTTTTCCAGCTCGAAATAAGGGGGCAGGCCCGCCGCGATCGGATGCGAAGGCTTGACGACCCACAGCCTTTCCTTCTCGTCGGCTTCCCGCCACAGCAGCGCGCAGGACGTGCCCATGAACCGCTTGAATATTTTGGAGTAGTGCCCAGAGTGCAGCACGATCAGCCCCATGCCTTCCCGCACGCGCCGCTGCACCCGGTCGACGATCGCTTCGTCAACCTCATCGTGCGCCCGGTGTCCCCACCAGACAAGCACGTCCGTATGCGCCAGCACTTCCTCAGACAGGCCGTGCTCCGGCTCGTCCAGCGTCGCCGTGCCCAGCTCGAACCCGTAGGGCGCGAGCCCTTCGCGCAGCGCCTCGTGAATGCCCGCCGGATAAATCCGCTGCACGTCGGGATTCGAGCGCTCGTGCCGGTATTCGTTCCAGATCGTTACCCGCGGCGTCGATGCTTTCATATTCCTGCCTCCTCGACGGGATCGTCCAGCTCTTCGATCCGAACGGATCGCCGCTCGCGGCTCGACCGAACGACCGCCTCCAGAATCTTCTGGTTCATGTAGCCGTCGTAAAGCGTCGGCCGCTCCTCGCGTGCGTCGTCCCGCACCAAATCAATGAAGTCCTGCATTTGCGCCAGCTTGAAGCGGGCCGGCACGGCGATCCGCTCCCGGACCTCGCTCCCCTCTGCATTGCGGTGAATCCAGGTGAGATAATCGCCTTCCTCCCAATTCATGTGAAGCGTGCCCACGTCCCCGTAGACGGCGATCTCGAACTGATTTTGCGAGCCGAAGGCATTGCGCGACGTTTGGAAGACGGCGGGTATGCCCGGCGCAAGCAAAGCGGTGAACGCTGCGAAATCGTCGATATCGACGTCCACCATCGCTCCGGTCGCAGGGTCTTCCCGCTGCCCGATCAGGTTTCGCATCAGCGACGCGACCTCAGTCGGTTCGCCCACCAGGAAGCGAGCCGCGTCGACCATATGCGAGCCGAGATCGCCGAGCGTGCCGGTCCCCGTGATCGCGCGATCCAGCCGCCAGTTCATCTTCGTCTCGAACGGCGTGCCCCCCCATTGCTGCAAATATTGAACGAACAGATGCCGCACCGGACCGATCCGGCCGTCGCGAATCCATTCGCGGGCCATCCGGAAGGCGGGCACGTAGCGATAGGAAAAACCGACCATGCACGGCGTCGGGTTGCCCGCCGCCAGCCGCTTCAGACTCGCCGCCTCTTCGTAGGTCCGCGTGAACGGCTTTTCCGTCATGAGCGGCTTGCCGTGCTTCAGGCACAGACGGATAATCTCGTAGTGCGCATCGTTCGGCGTGATGGACAGCACCGCGTCCACCTCCGGGTCGCGGATAAGCGACTCCGCGTCCGTATAGCGCGACCCGGCCGCGATGCCGTGGCGCTCCGCCCATTGTTCGACCTTGGCGGCATCTTGGTCGCAGACGGCGGCCAGCCGCACGCCCGCGATGCCGGCGAGCTGTCCCACATGGACGCCCGCCATGCCGCCGAGCCCGATCAGTCCCAATTTTACCGTTGTCATGCCGCTGATCCCTCCTCTATAGCACGGACCGATCATTTGATGCCGGTCATCGTAATGCCTTTGATAAAGTAACGCTGCGCGAACAGGAACACGATAAAGATCGGCACGAAGCTGACGACGTTGCCGGCCATAAGCAGGTTCCATTCGGTCGACCACTGCCCCTGCAGCTTGCTGAGGCCCAGCGGCAGCGTCATTAATTCCTTGCTGTTGACCGCGATGAGCGGCCACAGGAAGTTGTCCCAGGAGCTCATAAACGCGAAGATGGACAGCGCCGACAGCGTCGGCTTCACGAGCGGGACGATCACGCTGAAAAACACCCGGTAGTACGATGCTCCGTCAATGAAGGCCGCCTCCATCAGCTCGTTCGGGATTGTCATGATGCTCTGGCGCAGCAGGAACGTCCCGTAGGCGCTGAAGATGCCCGGCAAAATAAGTCCCGCGTACGTGTCGATCAGGTCTGTGCGCGAGAACAAAATGAACAAGGGCACGAGTGTCACCTGCGCCGGGATCATCATCGTCGTCAGAAACAGGACGAACAGGCCCTGCCGTCCCTTGAACGCAATCTTGGCGAACACGTAGGCCGCCATCGTGCAGATCGCCAGCTGCAGCAGCGTCGTCGCGACGGCTACGAGGGCGCTGTTCGCGAAAAAGCGATAAAGCGGAAAGTACCCTTCTATCTCCGCGAAATTGTCAAAATTCCAGCTCGAGGGCAACAGACGCGGCGGCATCGCCACAACCTCAAGATTGTCCTTGAAAGCGCCGAGCAGCATCCACAGGAACGGAAACGTCAGCGCGACCGCGAGCAGCGTCAGGAACAGATGCGCCGCCAGGTCCGCCGCGCGCTTTTTGCTACCGGTCATAGACGACCCACCTCCGTTGAAGCTGCTGCAGCGCCAAAGTCGTTACGAGGATGATGAGCAGGAGCACCCATGATTGTGCGGAGGCGAAGCCCATCTTGTTGAACTGGAAGGCGTTGCGGTACACCTGCTCGACGATCGTGCTCGTGGCGCCCGCCGGACCGCCGTTGGTCATGATCAGCACCTGGACGAACAGCTGGAACGAATTGATAAGCGAGATCGTCACGACAAAATACAGCGTCGGGGACAGCATCGGAACCGTAATTCGCCATAGCTTGCTCCAGGGAGACGCGCCGTCCAGCTCCGCCGCTTCGTAATAGTCCACCGAGATATCTTGCAGACCCGCCAAGAGGATGATGGATACGAAGCCGATGTCCTTCCAGAGCGTGACCAGGATGATCGCGACCATCGCCCAGAAGTCGTCCTGCAGCCAGATCGGCCCCTGGATGCCGACCTGCGCGAGCAAATAGTTGATCAATCCGCTCTGACCGTTCAACAGCCAGCGCCAGACGATCGACACGGCGACCCAGGACGTGATGACGGGCACGAACACGGCCGCCCGGTACAGCTTGACGCCGCGGATCGGCCTGTTCAGCAGCACGGCCAGCAGCGTGCCGAGCACGACGATCGACGGCAGGTAGCCGAGCAGGAATACGAAGACGTTGCGGATCGCGGTATACGATTTTTCCTCCCTGAACACCTGTGCGTAGTTGTCCCAGCCGATGAAATTCATCTTCGTCCAATGCGTCAGCAGATCCCAATCGGTGAAGCTGATGATGATCGACGATGCCATCGGCAGCAATTGGAACGCCAGCAAGCATAGCAAGGCAGGCGTTAAAAAGACGATAGCAGCCGTCCGGCGGCTCCACTTGCGCTGTCCGACCATGCCAACCTTTCCTTTCCGTCAGGCGAGGAGGGAAGACCGCCGCGGGGCGGCCTTCTCGTCTCCTGAATAATGGTTGAAGCCTACTTCATGAGCGCTTCGACGCGCTTTTGCGCCGCGTCGAGCGCTTCCTGCGCGGAGGAGCGGCCGAGCTTCGCCTTGTCGAGCTCTTCGCCGACGGCGGCCGTGAACTCGCCCCACTTCTCCGGCTTCGGTCCGACGGGCGGCAGCACGAGCGAATCCAGCGCATCGGTCACGACCTGCTTCGATTCGGGCGGCTTCTGCTTGTAGTACGCATCCAGCACCGCCGGATCCGTGACCGCCGGGATGCTCCAGCCCGCTTCGATCCGCTTCGATACCGCTTCGGGCGCGCTCGTGAAAAACTTCAGGAAGCGCCATGCGGCATCGGCATTTTTCGTCGTCTTCGCAGCAACGAGACCGTCCGCGAAGAAATGATGCGCCTTCTGCGTATTGCCCGGCTCCAGCGCGATATCCCAGTTGAACTTCGCTTCGCTGAACTTGGCAAAGTTCCAGATGCCGAAGCGCGCCATTGCCAGCTTGCCGTTCACGAAGGCGTTCAGATCCGCGTCCGGCTGGTTAAACGTATCGTCGTTCAGCGGCGGCGACACTTTGTACTTGGACGCTTTGTCGAGCATCCACTGCAGCGCCTCCACGTTGGCCGGGCTGTTCAGCGTCGGCTTGCCGTCCGCGCTCCAGACGCCGCCGCCGTTCTGGGCGATCGTCTTGTAAAATTCGTAGAACTGGATCGGCGCGTACGTGCCCCAGATGCCCTGCTTGGCGTCGGTCAGCTTCTGGGCCGCTTCCAGTTCTTCCTTCCAGGTCCACGAAGCATCCGGATATTTGAGACCCTTGGCGTCGAACAGGTCCTAGTTGTAGAAAAGCACGACGTCGGAGAAGCTCTCCGTCACGCCCATCTGCTTGCCGTTGTAGTTAAACGCATCATAGGCAAGCTTCTTGTAGACGTCGGGCTTGAACGAGCTGTCAGCCGAGATCGAAGGCGTGAGGTCGAGCAGTTGGTCCTTGGCCGCATAGGTCAGGAAGTTCTCATAGCCGACCTCGAACAGGTCGGGCGCGCTGCCGCTGGCAAGCAGCGTATTGAGCTTGGTCGTGTAGTCCGCGTAGGGGACGACCTCGTAATCTACCTTGACGTCGGCATTCGCCGCCTGGAAGGCGTCGATCATCGCCTTGAGCGTTTGCTCCTGTCCGGAGGCGGTATACGTCATCAGCTTGAGCGTGACCGGATCCTTGGCCGATGGCGCAGGGGAATCGGACGGCGTCGCCGTGGCCGATGAGGAAGCTTGCGGCGAAGCCGCGGACGGGCTTGCCGTGTTATTTTCTTTGTTTGCGCCGCAGGCGCCGAGCACGATCGTTGTGCCAAGCAGCAGCAGTGCCCCGCTTTTAGTTCGCAATGATACCCTCTCCTTTTCAATGTGAACCCTTCTGATGAACGATTTATGAACGATTTATGACCAATCGATCCGCGGATCGAATTGTCGGCGGGAGCGCCGACTTGATCACCTCCATGCATCGTTTACCGGCATGTAACCGCATTCATTTTCTTTGAAAAACCGGCCGGCATCCTGCCCCGGTTCACCGGCGATTGTGCGTCAATTCGGCGTCAGCCGCTGCACCGTCTGCCGAATCGCAAGCTCCAGCCGCGCGACGCTCGGATCGTCCGCCACCGATTCCTCGCCTTCTTCGATCGCCTTCAGCAGCCGATCCGCCGCCATCGCGCCCCGGGCGACGATGTTCTGCCGGACGGTCGTGAGCGGCGGATTGCACATCCGGGCGACGGGGATATCGTCGAAGCCGCCGACCGAGACGTCCTCCGGCACCCGCTTGCCCGCATCCGACAGCCCCCGCAGCACGCCCAGCGCGACCAGGTCGCTCGAAGCGAACACCGCCGTAATCTCGGGATGCCCGGCTGCGATCGCGGCCGCCGCCTCCTGCCCGTACTCGTAGCTGACCGAGTGCTCGAACACGTAGTCCGGGTGATAGAACAGGCCTGCCTCCTTCAGCGCGCGCTTGTAGCCGAGGAACCGTTTTTCCACGGCGCCGTCCTTGCGGATCAGTCCCGTCACCAGCGCGATGTTCGTATGCCCGTTGTCGACCAGCAGCTCCGTCGCCATATAGCCGCCGGCTTCGTCGTCGATCGATACGGTCTGGAAGTAGCTGTCGTTCACGTAGCTGTCGATCAGCACGATCGGCACCTTGACTCGCTTGAGGTCGTCGTAGAAGCTCTCCTGATAAATGCCCATGATGATCGCGCCATCGAGATTGCGCTGCATGGACGTATCGAGATAGCCTTCGCCCTTGTCGACGCCCGAGAGAATCATGTGATAGCCGGACTGGCGAAGCCTCGCTTCGATGCCGCATACAAGCTCCGAGTAAAACGGATTTTGCAGCAAGAGCTGCTTCTGATCCTCCGTCTGGGGGATGACGACGCCGATCAGCTTCGATCGGGTGCCCGCCAGACTTCGCGCCGAAAAATCGGGAATGTAGTTGAGTTCCTCCACCGCGCGGCGCACCTTGGACGCGGTCTCCTGGGACACCTTGCCTTCCCGGCCGTTTAATACGTAGGACACGGCCGCCGTGGATACGCCTGCGCGCTCCGATACGTCACGAATCGTAATGCGTTTCAATGGGGTCACCTTCTGCGGGCTGTTGCCAATCCGTTTATTTGTTTTAGTTTAAGCGTTTAACCTTACAATGCGATTATAAAAAGGATTGAAGGCGATTTCAAGCGTTATTTTTGCTAATTTATCGGTTATTTTAAGTTAAACGTTTTAACCATTTGTCGTCATATTGGGGTGAACACAGGACAAGGGTCTTGCCGCATAAAGAGATTCTAAACAGGACCTCCTCGAATGACCAAGCAGTTTACCAAGCTAATGAGGTCCTGGATAGGACCTCTAAGCGGGTGAGCAACACCAACCAAGTCAAAGAAGTCCTGATTAGGACTTCCTCACACGCCACGCCTCCGTTCATGCTCGAGAGTTTCTGGATAGGACCTCTAAGCGGGTGAGCAACGCATACCACGCCAATGAGGTCTTGTTTAGGACCTCCTCACGCGCCACGCCTCCGATCATATCCGAGAGGTTCTGGATAGGACCTCTCGGGGAGTCCGCAACGCCTACCAAGCCAAAGAAGTCCTGGATAGGACTACCTCGCACCACCATTCTGCCAACCGAATGAAGAGTTTCTAAGTAGGACGCTTAGCATGCTGCCACCTAGCATACCTCTCCAAAGGAACTTGTGTTACTGGAGAAAAAGCGGCACTTTTGCGTGATAGGCGGAAACGGCGAGCGGGGACGGATGTCGATGGTGTACTTAGCGTGCCAGATCGTCTTGTTCAGAAGACCGCAGGTAAAATAAAAACGGGACGAAGCGGGTCTTTCTCCCGCTTCATCCCGTTTTGCGTTAACCGCTTTAAACCTTGCCGCCCCGAAGCGGCAGCCAGGCGAGCACGCGCTGGATGTGCTCGTCCCAGTAACCCCAATTGTGATCGCCGGGGCCTTCCTCGTAGTCGAGGGCGATGCCGAGCGAACGGACATGGTCCCGGAACCGGACGTTGTGCGCGTACAGAAAATCCTCCGTGCCGCAGCACTGATACAGCTTGGGCAGCGATACGCCTGCGGCGGCGGCCCGCTCCGCGAGCGCGAACAAGTCGTCATCGGAGCCGGCGGCCTCTTCCTTGCTGCCGAAAATCCACTTATATTCCTTGGCCGCAAGCGGGCTGCCTTCATGATCGAAGGCCAGGATGTCCATGGCGCCCGACAGGCTCGCCACAGCCGCGAACTTCTCGGGCGAGCGAAGTCCGAGCTTCATCGCCCCGTAGCCGCCCATCGACAGACCCGCGGCAAAGCTGTCCTCGCGCTTCCCGGAGATCGGGAACAGCGATTGCGCGACATGCGGCAGTTCCTCGCTAACGAAGGTCCAGTAATCGAGCCCGCTTTTCATATTCGTATAAAAGCTTCTGTGCACCTCGGGCATGACGACGGCGATGCCGTATTCGGCCGCATAACGCTCGACGGACGTGCGCCGTAGCCAGATCGAATGGTCGTCGGACAGGCCGTGCAGCAGGTACAGCACCGGGAACTTGTCCCCCGTCTGCGCGCCGCCCGCTTCAACGCCGATGCCGTAGCTCCGTTCAGGAATGACGACGTTCATGCTCATGGACAAACCGAGCGTTTGCGCAAAAAAACCGCATTGAATGAGTGCCATCGAATCTCTCGCCTCCTGCGATATCAACCTCTACCTTCTACAATAGTAGAAGATCGCCGTCCGCGCCGCAAGGAG
This sequence comes from Cohnella sp. GbtcB17, assembly GCF_019091135.1. Lineage (GTDB taxonomy): Bacteria > Bacillota > Bacilli > Paenibacillales > Paenibacillaceae > Cohnella. The sequence goes on along the minus strand of NZ_JAGXJW010000064.1, from coordinate 22,030 downwards.
GGGCATTCAGCTTAGTATCCCCGCTTAGTAGTAGCCTCGCAGATCGACCTTCGCGCCCGAACGTGCGCTGTCGATGGCGCCGAGCACCATGGCCATGCTCTTGACGTTGTCCCGGCAATCGGTCTCCGCACGCCGTCCCTCCGCCAGGGAGGCGAACATCTCGTCGAGACAGCCTTGGTGCCCGGACCGTCCCTCCCATTCAAACGACGCTTCCACTCGCTCGTAGCCCCGGATGAATTTGCCCTCCTGATCGCCGGCGGCTACAACCTCCGCATAAGGAGCGCCAGCGCCATCCCAGATCGCCGTGCCGCGCTCGCCCGTGACCCGCCACTGGGATTCCCACGACGTCTGCGCGCCTTCGGCGCACCAGGAGCCCCGGTAGCAGAATACCGAGCCGTCCGACATCTCGAACACGCAGATCGCCGACGCGTTGCCCGCGTACCAGGAGCCCGGCGGGTTGAACTCGTGGCAGTAGACCGATACCGGATCCGCGCCGGTGATGAGCCGGGCCTGGTCAAACGTATGGATCGCCATATCCAAAATAAGCGGGCTGTCCATCGCGTCGCGGAAGCCGCCGAAGTGCGCGCCAATAAAAAAGTCCGCACCTACGTAACCGGCCTTGCCGATCGCGCCGCCCTGCACGAGTTCGCGCAGCGCGCGGATGTTCGCGTCGTAGCGGCGGTTTTGCATGACCGCGTAGGAACCGCCCGTCCGATCCGCGATGCCGATCAGCTCGCGCGCAGCTTCCATCGTCTCGGCCATCGGCTTCTCGCCGAAGACGTTCGCGCCGGCGTTCAGCGCCGTTCTGCACACCGAGAAGTGACTGGCCGGGATCGTCACGTCGAACACAAGGTTCGCGCCCGTCTCCGCCAGCGCCTGCGCCAGCTCCGTATAGATGCCGCAGGTCAATTCGTACCTGTCCGCCATCGCCTGCGCGAATTCCGCCTTGATGTCCACGAGCCCTACGATCTCAGCGTCCTCGCGCGCCAGCGCGTATTCCACCCAAGTTCTTGCCATGCCGCCGCAGCCCGCGACGACGATTCGATATGCGCTCATCCTCGTTCAACGCTCCCTTATACCGGATTCGGCACGAAGTCGCCGCCGCGGCTCCGTTTCAAATAATTCAACGCATGCACTTGCCCCGTCATCTCCAGCTCGTCCTTGTACACCGGATCGTGCCAGCCTTCGATGTCGATCGTCCCCCGGTAGCCGGATTGGCGCAAAATGGTGATGACGTCGGACCAGTTCGTATCGCCGAAGCCTGGCGTGCGGTGCCAAACGAACGGCTTCGGTCCGTGAATGCCGTGCTCCCGCACGACGTCCCAGGCGATCGTCGCATCCTTGCCGTGGACGTGGAACACGCGGTCCGCCCACTTCCGCAGCTGCGGGATCGGATCGATCAGGCTGACCATCTGATGCGTCGGCTCCCACTCGAGTCCGATGTTGTCGAGCGGCACGCTGTCGAACATCATCTCCCAGGCGGTCGGATTGTGCGCAATGTTCCAATCGCCCGTCCGCCAGTCGCCGCCCATGTCGCAATTCTCGAACGCGAGGCGCACGCCCCGGTCCGCGGCGCGGCGCGCCAACTCGCCGAACACCTCGGCGAATCTCGGGATCGACGCGTCGATCGGCTCGCCCACGAGCCTGCCCGTGAAGCCCGAGACGATGTCCGCGCCGAACAGATGCGCGTGGTCGATGAGCCGCTCCCAGCTCGCCAGCGTGTCCGCATTGTCGCCGTGGCCGGTCAGCGGATTGCCGAATACGCTTACAGCCGAAATGACGATATCCCGGTCCCCGATCGCTTCGCGCACTCGCTTGGCCGTCTCCGCCAGATCGGCGCCGCCGGTCGTCTGCCAATACGTCAAGTTAAACGACTCAAAGCCGTGAGGCGCGATCTGCGGGATGACCCGCGCCGCGTCGCCGCCGCCCACCAAGGTGCCGATGCGGATGCCCGTATGCTTGCCGATCGCCGAGCCGCCCTGTTGTCCGCTCATTGAATCCACTCCGATCCTAAGCTATATTGAATGAACTAGGTCGATTATAGCCTTATGCCTGCGCTCGTTCTCTATACAATCTTGCGTTTATATAGCCCGATCTTGGGCATCTCGAAGGGAGGCGCGGCACATCATGCATCCGCCCGAATTAAGAGAGGATACGTACTTGAGCGACGGCGCCTATCCCGTCAATCTGTTCCGCAACCATTGCCCGCCGGGCGCCGTCGGCCGCAGCGCGCTTTACTTGCATTGGCACGATCACTTCGAATGGATCTACACGGTGTCGGGACGCGCGATCTTCCATATCGACAGCCAGCCGTACGAGACGGCGCCGGGCGATCTGCTGCTCGTCCCGTCGGGCGGCCTTCATGTCGGATATGCGCTGACGGAGGAGCCAGTCGAATATTGGTCGCTCGTCTTCAACCGCTCGCTGCTGCAGGGGCTGGCGGTCGATCCGCTGCATGACCGGTACTTGTCCGCGTACGCGGAAGGGAGCCAGCGGCTGCCGGTCAAGTTCGCGGCGGACGAAGCCGACTATGAACCGATACGCCGCGGCTTTCTGGAGATCGGAGAGGAGTTCGCGGATAAGAAGCGCGCCTACGAGCTGGTCGTCAAGGCGAAGCTGTACCAATTGTTCGCGCTGGCGGCACGTCTGTGCATGCCCGAACGCGACGGCGAGCAGGCGGATCGGACCGGTCGGCGGATGGACCGCTTCAAGTCGCTTATTTTGCATATCGAGGCGAATTATGCGAACAAGCTGACGATCGAGGATGCCGCGCGGCTCGTCAGTCTGAACCCCTATCATTTTTGCAAGGTGTTCAAAAACGCGACCGGGCGCACGTTCGTGGAGTTCGTCAACCAGCACCGGATGAACGTGGCCGACCGGCTGCTGCGGGAAGGCGGGCTCACCGTGACGGAGATCGCCGAACGGGTGGGCATCGACAATCCGAATTATTTTACGAAGCTGTTCAAGCAGATCAAAGGCATGACGCCTTCGGAGGCAAAAAAAAGAGGCGGCGGATAAGGCGGATAAGTTGAACCGCGCTTAACTTCCGCCGTCCAACACGCGTTTCAGCACCTCGATCGCCTGCTCCGCACGCCGGTTCAAGGCCCGCTTGTCCTTCAGCCCGTGCGCCGCCAGATCGTGCCCGGCGTCCAGGATGAGCGGCTTTTCGACGATATCGTCCAGCAAGATCTTCGCCGTTCGCACCGATTCGTGCAGCATCGGGACCGGCACCCTGCCCTGCAGTGCCTGCAGCATCGCTACGATCCGCTCCGCGTATATCAGCTTTACGAGACTGTCCGCGCTCATCAGATGCCTCGCCGCAAACTTGATCGCGCGCTCCAAAGGGCGGACGTCCTTGCGATCCTTCGCGATCTCCTCCAGCCGGCCGACGGCTTCCCATCCCCGGATCGACAGTTCGCCCGCCAAGCCTTCGATCAGCTCCTCGAGCCAATGCGCCTCATCTTCGGGGGACGCATCTAACGCTTTGTACGCCTCATACTCGCCCGCCTGGTACATCCGAATCGTGCTGCCCCCGTACGTCATGAATATCCGCTTCGCGTCTTCCCTCATCGCGCGATCGTCCTGGTCATGACAAGATCGGTCTGCGCCTCGTCGCCCAACTGAAAAACATGGGTTCCCGTTTGCACGAATTCCTGCTTCTGATAAAAGGCGATCGCGCCATCGTTCATCTCCCAAACGCCCAGCCAAACCTTCTTTTTCAGACGTGCCGACGCGATTTCCATCGCCTTGTCCATCAACTGCTTGCCAAACCCTCTTTTATGAAACTTCTGCCGAACGTAAATCCGCTCGATCTCGAGCGATTCTTCTCCCATTCGCTCCGTTTGCGCGTTGCCGGCGTTTACCTTTAAATAGCCCGCCGCTTCCCCGTCTGCGTAGATTAAATAAATTTCCGAGTCCGGGTTCGACCATTCCCGCTCCAGCCGTTCAGGGTTAAACGCCGTTTCCAGGTAGGCCGCCATTTGCTCGGGCGAGTTTTGCTCGAGAAACGTTTCGCGAAACGTCTCGATGCCGATTTGCCGCAGCTGTGCCAAATCTTCGTACGCGCAACTTCTGATCTCGATCGTCACGGCAGTCAGCCCCTTTCCGTTCAGTAGATTCGCTTGTTTCCCTTCTTGACGAAGTCCCAGTCCTTCTCGACGTTGATCCTGACCCGCCTAAGCAGGCTGATCAAGATGTCTTTTTCGACATCGGACAATCCGCTTAACGCGACTTCGTCGGAGTAGTCGTTTTCCCTTTTGATATACGGGTATACCGTTCGGCCTTTTTCGGAAGGAAACAATTTTTTGATTTTCAAATTGTCCGGATCGTCCTTCCGCTCGATAAAGCCGTTCGCTTCAAGCTTCTGAATCGCGCGGGCGGCCGTCGTCCTGTCGACCTTGATCATCTCGGCCAGCTTTTCTTGTATGATGCCCGGATGCTCGCAGATGCGCACGAGATAAAGGTACTGTCCTTTGGTCAGATCGAAGGACTTGAATTCAATGTTGCTGATCGAATCCAGGGCCCTTGCGATCATGCCGATTTCGCGCAGCGCTTCCGTCATCTTCTCGCCCCCGCCCATCCCGCAGTTTGAAGTTCGATATTTAAACTCTAACCTCTTTTTGTTGTATTTGCAACAAAATCAATTCGCAACTTCGCTTCAACACTTTTCCTCCTGATGAAAAAGGAAACGGGCCCGCTCTCCCAAGAGAGCCGGCCCGATCGTTCAGTGCGCCGCTGCGCGTTCCTTGCCTTTGTCCGCTTCGCCCGCGTTCTTGTTGGCGGCCTCGCGGTCCTGCTGCATCTCCTCGACCGTCTTGACGTGCAGGCGCGCCGCGCCCCTGTAGCCCTCGCGCGTCGGCAGCAGGTCGCCCGATGCGAGTCTCGCTTTCGCCTCGGCGATGGACGCGCCGTACTGCGGCAGCCACCGCTCCTGGGCGACCAGCATCTCGTCGACCATCTGCCAGATCTCCTTCGGATTGCAGACGGCGCCGACGAGCGGATCCATCATGAACGCCTGACGCAGCAGCTTGTCGTCGCCGCGCACCGCTGCTTCGACGGCCAGGCGCTGCACGGAGATGCTGACGTTGCAGACGGCAGCCGGTCCGAGCGGCAGATCGCCGATGCGAGGCATGGAGATGCCGTTGCGGTCGACGTAGCCCGGGGCTTCGATGACCGCGTCGGCGGGCAGATTGGCGATGACGCCGTCGTTGATCACGTTGAAGTGCCCGCGGTAGACGCGCCCGGTCTCCAGTCCCTCGATAATGTAGGAGCCGTGCTCGTGACTGCGCTCGCCGGCCTCGTACTTCAGCGCCGGGTCCTTCATCCAGTTCGGGAAGTCGGTCTCGAACCAGTTGCGGCCCTCGGTGCAGACGCGCAGGTAGCCGCCCGTCTCCCCGTTGATCCAGCTGCCCAGGTCGATCCAGTCGTTGATCTCGTCCGGACGCTTGCGGTACCAGGGCACGTATTCGCTTAAGTGGCCGTTCGACTCGGTGCTGTAGTAGCCGAAGCGGCGCAGCATGTCGATGCGGACCTTCTCCGTGCGGCTGAAGTCCTCATGCGCCTCGAACGCCGCGAGCAGCTTGCCCGTCAGGTCTTCCCCGTTGTGCTTGATCTGGATGTACCAGGTCTGATGGTTGATGCCCGCGCAGACGATATCGACTTCCTCCGTCTTGAGACCGAACGCCTGCGCGATCTGCCAGTGGCCGCCCTGCACGCCGTGGCACAGGCCGATCGTCCGCACGCCGCCGTACTTGTTGCACGCCCAGGTGAGCATCGCCATCGGATTGGCGTAGTTCAGCAGCGTCACATCCGTTGCCGCGACCTCGCGGATATCCTTGCAAATGTCCAGCATCGCGGCGATGCCGCGCTGGCCGTACATGATGCCGCCCGCGCAGAGCGTATCGCCGACGCATTGGTCGACGCCGTACTTCAGCGGGATGTCGACGTCAGTCGCGAACGCCTCGAGTCCGCCGACCCGGATCGTGCAGATGACGTACTTCGCGCCCTTGAGCGCCTCCCTGCGGTCGGTCGTTGCGGAGATTTGAATGGCCAGTCCGTTCTCCTCGATATCGCGCTGACACAGCTGCGTGACCATCTCCAGGTTGTGCGGATTGATGTCCGTAAACGCAACCTCGATGTTCGCGAACTCCGGCACGCTCAGCAAATCGCGAAGCAGCCCCCGCGTAAATCCGATGCTTCCCGCACCGATAAACGTAATTTTAAACGACATATACAAATCAGCCTCCTTCTTGATAATCGCCAATGGTCAAGCGCAAGCTTCGTCACAGCCATTGTACCGATCGATCAAGAGGAAGCGTTATCAGAATTACAGCCGATTCAAGGTCCTGGTTGTGTAAAATTACAGCTTTTCGTTCGTATTCCACAGATGGCGGTCTTGCGCGGAGCGATATTCGACGGGCGTCATGCCGGCATGCTTTTTGAACAGCGCGTGAAAGTACGATCGGCTCGCCACCCCTACGTATTCGCAAATGTCGGCGATCGGAATGTCGGTGTGCGACAGCAGCATTTTGGCCCGCTCCATCCGGTGCGCCGTCAGATAAGCCGTGATCGGCTGGCCGACCTGCCGCTTGAACAGCCGCTGCAAATAGCTCGGATGCAGGTTCGCCGCGCCGGCGATATCGCGAAGCCTGATGTCGCGGTCGTAGTTTTCCTGCATGTAGGCGACCGCCTGCTTCACGTACAGATCCGCCTGCGGAAGCCCCGTCGCGCTGCTCTCCGCGAGCAGCCTCGCGATGCGGAAGAGCAGCTGCGCCATCAGCAGCTGCGCCAGCGCGCCGCCGTCGCCGCCCTGCAGATCGAGCTCCAGCACGAGACTTTTGAGTGCGTGAAGCACCTCGTCGGGATCGCTGAGCGTCGCGCTGGGGCCGGGCGAACGAAGGAGCGCGTCAAGCGCGGCGTCTTCCTCGGCGAGCTTGCGCAGCGGAGGCACGACGCCGTCGGCCGCGGCCAGATCGAACTCGACGTTCAGCATCCGGCAGGCGCGATCGACCTGCAGCCGATGCGGGACGTTCGCGTTCAGGACGATGAAATCTCCCTTGCGGAGCGGCCGAATCGACTCCCTGCCTTGTCCGGCGTCGATCGCCACCAGGCATTCGCCGGCCATGACGTACATGATCTCCGTCGAATCGTGGGTGTGCGCGTCCATCCGATTGACCGCCCACTCCTTGAAGTAATAGGCATGCACGCGCGGACGGCAATCGCCGCTTTTCCAAGTCTCGTGAAACAATCCGTTATGCGCTGCCATCCCGTCGTCCTCCCGTCTCTGCTCATCTTATCGCATCCGGCGTACGAAGTGGAAGCCGCGCCCGGAATCGCGTATACTGGAAATAACGCATTCATCGACAGAAGGTGACTTTCTATTCATGGAAGAACAGAATGACCTGATCAAGCTGAAGCAAGCCTACGCCGAGCTCGGACTGCCCGAGGACGCGGACCGGGAAGCGCTCGACAACCGCTACTACGTGCTCATGCGGAGGGCGCGCACCCAGAAGATGCGCGAGCACGGCGAAGCGCCGGCCGGCGAGCGCGTCGACGAGGACAAGATCAACGCGGCCTACCGGTTCATCAAGGACTACGAGGAAGAGCAGGCCAAGGCCGCGTACGCCCGCGAGACCTACGGCAGCGATCCGAAGAAGGCGGCCCGCGCGGTGAAGCGCGCCCACTTTTTTCACTATTACAAGTTTCATATTTTGGGCGCGATCGTGCTTCTCATCGCCATCGGCTACGGCATCAAGAGCTACGTCGATCACCGTCACGAGCAGGCGGAGCTCGCCAAGCTCCCGCCGGTCGACGTCTCGGTCATGTTTTTCGGCAATTATTTGTACGGTGACGGCATCAACCCCGACATGACGAACGTCGAGGCGGACATGCTGAAGCAGTTTCCCGATTGGAAGCGCGTCGTCGCGTCGCTCACGTACGTGCCCGCCGAGACCCGCAGCGAACAGGACATGGCGCTCCTTCAGAAGAGCATGCTCGTGCTCATGACGGACAAATCGGACCTGTACATCATGGACAAGATCAACTTCGAAAAGCTGGCGCCGCAAGAGGGACTTTTGCCGCTTGACGGCGACGGCTTTCCCGACGGCGTCCAGGTCAAGTCCAAGACGGAGAAGGATACGGCCGAACGCGTCTACGGCGTGGACCTGAGCGGCTCGGCCCTGTTGAAGGCGCTCGGCATTCAAGGCACTACCGAGTTCATCGCCGGCATCCGCGCCAATGCCAAGCATCCCGACCAGGCCAAAGCGTTCATCCGGCATTATTTGGGCGACTCCTGACCGACCTTGCGAAGCCCGATATTCCGAAGCTCGTCCGCGCGATTTGCGCCGGCGGGCTTTTTCCATTCCCTGGTTTAACCTCGGATAGGCCCGGGTAATAGGACATACATTCCACTTCGGAAAACGGGAGGCGATTCATTTGTTCGTTCACGGCAAGTGCATCGGCCGGACGTTGTTTGTGAAAACCCGCTCCGGTCGCTGGGTTCATCTCAAGACGCTTAGGCAGGTATGATCGGGTGTTGGCGAGATTCGGCATGGCGGCCGCTTCGGCTTAAGGAAGCGGCCTTTTGGCTTTTAGGCGCTTTTTTTGCGGTGCGGCGATTCGCCGCACGCGCATGACGGGTATAAGGTACGTATCAAAGCAATCGGAGGTACGACATGTCTTCGACCTTTCTATTTATGCTGTGTCTGGCCGATGTCGTCGCCGCGTCCGTCCTGCTGGCTACCGGCCTCAGTCCGGGTGTCGGCGTCGCGATGCTCGTGGCGGGCTGCATCGTATCGCTCGTAGGCGTATTCACGATCGTGCAAGCCGCGGCTCCCGCGCAGCGCATCGAACAACGCAGGGCCTACAGCGGCAAGAGCGTGACACGCTGACGCCTGTCCGCCTTTTATTTTTGCGCACCCGGACCGGGTGCTTTTTTTTATTGGCCGTTTCCGCTCACCTTCTCGTATAATATACGAATAAATCATACGATAACGGAGGACCGCTATGGGAAAATGGCTCATGACCCTCTTGTACTTGGCGGTATCCGTCTTTTTGACGCGGCTGATTCCGTTCTCTTCCTTTTTCCGCAACCTGGATACGATGATGCATGAATTCTGCCACGCGCTCACCGCACTGCTGCTGTCCGGCCAGGTGCTCGGCATCGAGCTTCACTCGGATCACAGCGGCGTCACCTATACGAGACTCGCCTCGTCCTGGTCTTCGCTCCCGGTGTCCATGTCCGGCTACGTCGGCGCTTCGCTGTTCTCCCTGCTCCTGTTCGCGCTTCATCGCCGCCGGGCGCAGCGGCTCGGACTCGCCCTCATCGTCGCGGTTGCCGCTCTGATGCTCATCCTGTTCGTGCACGGCGGATTCGGGATGGCTTGGCTCGCCGTTTTTATCGCATTGACCGGGACGATGCTGTTCCTCGGTCCCAAGATCCGCAGCTTCTATTATTTGCTGCTGGCCTTCCTGACGCTCGAGGAGTCCGCGCTCGGTCCGATTACGCTTGCGCTGACGGCCCTGAGCAGCCCTTCCAGAGCCGGCGACGCCACGAATTTGGCGAACGCGACGGGCGTGCCCGCCGTTTTTTGGGCATTGCTGTTCGTCCTCGTCTCGCTCGCGTGCGCGACGCGTTCGCTGCAGCTGTTCATGCGCGGCAGAAAAGAAGACAAGGCATACGGACGCTAACCCCGCGTCCTATGCCTTGCCCGTCCTCACTTGATATAAACGCTGCCGAACGGCAGCAGCTCGCGCAGCAGACGCTTGAACCAGCCGTCCCCGTGCAGCTGCTCGGCCAGTCCCGGGTCCGGCGAGCCGACCTGGATTAAGGCTGGCCCGCGCCCCGTCAGCTGCCATTGCACGTTCATATGCTGGCTGGCGAGCGTGTTGCCGTAGACGGACAGCCGGACGTCCGCCCGTTCCGGGTAAGCGACGAGCGCGCCGGATTCGGCGTACAGCGGCACCTCCGGGTTCAGCTCGACCGAGGCGAGATCGCCCGAGGCGAACACGCCCACGCGGCCCGGCCCCGAGAAGCGCATCCGCACCCACTCCCTCGTGATCCAGGCCGTCTTAATCTTCTGGATGCGGCTCTGCATCCGAAGCCCTTCCGTATAGAACAGCACATGCCGAAAGTTGAACATCAGATCGCTGTCCTCCGGAATATCGATCACGGTCAGACTGCAGCCCGCGGGCAGGCCGAGGATCAGCTCGGCCGGTCCGGCGAGGCGCGAACGGACCCATTTGCGCTTGCGATATGCGTTGGCCAGGTCCATGAAGCGGTCCTCCCGCTGAGCGGGCTTGCCCTGGAAGGCGACGATAGCCCTGGGATGCAGTACATGCAACGCCTCTTCCTCGCCAAGCGAGATTCGCACTTGTCCGAGCGGCGCCGGCGTCGTGATCTCCATCTGCTAGGTCCTCCAGCTGCCGCTGCGCTGCCGTCGCCACACCGAGTAGCGCCACAGCCGGATCGTCAGCAAATAAAGGACGCCCGCGCCAAGCACGGCAGCGATGCTGTAGACCGTTTTGCGGGTTAACGCGGCGCGGGCCTTCTGCCTCTCGGTCATATCGGCCAGCTGCTTGTTCAGCGCTTCGTTCTGCTCCGCCAGCGCCTCGTTGCGCGCGTTCAGCGCCTCGGTTTCCGCCAGGTACTGCTCGGTCTGGTTCTGCATGGCTTCCGCGCGCCGGTTCAGCTCCTCCGTCTGCTCCTGCAGCTTTTGCTGGCTCTCGATATACTGATCTCTAAGCTCGTCTACTTTCTCGGGCGTCTGATAGATATCCTTGAACCGGTCGTACATGGTGGCGGCCGCGGCCTCGGAAGAAGCGTAAGCGAACAGGAAAACGGCGCAAGCCGCGGTCAATAGCCATGCCCGCCGGGCCCGTCGTCGACCGGCTGCCGATGCGCTCTTGCGTAAAGTGGTCATAGATTCGCTCCTCTCCGCTGCCGCGCAGCCCTATCTTTCTATTCTAACACGATTCGTCAGCGTTCGCCCGAATGCGAGCCTACAGCGCCTCGATAATATCGCCGGCGATCAGGGAAGCCGCCTGCGGGCGCAAAGCCGCCGCACGGTCTCCCGCGAGACCGTGCCAATACACGCCGCAAGCGGCCGCCTCGAGCGCGTCCAGGCCTTGTCCGAGCAAGCTGCCGATGACGCCTGCGAGCGCATCCCCTGCGCCTCCGGTCGCCATGCCCGGGTTGCCGGTCGTATTGACGAACGCCCGTCCGTCCGGCGAAGCGACGACCGTGCGGGCGCCCTTCAGCACGACGGTCACGCCGTGTCTTGCGGCATAATCGCGCGCCAGCCCGATCCGGTCGCGCTGCGCCTCGGGCACGGTCAAGCCGGCGAGCCGCGCCATCTCGCCCGGATGCGGCGTGATGACCGTCGGCGCCTCGCGCCGCGGCCATACGCCGGGATGACGGCCGGCGTCCGCGATCATGTTAAGCGCGTCGGCATCGACCAGGACCGGCGCCTGCACGCGCTCCAGCACGGTGCGCAGCCATGCGCCGTCGCCGGCCCAGCGCCCCATGCCGGGCCCGACGACGAGCGCGTCGGCGCCTTCGGCCGCATCGGCGAGCCGTTCGGGCTTCACCTGCCGCCACTCGCCGGCCCCCTCGTCCGGTATGGCCCGCAGCATGATCTCGGGCGCGAAGCCCCGCAGTCCCGGCGCAGCGGCCGCCGGCTGCGCCCAGCTCACCAGCCCGCTGCCGGCGCGCAAGGCGGCGCGGGCGCTCAGCAGCCCGGCGCCGCTCATGAGCGCGGAGCCGGCCGCGACCAGCACATGACCGTACGTACCTTTGTGCGAGTCCTCCCTCCGCGGCAGCGGGAACGACAGTCCCAGCTTCGCCTGCAGCGATTCGGCGTTCAATAAATACGTTTGGACGCCGGCCCGCTCGGCCGCATCGGCGGGAATGCCGATCGGCCTGACGACGACCTCGCCCGCGTATTCGGCGCCCTGGTGCTGATGGAGCCCCCGCTTCGCATAGGCAAGCGCCACGGTTACTTTCGCGCGAATGCACGCTTTCGCGACGGCGCCGGTGTCCGCGTTCAAGCCGCTCGGAATATCGACCGCGACGACCGGCAGCCCGCTTCCGAGGGACGCTTCGATCAACGCGGCGTAAGGCGGGCGCGGTTCGCCCGCGCTCCCGGTGCCGAGCAGCGCGTCGATCAGGCCGTCAAACCCGGCGAACCAGCCGGCGTCCGCGTCCTGCCCGGGCTCCGCGTACAAGCGAGCCGGTATGCCCAGCCGGCTCGCGATGTCCCGCTGCAGCGCAGCCGCGCCGCGCATCCGCTCCGGCGGCTCCGCGTACAGCACCGCGACGCGGCAGCCCATGTCTCGGAGATGCCGCGCGCAGACGAGCCCGTCTCCCCCGTTGTTGCCCTTGCCAACGAGGATCAGCCAGCCGAAGTCCGTGCCTTTGCCCGTCGCTTCGGCGAAACGCCTTGCCTCTTCGGCGACGGCGCGGCCCGCGTTTTCCATGAGCGCCTCCTGCGGAATGCCGACCTCCTCGATCGTGCCCGCGTCGATCGTCCGCATTTCTTCGGATGTTACAAGCTCCATACGCACTGTTACACGCTCCTTTTATAGAATTATTAAACATTTTTAACATTCCAAACGCTGTTAATTTTCTCCGCCGGTCGCTTTTCGCAGTATGAATTTGTTACTATTAAAAAAGGATGGGAGGAGATCGTTACCGATGTCCGATATATTAACGCAGCTTAAGGAACGAACCGCGCCCCAGCACCGCCGCGCGGAGCAGAATAAATATACGTCGGCGATGCTGGATCATACGATATCGCTGGAGCAATACCGGGAATACCTGGCCTTATTTTACGGCTATATCCTCCCTCTCGAACGCGTATTCGAAGCAAGACCGGAGTGGGAAGACCTTCGGTTCGATATTAGCGCCCGGACGAAGCATCGCTTGCTCGAAGCGGACTTGCACGCTCTCGGCCTGGACGCGCGCGCGGTCGACAACCTGCCGCACTGCCAATCGCTCCCCGACGTGTCGTCGTTCCCTCGCATTCTCGGATGTATGTACGTGCTTGAAGGATCCACGCTAGGCGGCCAGATGCTGACCAAGCTGCTCATGAAGGATCTGCCCGTCTCGCCGGATACGAACGCTCGCTACTTCAACAGCTACGGAGCGGATGTCCGCGAGCGCTGGGCCGAGTTCCGCGAGCTGCTGACCGCGCAGGCTCGCACAGGAGAGGATGAACGCGAGATGCTGGCTTCGGCCGGCCAGACCTTCGACCGCTTGCGCGATTGGATCGAAGCGCCGAACGGGACGGTATCCCGATAAATATTCGAAAAAGGCTGGTGTATAATGACTGATGATTACGATCAGAAATTCGAAAACGAACTGAATCGCTCGCTGCTGACCGAAGGCGACTTTACGGACGAGCCGATCGACCTGACCAACTGCGAGAAAGAACCGATTCATATTCCCGGCATGATTCAGCCTCACGGCGTGCTGCTCGCCGCGACGAACGACGATGCGCGCACGGTCGTGCAGTGCAGCCGCAATGTCGATCTGATGCTCGGAGCGCCCGCGGAGTCGCTGCTCGGACAGCCGTTGTCCGCCGCTATCGGCGAAAAGGCCCTTACGATTATCGAGGAGTCTCTCGTCCGTCCTGCAGCAGGGGATAAGCAGCATTTCCTCGAGATGACGATCGATCTGCCGGACGGACCGGCCGAATTTTTCGTGATCTTCCATGTCAGCGACGATCTCCTGGTCGTCGAGCTGGAGCGACCTACCGCAGACGATGCGCCCCCCGTGGACGACTTCGAATGGGTCCAGGCGTTTTTTACGCGCATCAAACGAACGCATAGCAGAGCCGGCGCCAGCCAGGTGGCCGCAGAACTCGTCAAGGACATTCTCGGCTACGACCGCGTGATGGTGTACGAATTCGACGCGGACTGGAACGGCAAAGTCATCGCCGAAGCAAAAAACAGCACAATGGAACCTTTCCTTGGCCATCACTACCCCGCATCCGACATTCCGAAGCAGGCCAGAGCGCTGTACGTGCGCAATTGGGTGCGTACGATCGTCGATATGGACTACGAGCCTGTGCCGATCGTCCCTACGCTACAACCGTCCGGCAAACCGCTGAACTTGAGCTTGTCCGTCCTGCGCAGCGTATCGCCGATTCATCTCGAGTATATGAAAAACATGGGCGTAGGCGCCACGATGACCATCTCGCTCATTTATGGCGGCGAGCTCTGGGGCATGATCGCCTGCCATCACGAGACGCCCAAATACGTACCGCATCGGCAGCGCAATCTTTGCAATTTCCTCGGGTCGTTTTTCTCCAGCGAGCTTCACCAGCGCCAACGGCTGGACGACTACCAGGACGAGCTCCATCTAAAGTCGCTGGCCCAGCGGCTCGCGCGCATTTTCGGAGCGCCGGGCACGCCCGAACAGCTGAAGAGCAAGCTGAGCGCAGACGAGGACGCGCTGTTGTCCGTGATGAACGCATCCGGGGCGGCCGTACAGTTCAAAGGACGTCTCCTGCTGTTCGGCATCACGCCGGGCGCAGCCGAGATCGTTAAGCTCGCGGTCTGGCTGAGTCAGCAGGCGGAGGATTACGCGTACCATACGAATCGGCTCTCCTCGGTTTATCCGCAGGCGGCAGCTTATCCAGACAAAGCGGCCGGCGTCGTGTTCCTGTCGCTCTCCTCGGACTATCGCGATCATATTTTGTGGTTCCGTCCGGAGGTTGTTCAGACCGTTACCTGGGCGGGAGATCCGGCCAAGGCGGTCGTACGGAGCGGCGAAGGGTACCGAATCTCGCCCCGCAAATCGTTCGAGGCGTGGCAGGAAGTCGTCACAAACACTTCGCTTCCCTGGGAACCGAAGGAGCTTCATACGCTGTCGGACCTGAAGTCCATCGCGCTGAAGCAGACCGAAGAGGATCTGAGGCTAGCCGAGGAAAAGTCGATCTTGTACGCGCGCACGCTCAAAGAAAACGAGTCGCGGTATTTGCAGCTGATGGAGTATTCGGCCGTCGCATTCGTCACGCTGACCGAAGGCCGAATCGTATTTGCGAACCTCGAAGCCGCCCGGCTGCTTGGCGTCTCCGAAGCGGCCGCTCTGATCGGCCGCGACCTCGTCGAATGGATCGCTCCGTCCTCCGAGACCGAGCTCGCGGACATGCTGAGCCGCATCGTCACGGCTTCGACGCAGCTTCGGTCCTGCCGTCTCCGAATGAAAGCCGACTCCGAAGCGGCTGACGTGCCTGCCGAGCTGGAAATGACGCTTGCCCATGTCGTGTACGGCGGCAAACCGTCGATCATGGCGATTGCCCGGGAAGCGTCGGGAGATGCCGGCGAAGAAAATCTGTTCACGGAAGTGACGCGCGAGCTGTCCCGTTACATTCATACGGACAGCCTGACCGAGCTGCCGAACAGACGCTGCTTCGACGAAAATCTGGCTCAAGATTGGCTGAAATGCGCGGACGACGGCCAAGCGATGGCGATCATTATGCTCGATCTCGACAATTTCCGGTCGTACAACGCCATGTTCGGCTATCAAGGCGCCGACAACTGTCTGCGCTGGGTCGCCGAATCGCTGAGCGCGGTCGGGAACTTGCGAGATGCAGTCGTCTCCCGGTACGGCGGCGCTTCGTTCGTTCTGACGCTCGCGGAAGAGCCTACGACGGAAGGCCTCGCCCGTGTCGACATGCTGGCCGATCAGCTCCGGCAGACGGTCGTCTCGCTGCAGATTCCGCATCCGCAGCCCGGCGTCGGCGAGTATTTGACGGCAAGCGTAGGCGTCGCCGTCGAGTCCGACGTTCGCGAAGGGACGCCGTCGGACTTGGTAGCCCGCGCGGAGAAGGCGCTCGCGGTCGCCAAAGCGGAAGGGAAAAACCGCGTCTCCGTATTGTAAGGCGAGCTCTAGAGGCGATGATCGCCGATGCAGCTAAGGCGCGAAGCCCGATTTGCTGATCGTCAGCTCTTCTTCCCCATAGTGCTTGGCGAACCGTTCGTATACGATTCGCCAAGCACTCGGAGAATGCCAAGCGGTCATGTCGAGCTTGGCGTACAGCGGCTCGAGGCCCAAGCTTTTCGTTCGGCGCCCGCCGCTGCCGTCCCCCATCTCGAAGTCGTCGATCACGACGCGGTCCGTGACCGGCCTCAGCAAAGCCGGCAAGCGCTCGCTGCTCGGCAGTACGGGCGCGACGGCGGCCTGGACGGGCACGCCGGCTTCCTTCAGCCGGGCGAGCGCCTTAATCCGCGCAGCGATCGGCGGCGCCGCAGGAGAAAATACCCGGCGCACCTCCTCCAGGTCGGTCTCGACGGTCATGCTCACTCTGACGCGACGTCCCAGCCGCAGCAGCAGGTCGATGTCTCGTGTCACCAGCGGGCTGCGCGTCTGCACGAGCAGGAAGTCGGGCGGCGTCTCCGCCATCGCTTCAAGCAGCGAACGCGTGACGCGCTCCCGGTACTCCGCAGGCTGGTACGGATCCGTGCTCGAAGACATGAAGATGCGTACCGGACCTTTAGAAGCTGCGCGGGCAAGCTCCTTGCTCAGCAATTCGGCCGCGCCTTGCTTGACATCCACCCATTCGCCCCACGCTTCCTCGCGGAAAGCCGCCACCGGCATGCCCCTCACGTAGCAATACGAGCAGCCAAAGGCGCAACCCCCATACGGGTTCAGCGTATGCGTATAATTTTCCAGAAAGCCTGACGCGCGATTCAGCAGCGATTTGGGCTTTTTGTATTGCACTGTAGGCTGACCGCTCATGGCTGGCACCTCGCTTGAATGGGTTGGTGTAAGGCGGTAAAGCCGGCCGGATGGCGGCACAGGGCAGCATCGGGCCGGCGATACGCGCATTTGGGCGCTGACATCGCAACAACTATATAAAATGAAGCATTCTCTGGGCTTCGCAAGCTGCGGCGCGCGCTATGTTGCTTGCCGGGAATACGATACTGCTTTAGAGTAACTTTTTGCCCTTACAGCAACATTTAGACTATACTGCGAGACTGTAGAGTAACTTTTTGCCTATACACCACTGTTTAGCTCGCTCCTCAAGGCTGTAGAGTAACTTTTTACCTTTAAACCACTGTTTAGACCGGTTCGCGAGGCTGTAGAGTAACTTTTTACCTTTAAACCACCCGTTATATCGTATCACGAGTGCTTTCTGCAGGCGTCGTTTCGGACCTGGATTTAGAGGTTTTGGATGCGCTGGCGGTCCAATCCGTGTATACGTATTTTTCGACCGCGGTGCCGGATTGGGTGCCATGTCTGGGTGTTTGCAAAAACGATTGACTGGCAGCCGCCACCTGGCCGGCGATACGCGCATTTGGGCGTTATCTCGCAACTGGCAGCCGCCATCGGGCCGGCGTTACGCGCATTCGGGCGCGATCTCGCAGCTGGCAGCCGCTATCGGGCCTGCGATACGCGCATTCGGGCGCGATCTCGCCTCTCGCGCGTTCCCGCTTTTACTAGTATAAAAGCAAATTAACAAAATAACATGCCCCGCGCTTTGCGTTACAATGGCAACGGAGGATGATAACTATGCCGTTCGAACCGTCTATTACACTCGCCGTTCCGGCGGATTACAGCTTTGCCGCCAATCTGGGCTACCTGGCGCGCTCGCCCAAAGAGTGCCTGCATCGCATACAAGGCGACCGCCTGTACAAGGCGCTTCCGCTGCGAGGCACGCCCGTTGTCGAGATCGGTGCTGCCGCGGGCGGTGGGCTGCGCGCCGCCTTCGCCAGCGATCGCGGCATTCCGAGCGACGATGTCCGCGAGGAGGCGGCCGCCTATATCCACGAATGGCTCGACCTGGACACGGAGCTCGATCCCTTCTACCGGCTTGCAGCCGAAGATCCGATTCTGGCTGCCGCGGCTTCTACGCACAAAGGCTTGCGCCTGATCGGCATTCCAGATCTGTTCGAAGCGATGGCATGGGGCATTCTCGGACAGCAGATCAATCTTGCCTTTGCTTATACCCTGAAGGCACGGCTGGTGGAAGCGTACGGCAGCCAGGTCACCGTCGGCGGCGACGCTTATTGGACGTTTCCCGAACCCCATCTCATCGCCGGCTTGGAGGTCAAAGACCTGATGCCGCTGAAGCTCACGGTCAAGAAATGCGAGTATCTCATCCATGTCGCCGAGCTGATCGCAGCCGGCGCATTGTCCAAGGGGATGCTGATGGAATTGGGAGCTCGCGACGCGGAAAAAGCACTCGTCCGTATTCGCGGCATCGGCCCTTGGACCGCGAACTACGTGATGATGCGCTGCCTGCGGATGAAGGATGCCTTTCCGATTGACGACGTCGGCCTGAATCATGCGCTTCGTCATGTCACGGGTCGCGACGCCAAGCCGTCCCGCGAGGAGATCTTGCGGCTTTCCGCCGGCTGGCGCGGTTGGGAGTCGTACGCGACGTTTTATTTGTGGCGATTGCTTTATTAATCGAGAATGCACGCAGCATGAGCCAATAGGCCGGCGACAGCGCCGGGTTAGACCCGGCCGTCTCGCTCCAGCTCAAGCAGTCTGGTCTTCATGTCCAGACCGCCGCGATAGCCGGTCATGGCCCCGCTCTTGCCCACGACGCGATGGCAGGGCACGCATACGAGCACCGGATTGGCGCCGATCGCGGCCCCGACCGCGCGCATGGCGGAAGGCTTGTCGACAAGTGCTGCGATCTCGCTGTACGAGCGCGTTTCTCCGTAGGGGATGCCGAGCAGCGCTTGCCATACCGCCTGCTGAAAGGCGGTCCCCCTCATATCGACGGGCGCTTCGAACGTACGTCGGGCTCCGTTCCAATATTCCGTCAGCTCGCGCACGTACGGCGCCAGCGCGGCGTCGTCCCGGACGAGCTCCGCTCCCCGCAGCCGGGCGCGAACCCAGGCTTCCAACTGCTCGAAGGGCATGTCCGGCGAGCCGATGTAGCAGAGCCCCCGCTCCGTCGCCGCGACGTGCAGCCTCCACATGCCGTTATCGACTTGCGTCCAGCGAACGATAGAACCTTTTTGCGCAATCGTCATTCTGATACCTCCTCATAAACCGGCCTGCGTCCCAGTCTTCTGAATTCGCTCGGCGTCGTGCCGGTTCTCTGTTTGAATACGGTAATAAAATAAGGCACGCTGCCGAAGCCCACGGCATCCGCGATCTCGGCCATCGGCATGCTCGTCGTTCCGAGCAGCTCGATCGCCCGCGCGATGCGCGTCCGCTGTACATATTCGACGGGGGTGACCCCAGCGATTCGCTTGAATATACGGTGCAGGTGATAAGGGCTGCCCCGATACAGCTCGGCGAGACGGTCGAGCGTGATCGGCTCGTAGTAGCAGCGATCGATATACGCCGTCATCTGCCCGACCCACTCCGCATCCGGCAGCTTCCGGTCGGTCGGCCTGCACCGCTTGCAGGGACGGTACCCCGCGTCCAGCGCAGCCTCCGAACCCGCGAAGATCCGCACGTTATCGCGCTTCGGCGCCCGGGATCTGCACGAAGGACGGCAGAAGATCCCCGTCGTCATGACCGCATACCGGAACGAGTCGTTGTACGCCGCATCGTTGCCGACAATAGCCGTCCATTGCTCCTCGTTCGGCGCGTCTCCCGCGTATGCCGTTCGTTTGTTCGTCTTGACGCCCATCCGCATCACCTCCACCCAAGTATACCCGCAATCCCAAGCGTCCGTAAGACTTTCGGATTACAATCGCAAGATTACGAAATTGGCCGCGCTCTGGCGCGAAAAGATCCGATTGACTCCGATGACGCCCGGTGGCATAATGTACGCGTGTACATTGTTCAATTCCGGCTTCTTATTACAACGCGAGCACGCCCGGGGAAGGAGTCGAAACGCATGGCTACGCGCAGGGAAGTCGCCGAGCTGGCCGGCGTGTCCGAGGCGACGGTGTCCCGCGTAATGAACGGCGTCGGCCCGATCAAGGAAGAGACGCGGCGCAAGGTAGCCGCCGCAGCCGCCGAGCTCGGCTATCAATTGAACGCTCTCGCCTCCGGCTTCGCCAAAGGAAGAAGTGGCAACGTCGGCGTCGTGCTGCCGCATGTGCCGAAGGTCAGGCTGTTTTCCACGTATTACTTTTCTGAGATTTTGAGCGGCATCGGGGACGCGCTGCATTTGGCCGGATACGGTCTGCTGCTCCTCTATCGCAATCCGCAGGAGCCTTACGACTATGTATCGCTGTATCGGACGCGAAGAGTAGACGCCTGCCTCATTCTCGGCGCGAGCGCGCTGCCCGAAGAGCGGTCCTCCGTCTTCGCCCTCGCAGACGAAGGATTGCCCTGCTGCGTCGTAGACCAGCGCTATGGTCGGGCCGGCCTTCCCTGCGTGGGCGCCGATCATCGGGCCGGCGCCTATGCGGCGGCGCGGTACATGCTGGACGCCGGCCATCGCCGCATCGGCTTTTTGAACGGTTCGCCGCATTACTCCAACAGCGCGGACCGCTTCGAAGGCTACCGGCAAGCGCTAGCAGAATCCGGGCTGGCACCCGATCACGCGATGCTGTTCGAAGGGAACTACAGCCGCAAGAGCGGACACGAGGCTGCAGACGCGATCTATGAACGACTTGAATCGTTGGACGGCTTGCTTTGCGCGAACGACCGAATGGCGATCGGTGCGATCCAGGGGCTGCGCGAGCGCGGCGTCGACGTGCCGCAGCGGCTGCCTGTCATCGGCTACGACAATTCCGACGCCTCCAGCCTGACCGATCCGCCTCTGACGACGGTCGAGGTGCCTTTTTACGAAATGGGACGACTTGCCGCACAATCGGCGCTGGCAAGCCTGACCGGAGAGAGCCCGGCGACAGACGACGTGCTGCTGCCCACTAAGCTTATCATCAGACGCTCCTGCTGACGGGGCGAAAACGAAAGGGACTGGATATATATGACAAAAAAAGCGCTGATCGTATCGGGCGGCTGGGAAGGCCATCAACCGAAGGAGGTCGCCGAGCTGCTGCGCGGAATCCTCGCCTCCGAAGGCTTCGACGTCGAGGTGTCCGACAAGCTTGAAGCTTACGCAGACAAAGAAAAGCTGATGGGCCTCGATCTGATCGTGCCGAATTGGACGATGGGCCGCATCGAGCAGGAATGGGTCAACAACATCTCCGCTGCGGTTCAGGCCGGAACGGGGCTTGCGGGCATCCATGGCGGCATGTGCGACGCGTTTCGCGAGAACACGGACTGGCAGTTCATGACCGGCGGCCAATGGGTGGCGCATCCGGGCGACGACGGCACCGAATACGTCGTTAACGTCAAGCACAGCTCGAGCCCGCTCGTCGCCGGCATAGCCGACTTTACCGTGAGCACCGAGCAGTATTATCTGCACGTCGATCCGGCCAATGAAGTGCTGGCGACGACCCGTTTCCCGGTCGCACCGGGGCCGCACTCGCCCAACAAGGCCGTCGATATGCCGGTCGTATGGACGAAGCGTTGGGGTCGGGGACGCGTGTACTACAACTCGCTGGGCCATCAAGCGAACATCGTCGCGCTGCCGGTGGTGTCCGAGCTGCTGCGCAGGGGCTTCCTGTGGTGCGCGGAGGGCAAGACGGCGGTCGACAGCGATTATGTCGCGAACGGCGCCTATACGGGCATGCAGGACAACCAGCTGTAATTTGGGAAAAAAGATCGGGAGGGGAACGGTACGGTGGGGAACAAAGTGAAGGTCGGCATTATCGGTACGGGCAACATTAGCGGCATCTACCTGCAGAACGGCAAGCGCTTCGACTCGATGGAGATCGTCGCCTGCGCGGACCTTGACGTCGCCAGAGCGAAGGCGAAGGCAGAAGAGCATGGCATCCGCGGACTTTCCGTGGAGGAATTGCTCGCGGACCCGGATATTCAGATGGTCATCAACCTGACGATTCCGCAAGCGCACGCGGCCGTATGCCTGCAGGCGATTCAAGCCGACAAGCATGTATATGTGGAGAAGCCGTTCGCAGTCAAGCGCGAGGAAGCCCGCGAAGTCGTCGAGCTGGCCCGCCAGAAAGGACTGCTCGTCGGCAGCGCGCCGGATACGTTCCACGGCCGCGGCATCCAGGCATGCGTCAAGATGATCGGGGATGGATG
>NZ_JAGXJW010000063.1 GCF_019091135.1 Cohnella sp. GbtcB17 | reverse complement strand
CCGACTTTTTCGAGCGCCTGGTAAATAGGCACTGTGCCCACGGGAACCGGGGCGTTGCGCAGAATCCATTCGCGGGTCGCGTGAATGTTTTTGCCCGTCGACAGATCCATGATCGTATCCGCGCCCCAGCGGGTCGCCCACGTCATTTTTTCCACTTCCTCCTCGATGGAGGAGACGACGGCGGAGTTGCCGATATTGGCGTTGATTTTCACGTGAAAATGCCGTCCGATAATCATCGGTTCGCATTCCGGATGATTGACGTTGGCAGGAATAACGGCGCGCCCGGCCGCCACCTCGTCTCGTACGAACTCGGACGACACGCCCTCCCGGACGGCGATATAGGCCATTTCGGGCGTGACGATGCCGCGGCGCGCATAGTGGAGCTGCGTAATATTGCGCCTTTCCGCCGCCCGGCGCGGCCTGCGCTTAAGCCCCGGATACGCCGGCGCGCCTTGCGAGCGGGCGCTTGTCTCGGATCGGAAGCCGTCGTCTGACGGCACGGACTCCCTTCCGTCGTATTCGAACGTATCCTCTCTGGCCGCGATCCATTCGTCCCTGATCGTCGGCAGTCCTTTTCGGATATCGGCTTCGTAGCCGTCGTCCGTATAAGGACCGCTGGAATCGTAAACGAGCAGCGGCTCGTTCGGCTGCGAGGAGCCGTCCCTCGCCGTGCTGTCGGAGAGGCGAATCTCGCGCATCGGCACGCGAACGCCTCCGTCTCCGTTTACATACACTTTGCGGCTGCCGGGCAGCGCCCGGTTCATGATCGACATCGTTAAAAAACCTCCCTGGAATGAATTCATGCGAATTCCTCCGGGAGGCCGACAAGGGCGCGCGATGCGAAAAAAGAAAACACAATGACGGCTTGGCGAAACTGCGGCGGGCGTCTGCGACCGGAGACAGATTCGTCTGTCCACGGACAAGCAAGAACGCCGGGTTTGGCGCTCCGTACGGGACGCGGCTTCTGTGCAGACGATGCAAAAAAGCCGCCCCGTCGGGAGCGGCCAAAACGAGCAGCTTCGAACTGCATGGGGCGGATATAAGGACGAACGCCTCCCGCGGATGCGAAAAGACGACTCAATCCCGCAACGCCCCGGCCTAACGGCACGCGACGCTGCGATCCGATGCAGCTTGCTACGCACATTGGTCCACTTTCCTACGCTGGCATGACCCAGATCAGGTTCAAAGGGACCAAGGCATCGCTGCCTTATCTCAGCCCTTGCGGGCGCCCCCAGTGGAATTCATGTTTCAACTGTACAACGGCCGCCGACCAGGTGTCAATCCAAGGTTCCCGCGACCGCTATCGCTCGCTGGCGAACGCCCCTTTAGCCATTAGCGGCATTCGCTGACGCAAGCGCTTGTTGGCGAGCGACCCGAGGCAGCACGTTTGGGAGACCAAAGCGGAACTTTCTTCCGCTATCGGCGCTATGGCAGCTAGTTTGGGAGACCATAGCGGAACTTTCTTCCGCTATTGGTCCCGAGGCAGCTAGTTTGGGAGGCCATAGCGGAACTTTATTCCGTTATCGGCCCCGAAGCAGCTAGTTTGGGAGACCATAGCGGAACTTTCTTCCGCTATCGGCCCCGAGGCAGCTAGTTTGGGAGACTATAGCGGAACTTTATTCCGCTATCGTCCCCGAGGCAGCTAGTTTGGGAGACCATAGCGGAACTTTTTTCCGCTATTGGTCCCGAGGCAGCTAGTTTGGGAGACCGTAGCGGAACTTTCTTCCGCTATCGGCCCCGAGGCAGCTAGTTTGGGAGACCATAGCGGAACTTTCTTCCGCTATCGGCCCCGAGGCAGCTAGTTTGGAGGCCATGGCGGCCCGCGATGCCGCTAACGCCTCGCGGGCTAGCGCCGCCTCCCGCCAGCGCCCTACCGCCTTCCGATCAGCGCGACTTCTTGCGCAGCAGCGCGGTCGCGAGCGCGGCCAGGCCCGCTACCAGGCCTGCAATCGCAAGGCCCAGCGTCAGCGGATCGCGGTCGCTGTCCGATGCGTCCGCCGAAGCGGCGCCGGCTTGCCCGTGCCCGTCGCCGTCGGCTGCCCCGGCGACTACTGCCGTCACCGATGCCGGCGTATCGGCGTCCGGTGCGCCGCTCCAGTCGACGACCGCGCCGTCGGAGTAAGTCTGATGCGCCTTCCACACCAGCTCCTTCGCATCCTCCGCGACATGCCCCTGGAACAGAAACTGTACGAACTCCGTTTCGTTAATGCCTTGGCCGTCCGCCTTCCAGGTGACGGAGACGACCTTGCCGTCCGCATCCTTCTCGGTTGTGCTCGTCCAGCCCGGATACGGCTCGAAGCGCGATACTTCCACGCCAGCGGGCACGTCCAGCTTGACCTGTGTCGTGTTGACGCCCTCGTTTTCGCTCGGGACGCGAATCGTGAACACCTGGTACGCGTTCTGCGCGACCTCCGCAGGCTCGACCCGGACGTGCGCGCTCGCCATGCCCGCATAGCCGAACGCCAGCGTGGCGGCGAATAGCAAAGCTCCAAATTTCTTCAACGCAAACCAACCTTTCATAACGATGGATAAGCCCCATTGTACGCCCCCCCGCCTCCCTCGCGCATGACTCCAAAGAGCCATAGCCGCCGCATATGAGAAAAACCTCCGCAGTCCCAAACAGACCGCATACGAAAAAACCTCCGCCGTCACATACAAGCCGCACACGAGAAAACCTCCGCAGTCCCAAACAGGACGCGGAGGTTGGCCGACTGTTATTTTCCTTCGTCCGCGCTCCACAGCTTCACGCGGTCCTGCACGTACTTGGTATAGCCCTTCTCCATCTTTTCGACGCCCGCTTTGATCAGGTCGTTCTGATAGGCATCCCAAATCTTGTCGAAGTCCTCGGGCTTCGCCAGAATGGCCTCGGGAATCCGCTTCCAGGTGATATCCTTCATCTTGTTGCCGAGGATGGACACTTCGTCCTCACCCGGAATTTGAATGTTCCACGCGGCGCCGTACGCCTTCACGTTAAACTCGTCTTCCTTCGGGAACAAGTCCTTCCATGTCGTCGCCTTGTATGCCGCCAGCGTTTCCTTCTCCACGTCGCTGTAGCCCTCGGTGATCAGCTCCGGACTGTTTTTCGTGTAATAGTTGCCGGTCGGGTCCTTCACGCCGTCTCCGTAGTGGACCATGATGTTCCAGTAGAAGCCGATGCCTGACTCCTTGGTGAACGCGGTGTTGTCGTTGTTGATGCGTTCCTGGACTTCCTTGGGCACGACGCGTTTGCCGTTTTCGACGACATAATGCTTGCCTTCGATACCCCAGTTGTTCAGCACCTGGCCCTCGTCCGAAGCGAGGTAATCGAGGAACTTGATGATGCGAACCGGGTCCTTGGCTTTGCTGGAGATCGAGATGCCGTATCCGCCCATGAAGCCCGTCGGCCAGAAAGACGTCTCCTTGTACTGCTCGCCCATCGTGACCGGATAGTGGCCGTACGTCTGATCGAACTTGCCCGCGGTCTTGAGCGCATGCTGGCCGTCGTTAAAATCCCAGTCCTGGTCGATCAGGCCGAGCACGCGGCCGGAGGCGACCTTCGCTTTGTACTGGTCGTATTTTTGCACAAAGCTTTCCTTGTCGAGCAGTCCTTCCGCGTTCATGTGGTTGAGCCAACGGAAGTATTCCTTTTCCTCCGGGCGCCGGAAGTGGTAGATCGCTTCGTGCGTCTGTTGGTCGATGAAATATTCGCCGTCGTCCGAACCGCCCGTCACGAAGGTCGCCGGGTTCGTCACGGAAATGTACATATGCCAGTCGTCCGCGTTCAGCGACAAGCCGATGTTTTTGTTGCCGTTCTCGTCCGTCGGATGCTTGGCGAGGTAGTCCTTGATGACCTTCTCGTAATCCTGTACCGTGCGGATGGTCGGGTAGCCCGCTTCCTTCACGACGCGATGCTGAAGCTCGAAGCCCCCGCCCGCGACCGCCTTGACCTCGTCCACCGCGGACCAGGTAGGGATCGCATAGATCGATTGATCCTCGGTCGTATACTTTGCCCGGTTCAAATAGGGGCCAAGCACTTTTTTGATGTTGGGCGCGTGCTTGTCGATCAGCTCGGTCAGGTCAAGCACCGCGCCCGCGTCGACCAGCTTGCCGATGTCGCCTTTGGCCGCGATGATGTCGGGATATTCGCCGCTTGCGGCCATGAGCGCGACTTTTTGCGCCGGGTCGCCGACCGCGAACTCGGCATCCAGCGTGACGCCGGTTTTTTTCGTGATCTCCTTGGAGACGTCGTCCTGCATGTTGTTCCAGTTCGGATTCGGGTCTTCGGAAAAGTAAGTAAATGTGACGGGCGACAAGTCTTCATCCTGCTTGCCCGCGTCCGAAGCCGCCGAAGAACCGGATGGCGCAGCCTTGGAGCTTGCGGCGCCGCTATCGCCGTTATCCTTGCTGCAGGCGGACAGGAAGCTCAGCGTCATGGCGCCGGCGAGCAGCAGCGCGTTTACCTTCATTCTCTTTTTCATCGCTTGAAACCCTCCGTTTGATCTGAATGGTGGACCGTATGTGGACAGGAGCGAGCCCTGCGGATCCCTTCGGCAAGCGGCGGCATGTGACCAACAGCGTCAGCTTCAGCTCTTGACCGCGCCGAGCGTCATGCCTTTGACAAAATACTTCTGCAAAAACGGATAGACGACGAGAATCGGCACGGTCACGACGATCGTGATCGCCATTTTGACCGATTCGGGCGAGATCTGACGCATGACCTCCGTCATATTCCGTCCGCGGAACTGGTCGGCGTTCGTCGTCGTGCTTTGCAGCACCTTCATGAGCTCGAATTGCAGCGTCGTGAGCTTTTCGTCCGATCCGTTATACAGATAGGTGTCGAACCAGGCGTTCCATTGCCCAACCGCCAGGAAAAGAGCGATCGTGGCCAGGGCCGGCTTCGTAAGCGGCAGGATGACGCGCCAGAAAATCGTCCAGTCGTTCGCGCCGTCGAGCTTCGCGGATTCCTGCAAGGCATACGGAATGCCATCGATGAACGAGCGGATGATAAAGACGTTGAAGGCGCTCACGAGACCGGGCAGCACGTACACCGCGAACGTGTTCATCATGTTGAGGTCGCGGATCAGGATATAAAACGGAATGAGCCCGCCGGATACGTACATCGTCAGCGCCAGGAACGCGGAGACGAACCGTCTGCCCTGAAAATCGGCCCTGCTGATCGTGAACGCCAGCATGGATGCGCTGACCAGCCCCAGCACCGTCCCGACGACCGTGCGCAGCACGGATATTTTAAGCCCCGTGATCAAGCCGCCGAATGCGAAAATGGTCTCGTAGTTTTTAAACGTCGGCACCCTGGGATAGATCGTCAGGCCGCCTCGCACGCTGTCCGTCGAATCGTTCAGCGAGATGGCGAGCACGTTCAGGAAAGGGTAGAGCGTAACGACAGTAACGACGATCAAGATGAAATACACGACGAGTTCGAATAGCTGATCCGACCATGGACGGCCGGCAAAACGTCTGATCGCCTGCATGCGGGCCGGCCTCCTTAGAAGATGCTTTCTTTGGTCGTGCGTTTGAAGATGCCGTTGGCGACGAGGAGCAGGAACACGCTGATGACGGAGTTAAAAATGTTGATCGCGGTGCCGAACGAGAAACGTCCGAGACCGAGACCGTAATTCAGCGCGTACAGGTCGAGCACTTGGGAATAGTCGCTGACGAGCGGGTTGCCGAGCAGGAACTGCTTCTCGAAGCCGATCCCGACCAAATGCCCGATCGACATGATGAGCAGGACGACGATCGTCGGGCGGATGCCCGGGAGCGTAATGTGCCAGATCTGCCGCAGCCGGCTAGCCCCGTCCACTTTGGCCGCCTCGTACAGATCCGGTCCGATCCCCGCGATGGCGGCGAGGTAGATGATCGTATTCCAGCCCATCTCCTTCCACACGTCCGAGGCGGTGACGATGTACCAGAACAGTCCTCCTCTGGCCATAAACTGGATCGGTTCGTCGACGATATGGAGCGAGACGAGAATCTCGTTGATTACGCCGCCTTCGGTGGACAGCATTTTCGTGACGATCCCCGCCACCACTACCCAGGAGACGAAGTGGGGAAGATAGGAGACCGTCTGCACGAACCGCTTGACCGGCATCGCCCGCACTTCGTTCAGCACGACGGCGAACACGATCGGGACGACGAAGCCGGCCACGAGCCCCATCGTGCTCATGGCGAGCGTGTTGCGAAGCACCCGGTAAAACTGCTCGTCCGCGAACAGCTCACGGAAGTACTGGAGGCCGACCCACTTCTGGTCCCCGAAGGCGATGCCCGGCTTGAACTTCTGGAAGGCCACCGTCCAGCCCCATAACGGCAAGTAGCTGAATACGAACGCCCACAAGACGAACGGCACGGACATCAGGTACAGGTAGCGCTGCTGGAAAAACGTTTTCCAGAAGACGCCGCCCTTTTTGCGCGATGCGCTTTCAAGCGGTCTTTCTTGACTTGCCGGCATTGATCTCATGCGATGACCTCCTTGCTTGATCTCATTATAGGAGAACGCTTTCAATGCTCCTACCCGGCAAATCCGCCCCGCTTTCCGTCTAAAATCAGCGATTTCAGAAAACGTTTTCAGAAAGTCTCTGAAAAAGACGGATAAAACAGCTGAATCCGCTGCATTATCCGTCCTTTTGGATCCGCGCTCACGACGATTCAAACCGGCTTCGGTACGCGCCAGGCGACAAGCCCTCGTACTTGCGGAACTTGCCGTGAAAATAATCGGGGTTCGGATAGCCGACCTGCTCCGCCGCCTCGTATACTTTATGCCCGGCCTGAAGCAGCTGCTTGGCCTTGGCGATCCGGACTTTGTCGAGATAGGCGTTAAACGAGTCCCCGGTCACGGACTTGAACAGCTTACCCAGATAAGCGCTGTTGTAATTAAACGCTTCGGCCAGCTTTTCCAGCTTCAAATTGTCTTTGTAATGCGTGTCGATCAGCTGCATCATCTTGCGAATCTGACGCTCGCCCCCGCCGTCGTCCGTCAGGCGAATCGCTTCTCCCAGAAGGACGGAGATCTGATCGAGCATCGTCCGGTAGCCGCCCGCGCGGTGTATCGCCAGCAGCTTCGACTCGAGCAAAGCCGGGACGGAGCCGGCACCGGGCCGACGGGCCGACAGCTTCTCCAGCAGACGCGTCAGCAGCTGGACGAATCTGACTTTGAGCGAATGTTCTCCTTCGCCGGCAGCCAGCATCAGATCGCCGATCTCCTCGACCAGCGGCGCCACGCGGGCTTCGCTGCCCGAACAGACCGCAAGATACAGCCGCTCCGCCTGCCGAAGCAGCGCTTCGGGATCCAACGGGATCGCCGGTCGGGACGGCAAGCGGCATGCCGTCTCGTCGTCGATAAAGTCCGCGCCGTCGTAAAAGAACCGCTGCCGGGCGCGCAGCTTGGCCGCCGCGAGCGAGACAGGAATGCCGGCAGCGTCCGGGACGCCCTCGCCTGCCGACGCGAACACCCGGCAGCCGGCGAGCGCCTCCCAGTCGCGCAAGGCCGTCGTCAGCCGGCGCCGTACGGAATCGCGAAGCAGGCGGTCCGCGAGCAGCAGCCCGATCGACGCTCCCGCGTCGAAGACGAGACCCGAGCCCGTTTTCTCATACATGCCCTTCAGCCGCTCGGCGATCTGCCGGTGCGCGGGCGCCGCCCCATCGCCGTCGGCAGCCACGTCGATCAACACGACCCGGAAGCCCGCGTCTTCCCCGGCCCAAGAAGCGATCTCCGCCGCCCATGTCCCGTCGCTCGCCGGCGCTTCGGACAGCATCGCTTCCAGCCGTTCGGAAAGACGCGCCTCCACCGTTCGCAACTCCGCTTCGCGCTTTGCCTCCCTTTCGTCGAGCGTACGCTTGATCGCGCGCAGATTGTCCGCCAGCTCGTCCTCATCCACGGGCTTCAGCATATAATTGTCAACGCCGAGCGCGATCGCCTGCCGGGCGTAGTTAAAGTCGGCATAGCCGCTCAGGACGAGCACGCGGACATCGGCTTCCTCTTTTTTCAGCTCGCGAATGAGCTCCATGCCGTCCATGCCCGGCATTCGGATATCGACGATCATCAGATCCGGCCGGATTCGCGCATTCAGATTCAGCGCTTCCTTGCCGCTCGCAGCTGAACCGGATATACGATACCCGAGCGATTCCCAGTCCAGCAGCTCCGCAAGCCCCTCCCGAATCGATGGCTCGTCGTCGACGAGGACGATCTTATACATCCGCCTGATCCCCCTTCCTTCTCGGTATAATGAATCGGACGCGCGTTCCCGCGCCGGGTGCGCTCTCGATGGCAAGCCCGTATTCGGCGCTGTAAGAAAGCTGGAGGCGAGCGTTCACGTTGCGCAGACCGATATGATCGGAAGACTCCGCGCCTCCCGGATCCTTCAAGCTGGCGATCACTTCCGCCAATCGCTCCTCGGACATGCCGGCGCCGTCGTCCCTCACCTCGACGAGCAGTCCTTCCGCACTGCTTTGCAGCGCGACTTCAACGGTTACCGCCTCCTCTTTGTTTTCCATGCCGTGGATGACGGCATTCTCGACGATCGGCTGAACGACGAGCGACGGAATGCGCTCGGACAGCGCGGCCGGATCGATATCCAGCTTGTACTGCAGCCTGTCCTCGTAGCGGAATTTTTGAATGTCCAGATAACAACCGATCATATCGATCTCCGCAGAGACGGGGATGACGCCGCTGCCCGCTTCCAGGTTTTTGCGCATCATCTTGCCGAGCAGCTTTACCGTCCGGGCGATATCGGTTTCTTTTCTCACGACCGCCTTCATGCGGATCGACTCCAGCGTGTTGAACAAAAAATGCGGATTGATCTGGCTGGCCAGCATTCGAAGCTTGATCTCGCTTTGCCTCGTCTCCAGCTCTCTTTTCTGCCGGTTGGATTCGTTCACCTCCCCCATGAGCGCCCGGATGCTGCCGAGCATCGCGTTGAACTGGCGGGAGAGCTGCCCGATCTCGTCCTTCCCGTCGATCGCCAGCCTCAGATCGAGTTTGCCCGTCGCGACTCTGGAGATGTGCTTGCTCAAGCGAAGCAGCCGGCCGCCGATCAGCTTGGACAGGACGAGGATCAGAACAAGCGCGACGACGAGGCTAAGTCCGATCGCGACCAGCGCCGACCGGATGATCCGGTTGGGCTCGCGTACGATATCGTCGACCGAAAAAACGGACAGAATTCGCAGATTGATGAGCGCGTTGTCCGGATACAGATCGACGATCTGGATCCGCACGCGGCGCTCGCCAAGCTTGGTCATAAAAGCGCCGCTTCGCCGATCGGCGATATCGGGATCGATCGCCAGATCTTGCAGCGTCTTGCCGACCGACTCCGGATGGTTCGCCGCCACGATGTCGCGGTCGGCGACAAGCATCGTATCGAACGACTCCTGGCTCAGGATGCCGTTCAGCATCGCCGAATTCGCGTTGATGACGAGCACGCCGTTCGTCGAATGCTTGTAAAAGTCGATGCGCCGGATCAAGCTGAGATAGCGCAGCCCGTCTCTCGCATCCGTGATATAGCTCCAGCGAATCAGGCCGTCGGATTTTTTGGCCCATCGGTACCAATCCGTATTTTTCGTTTGCTCGTCCGTGGGGATGATCTCCCAGTTGTCGAGCAGCGTCGGATTGTCCACGTACAGGCGTATGCTCGTAATCTCACGGTACAGGTTCACGTATTCCTTGAAGTCGGGATATTCCCGGTAAGCGTCGACGACGCTGTAGGTCGAATTGTACGTCCCGTTGGCGAGCTGGCCGAGACGCGTATCGTTGGACAATCGGTAGGAAATGTCGTATGAAACGTTGAGCATGTCCATCGTCCGTTTCTTGACCCGGTCCATATTCGTCTCAATCTGCTCCGCCGCGCCCCGCAACGCCATTTTCCTCAGCTCCACGGTGAGGTAGACGCCGACGATCAACGTCGGCACCAGGACGACGGCGATAAAGGAAACGATCAGCTTGTTCCTGATTTTCATGTGATTGGTGAAGTGGCGGAAAAACGTCCGCATATTCCGCCCCTCTTTCGCGCGCCGCGAATTGGTAAGCGCTGTCATTTCCATTCAGCTTGATTGTAGCGAGGCCTGCCGATATCGGAAACCTATTCAAGTATACGATTTTTCATATCAAAATCAGCGTTTTTTCTGAAAATCGAAAAAAAGCAGCGGACCGTCATGTGTCGACGATCCCCTGCTCGTACGCATACCGGGTCAACTGCACCCGGTTGCCGAGATGAAGCTTTTGCAAAATGTTTTTCAAATGGTTTTTGACCGTATGCTCCGATACGCCGAGCGCGGCCGCGACGTCCCGGTTCGTCAGTCCTCGCGCCACCTCGAGGAGAATCTCCTTCTCTCTTGGCGTCAGGTCTTCGCGCAGCGGCTCGCCGCTCTCCGGCCCTTCGGCCCGCTTGCCCTGGCTGCGCGCGCCGGCCGCGCCGTCGCCCGAACTGGCGGCCGCGCCTCCGCGTCCGGCGAACTCTCTCAGAATCGACAGCGCGATATCCGCGCTCAGCGGAGCGTCGTCGGCCGCGACGGCGCGCAAATATTCCCGCCAGGCGGATGGATTGAGATTTTTGAGCAAGTAGCCCTGCGCGCCCTTCTTGAGCGCCTCGAACAGGTGGGCAGGCTCGTCGGACACGGTCACGATGACGATCTTGACCGCAGGATAAGCCTCCTTGATCGTCTTGGACGCCGCCAATCCGCCCATTCCGGGCATATGGATGTCCATCAGCACCAGATCCGGACAAGCGTCCGGCATGAGGCCGATCGCCTCCTCGCCGCTCGCAGCTTCTCCAACGACGAGAAAATCGGGACAACCCTCCACGATTTCCCGCATGCCCTGCCGTGCATGCCGGTGGTCGTCAACGAGCAGAACCCGCCATTTGCCTTCCATCCGCGTTCGCTCCTTTTTTGGTCAGCTCGATCACGGTCAGACCGTCCCTGCATTCTGCGCGGAACGTCCACCCCATGCGGCCCGCGCGCTCGCGAACCATGCGCAAGCCGAATCTGCCGGGCGCCTCCAGCGGATCGCCCGCGAAGCCGACGCCGTCGTCGACGACGGCGCAGCGGAAGCCGCCGTCCGGCGTACGCTCGCCGACGACGTATACGCGCTCCGCGCGGGCGTGCTTGCGCACGTTGACCAGCGCTTCGCGCAGGCACGCATGCAGCTCGACTTTTTCCTTGGCGCCCAGCATGTCCTCCGGAATGTCCCAGCGGAACTCCGCCTCCGCCTCGGTCAAAGCTGCCGTCTCCCCGAGCAATTCGCGCAGCGGCTCCACCCAGCCGTGATCGGCCGCTTCGGGCGGCAGACGCAGCCTGGCGATCGCCTGGCGCACGTCCTCGTGCACATCGCGGACGGTCTCGCGCAGCTCGCCGGCCGTCGCCGCGCGCGCCGCTTCGTTCGGCGACGCATCGAGCTTGTCCAGCTTGACGGCGAGCAGGAACAGCGACTGCGCGATGCCGTCGTGCAGCTCGCCGGCGAGCCGCTCCCGCTCTTCGAGCGCCGCGCTGAGCGAGCGCTCGCGCGAAAGCGCGCGCTGGGACGATTCAAGCCTCGCGAACAGCCCCCGCACGAGCGTAAGCGTCACGGCCAGCACGATGAACGGCGCGAGAAAATTGCCCAGGTCCATCGTCATGTACGGCAGCAGAAAGGCATGCCGGACATACTCCCACAAGCCGATCGTCAGCGTCGGGATGAGCAGGATCATCCATTTAATCCGGCGATCGTTCATCGGCTTTCCTCCCGTCCCCGCTCGCTGCGGCTTCGTCCGCGATCCGTCAATAAATCCGGAAATCCGTCGATTTGACGATCTCCGTATCGGTGCTGTCCGTTACCCGAATCTGCGCCTCCCAGCGCCCCCGGAACGCCAGATAAGGACCCTTCGACTGGAAGGTCGCCTTCGTGAAGTCGGGGAAATCGTCGAGCTCCGAATCCTCGTAAGCTTCGAGCGGCACGTCGATGAATCCGACGTCCCCGCTGCCGAGCGGACGAAGGCGAAGCGCGACCTTTTTTGGCGCGCCGACGCTGTCCGGCAGCCATATTTTCAGCGTAAACGCATTGTCTCCCGGCACGCCGGGCGTAATGCGAAGCGTCACGTGCATGTCCGTGCCCATCTCGTGGTAGGAGATCGGCTCGTTGGCCGGCAGCGGATTCTGGTAGGTCAGCACGCCGACGCTCAGCACGA
The DNA here is from genome assembly GCF_019091135.1 of Cohnella sp. GbtcB17. Classification (GTDB taxonomy): domain Bacteria; phylum Bacillota; class Bacilli; order Paenibacillales; family Paenibacillaceae; genus Cohnella. The sequence continues at coordinate 34,108 of NZ_JAGXJW010000063.1, read as the reverse complement.
TGGCCCCGAGCAGGCCGAGATCCGCCTTCAGCAGGCCGGCGCGCGGCAGCTCGCCCTTGCGCAGCCGCAAGCGAATGAGGAACGCCGTGACGACGACCAGCAGCGACAGGCCGATCTTGATGAGCAGCCAGGTTCCCCAGGACGTCTCGAACAGATAGGAGAGCGTCGGCAAATATTGCAGCGTGCTGAGCGCGCCCGTCAGCGCGAGCACCAGGAAGGAGAGCAGCGCCCATTTGGAAAAACGGATCGCGAACCTGCCCGCCTCGGGCCGCTCGCGATGCCAGACGGCGGCGAGAAGCACGAGTCCGCCCGACCAGACGGCCGCGGCGAGCAAGTGGACGAAGTCGAGCGCCAGCGTGTAGGCTTCGGGGCTGAAGGCGGCGGCATGTCCGTTCCAGGTCTCGGCCGCAAGCGCGAGCAGCACCCAAGCTAGTCTGGCGGTTGGGTTCAAGCCGCGAAGCAACAGCGCCGCGAACGCCAGCACGAGCTGGGCGGCATAGAGACGGCCGACCGTCGTATCGGTCAAGATGCGTCCCCATTCGGAGAACGGCTCGCCCTCGGTCAGGTTCGACATCTGGAGGACGACGTAGACGAGCGTCGCCAGCGCCCCGAACTGGGCCGTCCAGCCGATCCACGTCTCCCGGGACGTCCGCTCCGCGGCCGACGCCTCGCGCCGCAGCCCCCACAGCAGCAGCCCGGACAGCACGAGCAGGGAAGCGAAAAACAACACCCGGCTGGCGTAAAAAATAAATCGGGTGGTCGTCAGATCCTGCTCGCCCCCGTGGTTGTGGGAATTATGTCCGAGCTGGGCGTGCGGATCGAGTTCGGCCGCGTCCGTCAGCGGGGGCGGATCGCCCACCGTAAAAACGTACGCCCCTTCGACGGGATGCCCGTCCGCGGAGATGACCGAATAGCTCACGGTGTAATGACCTTCGCCAAGCTTGGGCAGCGCAAGCCGCAGCCCCTTTCCCTGCGAGAGCCGCTCCGGCTTGCCCGATGCCACCGTCTTCGAGTCGCCGTTCAGGACGGAGAGACGCGCGGACGAGCCGCCGTCGAGCCGTTCGTTGAACGTCAGCTCCACGAAGTCGGGCCCCGCCGCTAGCTGTGCGTCCTGTGCCGGCACGGCTTTCTCCAATACGGCGTGCGCCGATGCGGCCGGCGCGAACACCGCCGTCACGGAGGCGATCAGGACGAGCCATAGTGCCAGCATCCCCGTCCGCCGAGCCTTCCGCACGGCCATACTCCGCCAACCGCGGTTGCCTGCTCCGGCTATTTCAAAACTTCTCATGTCGCCGCATTCCCCGCCTTCCGTCGGTCCGTAAAATTCGTAACTATCAGTATAAGCGAAGCCTTGACCCCTTCGCATGACGCGAAGGGGCCATATTCGCCGCGGAAATCGACAGCGCATAAACCGCTTTTAATCCGCGGAACGCAGACCAGGCCTCGCGTCGGGCCACCAATCGACGCCAGCGTCGGGTCGTCCTCTGTCGTCCGGCCACACGTAGACCCAGCCTTGCACATCTGGTCGGTCGGCGTCGCGCACACGGACGCGCTCGTAATCGTTATTTTCTTCGGGTCCGAAATATTCCTCCAGCCGGTCGAGGCGCGCCAGCGTCTCCCGGTCCACGAGCGTCCACAGGCCGCGCACGCGCCGATCGGAAGGCGTTCCCGGCCGCGGCGGAACTAGCGCCGGATAACCTTCCACAGCAACGAGACGTCCGCTCACCGCACCCGGCTGCGGCTCAGACCGGGCGAAAGGCCAGATGAGGCCGGCGTTCTCCAGTCCGGGCAGCAGCGATCCGTATACGAAGATCCGGTGAAGTCCCGCGGTCCGAAGCCGGCTGTCGCTCAACATGTTCTTGTCCGCTCCCGTTTCGCTCATCCGCCTTGCTCCCTTCCTCGTTTGCGCGCATGCCCCGCGAACGGCTACAATGAATCCACAGAGGCGCGACAGCCTTCGTTCTCTCTATCATAGCTCGCCGCATTCGTCCCGCCAACCGGGCCGGCATTCCTTCAACGACTGGAGCGATTTTGCAATCATGGAAACTTTTGAACTGGCATCCCTGTTAGTGCGCCAAGGCTCGGAACAATGGCCGGTCACTTTCGAGCGCGCGCGGCTGTTCGTCATTCAGCAATACGGCACGTTTTCCTGGTACATCGAGCTGGACGGCATGCAGCAGGAAGAGCTGCTTCAGCGGTTCGCCGAATCGCTGGACATCGACGTCTCCGTTCAAGCGGTCACGGTAGGCGGCAAGTCGCTGAGCGGAGACGCCTTCTTCCACCCCAATCCCCAAAAACGCGCAGCTGCCGTCCGCGGCCAGGGTGAGCTCGGCGGCTATCGCTAAACGGCGGAATATCGCTGCAAACGCAAAACGGGACAAAGCAGGCGGCGCTGCTTCGTCCCGTTTTTTCGCTTATTTGCCCGGGTAAACCTCCGGCGTCGTCATCTTGTCGTAAAAATCCGTGAAGCGGTCGCGCTCCGGCGAAGCGCGCCAGCCCATCGCCGAGCGCGGGTGCTCGTCGAGCGTGCCGGTGATCATGTCCGGAATGAGGTAGCCCCACTCCTCTTTTTCCCGCAGCTTCAGCATGTGGCGCTCGATCATGCCAAGCACCGGACGGAGGCTGTAGTTCGGATTCGTGAGCTTGGCGAGCAGGAGCTCGGTCGGCGTGTTGCCGGCGGCGCGGCCCATGCCGTAGACGGAAGCGTCAAGCAGCTCGACGCCGAGATCCGCCGCGGCCAGCGTGTTGGCGAACGCCAGCTGCATGTTGTTGTGCGTGTGCACGCCAAGACGCTTGTGCTTCAGGGTGCGCTTGAACTTTTCCACGAGAAAACGCATATCGTCCGGATCGAGGCTGCCGTAGGAATCGACGATGTAGACAACGTCGATCGGGCTGTCGCCGATCATCGCCAGCGCCTCGTTCAGCTCGTTGTCCATCACGTTGGACAGCGCCATGATGTTGATCGTCGTCTCGTAGCCGCGCTCGTGGAACAGCGTGCCGAGCTCGATCGCCTTCTCCGTGTCGCGCGCGTACGTGGCGACCCGAATCAGGTCCAGCAGCGACTCGCTCCGCGGCAGGATGTCGTTCTCGTCGACGCGGCCGACGTCTACGAGCGCCGACAGCTTCGTGTTCAGCTTGTGCGGGATCACCTTGCGCAGGAAGTCGTCGTCCAGAAAACGCCAAGGTCCGGCCTGGTCGGCGCCCTTCAGGAGGCGCGGCGAATTTTTGTAGCCGATCTCCATATATTCGACGCCCGATTCGTTCAGGCTCTGGTACAGATCCTGCACAAATTCGGCGCTGAAGTCCCAATTGTTGACAAGTCCGCCGTCGCGCACCGTGCAATCGACGATTTTGCAATGGCTCGTTTTGCTGTGAATGGTCATCATGACTACCTTCTCCTTTTGGCTGCCGTATCGCTAACGTCCACCGTTCGTATTCTCAACATATCCCCGCAATACACAACATGACATCAATTTTATAACGAAAGGGCGTTCGTCCACAAGCTTTTGCTCACGATTTAACAAAAAGCAACCGATCGGCTGCGCATTCGCCTCCGATCGGTTGCGTATATACGGCGTATGAAAGAGGCCTGAACGCTTAGCCCTGCGACCGCTCGGTTTGCCAGCGCGCTTCCTGCACGAGCAGCGAAGTCGCCGCGTCGATACGGCCCGCGATGTCTTCTTCGATCAGGGCTTTGCCGTCCTCGCCCCAAGTCACCTGCGTATCCAGCACGAATACGCCGGTCAGGATGTTTCTGGCGCCCAGAACCGACAGCACCGGCTTGAAGGCGTAGTCGATGGCGAGCAGATGCGCGATCGTGCCGCCTACGACGAGCGGCAGCACGATTTTGTTTTCCAGCCCTTTTTGCGGCAGCAGGTCGAGATAAGCCTTCAAAATCCCGGTGAAGGATGCCTTGTATACGGGAGAAGCGATGACGACGGCGTCCGCGGCCGCTACGAGCGCATTGGCCTCGGCGATTGCCTGGCTGTCGAACCGGGCATGGAGCAGGTCCTCCGCGGGCAAATCGCGAACGTTGATCACCGACACTTCGGCGCCGCTCTCTTCGATCTGGCTGCGCACGCGATCGAGCACGCCGTTCAATCGGGATTTAGCGGTCGGGCTGCCTTGCAAAATGACGATCTTGGACATGAATGCTCACACCTTTTCCGTTATTCCGATTTTTGCCATCGGATTTTAATTCATTATAAGCGCTGCCTTGGCGGGGGTCAAGCATCGTCCCGCGCGAAAAGCCCCATCTGTCTGAAGATGGGGCACCGAACATCAGGAAGCCGCAGTGATCTGCGCGACCTCCTCCTTGTGCCGTTCAAGCACGGCGCTCTGGCCGAAACGGATCAGCCCGTCCTTGTTCGGCAAGCGAAGCTCGAGCTCGCTGGCTTCCGGGACGAAACGAAGATCGAAGGAAAAGTCGCGGTCGATCTCGTCCGAATGCGCCTGCAGGCCGCCGAACACAAGCGTGCCGTCCGCGCTCAGCTGTTTTTCAATCAACGTGGAATTGTCCGGCATGGCGAACTTGACGGAGCGCTGCCCGTTCCAGAGTACGCCCTCTCCGCCGGCGATCAAATAGTTCCCTTTGCGCGACAGCTTCAGATCGATCGAAAGCGCGCCTTCCAGATCGGTGCCGGATACGTACAGCGGATCCTTCTTGGTCATATCGACCTGCCCGGCCCACTTGGGCAGCGGCTCGACCGACGTCGACTTCAGGTCGAAGTGGTAGGTCTTCGCCTCGCCGTCGGCCGGCAATACCTCGCTCGCCGGGGCGGAAGCCTGCGCGGATGCCGTCGGGGAAGCTGCCGCCGTACCGGATTCGCCGTTTGTATTCGAGCGTCCCGACGCGCATCCGGCGAGCAGCGCCGCAGCCAGCAGCGCCGCTGCCGCCCCTTTCCATACTGGACTCAAGATCGCGTCCATCCTCCTTCAAACGGCTCTCAAGAGCCGGCGTGTCGCAATAGGTGCCGCAATAAAAGTAGTATAGGCCAACGGACGGCGCGATCACAAGCGCAGCGACGGCTGTCACAAAAAAGACCCGTTTTAACGCTTCAGGAAGCCCCGATTTTTTAAGTAATCCAGCATGTGAAGCCGATTGGGACGCGTCAGCCATTCCGCCATAATCTTCGTCCAGGGCGTGCTCTTGCGGCCTTCCGTCCGCATTCGCAAATATCGCGTCATCGTCTCGTCGTACTCGGCGACCGGCCCGAATACGCCGTCGGCGTCATACCGGTTCCAATGGAGCACCGCTTCGACCGGCAGCCTTGGCCGCTGTCCGCTCGGTTGAACCGGCAGCCCCACGCACATGCCGAACACCGGATACGCCAGGCTCGGCAGGCCGAGCAGCGTCGATACTTCCTCGATCCGGTTGCGAATGCCTCCGATATAGCAAATGCCGTAGCCCATCGACTCGGCGGCGATCGCGGCGTTTTGCGCGGCCAGCGCCGCGTCCACCGTCGCGACGATAAAGCTTTCCGCAGAATCCGCGTACACGTCGGCATCCGATTCTATATACGTGTTGGCTGCCCTGGATGGCCTGTTCAAATCCGCGCACCAGACGAGAAAGACCGGGCATGTCTCGACATACGCCTGATTGCCCGTCAAGACGGACAGCTCGCGCTTGAGTGCCGGGTCCGTGACCGCAACGACGCTGTAAGCCTGTACGTTGCTCGACGTCGACGCCATCTGTCCGGCCGCGACGATCTCGCGCAGATCCGTCTCGGGTACCGGCGTCGGATCGAAGGATCGAACGGAGCGGTGCTGCATAAGCTGCGCGACAACCTCGTTCATCGCGATATCCCCCCTCTCTTCTTCCGCCTGCTTCCATTTTCGCCAAGCCGCAAGCTTCTTCCCATTTTTCCCCTCATTACGCAACCTTGAAGCTTCCGCCGCCAACGGGGAAATGGACCGGAAGTCTTGCTTCCGGTCCATCCTATCGTATTATTGTGGATTAGCCGAGCGTCTTTTGTCCCGGCTTCCAGTTGACCGGGCACAGACCGCCGGATTGGAGCGCCTGCAAAATGCGAAGCGTCTCGTCCACGCTGCGGCCGACGTTCATGTCGGTCACGACCTGGTAGCGCAGCACGCCTTCGGGATCGACGATGAAGAGGCCGCGATGCGCCGCGCCGGACGCGTCGTCGAGAATGCCGTAAGCATGCGCGGTTTCCTTCGTGAAGTCGGACACGATCGGGAACTTGATCGCGCCGATGCCGTTGTTCTCGACCGGCGTCTCGATCCACGCTTTATGCGTGTAGATGCTGTCCACCGACGCGCCCAGCACCTCGCAATCGAGCGCTTTGAATTCGTCGTAGCTGTCGCTGAAGCCGCGGATCTCGGTCGGGCAGACGAACGTGAAGTCGAACGGCCAGAAGAAGAAAACGAGCCATTTGCCGCGATAATCTTCAAGCGATACTTTTTCCTCGAGCGAGTCGAGGTTTTTCGTGGACAGCAGGTTAAACGATGGAGCGGGAAGGCCGACTTTGGCGAAAGGATACGGATTGGCGATGGTCGTCATAAGGGATAAATCCTCCTGAATGTAGTTTGATGTATGGGCATAATCTATTTCAACAAAGGCTTCTCAGAAAACGGAAGCGATCGCAGCTGGCGATTCGTTCGCCTCCAGGAACCGTTCGGCGTCCAGCGCGGCCATACAGCCGGTACCCGCGGCGCTGATCGCCTGGCGGTACTTGCTGTCCTGGACGTCGCCGCAGGCGAATACGCCGGGGATGTTCGTCTCGGTCGTGCCGGGCGTGACGAGGATGTAGCCGGTCTCGTCCGTCTTCAGCTGGCCTTCCAGAAACTTCGTGTTCGGCGTATGGCCGATCGCCACGAATACGCCTTCCGCTTCGATCAGTTCTTCTTCGCCGGTCTCGTTGTTCAGCACCTTGAGACCCTTCACGCCGAGCGGTCCGGCGACCACTTCAAGCGGCGTGCGGTTCAGGCTCCAGCTGATCTTGGCGTTGTCGCGGGCGCGCTCCTGCATGATCTTCGAGGCGCGCAGCTCGGTGCGGCGGTTGACCAGCACAACTTCCGACGCGAAGCGGGTCAGGAAGTTCGCTTCCTCCATCGCGGAGTCGCCGCCGCCGATGACGATGATCTTCTTGCCTCTGAAAAAGAAGCCGTCGCACGTCGCGCAGGTGCTGACGCCGCGTCCGACATTGTCCTTTTCCCCGGGGATGCCCAGGTACTTGGCCGACGCGCCCGTCGAGACGATGACGGTCTGCGCCTGCAGCTCTTCCTTGCCGTCGACCGTGAGCGTAAACGGACGCTTCGACAGATCGGCCTTCGTCACCCAGCCGCTCCGGAATTCGGCGCCGAAGCGCTGCGCTTGCTTGCGCATATTATCCATCAATTCCGGGCCCATGATACCATCGGGGAACCCCGGAAAATTCTCGACCTCTGTCGTAGTCGTGAGCTGGCCGCCGGGTTCGGGGCCTTCGATGACGAGCGGAGCGAGCCCCGCGCGGGCCAGATAGATGGCGGCGGTCAGTCCCGCAGGACCCGTGCCGACGATGATCGTGTGTCTCATATGACTCTCTCCTCTCAACCTTGGCGTTCGATGAATTTATCTTAACACCGGACCGCCGTGTCGGCATGAAGGCCGAATGAAGGCGGCATGAACGTTTGATGAAGAAAAGGCGAAGGCGCCGTCGTCTGCCATCGTCCGGCGAACGGGATCGGGCTAGTCAGCCGTCCGATAGCCCACGCCGCGGACGGTCACGATATAGCGCGGATTTTTCGGGTCGTCGCCGAGCTTTTTGCGCAAGCTCTTGATATGGACATCGATCGAGTTGCTGCCGCCGAAGTAGCCTTCGCCCCACAGCTTCTCCATCAGGTCCTGACGGGACAGCACGCCGCCGCCCGACATTAGCAATGCCCGCAAAATATCGAACTCCGTCTTGGTCAGCTCGACGCGCCGGCCGTCCCGCTGGACGGTCACCCGCCGCAGATCCATGCGGATGTCCTTGAAAGCCGCTTCGTCGGGTCCGGCTGCCGGGGCGCTCTTGCCTGCCAAGTCCTCGATACGCGCGAGCAGTGCGCCGACGTCGCTTGGCCAAGCCTCGCTTGGGTTTGCTTCCGTGCCCGGGACGGCATGCTCGTCCTGCAGCGCGGCGGGTTCGACGAGATATAGCGCGGGCGTCTTCAGCTCGGACATGCCGCTAAGCGGATCGTGACCCGCGACCGAACGGTCGGCGATGAGCAGATCGATCTGAAGGCTGGAGAGCAGCGCCTCCTGCCCATGGCGGAAGACGAGCACGTCGTAGCAGCGCGTCGTCAGTTCGGCGAGCAGCGGCTGCAGCCGCGCCGGGTACGCGCTGACGACGACGATCCGACGCGTCGTGTCGCAGTAGGCGCCCATCAATTCTTCTGCTTGGATGTCCGGCATGCGGGGCACTCTCCTTTGAAAATAAATTGCTCGTCCGTCAGCGCGTATCCGCTCTCTTGGGCGACCTTAACCAGCCATTCGGCCGGCGGCGGCGTCATCACCTCGTCGACTTTGCCGCAGGATACGCACACGATGTGCGCATGGTCCTCGCCGCGGCCGTCGTACCGGCTCGTCTTGCCTTCGAGCTTCAGCTCGTGAATGAGACCCTCGTCGGTCAAATAGCGGAGTGAGTTGTATACGGTGGCGTAAGCGACGGATTGTCCCTGCGCCTTGAGGCGATCGATAATGTCCGCGGCCGTCGGATGATCGTCGGCCTGCATCACGATGTCGTAGACAAGCTTGCGGGGGGCCGTCAAATTGCGCTTGGTCATGGGAATCCCCTCTTTATTTGAATTGGATTGGTGTGCGGAATTCAATGCGTTATTTAAATTTAGATTTAGTTTAAATTTATTTAATGGTTTTGTCAAGCGCATGCGAGGGTGCGGCGTTTGAAGTATGCACGTTGATCGATAGTTGGCGAATATGCTAAGGTGCAGCGCTCGAAGTATGCGTTTAGTTCGATAGTTGGCGAGACCACGAGGAGTAACCAGCTCAAGTATGCACGTAGATCGATAGTTAGAGAGACCATGAGGATTAACCAGCCCAAGTGTGCGTGTAGTTCGATAGTTGGCGAGATCGCGAGAGGTAACCAGTCCAAGTATGCACGTAGTTCGATAGATAGCGAGACCACGAGGAGTAACCAGCTCAAGTATGCACGTTAATCGATAGTTGGCGAGACCACGAGGAGTAACCTGCCCAAGTATGCACGTAGTTCAATAGTTGGCGAGACCATGAGGAGTAACCTGCCCAATCATGCACGTAATTCGATAGTTGGCGAATTCACGAGAGTAAGGCGCTTGAAGTGTGCACGTTAATCGATAGTCTGCGAGTTTACGGGGGTGCGGCTCCCACAAAGTGGGCAACAAAAAACACGGACCAGGCGCTGCCCTGCTATAAGGCAGTTCCTGGTCCGCGCGGTCAATCCGTCTCAGATCGCGCTGCCCATAGCCTCGGCCGGCGCGTTCGGCTTCTCCGCAGCCAAGGACGCTCGCTCTACCGCGACCCGGCCGGAGAAAAATACCGCGCCGCCGCCCATGTCAGACAACCGGTCGGGCGTGAGCGCGTTGACGGTCGCGCTGCGCCCGTCTCCCTTGTCCGCCCACAGTCCCTGGCTGACGAGGACGCCGGGCAGGACGTCCTCACCGATCGCGGCGGTCAGCCACGCTTCGCCGCGCGCGTTCCAGACTCGCACCTCTGCCCCGTCCTCGATGCCGAGCGCTTCCGCGTCGGCTGCGTTCATATGAAGCTTCGGCGTTTTTTCCATGCTCGCGTGCTTGTCGTTGTTCGAAAACGTCGAGTTCAAGAAATTGTGATTCGGAGCCGGAATGAAAGCGAACGGGAATGCTTCGTCCCCTTCTTCGCTGAGCGGCGCGTACGTCGGCAGCGGCGGCAAGCCGTGCCGCTCCATCGCCTGCGAGTACAGCTCGATCTTGCCGCTAGGCGTCCGCAGCCGGCCGGGGAACAGCGGCTTCACGTCCGCGCGCACGTATTGTTTTTCTACCAGCGCTTCGTAGGTGACCGGTTCATAGGCGGAATTGCCCGGGAAATCGACAGCCTGTCGAATCATCTCCGCGTCGTCGTCCTTGAACGCATCGTCCTCGTATCCCATCCCTGCGGCAAGCAGCCGGAACACCTCGTTGTTCGATTTGCTCTGTCCGTAAGGCGCCACAACCGGCTGCTGAATTTGTACATAATGATGCCAATACGAATGGTACAAGTCCGTATTCTCAAAAGCCGACGTCGCGGGAAGCACAATATCCGCATACTTGGCCGTCTCCGTCAGGAACAGGTCATGCACGACGGTAAAGAGATCCTCGCGAGCCAGTCCCTCTCGAACCTTGTTCGACTCCGGCGCGACGATAGCGGGATTACTATTGTATACATATATAGAAGAAATCGGCGGATCCAGCTCCAGCAGCGCGCTGCCGATCCGATTCATGTTGACGCGCCGCGCGCGCCGGCCGCCCCGTAGGTCGGGTCGTTCGAGCGCCTTTGCGTTGTGCGAGACGTAGCCGCCGTTGCCCTTGATCGCGCCGCCGCCAGGCACGAGCCATTGCCCGGTCAGCGCGGGCAAGCAAGCAATCGTCCGCACGTTCATGCCGCCGTTGTCGTGGTGCTGAATGCCGTTGCCGATGCGTATGAACGACGGCGAAGTGCGCCCGTACAACCTGGCCAACTCGACGATGTCCGCTTCCGGCACGCCGGTAATGCCCGATACGGTCGCCGGATCATAGGCCGCAACATGCGCCCGAAGCTCCTCGTGGCCGACCGTGTACTCGCGCAAAAACGCCTCGTCCGTCAACCCTTCCGCGAACAGGACGTGCATGATGCCGAGCGCCAGCGCCGTGTCCGTGCCGGGACGCAGCGGGATAAACCAATCCGCCCACGTGCCGGTCCGGTTGCGGTGGTCGTCGATGGCGACGATCTTCGCGCCGGCCTTGCGCGCCTGCTCCGCGTTCGTGACCTGATGCATGGTCGAGCTGACCGCATTGATGCCCCAGAAGATGAACAGCTTGGCGCCGACCGTCTGCTCCGGATCGGTGCCGTAGCTGCCGCCCATCGTATACCGGTAGCCGACCGTCCCCGCCGCTTCGCAGATTGTCTGGTCGAGCTCCGACGCGTTCATCCGGTTAAAAAAACGCGTCCCCATCCCCTCGGTCCCGATGCGGCCCATGTTGCCGTAGAAGCTGTATGGAAGTATACTTTCGGAACCTTGTGCCGCGATGAGTGCTTTCCAACGATCGGTAATCTCCGCAATCGCGTCGTCCCAGGAGATCGGTGCGAACCGGCCTTCGCCTTTGGCACCGATGCGCCGGAGCGGCGTGGTCAGACGCTTTTCGTCGTAGATGCGGGATGCCATATGGCGAACCTTGTTGCAGATCGCGCCGCGCGTAACCGGGTGATCCGGGTCGCCTTCGACCTTGACGATGATCCCGTCTCGCTTGTGCACGAGCAAGCCGCATTGATCGGGGCAATCGAGCGAGCAGACCGAATGGAACACGCCGTCCCGCTGCGCCGTATAATCGTTCATTTCCGCGTCAACTCCTTCAAATCCGTTCCTCCAATTTTAACACAAAGAAGACGAATCCGCCGTCCGATACGGTCGAATCCGTCCTGCTTGAACTGCCTGCTTGAACCGCCAATTCACGCCTTGCCGGCAATACCCGTCTTCCGGCTAACCGTCAGCTTGTAGCCGACGCCGCGGATCGACTCGATCTGCACCGATTGCTGGTTCAGCTCCAGCTTCTTGCGCAGCGAGCTGACGTGCACGTCCACCGTACGCTGACCGCCGATGTAGTCGAAGCCCCATACGACGTTCATCAGATCGTCCCGCGTGATGACGATGCCCGGACGCTCGGCCAGGTACAGCAGCACCTCGAACTCCTTCGGACGAAGCGTGATCCATTCGCTGCCGACCTGCACTTCGTACTTGTCGGGATAAATTTGCAGCGCGCCGAGCGAGATCACCTTTTCTCCGCTCGGATCCGCCTTGGGCCTGGTCTCCTCGTTGCGGGAGCGACGCAGCACCGCCGACGTGCGCGCGAGCAGCTCCGCGACGCCGAACGGCTTGGTGATATAGTCGTCCGCGCCGAGCTTGAGCCCCTGCACGACTTCTTCTTCCGCATTGCGGGCGGTCAGGATGATGACCGGCGTCTTGACGCCGTGCTGGCGCAGCTTCTGAAGCACCTCGAAGCCGTTCATCCCAGGCAGCATCAGATCCAGAAATATAATCGCGTATTCGTCTTGGATCGCCTTGTGCAGTCCCTCGGCGCCGTTGCCGATCACCTCGGTCTCATAGCCGTCCTGCGACAAGTTGTACGTAACCAGACGCGCTATCGTAGGTTCGTCTTCAATAATAAGCACCTTGTCCGACATAAGCTCCTCCAGTCCGATCGGTCCGTTTGACGTCCCGGCTCTTCTGTCAATTTATCATGCCGCCGTAAATTCAGCATCATCCGAATGTCAACGCCATGTAAAATTACTTCATGCTAATAGTCCTGGATCAGCGGGAGCTCGATGATAAACGTCGATCCGACGCCGACCATACTCTCCACGCGAATCGTCCCATGGTGCAGCTCGACCAGGTGTTTGACGATCGACAGCCCCAGTCCAGTGCCGCCCGAGCTGCGCGAGCGAGCTTTGTCGACCCGGTAGAAACGCTCGAATATGCGCGGCAGGTCCTTCTTCGGAATGCCGATGCCCGTATCGGATACGGTGATCCGGACATGCTCCAGAGGGTCGCCGCCCTCCTCGCTCTCGGTTTCGACGATGACCGCCTTCACCCGAACGCGTCCGCCTTCCGGGGTGTAGCTGATCCCGTTTTGCAGCAGGTTCAGCGTGATCTGTCCAAGCCGATCCTCGTCGGCTTCGATGAACAGCTCCTCCGGCGCGTCGAGCTCCAGGGAAATCTCCTTCTTGGCGGCCTCCGGCCCGAGGAACTCCAGCTGCCTGTCCAGGAACGAACGCAGGTCGATCGGGGAAAATTGCAGCGGCGAACGGCGCGACTCGATCTTGGACAGCTCCAGAATGTCACCGATCAGCCGGTTTAGCCTGTCGCTCTCGTCCTGGATGATCTTCAGAAAGGACCGAGCCGTCTCCGGGTCGTTGACCGCGCCGGCAAGCAGCGTCTCCGCGAATCCTTTGACCGCGGCGACCGGCGTCTTGAGCTCGTGCGATACGTTGGCCACAAATTCGCTGCGCATCCGCTCAAGGCGGCGAATCGCGCTCACGTCCTGCAGGACGAGGAGCAGGCCGGGCGCCGTATCGTCGTCCATCGGAATCGGCACCAGATGCAGTTCGAGCAGCCGCTCTTCCGGATAGTAGACCGTCAGCTCCTCGTGAATCGGCTCCCCGGTCTCGAAGCCGCTGCGGATGAGCTGCAGCAGCTCGTACTGCTGCTTTGCCTCGGTGTAGCTGCGGCCGACCCGCTCGCGCGCCAGGCTGCCGAGCAGCAGCTCGGCGCTCCGGTTGTAGATGCGGATCCGGCCGTCCGGGCCGATCATGACGACGCCGCTGATCATATGGTCGAGCACCGACTGAAGATGAAGCTCGTTCCTGCGAATCTCTCCCATATGATCCTGAAGATTGGCGGCCATCGCGTTCAATGCCCTGCCCAGCTCGCCGATCTCGTCCTTGCCGGCGTCGGGAATGCGTACCTTGTAGTCCATGCCCGCCATTCGCTTGGCCGCCGTCGTCATACGCTCGAGCGGTCTTGTGACGCTGAGCGCGACCCGGTAGCTGACAAGCGCGGCGAGCGCGAATACCGCGAGCAGTCCGAGCGCAAGCGCTATCCACATGCGATCGAGACTGTTCTCGACAGCGGAGAGCGACATCGCCAGCCGGACGATGCCGAGCGTCTGCCCCGACTGGCCGTCCTTGACCGCATAAGCGACGTACAGCATGTTCTCGTCAAGGGTGTCGCTATGCCGGATGCTCCGGCCCAGGCCGCTCGCAAGCGCCTCCCGCACTTCCTCGCGCCCGGCGTGGTTGTCCATCGTACCCGGCGCGTGATCCGAGTCCCCGAGCACTTCGCCGTCGGTCCCGATATACGTGATCCGCATGTCCGCCAGTTCCTTGAATCGGATCGCCTGCGCTTCCAAATATTCAGTCCGGGCCGCCTTGGACCCGTCCTTCGGCCAAGGCGCGGCGGCCGAGAGCACGTGAAGCTGGGTCTCCATGTGATTGCTTAACGCTTCCAGATGGTTGTGCTTGTAAAATTGTCCCGTGAAAATGCCCGCCGCGAGTACGGACAACCCGATGAGCAGCATAAACAACGCGGTCAGCTTCAAGCGGAATTTGCTCATGTGCGCTCCCGTGCGGCTTGCCATGCGTATAGCCAATCCTCCAATTGCGGACTTTTCTTTCATCTTAACACAGGAGTATTAGCGCAGTGTAAATTCGAACCGACTTTACAGACGGCCGGGGTGTCTGCGGCGTTTGATGTACGTTATAGTTATGGAAGGAACGATAAGGGAGGCTCGCCGATATGCAGCAGCATCATTTTTTAGCTTACTTGTACCGCTTGCGATACATCGAACGATGGAGCCTTATGCGCAATTCCACCAGGGAAAACGTTGCCGAGCATTCCTACCATACCGCGCTTCTCGCCCATCTGCTGTGCACAATCGCAAGAGACGTATTCGGACGGGACGTCGATCCCGACAAAGCGGCGAGCCGCGCGCTGTTCCACGATGCGACCGAGGTGATCACCGGGGATATCCCGACGCCCGTCAAGCATCATAATCCTGCGCTGCTGTCGAACTTCCGGGACTTGGAGCGGCTGGCCGCCGAAAGACTGCTCGGCACCGTGCCGCCCGAGCTCCTTAATGCCTACGAACCCCTTCTTATGCGTCAATCACAGGACGACGAAATGAACCGGTACGTAAAGGCGGCCGATATCCTCGACGGCTATCTCAAATGCGTATCGGAGATGTCGGCCGGCAATCGCGAATTCGCCACCGCACGCAGACAGTTCGAGGAACGGCTCGCCGCACTCGGCATGCCGGAGATCGATTGGTTCCTGAACCGGCTCGCCCCGAGCTTCGAAAAGACGATCGACGAGCTGTCCGAACGGGAGCGGGAGGACGATCCAGGTGACGATGCCGATGCCGATTAAGGAGACTTCACGCAAAAGGCTCCGCCTGCGCATGTCGCGCCGGGCAGAGCCTCATGAGTGCTTAATCGTGCCAAAACTTAAGCTAACCAGGGATTCTTCATCAGCCAGACGATGACCAGGAAAAGAACCAAAATGACGAAGCTCAGCGTCTGCACGCGCGAGATGTTGCCCGAAGCGTCCTGACCGCCGGAAGCCGCGGAGACGATGCGCTTGAGCGGCGCCTGCACGATGCCCGACAGTGCGCCGATCGCTACAAACAGCACAACGATCGTGACCATCCAGGAAACGGCGTAATCCGCTTGAGAAACCAGATAGCCTCCCGTCAGCAGCTGCAGCACCAAGGAATATTGGCCGATTCGGCCTGCGGTCACCAGACCGCTGGCAAGACCTTCCTGGGCCGGCGTGGACAGCTGGCGGAAGCGCTTGGCCAGAAACGGCAGAATGGCATAAATCCCCATTCCGATCGCCCCGACGATGTGCAGAAAAATCATAACGTCATACATCGCGATATGTACCTCCACAACCATAATAAGACAAGTCACACCTAGTATACACAAACCGGGCCGACAAGTAAAAAACCGACTTTCGAATTCATTTTTCGGAAATGGAACCGAACGTCCGCCCAAGGAGTCCTATTGGTTGAGGTGACAGCGGTGGAATACGAATTTTTAAAGCACGTATCGACGACCATGGACACGGCCACGCTCCGCGAGATCATGGACCGATACGGGAACGATATATGGAATTATGCTTACTTTTTGACGAAAAACAGAGAGCTGGCGGACGAAATCACGCAGGACGTGTTCATCAAGGCCTACTACCGCATCGAAACGTTCAAGGGCCGCTCCTCCTTTAAAACCTGGCTGCTGACGATCGCGCGCAACACGGCGTTTCGCTACAAGCGCTCCTCCTTTTTGCGTCTCGTACGCTTGCTTCCCTCCATCCGGCCCGGACGAACCGGCCGTTCGGCGGAGAGCGAATATATGGAGGAAACGTATGCCGACGGCATCTGGGAAGCGATTATGGCGCTGCCCGACAAATATCGCGAGGCGCTCGTGCTCGATATCCGCTACGACTTGTCGACGGAAGCCATGTCCAAGCTGCTGAACGTCCCGCCGGGGACGGTCAAATCCCGATTGCACCGCGCCCGTGAAAAAGTGCAGCGCCTATTGAAGGAGGAGTCGCAGTCATGAGAAAAGATAAACCGGCTTGGTACGAACGCGCGGGCAAAGGCCCCTTCGTCCGCCAACCATTCGATGAAAGAATGCGGGAGAGCATCGAACGGCGCATCTCCGGCAAGCAAGAGCGGGCGAGGCGCGGAATGTCTCCCTTTGCGTTCGCCGGAGCTGCGGCTGCGCTGCTTGCCGTCCTGCTGCTGATCCGATATCCGATCGATTGGCCGGACCCATCCGGGAGGAATGGCCTGATCGCAGGTTCTCCTGCGCGAAGCAGCAGTCCCCCTGCGTCTACATCGACCGCGATCGTCCGGGCGGAAGGCATGGCGAAGTCGGGACGGCTGCAGGTCGTTCCGATCGGCACGGAAAAGCAGGAGTCGCTCGGTGCGCCAAGCTGCTTCGGCACGGAGACGGACATCCGTTTCGAAGGCGATTACCGCGTCGAATATGTCGGCGCGGACGGTGGCGAGCGCGTCATCGCCGAGCTGCCCGCGCTGACGTTCGTTCAGCCTTCGCCAGACAAAGTTCAAATGATGAAATTGACGTTCCCCGAAGCCGAGGTATTCGTGCTCGCTCCGCAATATGCCGACTGCAGGGCGATTGCGTTTTATGCCTATGCGGTCGACGACAGCGGACAGGCGTTTCCTCTCCGCTTCGAGCAGGAAGACGGGACGACGGCGGACATGTCCTACTATCCGCCAGGCAAGCCCCCTTCGGTCAGCGGAGACCGTCTGGTCCTGCCTTCTTCGGAAGGGCCCGGCGGGGAGTCGGCCGGCGGACCGCGAGATCGCACATTTACGCTGGATTTGTCGGCAAAGGCGTTTGTTCAAAATTCAAACGGCATGCCGGATAAAAGCTCCTGAAGTCATGACCCGGGGGGTTGACGTTTGTTCCTCGTCTCCATGCAGCCGTCCTCGTCCCTTAACGGGAATCGCCAAAAAACCGGCATCCGTACGGATAGCCGGTCTTTGATGCGCAGTCTCCTTTTAAAACGCCCATGCCCCTTTAATAAATACCGGCTCTTCGCCGCCGTCCGCGTTCACGCCGAAAATGTCCAGCTCGCCCGAGCCGACCATGAAGTCGGTGTGGACAGTGCTGTTGTTCAGCCCGCGAGCCGCCAGCTCCTCCTGGCTCATGTCGGCCCCGCCCGCGATGCAAGCCGAATAAGCGCCGCCAACGGCCAGATGACAAGACGCATTCTCGTCGAACAGCGTCTTGTAAAACAGCAGGCCGCTGTCCGAGATCGGCGACCGATGCGGCACTAGCGCGACTTCGCCGAGATACGCGGCGCCTTCGTCCATTTGAACGAGCGTGGCGAGCGCTTCGGCGCCCTTCGCCGCGGAAGTGCGAACCGCCCTGCCTCCTTCGAATTCAAAGGAGAAGCCGTCGATGATCTGTCCGGCGTAGCTCAGCGGCTTTGTGCTCGACACGGTGCCTCGCACACCGTCGCGCTTCGGCGCCGTATACACCTCTTCCGTCGGCAGGTTCGGCACGAACCAGACGCCGTCGGCGTTCTGCTTGCGCCCGCCGAGCCAGATATGGTCGGTCGGAAGCTCGATCGTCAGGTCCGTGCCCGGCGCCGCGTAACGCAGTGCGCGATACTGCTTGGCATTCAGAATATCGGCCCTGCGCTTCAGCTCGGAAAGATGCGTCTCCCATGCGGCCAGCGTGTCCTCGCGGTCCGCGCGCACAAGCTTGAAGATCGCTTCCCACAGCAGTCCGATCCGATCGGACTCGGGCGCGTCGGGAAATACTTTGTCCGCCCATCCCTTCGAAGGTGCGGTCGCGATCGTCCAGCTGAACTTGAAGCCGCGGGACAGCACGCGATAGTCCTTCATGACCCGGCTCGCCGCTTTCTGGGCGTTGGCGATCCGCTCGCCGGGCACGCCGCTCAGCAAATCCGGATCGTCCGACATCAGATTGATCGACGCAGCTCCCGCGCGGGCCAGCTCCAGCTTTTCGGCTGCAGACCACTTGGGCTCTTCCAGGAAAGCTTCGTCCGGCGCCAGATCGTACTTCAGCCTCGTGACGACCTCGTCCGTCCAAAATACCTTCACGCTGCGCGCGCCGGCCTCGTACGCTTTACGGACGACCAGCCTTGCCAGCTCCGCGCTGTCCAGGGACGCGTTGACCGCCACCGTCTGGCCCGGCTGCACGTTGGCGCCGACCTTGACGATGAGCGCCGCATAGCGGTCCAGCTTTTGCGCAAATTCGCTCAATGTAGAGCCCTCCTTAAAGTTGATCCGCCTGGATAACGGACAATTGCTTCGGGTAACGCGTAAGCACGCCGGCCGTGCCGTCTTCCCGGATATAGACATCGTCTTCGATTCGTACGCCGCCGACGACCGAATCATAGACGCCAGGTTCGACCGTAAATACCATCCCCGGCGCCAATGGCGTGCCGTTCGTACCCGACATGGACGGCTGCTCGTGGATATCCATGCCGAAGCCATGCCCGACCCGATGCGTGAACAGCGGTCCGAAGCCGGCCTTCCCGATCGTCTCCCGCGCCGCAGCATCGACTGCCGATACAGGTACGCCCGCTGCGGATGCAGCAATGCCCGCTTCGTTGGCGGCAAGCACCGCTTCGTATATGGCGCGCTGCTCCTCCGAAGCTTCGCCGACGACGAAGGTCCGCGTGATGTCCGAGCAATAGCCGTCTGCCTGTACGCCGATATCGATGAGCAGGAAGTCGCCTCTGCGGATCGCATGCGGACCCGGCACGCCATGAGGCAGCGCCGAACGCGGTCCCGTGAGCACGATCGTCTCGAAGGCCGGACGATCCGCGCCGAGCTCTCTCATCTTGCGCTCGATCTCCGCAGCCAGTTGAAGCTCGGTCATCCCGATGCGAACTTGCGAAACGGCGTGCGCCAGCGCACCCTCGACGATATCGACCGCCCGCTGAATCCGACCGATCTCGTCTGCGCTCTTCACGATCCGCATGTCCAGAATCGCTTGCTCCAGATCGGCAAAGCCTGCGCCGGGATAAACCGACTGAAGCCGTTCCGCCTTGGCGAGCGAGACGGTACCTTTCTCGACGCCTATCGAAGCCGCGCTTGCTGCGGGCATCTGCTCGCCCAGCACCGCGTAGGCGTCGTCGACGTCCGAGATCGGCACGATCGCAAGGCCGGACGCCGCTTCTTCGGCCGCCGACGCGTCCAGCAGCGGCACGAACAGCTTCGCAGCGCGATTCGCGCTGTCCAGCGCAAGCGCCAGAAATCGCTCGTGCGGGTTGCAAACGAAGCCCGTGAGGTAGGCGACGTTCGTGGGCGAAGTCACCAGGCCGATTCGAATCCCTTCCTTTTCCAAATAAGAAACAAGACGATCTCGCCTGGCCTCATACACTTCCGATGACAATCGGATCAACTCCTTCGCTCGTTCGCTGCGTCACGGCATAAACAACTCCAAGGTCGTCGGACCTTGGAGTCGAAGCCAAGCGCAAGCTGCCGTATATTCGTTCAGGCAAGATCAGGCATTTTCGACGATCCGGATGACACTGCGGACCGACTCCGCGGACTTGGCGAGCGCAGTCTTCTCGTCCAAGGTCAGATCGAGCTCAATAACCTTCTCGATGCCGTCTCCGCCGAGCACGGCCAGCACGCCCATGAACAGATCGTCGTAGCCGTATTCGCCTTGCAGCAGGGCGATGACGGGCAGAATGCGCTTCTTGTCCTTCAGGATCGCCTCGGTCATCTGGACGAGCGAAGCGGCCGGCGCATAGTAGGCGCTCCCGTTGCCGAGCAAGCTGACGATCTCGCCGCCGCCGACGCGCGTCCGCGCGACGATCGCATCAATCTGGTCCTTGGGTAGCAGCTGTTCGACGGGGATGCCGCCGACCGTCGTGTAGCGCACGAGCGGCACCATGTCGTCGCCGTGTCCGCCGAGCACGACGCCGCGTACGTCTTCGACGGACACGTTCAGCGCCTGCGCTAGGAATGCATTGTAGCGGGCGGTATCCAGGACGCCGGATTGGCCGATGACGCGATTTTTAGGAAACCCGAGCGCCTTGTTGGCGACGTAGGTCATCGCATCGACCGGGTTGGAAAGGATGATGACGTAGGCGTTCGGACTGGTCGCCTTCACGTTTTCGCAGACGGACCTGACGATGCCCGCGTTCGTGCTCACAAGATCGTCGCGGCTCATACCCGGCTTGCGCGCGATGCCCGCCGTAATGATGACGACGTCCGAATCGGCCGCATCGGCATAGTCCGAGGTGCCGACGATCTTGGCGTCGAAGCCTTGCACCGGAGCCGCTTCGGCCATATCCAGCGCCTTGCCCTTCGTCGGATTTTCAAGCTGCGGAATGTCGACCAGCACGACGTCCCCGAGCTCCTTCTGCGCCAGCATCAACGCCGTCGTCGCCCCCGTAAATCCCGCGCCCACGACCGTAATTTTCGCCCGTTTCATTGCCATTCGAATTCCCTCCTAAAAGTTCCTCACGAATAGGTTACCCGCCCCGAAAAACAACAATCCCCCTCGCCGACACGTAAGCACCGACAAAGAGGACTGTCATTCAAGCTATTCTCCCCCGGCATTCCCTCGCCATTGCGCCTCTGTCCCCCAACCGTTATTCGGCAGGGTGTCCAGAGGGCAGCGCCCTCGGAGTCCCCCTTTGAAGGGGGATCTAGGGGGTTGTGCAGGGGAAGGGGGATACGGGGGCAAGCCCCCGATAAATACTACATATTCTTGATGATCTCATCCGCAAACGCCGAGCACTTAACCTCGGTCGCGCCTTCCATCAGACGGGCGAAGTCGTACGTGACGATCTTGCTGTTGATGGACTTTTCCAGACCCTTGTAGATCAGGTCGGCCGCTTCAAGCCAGCCAAGGTGCTCGAACATCATGACGCCGGACAGGATGACGGAGCCCGGGTTGACGACGTCCTTGTCGGCGTACTTCGGCGCGGTGCCGTGCGTCGCTTCGAAGATCGCGTGGCCGGTCATGTAGTTGATGTTCGCGCCAGGGGCGATGCCGATGCCGCCGACTTGGGCAGCCAGGGCGTCGGACAGGTAGTCGCCGTTCAGGTTCAGCGTCGCGATGACGTCGAAGTCCGTCGGACGCGTCAGCACTTGCTGCAGCGCGATGTCGGCGATGGCGTCCTTCACGAGGATCTTGCCTTCGGCCAGCGCGGACTTTTGCGCAGCGTTAGCCGCTTCTTCGCCTTGCTCCGCCTTGATCGCGTCGTATTGGTTCCAGGTGAATACTTGGTCGCCGAATTCGCGCTCGGCCAGCTCGTAGCCCCAGTTCTTGAACGCACCCTCGGTGAACTTCATGATGTTGCCCTTGTGCACGAGCGTGACCGACTTGCGTTTGTGCTTGATCGCATATTCGATCGCGGCGCGGATCAGACGCTCGGAGCCGTCCTTGGATACCGGCTTGATGCCGATGCCCGAAGTCTCGGGGAAGCGGATCTTTTTGACGCCCATTTGCTGCTGCAGGAACTCGATGACCTTCTTCGCGTCGGCCGTCTCCGCTTGATACTCGATGCCGGCGTAGATGTCCTCGGTGTTTTCGCGGAAGATGACCATGTCGACCAGCTCGGGACGCTTGACCGGCGAAGGCACGCCGTCGAAGTAGCGAACCGGACGCAGGCACACGTACAGATCAAGCTCCTGGCGAAGCGCAACGTTCAGGGAACGGATGCCGCCGCCGATCGGCGTCGTCAGCGGGCCCTTGATCGCGATGATGTATTCGCGGATCGCGGTCAGCGTGTCGGCAGGCAGCCATTCGCCGTAAGCGTTGAACGCCTTTTCGCCGGCGAACACTTCGTACCAGGCGATTTGCTTTTCGCCGCCGTACGCTTTCTCGACGGCTGCGTCGAGCACGCGCTTGGAAGCGCGCCAGATGTCGCGTCCCGTGCCGTCGCCCTCAATGAACGGAATGATCGGATTGTTAGGGACGTTCAGGACGCCGTTTTGGTCGACTTTGATCGGTTCGCCGGCTTGCGGCAGTTCGAATTTTTCGAGTTGCATGGATGGGTAGCCTCCTGGAATTAAAAGTGATGGTGGAAAAGGATGCAAACATCTGCGCGCCGTGCCCTCATAGGCGCGCGGAAACGCGCGTCAAACCGGCGCGCTGCACAACCGGATGGTCGTACGGCACGCCGTTTGCCTGGAGCGGTCGATTAACGCTCGTCGACCGGCACGTAGTGCTGGTCGACCGGACCGACATACTCGGCGCGCGGGCGAATCAGACGATTGTCCGCGAGCTGCTCGAGGATGTGCGCGGTCCAGCCGGACACACGGCTGATGGCGAAGATCGGCGTAAACAGGTCGCGCGGAATGCCGAGCAGCGTGTAGCAGGAAGCCGAGTAGAAGTCGACGTTCGGCTTCAGCCCCTTCTGGCTGGTCACGAGCTCCTCGATGCGGACGGACATGTCGTACAGACGGCTGTCGCCGTTCAGCTCGCTCAGGTTTTTGGACATTTGCTGCAGATGCTTGGCGCGCGGGTCGCCCGTCCGGTAGACGCGGTGGCCGAAGCCCATGATTTTCTCTTTGTTGTTCAGCTTGTTCTGGATGTACGGCTCGACATTGTCCAGCGTGCCGATCTCGTCCAGCATGACCATGACCGCTTCGTTGGCGCCGCCGTGCAGCGGGCCCTTCAGCGCGCCGATCGCGGACGTGACGCCGGAGTAGATGTCGGACAGCGTCGCGACGGTGACGCGCGCCGCGAACGTCGAAGCGTTAAGCTCGTGGTCCGCGTGCAGAACGAGCGCCTTGTCGAGCGCGGTGACCGCCACTTCGGACGGCTCTTCGCCGGTCAGCATGTACAGGAAGTTGTGCGCGACGCCGACGCCGGACTTCGGCGCGACGGGCTCCTTGCCTTGGCGCAGGCGCGCGAAGGCGGCGATCACGGTGCCCATCTGGGCTTGCAGCTTGATCGCCTTGCGATAGTTCGCTTCCTTGCCCGGATCGTTCGCCTCGGCATCGTACAGCGCCAGACTGGATACGGCCGTGCGGAGCGCCGCCATCGAGTTCGCGTCCTTCGGATAAAGACGAAGGCCGTCGATAACTTCGGCAGGCACCGCCGCCGCTTCGCCAAGCTGCGACTTCAGCGCGTCCAGCTCGCTTTGCGTCGGGAGCTTGCCGTTCCAAAGCAGATATGCGACCTCTTCGAAGCTCGCCTTCTCGGCCAGCTCGTCGATGTTGTACCCGCGATACGTCAGCACGCCGTCGATAATGGAACTGATGGACGAGGATGCGGCGACGATTCCTTCAAGTCCTTTGGTAGCTGTCATGGTTCTCTCTCCTTCAATCCCAAGATAACGAATCAAATAAGCGCACGATGCGCTTTACGGAATTCAGGGCCGGCGGTTCGGATGTGCCCTCAGGCTCGCTTCCGCTTCATCCGCATGGAGCCCTAATTACTTTCGGTTTTTAAAGCCTTATTCAATGATAAACGATTTCAATTGCGAATGGAACCGAACGAAGCATAAAAATGCTTTATCGCATATATAGACGAATACTCTCACATTCGCGCGTTGACGCGTCGGCGCGGCGATTCCGAAGCATTCGGATCGCCGCGCGGGCGGCAGGATCGGTACAGGTCCGAGCCTCAAATCGTATCGACGTCCATCGTCGCAATATGGCGCTTCGTCTCCTCCGTGCCCCAATCGCTCAAGCGGCGATAGATTTCCTTCAAATAATAATCGTAGCCGTCGTTTTCCGGATCGTGGCTGTATTCCAAAAAAGGTTGATGGGCCCGCCAATAGCCGGCTTGGTCGAATTCGTCCATCGAATCGAACAGCTCCTGAAGCTGCACGAGCTCTTCTTCGCCCGCCTCGATCTCGAACTCGTAGGCGGCGTCGCCGCGATGCGTATTGATCGTCCTGGCCTGGACCGATACGTAATACTTGGATTTTTCCATAAGATCCTCCCCGCGCTGGCTGATGTTACACGTATTGTGTCCAAGCGCTCCGCGGAATTATGCCCACTCGCCCATTGCAGCGCGCCCGGCGCTTTTGCGCGGCGGCCGGTGATGATAGAATAGAACGATAACAGCGTTCAGCGCGAACGCTGCCGGAGGAGGATCTTATGCCATTTACAGCCCAAACGACGGGCATGATCGATATCGGTTCCAATACGGTTCGTCTGTCGGTCTACCGCGTGACCGAGGATGGCGCCTACCGCGTCATCGATCAAGGCCGTTGGCCGGCCAGGCTCAGCCAGCGCCTGACGGCGGACGGCAGGCTGCCTGCCGAAGCCGTGTCCGAGCTCGGCGAGGTGCTGCGCCACTACAAGCGCATCTGCCGCATCCACGGCGTGGAGCGCATCCGCACGGTCGCGACCGCCGCGGTGCGCCAAGCGACGAACCGGGACCAGGCGCTGTCCGCGCTTTTCGAGGAGACGGGCCTTGTCATTGAGCTGCTCCCCGGCGAAGAGGAAGCCCGGCTCGGCAGCCTCGCCATGCTTCGGACGATGAACATCGAGGACGGCTTCGTCGTCGATATCGGCGGCGGCAGCACGGAGATCACGCTGCTCCGCAATCGCGAGATCGTCTCTTCGGTCTCGTTTCCCATCGGCTGCGTCAATACGTCTACCCGGTTCGAGCTCGGCGAAGGCCCCGTCGCCAAGTCGACGCTCGATGCGATGGAGTCCGACATTTTGGACAAGCTGTCGGCCCAAGCGTGGATCTCCGGGCAGCCCGGACTTCCGATCATCGGACTGGGAGGCACCGTGCGCGCGCTCGGCAAGCTACGGCAGCGGCTGGACGAATATCCCTTTGCCAACCTGCACGGCTACGAGATCTCGTCCGCCAGTCTGGACGTCTCCGTCGACCTGCTCGCGCCGCTGACGGTCGATAAGCGCAGGAAGCTGCCCGGCTTGTCCAAGGACCGCGCGGACGTCATCGTCCCCGGGCTCGTCATCTTGCAAGCCGTGCTGCGCGCGTGCCGCTCATCCGGCATCGTCGTATGCGGCGCGGGCCTCCGCGACGGCTTGTTCTACGACACTTGCCTGCCCGATCTGCAGATGGACGGCGACGACGCCGTCGCGGAAGAGAGCATTCGCAATCTGCGCGCCCTGTACCCCGGAGCGCCGCCGAGCCATCTCGATCAGGTGAACCGGCTCTCGCTCGCGCTGTACGACCAGCTCGCGTCGGGCGTCGAAACGCCCGCCGAATGGCGCAGGCTGCTGAGCGCAGCCTCCCGGCTGTTCCGCATCGGAGCCGTGCTCGATTACAACGACTGCGCCCAGCATACGTTCTACATTCTTATGCACGCGCACTGGAACGGCATGTCCCATCGCGAAAAGCTGCTCGTCGCGGCAATCGCCTCCTACCGCAATGCAAATGCGCTGAAACGCAGCCTGTCCGCCTATCGGGCGCTCGTTCGTCCCGGCGACGAGGAGCTCTGCGCCAAGCTCGGCATGCTGCTGCAGCTGGCGGCGGCGCTGGATCGCAGCGAATCCCAGGCGATCACGTCGCTGCATGTCGCCGGCGGCGGCGGTCGTCTGCTGCTGGAAGCCGCGGCCAGCCATGCGCTGCCCGTCGAGACGACCGAGGTGCTTGCGCTTGCCAAGGACTTCAAGAAATGTTGGGGACTCGCGCCTTCGCTGCGACTCATCTAGCTCGCGTTCGAATCGTCGCTACCTATTCGTTCATAAAAAAAAGGACGCCTGCGGGCTTCCTTTTTTTTAATATAAAATTCTGCGCATCACTCGGACTTCGTAGCCGTACTTCCCTCGCATCAGCTTCATCTGCTCGTTGATGTAGTCGTACACTTCCTTCAGCCGCGACGTGTTCGGTCTCAGCGTCTCCTTGACTTCGCCGCCGACGATGACATCGAATTCGATCATCCTCGTCCCTCCTCTCCATTTCCATCCCGCAATATTATCTTATGCCGGGAATGTAAATGGCAGATTAGACGAATTAGTTATTCATGTGAAATCTTTGGAGTCGGCGACCGTCTTCCAAAGCGGAATGTCGCAGGAAGCGAACTGGCTGCGAAGCGGCCGATGCTCGTTCTGGACGCGAACGTAGCCGCCGGAAGGCAGGAGCTCCCTGGCTTTGACGTTGTCCTGCAGGTTCAGCTCAAGCATGTTGCGAAGCGCGAGCCGGAGGCCGCGGTCGTATACCGGGCAGAGCAGCTCGACGCGCCGGCTCAGGTTGCGGCTCATCCAGTCCGCGCTCGAGATGAATACCTCGTCCTCGCCGTCCGCGGACACGTACAGGATGCGGGCGTGCTCGAGAAAACGATCCACGATGCTGACGACGCGCACGTTGTCGCTTAAGCCCGGCACGCCGGGACGCAGGCAGCATACGCCGCGCACGATCAAATCTACCTTGACGCCGGCCTGCGACGCCTCGTACAGCTTATCTACCATAGGCTGGCTGGACAGGGAATTGATCTTGGCAACGATTCGCGCCGGCTTGCCCTGCTTCGCGCTGGTGATCTCGCGGTCGATCAGCTCGTACAGCCGGGGGCGCAGACCCGCGGGCGCGACCGCGAACGCGCGCCAGTCGTGCGGCGTAGAGTAGCCGGTCATCTCGTTAAACAGCGCCGATGCGTCCGCGCCGATCCACGGATGACAGGTGAACAGTCCGGCGTCCGTGTACAGTTTGGCCGTGTTTTCGTTATAGTTGCCGGTACCAACGTGCACGTACCGCCGCAGCGAGCCGGCCTCCCGACGCACGACAAGCGTGATCTTGGCATGCGTCTTCAGGCCGACCAGGCCGTAGACGACATGACAGCCCGCGCGCTCAAGCTGCTTGGCCCACGCAATGTTGCGCGCTTCGTCGAATCTGGCCTTGATCTCGACGACGACCGTCACCTGCTTGCCGGACTCGGCGGCTCTCGCGAGCGCCTGAACGAGCACCGAGTTGACGCTGACCCGATAGAGCGTCATTTTGATCGCCAGCACGTCCGGATCCTCCGCGGCCTCGCTGATAAAGTCGTTAACGACCTCGAACGATTCGTACGGATGATAGACGAGCGCGTCTCCCCGCTCCCGCAGCACCGACAGGATGTCTTCCGACACGTCGAAGGCGGCGGGATAGACCGGCTCGATCGGCGGATAGCGCAGCTGCTCCATGTTCGGAAGCGATCCCGTGAACTTCGAGAGAAACGTCAGGTCGAGCGGACCGTCGATCTCGAATATTTCCTCATCGCCGATCTCGAGCTCCTCCATAAGCAGCTCTCTGGCTTGAACCGACATTCCCTTCTCGATCTCGAGGCGCACGGGGAATCCTCTCCGCCTGCGGCGCAGCTCCTTCTCCATCTCCTTGAGCAGGTCCTCCGCGCCTTCTTCGTTCAGCGCAAGGTCGGCATTGCGCGTCACGCGAAAAGCATGCACCGATTCGGTCACGTAGCCGCTGAACAGCTGTCCGATCTGCACCCGGATCAGCTCCTCCAGGAGCAAATAAGCGTTTTTGCGGCTTCCTTTGCGCTTGGCGACTTCGATCGTTCTTTTAAGGATGGACGGCACCTGCACGATCGCAAAATAAATGCCGTTCTCCTGGTCATGCCCGACCATGTCCTCGGGTCTGAGCACGACCGCCAGATACAGCTCCTTGTTGTGCAGCAGCGGGAAGGGGCGGCTCGTGTCCACCGCCATCGGCGTCAATACCGGAAAGACGATCTCCTGAAAATAAACCGCCATCGCCGCTTGCTGCTCTTCGTTCAGATCGGCCCAGGACGCGATCGCAACATTTTCC
Organism: Cohnella sp. GbtcB17; assembly: GCF_019091135.1. GTDB lineage: Bacteria > Bacillota > Bacilli > Paenibacillales > Paenibacillaceae > Cohnella. Next base: position 6,174 of record NZ_JAGXJW010000063.1, on the reverse strand, counting down.
TTGGAAAGCAGGCGCAGCAATTCTCTGTAGGTTTTGTACTGGAGCTTCACCATTCGCCCGATCCGCTTGGACAGCCGCTTCAGCAAGCCGCCTTGCGTGTAGCCGGTAAAGTCCGGCTTGTTGAAGCCGGCCTTGAGCTGCTCGCGCAGTCCGGCTACGCGGACGCTCATGAACTCGTCGAGGTTGCTCGCCACGATCGATAAAAATTGAAATCTCTCGAGCAGCGGCGTGCCGGGGTCCTCGGCTTCCTCCAGAACGCGCCGGTTGAATTCCGTCCAGCTGAGATCACGGTTAATGTATTTCTGGGATCCGTGCATGCGTCTCGCTCTCCCCTTTTCAAATCGAACCATTGCGCTGCAATATATGGAGCTACAGTCTTATGACCATTATGTTAGTGGGATGTTATCGCAGCGTCAATCGAACGTGAAGGGAATGTAAAATCGAGCGGTTCTGATTTTTTTCGCCACCTTCTCCGTCTTCAGAACCTTCGAAATCCGCCGCCCGATATCCGAAACGCCCCGGACTGCACCTTGCCGGCCAGCCAGCCGTAAAGACCGAGCCTGAACAGCGAGCGCGTCCACGGCAGCAGCATCGCGAGACCGACGAGGTCCGACAAAAAGCCCGGCACGATCAGCAGCAATCCGCCCGCGAGCACGCAGATACCGTCCAGGATCGCGTGGCCCGGCATTTGGCCGGACGATAGCTGACGACGCGCTTCGCCCCACACTTTGCGGCCTTCGGATTGCATCAGCAGCGCGCCGACGACGGCGCCCGCGAGCAGCAGCAGGAAGGCCGGCCAGCCGCCGATCCATCGTTGCATCATATAAATGCCGCACGCCTCCAGCAGCACGAAGACGATTGCGAACCACATCAAGCGTTTTAGCAGCATGGCAAACTCTCCTCTCGTCTTCTCTTATACGGCTGCGCAGGAAGCGGCGTTGCAGCGGACCGCGGAAGGCACGGCGTTCCTGACCGAAGGGGATATCGTTAAAAGGCGTCGAATGCGCGTCTCTCTTGCCCGGTTAAGCTTCGGCCAATGCCTTGAAGGCAGCCCACACCTCCGGCAGCTCCCGGTCGAGCCGCACCGGCTTCCATTGCTTGTTCACCCAGACATGCTTGGTACCGCCCGATACGAGCAGTTCGCCCTCCGGATCTTCCTTGGACACGCGTCCGACGCTCTCCGTCAGGTCGCCCTTCATAATCCGCGATTCGAACTCGATCCGCAGCGCCGTCTTGTCCGCGACCCGCGTGCACACCGTCACCCAATCGTCGTAACGGGCCGGCTGCACGAAGTTGACGTCGAGCTTGACGAGCGGCAGAAGCAGCCCTTTGGACTCGATCTCCCGGTAATCGCAGCCGATGCGCCTCACCCATTCGGTTCGCCCGATCTCGAACCAGTTCACGTAATTCGCGTGATAAACGACGCCCATCTGGTCGCATTCCTGGTACCTCACTCTTAGCGGGTGCAGGAGCCATGCGCTTGCCATTGCTTAAGTCCTCCTTGTGTGCATAAAAGAAAGGGACGCAAGCGGAGCTTGCTCCGTCTGTCGTCCCGATGTTCGTTGCCGTGTATTAGCCGTCGTATTAGAGTACCTTGGCTTGTCCGGTGTAGATGACGCCGTGCTCCGCGTACAGCGTGATCTCCATGCCGTCGTGCAGCAGCTGGGTTGCGTTCTCGACGCCGATGATGACCGGGATGCCGAGGTTCAGGCCGACGACCGCCGTATGCGAAGTGATGCCGCCCGTCTCGGTGATGACGGCCGCGGCTTGCTGAATCGCAGGCATATACTCCCTGTCCGTCGCCGGGGTGACAAGGATGGCGCCCTCCGTCATCTTGCTGACAGCTTCGTCCGGCGACGTCGCGACGACGACGCGTCCGGTCGCGCTCTGCGAGCCGATGCCCTGACCTTTGGCGATCAGTTCGCCGATGTTGTGGATCTTGATCAGGTTCGTCGTGCCCGAACGGCCTACCGGCACGCCCGCCGTGATAATGACCGTGTCGCCGAGGCGCACGAGGCCGGAGTGGATCGCGCCTTGTACGGCGATGTCGACCATCTCGTCGATCGTGGAAGCCGACTTGCCGTCCACCGTGATGACGCCCCATACGAGCTGCAGGCGACGGCGAACCTGCTCGACCGGCGTCACTGCGATGATCGGAGACTTCGGACGGTACTTGGATACCATCCGCGCCGTGTAGCCGCTCTCCGTGGAGGTCACGATCGCCTTGGCGTTCAGGTCGAGCGACGAGTTGGCGACCGCCTGGCTGATCGCTTCGGTGACGGTCGTCTGCTGAGCTTCGGCCTGCTTCGTGAAAATCTCGCGGTAGCGAAGCGCGGACTCGGCGCGCTCGGCGATGCGGGACATCGTCTGGACCGATTCTACCGGGTACTTGCCTGCGGCCGTCTCGCCGGACAGCATGATGGCGTCGGTGCCGTCGAAGATGGCGTTGGCGACGTCGGACGCTTCGGCGCGCGTCGGACGCGGATTGCGCTGCATCGAGTCGAGCATCTGGGTCGCCGTGATGACCGGCTTGCCAACGCGGTTGCACTTCTCGATCATTTGCTTTTGCACGAGCGGCACTTCCTCGGCCGGAATCTCGACGCCCAGGTCGCCCCGCGCGACCATCAGGCCGTCGGACACTTCGAGGATCTCGTCGAGGTTGTCCACGCCCTGCTGGTTCTCGATCTTGGAAATGATCTGAATGTAGCGCGCGTCATGCTTCTCGAGCAGCTCGCGGATCTCGAGCACGTCGCTCGCGCGGCGTACGAACGAGGCAGCAATGAAGTCGACGCCCTGCTCGATGCCGAAGCGGATGTCGTTGGCGTCCTTCTCGGTGATGCCCGGCATGGAGATGGCGACGCCCGGCACGTTGACGCCCTTCTTGCTCTTGATCGGGCCGCTGTTGACGATCTGGCACTCGATCTCGGTGCCTTCGACCTTGGTGACCGTCAGGCCGATGAGGCCGTCGTCGATCAGAATCGTCGAGCCGACGTGGACGTCGCCCGGCAGGTCCTTGTAGGTGACCGGGATGCGCTCGCGGTCGCCGAGAATCTCCTCGGTCGTCAGCGTGATATGCTCGCCGGCGACGAGCTCGATCGGCTCTTCCTTCAGCTTGCCGAGACGAATCTCGGGGCCTTTGGTGTCAAGCAGGATGGCGACCGTCTTGCCCAGTTCTTCGCAAGCCTGGCGGATATTTTTGATCCGGTTGCCGTGCTCCTCGTAGTCGCCGTGGGAAAAGTTCAGGCGGGCGACGTTCATACCGGCGTTGATGAGTTTTTTGGTGTTTTCGAGCGATTCGCTGGATGGGCCGATCGTACAGACGATTTTCGTTTTGCGCATGGTTAAGATAACCTCCATTGGATGTCGGGCGAACGGATCATACCGTATACCACCGATTGTATCCGCCCTGACGCCTGTTCAGACGCCGCGAGCGGCATTGATGCGTTAAAAATCATGCCGAACGCCCGTCCGAGGATCGGAAGGGCGCGTGGCCTTGCTCATACCAACTCTGGCGCGGCGAACTTGCCCACGCTGCGGAACTTGCGGTACCGGTCCTCCACGAGCGCCTCCGGCGTCATGCCGGACAGCTCCTCGAGATGGCGCCAGATCGCGGTCTTGACGGCTTCGGCCGTCCGGACGGGATCCAGATGGGCGCCGCCCTTGGGCTCGGGCACGATCTCCTCGATAATGCCGAATTCGAGCAGGTCCTTGGCCGTGATCTTCATCGCTTCGGCGGCCTGATCGGCTTTGGAGGCGTCCTTCCAGAGAATCGACGCCGCTCCGTTCGGCGAGATGACCGAGTAGATCGAATTTTCCAGCATCAGGACGCGATTGCCGACGCCAAGCGCCAGCGCGCCGCCGCTCCCGCCTTCGCCGATGACGACGCAGATGACGGGCACCCGCAGCAGGGCCATCTCCTTAAGGTTGCGGGCGATCGCTTCGGACTGCCCTCTGGCCTCGGCGGAGTCGCCGGGATAGGCGCCCTTCGTATCGATGAAGGTGATGATCGGCCGGCCAAACTTGTTCGCCTGCTGCATGAAGCGCAGCGCCTTGCGGAACCCTTCGGGATGCGGACTGCCGAAAAACCGCTGGATGTTGTCCTTCGTATCTTTACCCCGTTGGTGGCCGACGACCGTCACCGCCACGCCATTAAGCTTCGCGATGCCGCCGACGATCGCCAGATCGTCTCCGTACAGCCGGTCGCCGTGAAGCTCGATAAAATCCTCGAAAATCTCGTTGATGTAATCGAGCGTCGTCGGCCTCGAGTGCACGCGGGCGAGATGCATGATCTGCGCGCCGGACAGATTGCTGTATATCTCGTCTTCCAGCTTCTTGTAAGCTTCTTCGAGCCGGGCGATCTCCTCGCTGAAGTCGATGTTCTGCTCGACGCCGACTTTTTTGAGATGGTCGATCTTGCGGCGCTGCTCGGACAACGGGCCTTCGAAGGGGAGCTTATTGTCCATCTGAAGCACCTCCTCCGACATGCATCTCCAGCAGCTTGGTCAAAAACGCCTTCATGTCCTTGCGATGCACGACCTTGTCCAGCTGGCCGTGCTTGAGATTGAACTCGGCCGTCTGGAAGTTGTCGGGCAGCTTCTGGCGGATCGTCTGCTCGATGACGATGCGTCCGGCAAAGCCGACGATCGCGCCCGGTTCGGCCAAAATATAATCGCCGAGGCTCGCGAAGCTGGCGGATACGCCGCCGAGCGTCGGATCGGTGAAGACTGAGATAAACAAGCCGCCTTCCTCCTGGAACTTCGCAAGCGCTGCGCTCGTCTTCGCCATCTGCATCAGGCTGAGGATGCTCTCCTGCATCCGGGCGCCGCCCGATGTGGAGAACAGCAGCAGCGGAAGCTTCTTCGCGGCGGCAAGCTCGATGGCGCGCGTCACCTTCTCGCCGACGACGGAACCCATGCTGCCGCTGAAAAAGTCGAAGCTCATGACGCCGACGACGACCGGGACGCCCCCGATCTCGCCTTCGCCCGTGACGACCGCGTCCTTCAAGCCGGAGCTTGCCTTCTGCTGCTCGAGCTTCGCCTTGTAGCCCGGGAATTCAAGCGGATCCTCGGAGGTAAGGTCCGCGTCGATCTCAAAAAAACGCCCGTCGTCGAGCGTCATCGCGATGCGCTCCAGGGCGTTGAGGCGCGAATGATGTCCGCAGGTGGAGCACACCTTGAGGTTTTTCTCCCACTCCTTGCTGAACTGGATGTTGCCGCACTTGGGACAGCGATTCATCAGTCCTTCGGGAATCTCGCGCTTCGGCCGCTCGCTTGCCGCGGGGGCCTGGGAGACGGAAGGTACGGTAGCATATTTCTTCTTCTGGAATAAATCCTTAAACACAGCGACACCTCACAAGGCGCAAAAATGGCGGTCCCGCCGGCGGCGGGCGGTGCTCCGCACGGTGATGCACCGTACGGAGAAAACGCGACCCGCGCGGACGAAATCCGCAGCTATCAGGCGCGACATGCATAGGACGATCCGACCCGCGAAAGGACGGCAATCTGCCGCATGAGTCACATATGCAATATACTGCCGAGCACTTCTTGAACTTCCTGCACTTCACCGGAAGGCACCAATATCTCGTATTGCGGCTTGACCAGATTGATCGCCCGGACCCGGACGAGAAAGCCCTCGCCCTCCAGACGGCTCTGGATCCGCTCCGCAATCTTGGCGGTCGGCGCAATATAAATGACCGTCCACATGACGCGGTACCTCCATAGGTGATCGATTCTACAATAAGGAAATGATAGCATACAAAGATCGGGACTAGCAACCGTGAGCCCCTTGGCGACGGGGCCGGCGGGCCTTGACGCGGCGGAGCGGGATGCCGTCCCGGCGGCCGCGTACGGCGGCGATCTCCGCTTGCGGCGCGGCTTTGACTGCCATTCGGACGGCGCGGCATTCCCGCGCCGACTGCGCCGAATTTATTTCGCGCAGGCCGCGCGGCGTGTGGCTGCAAGCCGGCTGCTAGATGCCAGAAGACGCCCACGGTTTGCGGGCCTTCGTGTCGAACTGTCGTCCGCCGCACATTGCAATCGCGCAAAAGTGGACGGTAGTTAGCCAAAAAAAGCGAACGGGCTGATCTATCGTGCAAAAGCGGCTAGGCCCCCTAAAACTGGAGTCATGCCCCACAGTGATTCCATTTTCGCAGCCTAGCTCGTTATTTCGAGCGAT
>NZ_JAGXJW010000062.1 GCF_019091135.1 Cohnella sp. GbtcB17 | reverse complement strand
TCATCGTCATCGGCGGCGTGTTCGTGCTCGAGATGCTGTCGGTCATCATCCAGGTCGGGTCGTTTAAGACGCGCGGCAAAAGGGTATTCAAAATGAGTCCCATCCATCATCACTTCGAGCTGACGGGCTGGTCCGAATGGCGCGTAGTGACGACCTTCTGGCTGGCCGGGCTCGTTTTCGCTGCGATCGGTCTGATTTTGTATAAGGGGATTGGGAACCTATGATGCCACTTGCAGATTACCGCGGCCGCAAGGTCGTCGTGCTGGGCCTCGCCCGCAGCGGCGCCGCGGCCGCGAAGCTGTTCCATCAGGCGGGCAGCGCCGTGACGGCGAACGACCGCAAGGAAAGGGATGCCTGTCCCGAAGCCTCGGAGCTCGAGGCTTTGGGCATTTCTGTTGTTTGCGGCGGCCATCCGGACGATCTGGTGACGCCGGACACGGCGCTGCTCGTGAAAAATCCGGGCATTCCGTATACGGCCGCGCCGATCCGGCAAGCCGAGGCGCTCGGCATCGAGATCGTGACCGAGGTCGAGGTGGCGGGACAGTTGTCGCCGGCTCCCATCGTCGGCATCACGGGCTCTAACGGGAAAACGACGACCACGACGTGGACGGGCGAGCTGCTGTCCGCAGCCGGATTGTCGCCGATCGTCGCCGGCAACATCGGTCGTCCGCTCGTCGACGCGGCGCAGGAGATCGGCCCGGACGGGTGGCTCGTGGCCGAGCTGTCGAGCTTCCAGCTCAAAGGGACGACCGATTTCCACCCGCGGATCGCTTGTCTGTTGAACCTCGCGGAGACGCATCTGGACTATCACGGCACGATGGAAGACTATGTGGCCTCGAAGGCGAAGCTGTTCGCCAACCTGACCGAAGGGGATACGGCCATTTTTAACGCGGACGACGCCGTCTGCGCGCAGATCGGGCGCGCGTCCGCCGGGCGTCAATGGCCGTTTTCGCTCACGAAGCGGCTGGAGGTCGGCGTGTCGGTCGAGCCGCCATATCCCGCGGATGCCGGCGGCGAGGCTGCCGGATCGCCCGCCGTCGAGCGCTGGATCGTCGCGCGCGACGAGGGTGGCACGGAGACGCGGATCGCGTCCGTCGACCGGCTCGGCATTCCGGGGCGACACAATTGCGCCAACGCGCTCGCCGCGGTCGCGATCGCGCTCGCCGCAGGGGCCGAACCGTCGGCGCTGCGGGAGCCGCTCGAAAGCTTCCATGGCGTCGAGCATCGTCTGGAATTCGTCGGCACGTTCCGCGAAGTCCGCTACTACAACGATTCCAAGGCGACCAATCCGACGGCGACGATCATGTCGGTGTCCTCGCTGCCTGCGCCGCTTATCCTGATCGCGGGCGGGCTCGACCGGGGCTCCGACTATCGCGAGCTCATTCCGCTGTTCCGCGATCGCGTCAAGGGCGTCGTCGCGCTCGGGGAGACGCGGGAAAAGATTCGCGCCGTTGCGGAGGAATCCGGTTTAACTCGCGTTGCGGTCGTCGAACCTGTAGAGGATGCCGCCGAGACGCTGAAGAGAGCCGTGCTCGAAGCCGCCGCCATGGCGGGGCCGGGAGATATCGTGCTGCTCTCGCCCGCGTGCGCAAGCTGGGACATGTTCCCCTCCTACGAGGTAAGGGGGCGCATTTTTAAGCAATCGGCGCATACGCTGTAAGAAGGGGGCTTGTCCCCACTTCTTCGTCTGGCGAGGTGTCCGGTTTATGGCCAAGGTCCGCAAGGCCCCCGATATTTGGATGATCGCGGCGACGCTCGGCATTTTGGCGGTCGGCATCGTGATGGTATACAGCGCGAGCGCGGTAGCCGCCTTCCACGATTACGGCGACAAGTTTTATTACGTGAAGCGGCAGCTGCTGTTCGCCGCGCTCGGCATTTGCATGATGTTCGTTACGATGAACGTGGACTACAGCCGCTGGCGGCGCTGGGCGCTGCCCGGCCTGCTGCTGTGCTTCGGCCTGCTGCTGCTCGTGCTCGTGCCGGGCGTCGGCGTCGTGCGCGGCGGCGCGCGCAGCTGGCTCGGCATCGGCAGCTTCGGCATTCAGCCTTCGGAGTTCATGAAGCTGGCGATGATTCTGTTCCTCGCCCGGTTTCTTGCCGAACGGCAGCAAAAGCTCGTGTCGTTCACGAAAGGGCTTCTGCCGCCGCTCGGCATCCTTCTCGGCGCGTTCGGGCTGATCATGCTGCAGCCCGACCTCGGCACGGGCGCCGTCATGATCGGCGCCGCGCTGCTCGTTATCTATGCGGCGGGCGCGCGCATCGGTCACCTCGGCGGGCTCGCGCTGCTGGGCGTCGTCGGCCTCGTCGGCCTGATCGCCGCCGCACCCTACCGGCTGCAGCGGATCACGGCGTTCCTCGACCCGTGGCAAGACCCGCTCGGAGCGGGCTACCAATCGATCCAGTCGCTGTACGCGATCGGGCCGGGCGGCCTTGTCGGGCTCGGCCTCGGCATGAGCCGGCAGAAGTACAATTATTTGCCCGAGCCGCAAACGGACTTTATATTCTCCATCCTGGCCGAAGAGCTCGGCTTCATCGGGGGCAGCCTGCTGCTGATCCTGTTCTTGCTGCTCATCTGGCGGGGCATGCGGACGGCGATCGCCATCGACGATCCGTTCGGCAGCTTTCTGGCGGCGGGCATCGTCGGCATCATCGCGGTCCAGGTGCTTATCAACATCGGCGTCGTTATCGGACTCATGCCCGTTACGGGCATTACGCTGCCGCTCGTCAGCTACGGCGGCTCGTCGCTGACGCTGCTTTTGACGGCGCTCGGCATTTTACTGAACTTATCCAGATTTGCGAGGTGACGCTATGCGTATCGTGTTGACCGGCGGCGGTACCGGCGGCCATATTTATCCCGCGCTCGCCATCGGCCGCGAGGCCGGGCGGCGCGATCCGGGCAGCGAGCTGCTGTACATCGGCACAAAGCGGGGGCTCGAGAGCCGGATCGTGCCCGAGCGGGGCGTGCGGTTCGAGAGCATCGACATTACCGGCATCCGAAGATCGTTGTCCCTGGAAAATGTTCGCACCGCCCTGCGGTTCGTCCGCGGGGTGCGGCGCGCCAAAGCGCTGCTGCGGGAATTCAGGCCCGACGCGGTCGTCGGCACCGGCGGCTACGTATGCGGGCCTGTCGTCTATGCGGCGGCCAAGCTCGGCATCCCGACGCTGCTGCACGAGCAAAACGTTGTTCCCGGCCTGACGAACAAATTCTTAAGCCGCTATGCGGACGCGGTTGCCGTCAGCTTCGCCGACTCCAAGCCGCATTTCGCCAAGGTGAAAAGCGTAGAATACGCCGGCAATCCATGCGCGACTGCGATCCTTGGAGGAGACCCATTGCGCGGCTACGAATCGCTCGGACTGGCGCCGGGCACGCGGTTCGTGCTGATCGTCGGCGGCAGCCGGGGCGCGCAGACGCTGAACCGGGCAGCAGCCGAAGCCGCGGCCAAGCTGGGCGGGCTGCCGGACGTGCACTTTGTGTTTGCCTCCGGCGAGCGGTATTATGAGGAACTGAAGGCGGAGGTCGAACGAATCTCCGACCCTTCGGTCGCAGGCAGACTCCATGTCAAGCCGTACATAAGCAATATGGCGGAAGTGCTCGCCGCCACGTCGCTCGTCGTGGGACGCGCCGGCGCTTCGTTTATCGCCGAGTTCGCCGCGCTGGGCGTGCCGGCCATCTATGTGCCTTCGCCGAACGTGACGAACAACCATCAGCAGGCGAACGCCGAGAGCGTCGTCCGCGTCGGCGGCGGCGTGATGATTCTTGAGCGGGAACTGACCGGCGCCAAGCTATATGAGGCGGTCGCAGGCATCATGGGCGACGAGGCCCGCCGCGTCAAGATGGCGGAAGCGGCCAGGTCGATCGGCATGCCGGAGGCGGCCGGCGTCATTTACGAGCAATTGCAACGAATCGTCCGCAGCTCGCGGGCTTGACCAGCATAACGGGACTGCGGGACTGCCGCCGACGCGTGCGGCGGCGACGGCAGCTGGGCGTTTGTCACCATGCCGGGCGGCGCGACATACGATAGGGTGTGGTCGCGGCTGTCCGCAATGATGAACCAGGCGCCCGCGCCTAACCCGCAGCTCCTTAGATTGAATTGGAGGAGATATTGGATGGAGCAGTTGATCGCGGACCTGGAACGGTCGTATTCGGGAGTCGTCAAGCAGGGCGAGCCGCTCGCGCCCCACACGACGTGGAAGATCGGCGGCCCCGCGGACCTGTTCCTCGTGCCGTCCGACGCGGAGCAGCTGGCGTCGGCCATCGCCGTCCTTAGCCGGCACGGCGTTCCCTGGACCGTTCTCGGACGCGGGTCCAACACGCTCGTTTCCGACCGCGGCGTTCGCGGCGCCGTGATCAAGCTTGGGAAAGGATTCGACCAGCTGCGGTTCGAGGGCAACCGCGCGATCGCCGGCGCATCGTATTCGTTTATCAAGCTGTCGGTCATGGCGGGCAAGGAAGGGCTGACCGGCCTCGAATACGCCGGCGGCATTCCAGGCACCGTAGGCGGAGCGGTTTATATGAACGCGGGAGCGCATCATTCGGACGTGTCGCGCATCTTAAAGTCGGCCGACATCGTCTGGGAGGACGGTTCGAAGGGGACGTACAGCAACGAGGAGCTTCGCTTCGGCTACCGTCATTCGATTTTGCATGAAAAAAGGGGCATCGTCACCGAGGCGGTGTTCGCCCTGGCGCCGGGAGACCGCAAGGAGATCGCCGCCATGCTGGCCTCCTACAAGGACCGGAGACTGCGCACGCAGCCGCTGCAGCTGGCATGCGCGGGCAGCGTTTTCCGCAATCCGGACGGAGACCACGCCGCGCGATTGATCGAGGCTGCGGGATTGAAGGGCGCCAGGGAGGGCGGAGCCGTCGTGTCGGAGCTGCACGCCAACTTCATCGTTAACGAGGACCATGCGACAGCCGAAGACGTGCTCGCCTTGATGGAACGCGTGAGACGGACCGTGAACGAACGGTTCGGCATTTTACTCGCACCCGAGGTGCTCCTGATGGGCGAGCGGTAATTCCGGAGGTGAATTCCTTGGACAAACTGGTGATTGAAGGCGGCAAACCGCTTTCGGGCACCATCCGCATCCATGGAGCCAAGAACGCCGCCCTGCCGATCCTGGCCGCGACGCTGCTCGCCAGGGAGCCGGTAACTCTTCGCAACATTCCGAAGCTGCTGGATATCGAAGTCATGCTGGACATCATGCGAGATCTGGGCTGCGCCGTGCTCCGCCACGGAGACGTAGTCACGATCGACGGCACCGTCGCGGACTCCTCGCATGTGCCCGAACGATTGATGCGCCTGATGCGCTCTTCCGTCTTTTTGATGGGCCCGCTGCTAGCCAGATTCGGCGAAGTGCAGGTTTATCAGCCGGGCGGGTGCGCGATCGGCGAACGCAAGATCGATCTCCATCTGCGCGGCCTGGCCGCGCTTGGCGCGGAGATCGAAGAGACGGGCAGCCGCATCGTATGCAAGGCCGCTCGTCTGACCGGCGCCGAGATCAGCCTGGATTTTCCAAGCGTCGGTGCTACGGAGAACATCATGATGGCCGCCGTCATGGCGGACGGACGCACGACGATCATTGGCGCCGCTCGCGAGCCGGAGATTCAGGATTTGCAGCGGTTTCTCAACGCGATCGGCGCCAAGGTCCGGGGCGCGGGCACGGACACGATCACGGTCGACGGCACGCGTAACCTTGGCGGCTGCGATTTTCAGATCATTCCCGACCGGATCGTGACGGGCACGGCGATGGTAGCCGCTGCGGCGACCCGCGGCGAGGTCACGCTCGAGGGCGCCGAATCCGCCCATCTGATCTCTCTCATTCATGTCATGCGCCGCGCCGGTGTTCACATCGAGACCGAGGATGGTATAATAAGAGTCGGCGCCAAAGGCCGGCCGCGAGCGGTCGACCGCATCGTCACTTCTCCTTATCCCGCTTTTCCGACAGATATGCAGGCACAGCTTATGGTGCTGCTGTCGCTGGCGGGCGGCGTCAGCGTCATTAAGGAGACGGTGTTCGAGGGACGCTTTAAGCATGTAGACGAATTATGCCGCATGGGCGCGGATATTCGCATCGACCTGAACTCCGCGATCGTGCGGGGCGTGCCGAGACTTTACGGGACGGCGGTCGAAGCGACGGACCTGCGCGCCGGCGCCGCGCTCGTCATCGCCGGCCTCGCCGCGCAAGGCAGGACGACCGTCGAGCAGGTTCATCATATCGATCGGGGTTACGACGAGATCGAGCGAATGTTCGCGAGCTTGGGCGGCGATATTACTCGCGTCTCCGACAGCTAGATTAGCGAAGCGACGATCGACCGGGAGGGATAAGCGCTTTTCGCTTATCCGCTTCCGGCCGGCGGGGACCGAAGTGTTCGCTTTCGATCGGCCGTCCGGCGGGCCGCCTTTGCTTTTCGTAATTGGGACAGGCTATGCGTTTGTGCCGGCTGTCGAGAGGAGTGCGCGCAAGATGATAGAGCGAATTCCCGCTTTGCCGCGGGAACAGACGGGAACGAGACGCCGCGGCGGGAAGCTGCTGTGGATCGTCATTGCCTTGTTTGTCGCGGTGTTGATCGTATTGTTTTTCAGATCCTCTCTTTCCCGCATCAGCGTGATCGAGATTCAGGGCTTGACGTATTTGAAACGGGATCAGGTCGAAGCCCAGCTCGGCATAGGAATCGGAGACTCTTTTTTTATGCCGGCGTCGGACAAGCTCGCTCAGCGCGTCAAGCGGCTGCCTCAGATCAAGGACGTCCGGGTCGCCAAGCATTTTCCTGGCAAGCTGGAAGTCACGGTAAAAGAATATGAACCGGTCGCGATCGAAATGGACGGCAAAGGCGGCGTCTCCGTCGTGCTGGCCAACGGCATCGGCGCACAGCCCACCGCCGGCAGCGGGCTGCCGGCCAAGCCCGTGCTCACGGGCTGGTCGAAGGACGACCCGCAGCGGGCCGCACTGTGCCAGGTGCTGGGCGGCTTGACTGCCGGAGGAATCGCCGACTTCTCGGAGATCGCGCCCGATCCTTCGAGCGCGTATCCCGACAGAATTCGCATTTTCACCCGCTCCGGATTCGACGTGCTCACGACCGTCGGCAAGCTCAAAGACAAGATCGCGATACTGAGCGAGCTCGTGGAGAATAGGGAGCCGGGAACGGTCGTCCTGCTCGATTCGGACACATACTCGCCATATTCGGCACAAACGGACTCGTCGGTCGATGAAGAAACCCCTTAACTTAAGGAAAAGGACTCTACTCAACCGCGCGGTTTAATGCTAGAATTTTCGTAGGCTTTTACCGTAAGATTCTGGGCAGTGAAGCGGAATTTCCAGCATAATTGCTAGAATGAGGGAACTAAAATTTTTGTTGAAAAAAGAGGGAAAATCCCGTCTGCGTTGAATAAGTACTGAATGTGTACCGATTTGGCTTCGTTCGGAACCCCTTGAACAACTCCTCATTCCGCAACGGATTTCAATAAGTCGCGACCAAACTAACGAATGGCCGGACGGCCGGATTGCAAAGTTTTGATGTATTCACGGGAGGTGCCACCGGTTGAGCAACAACGACCTCATCGTCAGTCTGGACATCGGAACCTCTAAGGTTCGGGTGATTATCGGAGAAATAAGCAACGGAGCGATCAATATTATCGGCGTAGGATCGGCGGACTCGGACGGCATCCGCAAAGGCGCCATCGTCGACATCGATCAGACGGTCCAGTCCATCCGCAACGCCGTAGACCATGCCGAGCGCATGGTCGGCATCACCATCGGCGAAGTGTACGTCGGCATCGCGGGCAACCATATCGCGCTGCAGAGCAATCACGGCGTCGTTGCCGTTTCCAACGAAGACCGGGAGATCGGCGAAGACGATATCGAACGCGTCCTGCAGGCTGCCAAGGTCGTCGCGCTGCCGCCGGAGCGGGAGATCATCGGCCTGCTGCCCAAGCAGTTCCTGGTGGACGGTCTGGCAGGCATTCAGGACCCGCGCGGCATGATCGGCGTGAGGCTTGAAGTCGAATGCACGATCATTACCGGGACGAAGGCCGCCGTACATAATCTCATGCGCTGCGTCGAGAAGGCCGGCCTGCGCATATCCGGCATCGTGTTGATGTCGCTCGCTTCGGGCATGATGGCTTTGACCAAGGACGAAAAGCAAATGGGGACCGTGCTGGCCGACATCGGCGCCGGCTCCACGACGATCGCGGTGTTCGAAGGCGGCAGCCTGGCCGCCGTGTCGACGCTGCCGATCGGCGGCGACTACGTGACGAGCGATATTTGCTACGGCCTCAAGACGCAGACCGAGCACGCCGAGAAAATCAAGCTGAAGTACGGCTGCGCGCGTCAAGACGAGGCGGCGGACGATGTTCGCTTCAAGGTGATGCGGGTCGGCAGCAACGTGGAAAAGGAATTTTCCCAGGTTGATCTGGCCAGCATCATCGAGCCGCGCATGCAAGAGATTTTTCATATGATTCGTCAAGAGGTCAAACGTCTCGGCCACTTGGACAAGCTCAACGGTTACGTTCTGACGGGCGGCTCCGTGTCCATGCCCAGCGTGCTCTCCCTCGCGCAGATCGAGCTTGAAGCGAGCGTCAGGATTGCGGTTCCCGATTTTATCGGGGTTCGGGATCCTTCGTACAGCAGCGGCGTAGGCATGATCCAATACGTCATGAAGTACGTGCGAACCCGGGGAGCTCCGCCGGCCAAACGGCCGGCGAAGAGCAAGGCGGCTGCGGCCAGTGCGCCGGCCGGCAAGACGGGCGTCATGGAATGGTTTAAGAATATGTTCAAGGAATTCATATAAGCCGCCACTGACGAAGATTCACCAGCGAAGCGAGGAGGAGTATTGAGATATGTTGGAATTTGATTTTGAAATGGAACCGCTCGCGAAAATTAAAGTGATCGGGGTCGGTGGCGGTGGCAGCAACGCAGTTAACCGCATGATCGAAAACGGCGTAAAGGGTGTCGAGTTTATTACCGTCAATACCGACGCCCAAGCGCTGCACCTGACCAAGTCGGAGCAAAAGCTGCAAATCGGCGACAAGCTGACACGCGGACTCGGCGCGGGCGCGAACCCGGACGTCGGCAAAAAGGCGGCCGAGGAATCCCGGGACGGCATCATGAACACGCTTAAGGGCGCGGACATGGTGTTCGTTACGGCCGGCATGGGGGGCGGCACGGGCACGGGCGCTGCGCCGGTCATCGCCGAGCTCGCCAAGGAATGCGGCGCGCTGACCGTCGGCGTCGTGACGCGGCCTTTTACGTTCGAGGGCCGCAAGCGTTCCGGACAGGCTGAACTGGGCATCGAGGCGCTCAAGGAAAAGGTCGATACGCTGATCGTCATTCCGAACGACCGGCTCCTCGAGATCGTCGACAAGAAAACGCCGATGATGGAAGCGTTCCGCGAGGCGGACAACGTCCTTCGCCAGGCCGTTCAAGGCATCTCCGATCTGATCGCCGTGCCCGGACTGATCAACCTCGACTTTGCGGACGTGAAGACGATCATGACGGAGCGCGGCTCCGCCCTGATGGGAATCGGCGTCGCCTCCGGCGAGAATCGCGCGATGGACGCAGCGCGCAAGGCGATCATGAGCCCGTTGCTCGAGACATCTATCGAAGGCGCGCGCGGAATTATCATGAACATTACGGGCGGCTCGAACCTGTCGCTGTTCGAGGTGAACGAAGCGGCGGAGATCGTCATCTCGGCCTCGGATCCCGAAGTGAACATGATTTTCGGCGCCAGCATCGACGACAGCATGAAGGACGATATCAAAGTTACGGTCATTGCAACCGGCTTTGAACACAAAGGACCGGTACGCCGGCCGATCTCGTCCGCTTCGCCGCAATCGAATCCGCCGTCCCAGACCGAACATCAGGACAGCCGCGCGAGCAACCACAACCTGCGTCCGTTCGGCGGCGGCTCGACCTCCGGCGAGCAGCTGGACATTCCGGCATTTTTGCGGAATCGTCCGCGCGGAGACCGTTAACGATCCGGATTTCAATCCGATCCAATTGCCCGTTCCGGCGGCGACTTTAACCTTAATAGCACCCATTCATGTCGAGGACCGGCTTATTATGCGGTCTTCTTTTTTTGGTTTTGCAAAGCAGGTAAACGCCGTTTGCCTGTCGAACTCACAGCACAGGTCGCAGTATCCGCACAGGAGGCACATGATGACCAATCCCTATCGTTCCTTTACAACTATGCTGGCGTCATTCGTGGTCATCATCGGCGTGCTTCTTTCCGCCGTCACCTATTGGTTTATCGCTCACGAGCTGATCCGGGAGACGAGCGTCTCGACACGCAATGCGGTGGTGAATTACATCAATGGCTTGCCTGATATGAAGATGCTTTTCGAGCCATCCGATTCAGATGAAGCGAGGCTTGGGGCAGACATTCGCACAGCCCTCGATTCTTACGGAATCAGATATGTTCGATTCGTGGGCCTCGACGGTCAGGTAGGGTTCAACGACATTCCAGTTAAAGCCGGCGGCGCTCTGACTGCACGCGAACGAGAGCGATTCGAGAAGACCATGGACGTCAAAGAGATGCTGACGGATAAAAGGGCCGGGAATCTGGAGCTTTGGATCCCAATTTCCTCCGAAGAAGGAACGTGGAAGGGTGCTGTCGAAGTATCCAAAGATTGGTCTTCACAGAGGGCTAAAATACTCCGTATCAGTTTAACGATCGTCTTCTTGCTGACGGCTGGAATGGCGTTGCTTTTCTTTAGCCTGCGTCATGTCTTTTTACGTTCGTCGCGCGTCATCGAGCATCAGAACAAAGAGCTTAGCGAGATGCTGGAGCGCGTGCATCGCACCTATGACGAATCTTTGCAGGCGATGAGCAGCGCGTTGGACAGCAGAGATAACGAGACGCAAGGCCATTCCCTGCGCGTCACCGCCTATTCCTGGCTGCTCGGTAGGCAGATGGGCATCGAAGGCGAGCAATTGGAAATGCTGTATCGCGGCGCCCTGCTGCATGACGTCGGCAAGATCGGCATTCCGGACGCTATCCTGCGCAAGGAAGGGCCGCTGGACGAGATGGAGTGGGCCATCATGCGAACTCACGTGAATATGGGCGTGCGAATGCTGGCGCATATCGAATTTCTGGGACCGGCGCTGGACGTCGTCCGCTACCACCATGAGCGATGGGACGGTCTCGGTTATCCCGACGGTCTGCGAGGAGAACAAATTCCGATTTGCGCGAGAATTTTCGCCGTTTGCGACACCTACGATGCGATCACGTCCGAACGTCCGTATCGTCCTTCCAAGTCGCATGAGACGGCAATCGAGGAAATAAAGAAATGCGCGGGAACCCAATTTTGCCCTGCGGTCGTGGAGGCGTTCATGCAATTGCCCGAAGAAACGCTGCAGCGCGTTCGAGAACTGTCGCAGCAAGATATCCAGTTTCTGTCGCTGGACGAATTGCTGCCCAAAGTCGTTTAAGGGGCCGTGCTGCGCTTGACTGCACCAAATTCAACTAGTACATATGGATTTAGCCTTCGCTGACGGCGAGGGCTTTTTGATTGCCACGCAAAGTCGGGCAGAGGCACAATACCTGCGTTTTACCCTTTATCGACCTTATCCCTCTCGCTCAATTCGGCCAGGCGATATCCGCATTTTTTCTCTTTACCAACCTCATCCCTTTCGCTCACTGCGTTTTTGCTCAAAGTGTTTTCACGGCCTTATTGACCTTATCCCGTACGCTCATTTTTTGTTAAGGAAAAGATTGACTCCTTCGGTTACACACTTTAAAATAGGAACAAACGTTCTTATTTGGAGGGTTGGAAAGTGATGCACTTTACACTTCCGGAAGGCTCCTGGGAAACTTGGACAGAAGAACAATGCATGGAAGCTCTATACAATGCGCGCTGGCCGGACGGTTTCCGCTGCCCGCGCTGTTCCTATGCGCATTGCTCCGTATTAAGATCGCGCAAGAATCCGCTTTACGTATGCGCTTCTTGCCGACATCAAACCTCGATAACCGCCGGCACTGTTTTTCACGGTACGCGCACGCCGCTCCGAATGTGGTTCAGGGCCATGATCTGGCTTGTTGAAGAGGCAACTTCCGTCGAGCTTTCCGAAATATTGGGGGTAACGTACAAGACGGCTTGGCTCATAGGCCACAAACTCCGAGATGCACTGACGCAACAATCGTACGATCAGCTTTTATCGGGATTAGTCGCCGTCACCGGCGGAATCTATGGTTGGCGGAGAGCCTCAAGCAGCCTGGTTATGGCGACGTCAGACCAGCCCGTGGCTATCGGTGGAACGGTAGAGGGGGACGAAGACATTCGCGAGATTAAGATGGAGCATCTAAGCAAGCGCGAGGCGGGGAGCTCGCGTTTAATCAGCCGATTTGCGCATATGAAGTTCTCGGATGCTCATGTATCGGAGGAAGTTAAAGCGGTCAGAGCTTTTCCTTATTTCGGAATGAACAAGCTGGCCCCTTTGTCGGCTATATTGACGCATACGCTCCGTTGGTTCGATCATACGCTGCGGGGTATCGGACCTAAACATTTGCAGGCTTATTTGAATCATCAATCTTTCGCGTTTAATATTGCAAAAAAAGCGTTGGCGGTTGTTCCTTATATGCTGCATTTATGCGCGACGAGAAAAAGGATAACGTATCGCGAACTCATATGGGCAAGCTGATGGGGCACGTCTGCGCTAATCCGAAAATGTGTTTTGGGTATTGTTAAGCTTTTTTTGATCCAAGGGGATAAGGTTACTTAAGAAAGGTAGCATGACTTTAAATGTAGACCGATTAATTCCTCCAGATAGGCGCCTCAGAATTCCACCCCTCATTTCTCTATTATTTTTAAAACAACAGCATCATTTCGCGGAAGTTGATTGACATATTACGTCAAAGTGAGCGAAGGGGATAAGGCCGATAACGCGCCGGAAACCTTATTGCGATGCCGGAGTGGGATAATTTTACAGCGTCTGAAGGTCCGGTTCACCATGAACGCAGCCCGATTTTGCTCGACAAAAAAACAGCCGAACCTGCGGCGCGATTAGACAGACACCTCGCAGGCGCCAATTTATACTGAGAACAATCCATTTCGTCAGCGGACAAACGTAAGCGATGGGTTTGCATGGAAGGGTGTGGCGCGATGTGACGGTGTATGTGGACTTGGTGTTTCTGTCCAATCTGACAGTCGACGCGTCCATTCTGATGACGACAGCGAAGGTGAGGCATCTACGGCCCCGCCGAAGACGGATCGCGCTGTCTGCCAGCGTCGGGGCGGCTTACGCGGCCGCCATGTTCGTGACGTCCGTACCTTATCTGTATTCGTTCGGCGTCAAGCTCATGATTTCCGCTTTGATGGTTTTTTTAACGTTCGGCTATGGCGGGCCTCTCAAGTTCGCAAGGACGATCGGATCGTTCTACTTGGTAAACTTTGCGACGCTTGGCGCGGTGATCGGCGTATCTTCGCTCGCGAAGTGGTCGGGTTCGCCTTGGAGAGGGATCGCCTTCACGGACGACGGGGGGATGGTACTGTCGTTTGACGTACAGGTCGTTTTGCTCGCAGTGACCTTGATCGTGGCGATCTGGTTGTACAGAAGCGAAGCCGAGAGCAGGGAAAGCAGAAAGCGATTGGAGGCGCTCTTCGTCGACGTAAGCATTCGTATCGGAGATCGGGAATGGTCGTGCAGAGGGCTCGTCGATACGGGCAATCGCCTGTACGATCCGCTGACTCGGATTCCGGTGATGATCCTGGAAGCTTCCATGTGGCGAGACGAGCTTCCGAAAGGCTGGGCAGACCGATTGAAGTCCGAATCAGCGGATCGCTTGATCGGCGAGCTGGAGGAGGCCGAGGGCGGATTGCCTTCGTTTAGGGACCGATATCGCCTCGTTCCTTACCGGGCTGCCGGTGGGAGCTCGAAGCTCATGCTGGCCGTCAAGCCGGACAGCGTCACGATTGCGGATCCTGCCGGGAAAGAGGAGCCATGCGTGCAGCGCAGAGTGCTCGTCGGGCTCGACGGCGGATCGCTGTCCTCGGAAGGCGCATATCGCGCGATCGTTCACTCCGATCTGACGATAGCGAGCGTTGAAATGCCGGCATCATCAACCCAGACCGCTTAACAGGAGGTTGTGCAAGTGCCCGTAAAATTAAGATTGATGTATCAGCTGACGTACTATCGCCTGTTGTTCTGGCTGGGCTGGAAAAGCGAAGAAGTGTATTATATCGGCGGCAGCGAAGCGCTCCCGCCTCCCCTGACGCGGGAAGAGGAGGAGTATCTGCTCGAGCGTCTTCCTTCGGGCGACGCCGCGATCCGCGCGATGCTGATCGAGCGCAATCTGCGGCTGGTCGTCTACATTGCCCGCAAATTCGAAAATACCGGCATTCATATTGAGGATCTCGTATCGATCGGGGCAATCGGTTTGATCAAGGCGGTCAATACGTTCGATCCGGAAAAGAAAATCAAGCTCGCCACCTACGCCTCCCGGTGCATCGAAAACGAAATTTTGATGTATTTGCGCCGCAACAGCAAAACGCGGACCGAGGTATCCTTCGACGAGCCGCTTAATATCGATTGGGACGGCAACGAGCTGCTGCTGTCCGACGTGCTCGGCACCGAGAACGACACGATCTATCGCAATATCGAAGAGCAGGTCGATCGCAAGCTGCTTCACAAGGCGCTCGACAAGCTGGCCGATCGCGAGCGCACGATTATGGAGCTTCGGTTCGGCCTTGCCGATGGCGAAGAAAAGACGCAAAAAGATGTCGCCGATCTGCTCGGCATCTCGCAATCTTACATTTCCAGATTGGAAAAAAGAATCATTAAACGGCTCCGCAAGGAGTTCAATAAGATGGTTTGATCGACGCATATGCGACCGGGCTTCGGAATAAAAAGCCCATCCCAGGAGATACTTTACAGTAATGCTGCTCCCGGGAGGGAAACAACTTGACCCGCAACAAAGTGGAGATTTGTGGAGAGGACACCTCAAAGCTGCCCGTCCTCACCAACGCCGAAATGAGGGAACTGTTCCTAGCTCTGCAAACCCGCGGTGAACTCGAAGCCCGGGAAAAACTCGTCAACGGAAACCTGCGCCTCGTGCTCAGCGTGATTCAGCGCTTCAACAATCGCGGCGAATACGTGGACGATCTGTTCCAGGTCGGATGCATCGGCCTGATGAAAGCCATCGACAACTTCGATTTAGGTCAAAACGTCCGTTTTTCCACCTATGCCGTGCCCATGATCATCGGCGAGATCCGCAGATACTTGAGGGACAACAATCCGATCCGCGTGTCCCGCAGCCTGCGCGATATTGCCTACAAAGCGCTGCAGGTCAGGGACCAACTGACGAACCGTCATTCCCGCGAACCGACGATACTCGAAATATCGCAAGTACTCGGCGTCCCCAAGGAAGATATCGTGTTCGCCCTGGATGCGATTCAGGATCCCGTATCACTCTTCGAACCGATCTATCACGATGGGGGCGACCCGATCTACGTGATGGATCAGATCAGCGACGAACGCAACAAGGACATTCAATGGATTGAAGAGATCGCCCTCAGGGAAGCGATGCGCAAGCTGAACGACCGGGAGAAAATGATCTTGTCCATGCGATTCTTCGAAGGCAAGACGCAAATGGAAGTGGCCGACGAGATCGGCATCTCGCAGGCGCAGGTGTCCCGGCTCGAAAAGTCGGCGATCCAGCAAATGCAAAAGCACGTCAAGACTTGATCGCGAGCCTGAAGGGGCTTGCGGGACCGGAGGAGACTCCGGTCTTTTTGACGTTTGCGCACTTCCGCTCAAAGCCGGGCGTCTTCGGTCAACATTTCCGGGCATGGCTCATATATTGAGTTATGGGCGGTCGACCGGGCCTGCGATCTTAATTCGTCCCGGGCCGCGGAAAGCGGGGGAGTACCGGCATGAAAATATCCGATTTTCAGGCGAAGGACGTCATTAATATCGTGGACGGCAAAAAATTGGGTCATGTGGCGGATCTGGAGCTCGATCTCAGGCAAGGCCGCATCGATGCGATCGTCGTGCCGGTCGGCGGTCGCGTGCTCGGTATTTTCGGCGGCGGCGAGGATGTGGTCATTCCCTGGCGAAGCATCGTCAAGATCGGCACCGACGTCGTGCTGGTCCGATTAGAGGAGGCCAGTCCGTACAAGAGCATCGAGGCGGAAAACGGCGGGCGCTGACGAATATCGCCTCGGCGGTCTTCCTGTGTTAAACTTGTTGCGGAGGTGGAGCCTGATGGAACCGTTCGCACACCATATCGCAAAGTCGGCATCCGAGCGGCAAGCGCCGGGACTGCTGTCTCTGGCGCCCTGGTCGGGCTTCGAAGGCTTGACCGCCGGGTTCTCCACTCGGCTGGGAGGAAGCAGCCTGCCGCCGAGAGACGGCCTGAACACGGCGCTTCATGTCAGCGACGACGAGTCTGCGGTTATCGCTAATCGCCGCGCAATCGCGAATACGCTGGGTTGGCCGTTCGAGGCTTGGACATGCGCCGAGCAAGTGCACGGCAGCCGCGTCGTCCGGGTGACCGGCGATGAGCAGGGCATGGGGAGACTGTCCCGCGAGAGCGCAATCCAGGATGCGGACGCGCTCATAACGGACGAGCCGGGCATTTTACTGACGATGTTTTTCGCGGACTGCGTGCCATTATATTTTTACGGTCCCGAGCACGAAGCGCTTGGCCTCGCGCATGCGGGCTGGAAGGGAACGGTAGCCGACGTCGCAGGCGAGACGATCCGCGCGATGGGCAAAGCGTTCGGCACCGCGCCGGAGCGATTGTATGCGGCGATCGGACCGTCAATCGGCGCCTGCTGCTATGAAGTCGACGATAACGTCATGAACCGCGTGCGCGACGTCGTGCCCGATGACGAGAGCTTCCATATTCCGTCTTCCGAAGGCAAATCTCGGCTAAACTTGAAAGAAATCAACAAGCATCTTATGATTAAAGCAGGAATATTGCCGAGCCGCATCGAAATGTCTGGGTGGTGCACCAGCTGCAGCACGGATTTGTTTTTCTCCCATCGCAAGGAACGGGGACAGACCGGGCGAATGATGAGCTGGCTGGGTAAGAAGAAATAGAGGTGAATGCCGCGATGGCGTTGGAGCAGCGGCTCAAGGACGTAGAGCGTCGCATTGCGGAAGCTTGCGCGCGGTGCGGGCGGGATCCCGATAGTGTGAACGTCGTTGCCGTGACGAAGTACGTATCTGCTGCCACGGCCAAGCGCGCAGTCGAGGCGGGCATGCGCCATATCGGCGAAAACCGCTGGCCCGCCGCGGAAGAGAAGTGGCGACTGCTCGAGGGACAGGCCGTTTTTCACTATATCGGCTCGCTCCAGAGCAGGAAGGTTAAGGATGTGGTCGGCAAGTTCGACTACATTCATTCTTTGGACCGGTTGTCGCTCGCCGAGCAGATACATATGCGCGCCGAAGCGCTGGGCATCCGGGTGCCTTGTTTCCTGCAGGTGAACGTGTCGGGCGAGGATTCCAAGCACGGACTGGCGCCGGAGGCGGTTCCCGCGTTCGTCTCTTCGCTTAAAGAGCTGTCCGGCATCCGGCCGATCGGACTGATGACGATGGCGCCGATCGTTGACGACGCCGAAGAGGCAAGGCCTGTATTCGCCGGTTTGCGCAAGCTGCTGATGGAGATCAACGGCATGTCGTTGTCGGACGAGCCGTTGACGGAGCTGTCGATGGGCATGTCCGGCGACTTTGAAGTCGCGATTGAGGAAGGCGCCACTTGGGTGCGTCTGGGCAGCATTCTGGTCGGGCACGAAGAGAACGACGGATAACGGAGGGATCATGATGGGCGTGGTGAACAAGTTCTTGAACTATCTCGGCCTTCAGGACGAACAAGAGCGGGATCGGGAGCGCGAAGAGCCGATGGGCTACGAGGATGAGCCGGAAGTTGAAACCTCCGCCTTCGAACCGCGTAAACCTACGGGGAAGAATAATATCGTTAGCATCCATTCGCAGAAAAATGTTCGGGTCATTTTGACGGAGCCGCGGACGTACGACAACGAAGCGCAGGAGATCGCGGACCATCTCAAATCCCGGCGCTCCGTGGTCGTTAATCTGCAGCGCGTGCGACGGGATCAGGCGATCCGAATGGTGGACTTCCTGAGCGGTACGGTTTACGCGCTCGGCGGTCATATTTCCAAGCTCGGTCCGAACATATTTCTGTGTACGCCGGACTCGGTCGAGATCACGGGCACGATCTCGGAGCTTATGGCAGAGGATGCAGATTACTCTAAAATGAGGTGACAGCAGCATTGACGGCTTTGGATCAGGTCATTGGTTACCTGTATAACTTGCAGTACATTTACAGCTGGCTCATCCTCATTTATGTGCTGATGTCCTGGCTGCCCAACGTCAGGCAGAGCTATATTGGCGAGCTGCTGGGAAAAATCGTTGAGCCTTATCTGAAGCCTTTTCGCAGAATCATTCCGCCGATCGGCGGCGTGCTGGACATCTCGCCGATCATCGCATGGTACGCGCTTCGATTTTTGATGAAAGGCCTCGAAGAGGTCATTCGCTTCGTCGCCGGCCTGTTCGGCGTGTCCTAAACGGAAAGGATCGAACCAGCATGAGCAAGAACGATATTTACGCACACTTCCTTCCTGAAGAAAAGTCCTTCGTGGACCGCGCCTGGGAGTGGGTCGAGCGGGCCGCCGAGCAGCATGAGCTCCGGCGCACCGATTTTCTCGACCCGCGCCAGGCGCATATTTTGTATGCGCTGGCGAATCGGCACCCCGACGCCGCGATTCGGCTCGAGGGCGGCTATGAAGGCGCGGAGCGGGTCAGGGCGCTCATCGCCCCGGATTACCGCCCGCTCGAAGACGAGGATACAGGTATCGCCGTGCTCGACATCGCAAGCGAAGACCGTCGCCAATCCGAGCTCGACCACGGCGACTATCTTGGCGCGCTGCTCGGACTTGGGATCAAGCGCGAGAAGATCGGCGACATCCATGTCCGGGAGGACGGCTGTCACGTGCTGATCGTCAGCGAGATCGGCGATTTTCTGCGCACGCACCTGAGGCAGGTGCATCGAATCGAGACGACGGCCTCGGTGCAGCCGGTCGAACGGCTCCAGGCCGTCCCGGTGAAGCTGGAGGAGACGTCCATCTCTGTCGCCTCGATGCGGCTCGACGGCATTGCGAGCGACGTGCTGCGCGTCAGCCGCGCGAAGATCATGGATCCGATCCGCGCGGGGCGCTGCCGCGTCAACTTCAAAACGGTCGAGGACCCTTCCGCGCAGCTGCGCGAAGGTGACATCGTGTCGTTCAAGGGATTCGGACGATTCCGTGTGATCGAGGCCGAAGGCGTCTCCAAAAGCGGCCGGATCCGCCTGCGGATCGGCAAATATGTGTAGAATCAAGCAGGAATTCCGCGTCTCGCGTCGAATCTGCCTTACATAGCGATCTTGCGACCTGTCGCGAATCAAGAACTCGATGCACGGGAGGTACGGCCAATGCCATTGACGCCGTTGGATATTCATAACAAGGAATTCGGCCGCAGATTGCGCGGTTACGACGAAGATGAAGTGAACGAGTTCCTCGACCAGATCATCAAGGATTACGAAGCGATGATCCGCGACAACAAAGAGCTGCAGAACCAGATCGCCGGTCTTCAGGAGCGGCTCGGCCACTTCGCGAACATCGAAGAGACGCTGAGCAAGACGATCATCGTCGCGCAGGAAGCGGCCGACGAGGTGAAGAACAACGCGAAGAAGGAAGCCCAGCTGATCGTCAAGGAAGCGGAGAAGAACGCCGACCGTATCATCAACGAATCGCTCTCGAAGTCGCGCAAGTACGCGCTCGAAGTGGAGGAGCTGAAGAAGCAGGCGGCGATTTACCGGGCGCGCTTCCGTACGCTCGTCGAGACGCAGCTCGACCTGCTCACGCAGGACGGCTGGGAGAAGCTCGAGCCGCCGGAGTCCCGCGCGCGGGACCGCGACAGCGAGCCTCGTGTTCGCGAGATCGTCGAATAGTCGAACGCGAAGCGCGAACGGGATAGGCGAACGCCGATTTGACAAATCGGCTTCTTCGCCGTATAAATGGGTTATACGCGTTAACGTCGATGACGGGAACGGCGTGCGGATGAACCATCCCAGAGAGTTGGCGGCTGCTGCGAGCCAACGTTGGACGCCGCGTCGCCCATCCTCCCCGAGACGCCGATCCGAACGTCCGGTCATTGCGCCGGATCATTAAGACCGGCCGAACGTCCCTCGTTAAGGGATACCGGATCGACCGCCATGCCGATTGCATGCCGGGCCGTCCGGCTTGAGCGCCGCTCTTTTCCCCATATGGGCGAGATTGCGGCTGAACAAGGGTGGTACCGCGAGCGATGTCTCGTCCCTTTACGGGACGGGGCTTTTTTTATTTTCAGACCGCAGTAAATCCGACGAGAAAAGGAATGATGGTCATGCGTCGCGTGGACGTAAAAGAAAAAGCCCGCAGCCGCGAGCTGCGCGTATTGGAGCAATGGAAGGCCGAGGACACGTTCCGCCGGTCCATCGAAAACCGCAACGGCAAGCCGAACTTCGTCTTCTACGAAGGCCCGCCTACGGCGAACGGCAAGCCGCACATCGGGCACGTGCTCGGCCGCGTCATCAAGGACTTCGTGAGCCGCTACAAGACGATGTCCGGCTATCGCGTCACCCGCAAGGCCGGATGGGACACGCACGGCTTGCCCGTCGAGCTCGGCGTCGAGAAGCAGCTCGGCATCTCGGGCAAGCAGGAGATCGAGAACTACGGCGTCGAGCCGTTCATCAAAAAGTGCAAGGAGAGCGTGTTCGAGTACGAACGCCAGTGGCGAGAACTGACCGAGGCGATCGGCTATTGGACCGACCTCGACAATCCGTATATCACGTTGGAAAACAAATACATCGAGAGCGTGTGGCATCTGCTGTCCACGATCCACGGCAAAGGGCTGCTGTACCGCGGCCATCGCGTCAGCCCGTATTGCCCGGACTGCCAGACGACGCTCAGCTCGCACGAGGTCGCACAGGGCTACGAGGACGTCAAGGACCTGACTGCAACGGCGAAGTTCAAGCTAAAGGACAGCGGCGAATTCGTCCTCGCCTGGACGACGACGCCTTGGACGCTGCCGTCCAACGTCGCGCTCGCCGTGCATCCGGACATCGAATACGTGCGCGTCGTCCAAAACGGCGAGACGTTTATCGTAGCCGGCACGCTGGCCGACAAAGTCATGAAGGGCGAGTACGAGACGCTCGGCACCGTGCGGGGCAAAGACCTCGTCGGCCTGGCCTATGAGCCGCTGTTCCCTTACGCGGGAGGTCCGCTCGACGGCGCGTACCGCATCATCGATGCAGCGTTCGTCTCCGACTCGAGCGGTACGGGCATCGTCCATATCGCGCCGGCGCACGGCGAGGACGACTATCGCGTCGCCCGCGAGCACGGCGTACCGATGCTGCAGCTGGTCAACGGCCAGGGCCGCTATACCGACGAGGTGAAGGGCTTTGCCGGACGCTTCGTCAAGGATCCGGAGGTCGACATCGACATCGTGAAGTCGCTGTCCGAGCGCGGCCTGCTGTACCACAAGGAAAAGCACGAGCACAGCTATCCGTTCTGCTGGCGCTGCAAGACGCCGCTGCTGTACTACGCGACCGAGAGCTGGTTCATCAAGACGACGGCGGTCAAGGAGCAACTGATCGAAAACAATAAAGACATCGCCTGGTATCCCGAGCACCTGCGCGACGGCCGGTTCGGCAAGTTCCTCGAGGACCTGGTCGACTGGAACATCAGCCGCAACCGCTACTGGGGCACGCCGCTCAACGTATGGACTTGCGACGACTGCGGCGCGGAAAAATCGCCGGGCAGCATCGCGGAACTTCGCGCGGCGGCCGTGGGCGAGGTCGCCGAGGACATCGAGCTGCACAAGCCTTACGTCGACGCCATCGAGCTGCGCTGCGCATGCGGCGGCACGATGCACCGGACGCCGGAGGTGATCGACGTCTGGTTCGACAGCGGCTCGATGCCGTTCGCGCAGCAGCATTATCCGTTCGAGAACAAGGAGCGCTTCGAGGAGCAGTACCCCGCCGACTTCATCTGCGAGGGGATCGACCAGACGCGCGGCTGGTTTTTCAGCCTGCTGGCCGTCTCGACGCTGTACAACGGCAGAGCGCCGTACAAATCGGTCATCTCGACGGGGCACGTGCTCGACGAGAACGGTCAGAAAATGAGCAAATCCAAGGGCAACGTCATCGACCCTTGGGACATCATCGAGGAGTTCGGCACCGACGCCTTCCGCTGGGCGCTGCTCGCCGACAGCGCACCTTGGAACAGCAAGCGCTTCTCAAAAGGCATCGTCGCCGAAGCGAAGTCGAAGGTCGTCGACACGATCGTCAACACGCATGCGTTCTACGCGCTGTATGCGACGATCGACGGCTACAAGCCCGAGGAGCATGCAGCGAAGCGTTCCGAGAACAAGCTGGACCGCTGGATTCTGTCGCGCCTCAACTCGCTCGTTGGCGCTACCGTCGAAGGACTCGATGCGAACGACTTCCTGAATCCGGCGAAGCGCATCGAGGCGTTTGTCGACGAGCTGTCCAACTGGTACGTGCGGCGCTCCCGCGACCGCTTCTGGGGAAGCGGCCTCGGCGAAGACAAGGTCGCAGCCTACCAGACGCTCGGCACCGTGCTGCTGACGCTGGCGAAGCTGATCGCGCCTTACCTCCCGTTCCTTGCCGAGGATCTGTACGGCAACCTGGGCGGCAAGGGCAGCGTCCATCTGGCCGACTATCCGGTCGCCGACGCCGGCGCGATCGACGCCGCGCTCGAGCGCGACATGGAGACGGCCCGCGGCATCGTCGAGCTCGCGCGCAACGTGCGCAACGAGACGGGGCTCAAGACGCGCCAGCCGCTGTCCGAGCTGCTCGTCGCGCTGAGCGTGCCGTTCGACGCCGCCGAATACGAGGAGATCGTCAAGGACGAGATCAACGTCAAAGCCGTCACGCTCGTGACCGAAGACAGCGGCTTCGTCGACTACACGCTTAAGCTGAACCTGAAGCTGGCGGGCAAAAAGTACGGCAAGCATGTCGGCCCGATCCAGGGCAAGCTGAAGTCGCTGTCGGCCGAGGAGGCGCGCGCGATCGTGTCGTCCGGCGAGCTGTCATACGTTTCGCCCGAAGGAGAGGCTCTCACGGTGACGCTCGACGAGCTGCTCATCGAAAAGCAGGCGAAGCCGGGCTTCGCTTCGGCCTCCGGCGGCGGCGTCACCGTCGCGCTCAACACCGAGCTGACGCCGGCGCTCGTGCAGGAAGGCATCGTGCGCGAAGTGATCCGGGCCGTGCAGGACCAGCGCAAAAAGCTCGATCTGCCGATCGAGCAAAGGGTCGGCCTTGTGCTCGAGGCGGACGCCGAGACCGAAGCGGCGCTCCGCGCCTTTGACGACGTGCTGCGCGACAACGTGCTCGTCAACGACGTATCGTTCGGCCGCACCGACGCGACGGAGACGGTGCAAGCCGGCGAGCTGCGGATCGGCATCGCGATCGTGGCAGGCTGAACGCCGGCCGTTCCGCATCGATCGGGTATGAACCGTCGCGATTTGAGCCAACCTGAATAAGAGCAGGAAGCGATAACGAGTCCTGTCCGCAAGCGAACGACAGCCATTTGGCCGGTGTTCCCGCGGCAGGGCTCGTTTTTGCGCGGGGAGGCGAAAGAGCGGCATGAGCGAGAACAAGCCCGGCGCGAGGCCGGACACGCGGTTGAAGACGCTGGCGGAGGAGGCGGGCGCGCTGCGCCGCTTGCTCGAGGGATTGTCCAAGCGGCTGGACGAGCTGGCGGTGCAGATGGAAAAAGCGCAGCTGAGAGATTACGTCAATCTAATGAGCAGACCCTGGCAGCTCATCTGGCGCAACTGGCTGTCGGGCATCGCAAGAGGGATCGGCATTGCGCTCGGCTTTACTTTTTTCGCGGCGACGATCGTATGGCTCCTTCAAATCCTCGGCGCGCTGAATTTGCCGATCATCGGTGACTATATCGCCGAGATCGTCAAAATCGTGCAGCGACAGCTGGAAATCGAGCATTATTAGCTGAGGCAAAAATAAACGCCCGCCCGAAGGCAGGCGTCCGTTCAATCGCCGGTTTGACCGTCCGACCAGTCGTCCGGTTCGAGCAGCCCCTCGCCCTCGTGCGCTTCGAGATATCTGCGATAGGCGCTATTGCGTACGATGCCGCTCGAGTGGCCGGTAATATCTGCCGCAAGAAAGCTCTCGATCGGCTCGACGAAGCCGTCGTTTTCGTCCGACTCGATATAAATGGCATTGTAATCGTCGTTATTGTTGCCTTCGGCCATCGCGGGACTGTCCGAATTGCCCCACGATTCGACGATTTGCCAGGCGTCTTCGCCGTCGAAGCCGTTCTGCTCGTCGCTCTCGTCCATGCTGGTGCGCCCGAACGGCGGGTGCAAAAAGAGTTCCTCCGCCGGCCGTCCTTCTTTTTCGGCCTGAACCGGTTCGTGCTCCACGCAGTAAACCGCCGTAGGCATCGCCAGCAGCCGCTCTGCCGGAATGAACTTGCCGCACGCTTCGCAAATGCCGTATTCGCCCGTTTCCATGCGGCGTATGGCGGCTTCCACCTTTTCGAGCGTCAGCGCTTCGCGTTCAAGCAAGGCGATGTCCTTGGCCCGCTCGAACGTCTCCGTGCCGGCGTCGGCTGGGTGATTGTCGATGCCGCTCAGCTCGCCCGTCGCGTCGCGGTAGCTGTCGACGAGGCCGAAATGTCCGTTCGCGCCGACGCGGCTCTCGATGTCGGCCCGAAGCGCCAGCAGGCGCCGGCGCTGCTCAAGCATAAAGCTATCGGACAACGTGCGATGCATGCCGATCCCTCCTTGATTGTCGCGAAGCGACGTAACGTTCCATACGACAGCTAGTTTGTGCGCAGGGGCGAAAAATCATGTCGGGCAGGAGCAGGGCATGTACTGGAGATGCTGCCGCGATTTGGGGGAAGACGTTGGACGCCCGCTCCGGCGGTATGTTAAAATCAGTGCATTCGGCCAAAGCGGTCAGAATCATTCGCGGAAGGGCGGCAATCCGGACATGCAACGACGTCAAATCGGCTTATGGGTGTACTATCTCGCAGCTGCGGTCGTATTCGCCATCGATTACGTATCCAAGAAGATCATCGAGCACAACCTGGAACTGAACGAGCAAATCAAGGTCATCGGCAACTTTTTCCTCATCACGTTCATTCACAATCGGGGAGCGGCCTTCGGCATCTTGCAGGAGCAGCGCTGGTTTTTCTTGCTCATCACCGTCGTCGTCGTGGGCGCCATCGTCATCTATTTGAACCGGTCGCACCGGAACAACAGAAGGCTGATGCTCGCCGCGCTGTCGCTCATCCTGGGCGGAGCGCTCGGCAACTTTCTCGATCGCGCGATTTACGGACAAGTCGTCGATTTCCTGCAGCTCAACTTCGGATCTTATACGTTCCCGATTTTTAATATCGCCGATTCCGCAATTGTCGTCGGCGTATGTCTGATCATTCTCGATTCGCTGCTCACGCCCGCATCGACACAGGAGACCAACAATGAAAAACCGAACGAACCGAGCGAACATCAGCCGGTCTGAACAAGATGATTTGACAGCGGCGGCGCTTCCGGTAGGGGAGCGTCCGTTCGCGATGTCCGACGAGGACGAAGAAGGCGCTTCGAACGCGATGTCCTGGGAGATCGGCGAGGAGGTCGCGGGACAGCGGGTCGACAAGTTTCTCGCCGGCGCGATCGAAGACGAGTCCGTGTCCCGCTCGCAAATTCAGGATTGGATCCGCGACGGCCATGTGCGAGTAGGTGGCTTGCAGGTGAAGCCCAACGCCAAGCTGCCATCCGGCAGCGTGCTCACCTTGAACAGGCCCGACGCCGCGCCGATCGAGGCGCAGCCCGAAGACATTCCGCTTAACGTCGTCTATGAAGACGGGGACGTCATCGTCATCGACAAGCCGCGCGGCTTCGTCGTCCACCCTGCGCCTGGACATGCCTCAGGCACCGTCGTCAACGCACTGCTGCATCACTGCGGCGACCTGTCGGGGATCAACGGGAGTCTGCGGCCGGGCATCGTGCACCGCATCGACAAGGATACGTCCGGCCTGCTCATGGCGGCGAAGAACGATCTCGCGCATGCCTCCCTCGCCGAGCAGCTCAAGGATCACTCCGTCACGCGGCGCTATACGGCGCTCGTGTACGGCAACGTGCCGCACGACCGCGGCACGATTGACGCGCCGATCGGGCGCGACACCGGGGACCGCAAGCTGTTCACGGTCACGGAAAAGGGAGCGAAACGGGCCGTCACGCACTTCACCGTAATCGAACGGTTCGGGGATTATACGCTGGTCGAGCTGCAGCTCGAGACGGGCCGCACCCATCAGATTCGGGTGCATATGAAGTACATCGGCCATACGATCGTCGGCGATCCTTTTTACGGCGGTCGCTCCGGGCGAACTCTCGGCATGCAGGGACAAGCGCTGCACGCCGGCGTGCTCGGCTTCGATCACCCGCGCTCCGGGGAGCGGCTCTTGTTCGAGGCGCCGCTGCCCGAAGACATGGAGCACGCGCTGCACATGCTCCGCACGCGCTAGAATTTCTGCAAATGATCGACGGATTTGTCCATGGCGGCGAGGGCCCGTTTTAAGGCATAGTGGTACCATAGCAAGCGATCCCATCACACGTCCGCCATCGGACAAGGAGTGTCTTCCAGTGAGCGTCGAACAATATCAAGGAACGTTTATTCAACAGCAATTCGCGGACCGCATCGGCGGCGCGAACTATGGCAAGGATACGAACATCTACAAGTTCGAAAAGATCAAGCGCGCCAAGGCTGCCGCCAAAGCGGCGTTCCCGGACATCGAGCTGATCGACCTGGGCGTAGGCGAACCCGACGAGAAGGCCGACGACGGCATCATCGCCAAGCTGGCCGAAGAAGCGGCCAAGCCGGAAAACCGCGGCTACGCTGACAACGGCATTCCCGAATTCAAGGCTGCGGCCGCGAAGTACCTGAAGGAAGTTTTCTCGGTAGACGGCATCGACCCGGTCAACGAGATCGTCCACTCGATCGGCTCCAAGCCGGCGCTCGCGATGATGCCTTCGGCGTTCATCAACCCGGGCGACGTCGCGATCATGACGGTACCCGGCTATCCGGTGCTCGGCACGCATACGAAGTATTTGGGCGGCGAAGTGTACAACGTTCAGCTGACGAAGGAAAACAACTTCCTGCCCGATCTGTCCGCCATTCCGGCCGGCATCGCGAAGAGCGCCAAGCTGCTGTACCTGAACTACCCGAACAATCCGACCGGCGCGGCGGCTACCCCCGAATTTTTCGCGGAAGTCGTCGAATGGGCGAAGAAAAACGAAGTCGTCGTCGTGCACGACGCGCCGTACGCCGCGTTGACCTATGACGGCGTGAAGCCGCTCAGCTTCCTGTCCGTGCCGGGCGCCAAGGATGTCGGCGTCGAGCTGCATTCGCTGTCCAAGTCGTACAACATGACCGGCTGGCGGATCGGCTTCGTTGCCGGCAACCCGCTGATCGTGAAGGCGTTCAGCGACATCAAGGACAACAACGACTCCGGCCAGTTCATCGCGATCCAGAAGGCCGCTGCTTACGGCCTTGCGAATCCGTCGATCACCGAAGCGATCGCGCAGAAGTATTCGCGCCGTCACGACCTGCTGGTCGCCGCGCTGAACGAGATCGGCTTCAAGGCCGAAAAGCCGAAGGGCTCGTTTTTCCTGTACGTCGAAGCCCCGAAGGGCATCAAGGGCGGACAGCGCTTCGCGACGGGCGAGGATTTCTCCCAATTCCTCATCCGCGAGAAGCTGATCTCTTCCGTACCTTGGGATGACGCGGGCCACTTCGTCCGCTTCTCCGTCACGTTCCTTGCCGCCGGAGAGGAAGAAGAACGCCGCGTCATCGGCGAGATCAAGCGCCGTCTGACGGACGTCGAATTCGAGTTCTGATCGTCGCACATGCGGGAGCCCGAGGGCTCCCGCTTTTTGTTGACAGTCCCTGTCGAAAATGAGATAATAGGCCTCAATGAACTCGTACCTTTAATTCAGTCCCGTGAGACTGGCAAGGTGGCGCGAATACTACGGATAAGATCCGACGCGGATTGTACCTGGACCGGCTATGAGGTCCGCTTTCCCGCCGTCATCATCTTCGTGTGTCCCGACCTCCTTGGCTGCCAAGGAGGTTTTTTGATGCCGTCTTACCGAGAAGGAGGAGGCGCACCCGTGCAGGAATCCCCGAACATCATTATGGACGAGGCTGCGATTCGCAGGGCGCTGACGCGGATCGCGCACGAGATTTTGGAGAAAAACAAAGGGATCGAAGGTTGCGCCATCGTCGGCATCCGAACGCGGGGCGTGTACCTGGCCCGAAGAATCGCCGAGCGGATTCGCGAGATCGAAGGGAGTCCGATCGCGGCATGCGAGCTGGACATCACCCGGTATCGCGACGATCGCCCGCTCGTAGACGGGGCGTCCGTCGGCGTCGTGTGCAGCGACGGAGACCGCTCTTTCGACGTGAAGGACAAGCGCATCATCCTGTTCGACGACGTACTCTATACGGGCCGCACGATCCGGGCCGCGATGGACGCGCTTATGGATTGCGGACGGCCGCAGTCGATCCAGCTGGCCGTGCTCGTGGACCGCGGACACCGCGTGCTGCCGATCCGGCCCGATTATGTCGGCAAAAACGTGCCGACGTCGAAGCACGAGCAGATCGAGGTGTCGCTGACGGAGATCGACGGCGACGATCGCGTGATGATCAAGCACCCGCGTGAGGCCGAAATCGGCGGCTGAGCATATCGTAATGAGCTGGGCTTTTTTACTAGCAAAAGGAGGAAAATAATCCTTTGACGACGACCTGGATACTTAACGGACTGACGATCGATCCCAAGACCGGACAGACGGTCAAGAAGCATTTGAAGCTGGACAATGGCCTGGTCGCCGAATGGCTCGACGGGTCCGCTTCGCCGGACGTCGGCGGCGCGGAAACGATCGATGCCGAAGGCAAGCTCATATCGCCCGGGCTGATCGACATGCATGTCCACCTGCGCGAACCGGGCTTCGAACATAAAGAAACAATCGCGACCGGCACGGCGTCGGCGGCGAAAGGCGGCTTCACGACGATCGCCTGCATGCCGAACACAAGGCCTGTCATCGACACCCCGGAGACGGTGAAGCTGGTGTTGGACAAGGCCGAAGCCGCTTGCGGCGTGCGCGTCCTGCCGTACGCGGCCATCACCAAAAACGAGCTCGGCCGCGATCTCACCGACTTCGAGGCGCTTAAGGACGCGGGCGCGATCGGCTTCACCGACGACGGCGTCGGCGTACAGGACGCGCAAATGATGAAAAACGCAATGACGCTGGCCAAGTCGATCGATATGCCGATCATCGCGCACTGCGAGGACGATTCGCTCGTCGTCGGCGCGGCGGTAAGCGAGGGCGCTTTCGCGAAGAAGCACGGCCTGAAGGGCATCCCGAACGAATCCGAAGCGATCCACGTCGGCCGGGACATTCTGCTCTCCGAAGCGACCGGCGTGCACTATCACGTCTGCCACGTCAGCACCGAGCAGTCGATCCGGCTCATCAAGCTGGGCAAGTCGATCGGCGTGAACGTGACCGCCGAGGTGTGTCCGCACCACCTGCTGCTGTCGGACGAGGATATTCCGGACAGCATGGACGCCAACTGGAAGATGAACCCGCCGCTGCGAACGCCGCGCGATGTGGAGGCTTGCATCGGGGCCTTGGAGGATGGGACGATCGACATCATCGTCACCGACCACGCGCCGCACAGCGAGGAAGAGAAGGCGAAGGGCATGGAGCGCGCGCCGTTCGGCATCGTCGGCTTCGAGACGGCGTTTCCGCTGCTGTATACGAAATTCGTCAAGACGGGCCGCTGGACGCTCGGCTTCCTGCTGAGCCGGATGACGAGCGATCCCGCCCGGGTGTTCGGACTGAACACGGGGTCGCTCGAGGTCGGATCGCCGGCGGACATCACGCTGATCGATCTCGATAGCGAACGCGAGGTCGATCCGGCGAGCTTTCTGACGAAGGGACGCAACACGCCGTTCACGGGCTGGAAGCTGTCGGGCTGGCCGACGCTTACGATAGTCGCGGGCCAGACGGTCTGGAGCGAAGAGCAAGGCATACTTAAGAGCAGCGAGGAGTGATCGGGATGCAAGCGAGACTTTTACTTGAAGACGGCACCCTGTTTACGGGGCAATCGTTCGGCGCTGAGGGCGCTTCGGTCGGCGAGGTCGTATTTAATACAGGCATCACAGGATATCAGGAGGTCATCTCGGATCCTTCCTACTGCGGGCAGATCGTCACGATGACGTTTCCGCTGATCGGCAACTACGGCATTACGCGCGACGACTTCGAGTCGGTGCGGCCGTTCATCCACGGCTTCGTCACCCGCCGCTACGAAGAAGTGCCAAGCAACTGGCGCGCCCAGGATTCGCTCGGCCATCTGCTCAAGGAGTACGGCATCATCGGCATCACCGAAGTCGACACCCGGATGCTGACGCGGATCATTCGCCGCCACGGCGTCATGAAAGGCATTTTGACGACGGGCAGCGAGCGCGTCGAGGAGCTGCAGGAGCGCATGGGCACGACGCCGCTGCCGCGCAACCAGGTCGCCTGGACGTCGACCAAAAACGTATTTTCGAGCCCCGGCACCAAGGAGCGCATCGTGCTGATCGATTACGGCGCGAAAAGCGGCATCCTGCGCGAGCTGACGCAGCGCGGCTGCGACGTCATCGTCGTGCCGCACAACACGACGGCCGACGAGATCCGCCGCCTGCACCCGGACGGCATCCAGCTGTCCAACGGCCCCGGCGACCCCAAGGACGTGCCGGAGTCGGTCGAGACGGTCCGCCAGCTGCTCGGCGAGTATCCGATCTTCGGCATCTGTCTCGGCCACCAGCTGTTCGCGCTCGCTTGCGGCGCCGACACCGAGAAGCTGAAGTTCGGCCATCGCGGCGGCAACCATCCGGTCAAGGAGCTTGAATCCGGCCGCTGCTACATCACTTCGCAAAACCACGGCTACACGGTCAAGGAAGAGTCCGTCGCGGGCACCGACCTCGTCGTGACGCATATCAACAACAACGACAAGACGATCGAAGGCCTGAAGCACGCCAAGTTCCCGGCCTTCAGCGTCCAGTACCATCCGGAAGCCGCTCCCGGACCGTTCGACAGCAGCTATCTGTTCGACCAGTTCCTGGAGATGATCCGCGAGCACAAGCTGAATAACCCCGAACGCCCGCGGCAAGCGCAACTGTCGGAGATGCTGAGAGGAGAACTGCAGTATGCCCAAAAATAATGAACTCAAAAAGATTCTCGTCATCGGCTCGGGTCCGATCGTCATCGGCCAGGCGGCCGAGTTCGACTACGCCGGCACGCAAGCCTGCCAGGCGCTGAAGGAAGAAGGCCTCGAGGTCGTCCTGATCAACAGCAACCCGGCGACGATCATGACCGATACGAACATGGCCGACAAAGTTTACATCGAACCGATCAACCTCGAGTTCGTCTCCCAGATCATCCGCCAGGAGCGTCCGGACGGCTTGCTGCCGACGCTCGGCGGCCAGACCGGCCTCAATATGGCCGTCGAGCTGGCGCGCGCGGGCGTGCTTGAAGCCGAAGGTGTCAAGCTACTCGGCACCCAACTGACCGCGATCGAGAAGGCCGAGGACCGCGATCTGTTCCGCGAGCTGATGCGCGAGCTGGAGCAGCCGGTGCCGGAGAGCGAGATCGTCACGACCGTGCAGGAAGCGGTCGACTTCGCCGACACGATCGGCTATCCGGTCATCGTACGTCCGGCCTATACGCTGGGCGGCACGGGCGGCGGCATCGCCGGCAGCGAAGAGGAGCTGCGCGAGATCGTGGCCAACGGCCTTCGCTACAGCCCGATCGGGCAATGCCTCATCGAGAAGTCGATTGCCGGCATGAAGGAAGTCGAATACGAAGTCATGCGCGACGCGAACGACAACTGCATCGTCGTCTGCAACATGGAAAACTTCGACCCGGTCGGCGTCCATACGGGCGACTCGATCGTCGTGGCGCCGAGCCAGACGCTGTCCGACCGCGAGTATCAGATGCTGCGTTCGGCTTCGCTCAAGATCATCCGCGCGCTGAACATCGAAGGCGGCTGCAATGTGCAGTTCGCGCTCGATCCGCACAGCTATCAATACTACGTCATCGAAGTCAACCCGCGCGTCAGCCGTTCTTCGGCGCTCGCCTCCAAGGCGACGGGCTACCCGATCGCCAAGATGGCGGCGAAGATCGCGGTCGGCTACACGCTCGACGAGATCGTCAACCCGGTTACGGGCCAGACGTACGCTTGCTTCGAGCCGACGCTGGACTACATCGTGAGCAAGATCCCGCGCTGGCCGTTCGACAAGTTCACGGACGCCAACCGCAAGCTCGGCACGCAAATGAAAGCGACCGGCGAAGTGATGGCGATCGGCCGCACGTTCGAGGAATCGATCCACAAAGCGGTCCGCTCGCTCGAGATCGGCGTGCACCGCCTGCTGCTCAAGGGCGCGGAAGAGCTTGACGAAGAGACGCTGACGACTCGCCTGGCCAAAGCCGACGACGAGCGCCTGTTCCTCATCGCCGAAGCGTTCCGCCGCGGCTGGAGCCTGCAGAAGATCCAGGACACGACGAGCATCGACTGGTGGTTCCTCGACAAGATCGAGCGCATCGTCTCGTTCGAGGACGTCATTCGCCGCGAGCCGGGCCTCACGCCCGAGACGCTGTACAAGGCGAAGCGCATGGGCTTCACGGACCGCGCGATCGCCGAGCTGCGCCGCGAAGGCCAGGGCGCGTCCGCCGCGCTGACGGTCGAAGCCGACATTCGCGCGCACCGTATCGAGCAGGGCCTGAAGCCCGTATACAAGATGGTCGACACCTGCGCGGCCGAGTTCGAAGCGACGACGCCTTATTATTACTCGACGTACGAGACCGAGAACGAAGTCATCCCGAGCGACAAGCAAAAGGTGATCGTGCTTGGCTCCGGTCCGATCCGCATCGGCCAGGGCATCGAGTTCGACTACTCGACCGTGCACGCCGTATGGGCGCTCCGCAACGCGGGCTACGAAGCCGTCATCATCAATAACAATCCGGAGACGGTATCGACCGACTTCAACACGTCGGACCGCCTCTACTTCGAACCGCTCTTCTTCGAAGACGTCATGAACGTCATCGAGCAGGAGCAGCCGCTCGGCGTCATCGTTCAGTTCGGCGGCCAGACGGCCATCAACCTGGCGGGTCCGCTGTCCAAGGCCGGCGTGCGCATCCTCGGCACCTCGCTCGACAGCATCGACGAAGCCGAAGACCGCAAGCGGTTCGAGGCGCTGCTGCGCGGGCTCGACATCGCCCAGCCGAAGGGCAGCACCGTCACCTCCGTCGACGAGGCGGTCGGCACGGCGCAGGAGCTCGGCTATCCGGTGCTCGTACGTCCTTCGTACGTCCTCGGCGGACGTGCGATGGAGATCGTCTACTCCGACGAAGAGCTGCTGAGCTACATGAAGGTCGCGGTCAAGATCAATCCGGAGCATCCGGTGCTGATCGACCGTTACATGCTCGGCAAGGAGATCGAAGTCGACGCGATCTGCGACGGCGAGACGGTGCTCATCCCGGGCATCATGGAGCATGTCGAGCGCGCTGGCGTCCACTCCGGCGACTCGATCGCAGTGTATCCGCCGCAGACGCTGTCGGACGACATCAAGCAGCAGGCGGTCGACATCACGATCCGCATCGCCAAGGCGCTCAAGACGGTCGGCCTGGTCAACATCCAGTTCGTCGTCTGGCAGGATAAAGTGTACGTGATCGAGGTCAATCCGCGCTCCTCGCGTACGGTGCCGTTCCTGTCCAAGGTAACGAACATCCCGATGGCGAACCTGGCGACCCGCGCGATCCTCGGCGAGAAGCTGGCCGATCTCGGCTACAAGGACGGTCTGTGGCCGGAAGACGAGCACGTGTCGGTCAAGGTGCCGGTGTTCTCGTTCGCCAAGCTGCGCCGCGTCGACCCGACGCTGACGCCGGAGATGAAGTCGACGGGCGAGGTCATGGGCCGCGACCGCCACTTCGCGAAGGCGCTGTTCAAGGGACTTATCGGCTCGGGCATGAAAATTCCGCAATCGGGCTCGATCATCGCCACGATCGCCGACAAGGACAAAGACGAAGCGATCGGCATTTTGCGCGGCTTCTACAACCTCGGCTACAAGCTGATCGCGACCGGCGGCACCGCCGATGCGCTCGAGGCGGCCGGCATGCGCGTCAAGCGCTGCGCCAAGCTGAGCGAAGGCTCGCCGAACATCGTCGATCTGATCCGCACCGGCCAGGCGCAGTTCGTCGTCAACACGCTGACGAAGGGCAAGACGCCGGAGCGCGACGGCTTCCGCATCCGCCGCGAAGCGGTCGAGAACGGTGTCGTGTGCCTCACGTCGCTCGACACGGTGAGCGCGCTGCTGCACATGCTGCAGGCGCTGCGCTTCTCGAGCGAACCGATGCCGGTTTATTAATAAATAGCGCGCCATGCCCGGTCTTCCGCTAGCTTCATCGGCGGCGGATCGGGCTTCTATATGGGCGAAATGCCACAAAAACGCACCATCATGCGTTTTAAAACCGAAACGGGAGGCGGAAATAGACGATGACGTTAACGCTGACGCGCAAGGAAGCGGCGGCCAAGATCATGGTCGGGCTGGACAAGCCCGACGCGCAGGCGGCGCTTGAGGTCGCAGCAAGGCTCGAAGGTACAGGCTGCTGGGTCAAGGTCGGCATGGAGCTGTTCTACGCCGCCGGCCACGAGATCGTGCTGGAGCTGAAGAAGCGCGGCTTCAGAATCTTCCACGACCTGAAAATGCACGACATCCCGAACACGGTGCGCGGCGGCGCGCGCAGCATCGCGCGCATGGGCGTCGATATGTTTAACGTGCATGCGGCCGGCGGCAGCGCGATGATGCAGGCGGCCATGCAGGGCGTGAACGACGCGGTGGCGGCCGGCGAAGCGCAGGCTGCGCCGCTCATCATCGCCGTCACCCAGCTGACGAGCACGAGCCGGGAGACGCTGAACGGCGAGATCGGCATCGCGGGCA
This sequence comes from Cohnella sp. GbtcB17, assembly GCF_019091135.1. Taxonomy (GTDB): domain Bacteria; phylum Bacillota; class Bacilli; order Paenibacillales; family Paenibacillaceae; genus Cohnella. The sequence continues at coordinate 11,979 of NZ_JAGXJW010000062.1, read as the reverse complement.
GCGTCGAGGAAGCGGTCGTGCGCTACGCCGTGCTGGCCAAGCATGCGGGACTGCAGGGCGTCGTCGCCTCGCCGCTTGAGGTTGAAGCCATCAAGGCGGCCTGCGGCGAGAGCTTCCTCACCGTGACGCCGGGCATCCGCCCGGCCGGCGCGGCGCTCGGCGACCAGGCGCGCGTGACGACGCCGCGGGAAGCGGTGGACGGCGGCACGGACTACCTCGTCATCGGCCGTCCGATCGTAGCCGCGCCCGATCCGGCGCAGGCGCTCGAATCCATTTTGAAGGAGCTGACCGAAGCATGAGTGAGTCTGTAAACCTTGCGCAGCTGCCGTCCGTCATCGCGGGCGCGCTGCTCGACATCGGCGCCGTATCGCTACGCCCGCAGGACCCGTTCACCTGGACGAGCGGCATCAAGTCGCCGATCTATTGCGACAACCGGCTGACGATGTCGTACCCGGCGATCCGCCGCACGATCGCGGAGGGCTTCGCAGCCGTCATCCGCGACAAGTATCCGGACTGCGAGGCCGTCGCCGGCATCGCGACAGGCGGCATTCCGCATGCGGCGTGGATCGCCGACATTCTCGGCCTGCCGATGCTGTACGTGCGCGACAAGGCCAAGGGCCACGGCAAGACGAACCAGATCGAAGGCAAATTCAAGCCGGGACAAAAGGTCGTCCTGATCGAGGACCTCATCTCGACCGGCGGCAGCTCGCTGAAGGCGGCTGTTGCGGTTCGCGACGCGGGCTGCGAGGTGCAGGGCGTCATCGCCATCTTCACTTACCAGTTCCAGAACGCACTGGACGCGTTCGCCGCCGAGTCGGTGCGGCTCGATACGCTGTCGAGCTATAGCGCGCTGATCGACGTCGCGCTCGCGCGCGGCGCGGTCCGCGAGCAGGACGTGGCGCTGCTGCAGGAGTGGCGCAAGGATCCGAAGGCGTTCGTCTGGGCTTAATCCCACGCAGCTAAATAAGCCCGGCCTTTCGTCCGATCGGACGAAAGGCCGGGCTTTTCGGCATTAAATCGGCCCATGGAGCCGCAGATGACAAATTGTTACTGCGTTGCTTTCCTTGTCGTTGATTCAATCTGCGCTCACCGGGTTAATGAACATCAATACGGTGCAAACGAGACGCTGGAACGAATAGATAACAACGACAAAGAGAGGTTGATTTGAATCATGAACACGGACATCTACCAACAACTGCTGACCGAGACCGAAGATTTGCTCTACCGGGTACGCATTTACGATCGCGACATGGTTCACACCGACGAGATCATCGAAATGGATCAGACGCACGAGATGATCAGCAGCCTGCGCTGGATGGGCGAGAGCGAGATGTTCCGCACCAAAGCGATCGAGAAGCTCATCCGCATGCGCCACCGACTGATGACGATGATGGAGGATCTGCTGTTTACCGCATAACAAAAAAACCTTCGGCATTCCGCTTCGACAGCGGACGTGACCGAAGGTTTTTTTTGCGGAGACGAATCCGCCGCTTCGATGAAAATATTCGATACCGGCCATCGGTAACGTTGATTGGAAAAAACGGCGAAAACGGTTGTTCGAAATCGGCCCGGCTGGTAATATCTATCATCAAACGGAAGGGTTTCTAGGGAGCCGACGCCTCGCAGCCAGCCTGGCGGTCGAACCGAGCGAGACCGATGAGGCGATAGCCTTCTTACACCGTAGGGATAAAAGACCTTCGGCAAGTTCCGCCACTAGGCGGGTTTGCCGCGGGTCTTTTTTGGCTTGGAACGCGGCTGCGCCCTATCATAAGGAGGGAAAAAGATGAAGCTGGCACTCGAGACGAGGGCGCTCGGCAAGACGTTTAAGGTGAAGGAAAAGCAGGCGGGATTGCGCGGGAGCTTGAAGTCGCTGTTCGCGCCACAATGGAAGGAGAAGACCGCGGTCGACCGCATCGATCTGTCAGTGAGCGCGGGAGAGACGGTCGCCCTGCTTGGTCCGAACGGCGCGGGCAAGTCGACGACGATCAAAATGCTGACCGGCATTTTGCATCCGACCGCCGGGGAGGCGACCGTGGCGGGACTTGTGCCATGGCGCGAGCGGACGAAGCTGGCGTATCGGATCGGCACCGTCTTCGGGCAGAAGTCGCAGCTGTGGTATCATTTGCCGCCGGTCGACACGTTCGAGCTGATCAGCCGGGTCTACGAGCTCGATCGCGTCGATTATGCCAGGCGAAGGGATCGGCTGGTCGAGCGGTTCGAGCTCGGCCCCTATATGCATACGCCCGTGCGCAAGCTGTCGCTCGGCGAGCGCATGCGCTGCGAGATTGCCGCGTCGTTTCTCCACCGCCCGCAAATTTTATTTCTCGACGAACCGACGCTCGGGCTCGACGTCGTCGTCAAGGAACGGATTCGCGAGATCATCCGGGAGCGCAATCGCGAGGAGGAGACGACGGTGTTCCTTACGTCCCACGACGCGGGAGACGTCGAACGGCTCTGCTCGCGGGCGATCGTCATCCATCACGGCGGCGTGCTGCTCGATCGTCCGGTCGCGCTGCTGCGGCGGGAGCTGCTCAGCGGCAAGACGATCACGGTGACGCTGGCGGACGCCGAGGACCCGGCTTCTGTCGCCGAATGGTTCGGCCGGCGCGCTTGGTCGCCGATGCCAGAGGGCGTGGAGCTGGCGGCGATCGAAGGAAGGCGCATCCGCCTTGCGATCGACCTGGCGCGAACGGATATGAACGAGCTACTCGCCTCGCTGACGCAAGCGGCGCGCATCGCGGATTTGACCGTGGAGGACCCGACGCTCGAGGACATCATCAAGCACATCTACGGCATGGAAAAGACGAAGGGAGGCGAGCCGACTTGAACCGAACTTACGGCTACATCTCAGTCGCAGGGCGCAAGCAGCTGGCCGTCGTGCGGATCGCCCTGCGTCAGCAATGGGCATACAAGACGGATTTCCTGCTCCGGGCCTGCCTGCTGCTGCTCCTGCTGTACGTTCTCGGGCAGCTGTACGGCGCCGCCTATGCGGGCGACTACGACCGGGCGATCGGCGGCTTCACGCTCCGGCAGGTCGTCTGGTACCTCGTATTCACCGAAGCGATCACGATGGCGGGGCCTCCCGTCGGCGCCAGAATCGAAGAGGAAGTCAAAAACGGGGACATCGCTGTCCGCCTGACGAGACCGCTGTCCTACGTCGGCTTTCATTATGGCTCTTATATGGGCGAAGGCGTTTTGCGTTTTATCGTCCTGCTGGTCGCCGGCGGGATGGTCGCCTGGCTGACGGTCGGACCGCCTGCGCTTGGCTATGGCCCGATCGCTTATTTACCGCTGGCTTTGCTCGGCTTAACGTTATCCTTTTTGATGACGGCGGCCGTCGGGTTGTGCGCATTCTGGGTGGAGGAGACGCGCGGGCTGGAGTTCGTGCTGCAGAAGCTGACGTTTACGGCGGGCGGCTTGCTCATACCGATCGATCTCATGCCCGAGTGGCTGCAGCGCGTATGCGCCTGGCTGCCGTTTCAGGCGGCGCTGTACTTGCCTGCCCGCCTCGGCGTCCGGTTCGACGGCCAGGAGCTGCTGCGTGCCTGCTCGCTTCAGCTCGCGTGGATCGCCGCGCTTTCGCTGCTCGTCGCTTTCATTTTCAGGAGAGGGGCGGGGAAGCTTCATGTCAACGGGGGGTAAACGAATGTCCGGCACGGCTCGCTTCCTGCTCGCGAGCTGGAAGGTCAATCTCGCTTCGGCGCTGGAATACCGGCTGAGCTTCTTTTTGCTGGCGGGCATGATGTTCGTCAACAATATGATTTGGCTGTTTTTCTGGTATTTGTTTTTCGGCCGGTTTCCGGTCGTGAGCGGCTGGGAAATGGGAGACGTCATGCTGCTGTGGGCGGTGTCCGCAGGCGGCTTCGGGTGGGCGAGCGTGCTGTTCGGCAACTTTCCGCGTATCGCCGCGATCGTCTCGTCCGGCCAGTTGGACGTCTACCTGTCCCAACCGAAGCCCGTGCTGCTGAACGTGCTGACGAGTCGCATGTCGGTGACGGGCGCAGGCGATTTTATTTTCGGCATCATCGTCTTCCTGTGGGTCGGCGAGCTTACGCCGAGAGGCTGCTTGCTGTTCGCCTGCGCGCTGTTCGTTTCCGGCGTTTTGTTTATCGGCGTCATGGTGGTCGCGGGCTCGCTCGCTTTTTGGATCGGCAATGCAGAAGGCATTGCCGGCCAGGTATTCGGCAGCTTTATTGCATTGACGACTTATCCGACCGGCATCTTCCGCGGCGCCGCCAAGATCATTTTGTTCACGGTCGTACCCGCCGGCTTTATCGGTTATATGCCGATCGGACTTATGCGCGATTTTAATCCGGCGTTTGCCACCGCCGCTTTCGGCGCCGCCGCGTTCTTTGCCGCCTTCGGTGCGCTGCTTTTCCGGGCGGGTCTTGCCCGGTACGCTTCCGGCAACGCGCTGGCGATGCGAAGCTAAAAAACAAGCGCCCTTCGGACGCGATGCCGAGGGGCGCTTTGAGTGCAGCTGCGTTATTCGGTCGCCGTGCGGCCGCCGCTGCGGATGCTCCGCAAATAGGTGGCGCAGGTGACGGCGAAGTAGGCAGCCTGCATGGCCAGGTAGATGCCGAATACAACGGCTGCGTACTTGAGGATCGGGCTGCCGAGCAGATTGCCGAGCGCCTGGATGGCGAACAGGGCGTGTACGCTGCCGACGACGCAGGGGATGAGGAAGACGAGGCCGACCTGCGTGACGACGATGCGCCTGATCTCGGCGGCGGTCATGCCGATACGGGACAGCGCCTTGAACTGGGCCTGATCGTCCTGCAGCTCCGTGAACAGCTTGAAGTAGATGAGACTGCCCATCGCGATAAAAAACAGCAGGGAGATGAACAGGCCGATGAAAAGTGTCAGCGAGATCGATTGGTTGGTGGAAACGTAGCTCGGCACTCTGTACGTCTGCGCCTGCGATTTGAACGCCGGATCGATCTCCTTCTCAATTTTGCTTACCGTGTCCTCGCTATGCTCCCAGTTCGACCATTCGTAGCCGTAGCTGACGAGCCGGCTCCCGGAAGGCGCCGATGCGCTCAATTGCGCGAAGCTGGCGTCGTCGACGACGAGCACGTAGGTTGCGAAGGAGACGGGGCTTGTGACCGCCCCCGCATACTGGTCGGTCAATTGCAGCTTGACCGTATCCGTGCCGAGCGCCAATCGAATCGCACCGTTCTGGATAGGACGGTAGCTCTCCATTTCTTGATAGGGCAGAATCAGCACGGCCTCGTCGCCTGCCGGAGCCGCGGTCTTGCGGCCAAGCAGCTTGGCTTCGCGGTTGTAGTCGCTCTCGGACACGATCATGGCTTCCAGAGGGCTGTTTATGGCGGCCGCATCGTCCTTCGCGATACGCTCGCCGAGCAGACCGGACAGCTTCTGCTCACGGGTGATATGCAGGCCGTCGTCGCGGGCGATCCGCGTCACCTCGGCGGGATCGATGACCTGGTGCGCGCCTTCGCCTCGCTCGACAAAGCCGATCGCGAACGGCGCATGATCGAGGATTTGCGATTTTTGAAGCTGCTGCAGCACGTAGACGGTGCCCGAGGCCGACAGAACGACCGCGCTCATGACTGTGATGACGAACAGGAGCCGCGCGTTGTCCTTCATCTTATAGACGAGCTGGGAGACGGACAGCATGTTCGTGCGATCGTAGTAGAACCGCTTGCGGCGCATGAGCAGCCGCAAAATCGCAACGCTGCCTTGGGCGTACAAAAAGTAGGTGCCGACGACGGTAAGGCCGACGACCGGCAGCGTGAGCAAGAGAAAGGAGCGCGCGTTCATCGTCATCGCGAGGGCGTACCCGCCTCCCAGCGTCAGGAAGCCGACGACGGCGGCCCAAACGGACAGGCTCGGCTCGGGCTTCGGCTTGCGCGCTTCGCGCAGCAGCTCCACGATCTCGGAGCGGCCGACCCTAAAGAGCGTGAGCAGCGTGATGATCATGAACAGGGCGAAAAAGCCGGCCGCCGTCATCCATAGGGCGGCGGGGGGCGCCGCGAAGCGAATCGTCTCTCCGCCGTCCAGCAGCGCGCCGAGCGCCAGGAAAAATAGCTTGCTGAACAGCATGCCAAGACCGATGCCGGCCGCGATGGATACCGCCGCGATGAACGCGCTCTCGTACAGCACCATTTTGCGGATCTGGCCGCGCGTCATCCCGAACAGCGTGAACAGGCCGAATTCCTTTTTGCGCGTCTTCATAAAGGCCGAATTCGAGTAGAGAACAAAGAAAAAAGAGAAGATGATTATAAGAAATTCGCAGGCCAGCATGCCTTGCTTCACCTGGAGCGCGCCCTTGATCTCGCCGCTCTGAACGTCGGGATGAAGCAGAAACGCGGCATAAAGGTAGAAGATGAGCACGGAGAACACGCTGCTTAAAATAAAGGCGCTGTACGCGCGCCAGTTGCCGCGGACGTTGCTAAGCGCGAGCGAACGGAATGTCATCGAAATTCCCTCCCAGCACGCTTAAAGCATCCAAAATTTGCTGGAAAAACGCCTGCCGGTTCACGCCGCGGCGAATCTCCGAAAACAGCTTGCCGTCCTTGATAAACAGGACGCGCTTGCAGTAGCTCGCGGAAAACGGGTCATGCGTAACGAGCAGTACGGTCGCGGACAGGCGCTCGTTCAGATCCTGCAGCGCATTCATGACGTCCTTGGCGGACTTCGAGTCGAGGTTGCCGGTCAGCTCGTCCGCGAGCAGCAGGGACGGCTCATGGATGATCGCTCGTGCGATCGCCGCGCGCTGCTTCTGGCCGCCCGATACTTCGTAGGTTCGCTTGCCCAGAATGCCTTGAATGCCGAGCAGCTCGGCGATCGAGCGCAGCTTCTGCTCGATGACCGCCGGCTTCGCGCCTTCGAGCACGAGCGGCAGGATGATGTTTTCCTTGATCGGAAGCGTGTCGAGCAGGTTGAAGTCCTGGAAGACGAAGCCGAGCTCGCGCCGGCGGAACAAGGCGATGTCGCGTTCGCTCAAGCTGACCGGGTTCGTGCCGCCGATCTCGAGCGTCCCGGACGTCGGCTTGTCGATCGTGGCGAGCAGATTGAGCAGCGTCGTCTTGCCGCTCCCCGACGGGCCCATAATGCCGACGAATTCGCCCTTGTCGACGGAAAGGTCGATCTGGTCGAGTGCATGGTAGGCGACGCCGCCCTTGGCGCCGTATACTTTGGACAATCCTTGTGTTTTAAGCACTTGCATGCGGGTGAACCCTCCTGCCTGTTGTCTTTATAGCTCAAGTATAGCGGCGCCCGGAGGGTGGGCCCATCGATTAAGCTTTCAATTCGGGCGCATGAACCTTACAAAGTTGTCACGTTCGGCCGCGCTCGCCGTTCAAGCGGTGGATGCCGGACGGGCGAAACTCCAGCGTAGCCGTCGTGCCTTCGCCCTGCTCGGAGTCGATGCGAAAACCGATGCCGAGCCGCGCGCAGGCTTGCTTGGCAAGGTAGAGTCCCATGCCCGTCGACTCGCCGGTCAGCCGGCCGTTGCTCCCGGTAAAAAAGGGCTCGAACAATCGAGGCAAATCCTCGGCCGCGATGCCGATTCCTTCGTCGGTCACGCGAAGCAGCGCCGCCCCTTCCGGTCTTTGTTCGATCCGGATCAGAAGACGCTGCGGGTCTTCGCTTTTTTTGGCGTATTTGATCGCGTTGGACACGAGCTGGCCGAGGATGAATGCAAGCCACTTGGCGTCCGTCTCCACCGTAGCTTCACCTTCGAGCGATGGGAAGATCGAGCGCCTGATAAAAGGACGTTTATATTCGCCCAGCACCGCGCGCGCGATCTCGGACAGCGAGACTGCGCGAAACGACGCGTCCAGCTCGAACTTGTCCAGCCTTGACGTATGCAGCATCGTATCGAGGCCGTGCCGCAGCCGGTCGGTCTCTTCCAGGACGCTGCGTTCCGTATCGCCGGACCTCGCGGCACCCGCAGGATCGGGATGCCGCTGCATGAGCAGCTCGATGACGGACAATGGGGTTTTCATCTGATGGACCCAGCGCGCCGTGAAGTGGCGGTGGAACTCCTGCTGCCGGCGCAAAGCGCTCAGCTCGTTGGCGTGGACTGTATACAGCCGCGCCATCAGCTCGGCTATCGCCCTTTGCTCGCGCGTGACGGGAGAAGCGAGCGCGAGCGAGGCGGAGGCTTCGCCCGCCGCCGCCTGCCGCCACGCTTCGGCCAGCTCGCGCGCGAACGCCTTGCGCCGCAGCCAGCCGGCGGCGAGCCATACGGAGATGACGAGCGCGACGAGCAGGGCAATGTAGGCATCGTCGGCCCAGGATAGGGGTAGGCCGACGTTCCACAGCAGGAGCTGGACGAACGACAGCGCGAGCACAACCGCCACGACGATGACGACGATCACGGGGATTCGATCGACGAAGTAGTCCTTGAACGTATAGGGCGCCTTGTCTTCCTTGTCGCGTTCACTCATGGACGGCCGCCGATCCGCCGCTGTCTTCTGCGTACGGCCGCAGGCGGTAGCCTTGACCCCGCACCGTGTCGATCGCGCCGCAGAGGCCCAGCTCCTCAAGCTTGCGGCGAAGCCGGGTGACGTTAACCGTCAGCGTATTGTCGTCCACGAACTGGACGTCGTCCCACAGCGCCTCGAGCAGCTCCTCGCGCGAGACGATGCGGCCGGCCTGGCGGAGCAGGGCGTGCGCGAGCTGCCGTTCGTTTTTGGACAGCGGCACCCGCGCCCCCCGCCACGACAGCTCGCTGCGGCCGATGTCGAGCGCGAGATCGCCGGCGGCGACCGTGTCGGCGCTCGGCTGCGCCTGCCCGCCGGCGTATTCGCCGTAGGCGCGCCGCAGCGCGCTTTTGATTTTCGCCATGAGCAGGTCGAGCGGGATCGGCTTGGCGACATAGTCGTCGCCGCCGTTTTCGATCGCCATCACCTGGTCCATCTCGCCCGAGCGCGCGGACAGGAAGATGATCGGCGCGTTCGAGCGCAGGCGAATCTGCCTGCACCAGTAGTAGCCGTCGAAGTACGGCAGGTTGATGTCGAGCAGCAGCAGGTGGGGCTGCACGTCCTCGAATTCGGCGGCGAGATCGCGGAACCGGCTCGCGACATGCGTATTGAAGCCGTACCTTTCTATATAATCTCGCAGCAGCGCGCCGATTTTTTCGTCGTCCTCGACGATCATGATGCGGTACATGCGGCCGGAGCCTCCTTGTCGAATCGGATTGTTTAAGTTAGATATGGCTGTCGCACGGCTTCTTCCGCTAGCGGTTCGCGTTCGCCACGTCGGCCAGCCAAGATCCGATATCAGCGTTCAGCTTTTGCAGCTCCGGCATCGCTGTCGCCGCATCGCTTAATTTGTAGCGCGACTTCAGCGTCAGAATACGCGTAACGCTCTCGTCGATTCGCGCCTCCGTCAGTTTTCCCCCCTTTACGGCGTTCAGCAGCGCCTTGTACACTTTGCGTTCGACGTCGTAACCGTGCGCGACAAGCAGAATGTCGCTGCCCGCCGACACGCTCTTGACGGCGGCGTCCGCCAGATCGTAGTGCTTGGCAATCGCGCCCATCGTCATATCGTCGGTGATGACGACGCCTTTGTAGCCGAGCTTGCCGCGCAGCTGATCACCGATGATCACCTTGGAAAACGAAGCGGGCGCGTCCGGATCGATCTCCGGAAACAAAATATGCGCGACCATGACGGCGTCCGCCTGCTCCCCGATCGCCGCCTTGAACGGCACCCATTCCAGCTTGGCCAGCTGGTCGGCCGTCTTGTTCAGCACGGGCAGGTCCAGATGCGAATCGACCGCCGTATCGCCGTGGCCGGGAAAATGCTTGACGACGGAAACGACGCCTTCCTCGCGCAGGCCGCGCATGGCGGCCAGACCCATGCGCGTCGTCAGCTCGGCAGTCCCGCCGAACGAGCGGGTGCCGATCACCGGGTTGTCCGGATTGCTGTTAATATCGAGCACCGGCGCGAAGTCGACGTTGAAGCCGGCCGAGCGCACCTCGCGCGCCAGCAGCTCGCCCATGCGCGTCGCCAGCTTTTCGTCGCCGGTTTTCCCGACGACGGCCGCCTCGGGAATCTTTTTGTAGCTGGACGGAAGGCGGCTCACCTTGCCGCCCTCCTGGTCGACGCTGACGAAGATGGGCGCGTTGCCCGCCTTGACGTTCGCTGCTTTGATCGCGTTGATGAGCTTGACCGTTTTCGACGCGTCCGCGATGTTGTCTTTGTACAGAATGACGCCGCCGATACGGTCTTCCCGGATCATTCGCAGCGTCGAGGCATCCGGCGCCGCGGTGCCTTCGAAGCCGGCCAGAATCATCTGTCCGACCTTCTCCTCAAGGCTCATTTTTGCGATCCGATCCTTGATCGGATCGGAAGAAGCGGAGCCTTCCGTCGGCTTGGCGGTAGGCGAAGCGGACGCAGAGGGGGAGGAGGAAGCGGACGCGGATGGCGAAGGCTCGAGCGACGGAGATGCGGAAGGGGATGCGCCAGGCGTGGCCGCCGGCGCCGAGACCGAAGGGCTCGCCGGCGCGGTCTGGGAGGCCGAGCCCGATGGGCCGCCGCAGCCGGCCAGAAGCGCGATCGCTGCAGCGGATATGGCGACGGCGCGCAGCGATTGAAGGGGTAGAGACAGCGGCGCGCGGATGACTTTGTTGCGGGACATAATGAACCTCCTTTTTGATAGGACCGGCTGAGTGAAAAAGCCCCCGCCGCGGCTGCGGCGAAGGGGCTGGATCGGGATATGGATGCGCCAAAGCGGCGCTTCGGATCAGGCTTTGGCGGCGTCGAAGGAGCTCTTGAGCGACACGATCCGGTTGAACGCCGGCCGCCCCGGCACGCTGTCCTTCGGATCGACGTTGAAGTAGCCGTGACGGAAAAACTGGAATTTCTCCTGCGTGGCCGCGTCCTTCATGCCGGGCTCGACGAACCCGGACAGCGTCTCGAGCGAATGCGGGTTGATACGTTCGAGGAACGTCTTGTCCTCCGCGTCGTCCTCGTCCGATTCGTCCATTATGAGCGGCTCGTAGAGGCGGAAGTCGGCGGGCACGGCGTGCGCCGCCTCGATCCAATGGATTGTGCCCTTGACCTTGCGGCCGGTGAAGCCGGAGCCGCTCTTCGTCTCGGGATCGTACGTGCAGCGCAGCTCGACGACTTCGCCGGCTTCGTTTTTGACGACTTTCTCGCATTTAATGAAGTAAGCGTGCTTGAGGCGCACCTCGTTGCCCGGGAACAGGCGGAAGTACTTGGCCGGCGGCACCTCCATGAAGTCGTCCTGCTCGATATAGATCTCGCGGGAAAACGGAATGCTGCGGCTGCCCATCTCTTCGTTCTCGGAATTGTTCTCCGCGTCGAGCCATTCCGTCTGTCCTTCGGGATAGTTCGTGATGACGACCTTGAGCGGCCGCAGGACGGCCATCGTGCGCAGCGCCTTGAGCTTCAGGTCCTCGCGGATAAAGTGCTCGAGCATGCGCTCGTCCACGACGCCGTAGCTCTTGGCGACGCCGATCTCGCGGCAGAAGGCGCGGATCGCCTCGGGCGTGTACCCTTTGCGGCGAAGGCCGGAGATCGTCGGCATGCGCGGATCGTCCCAGCCGTCCACGACCTTCTCGTCGACGAGCTGCTTGAGCTTGCGCTTGCTCATGACTGTGTTGGTCAGGTTCAGGCGGTTGAACTCGTACTGGCGCGGCACGCTGGGCATCTCGCACTCGGCGACGACCCAATCGTAGAACGGGCGCTGATCCTCGAATTCGAGCGTGCAGATCGAGTGGGTGACGCCTTCGATGGCATCCTCGAGCGGATGCGCGAAGGCGTACATCGGATAAATGCACCAGGCGTCCCCCGTGTTGTGATGATGCGCGTGCACGATCCGGTAGATGACCGGGTCGCGCATGTTGACATTCGGCGACGCCATGTCGATCTTGGCGCGCAGCACCTTTTCGCCGTTGGCGAACTCGCCGTTTTTCATGCGCGCAAACAGCGCGAGATTGTCCTCGGGCGAGCGGTCCCGGTAGGGGCTCGGCTTGCCGGGCT
>NZ_JAGXJW010000061.1 GCF_019091135.1 Cohnella sp. GbtcB17 | reverse complement strand
CCGGCATCGACGCCAAGGAGAACAGCTTTATCGGCGCGACGCCGTGGGAGCGGATCGCGACGGCCTTCTTCGCGTACTCGGCGGGGCTGCTGGCGAAGTCGGCGGGCGTGCTCGGATTCGCGGACGACGCGTCCAAGTACGCGGAGCTGCGCGACAACGTCGCGCGCGCCTTTCGCGAGGAATACGTCACGCCTAGCGGGCGCCTCGCTTCGCCGACGCAGACCGCCTATGCCGTCGCGCTGATGTTCGACCTCCTGGAGGAAGGAACCCGGCAGCAGGCGGCGGACCGGCTCGCCAAGCTGATCGAGGAAGCGGGCAGCCAACTGACGACGGGGTTCGTCGGCACGCCTTACCTTTGTCATGTGCTGACGCGGTTCGGACACGCCGACCTGGCTTACAAGCTGCTCGAGCGGCGCGAATATCCGTCCTGGCTGTACCCGGTCGTCAAGGGCGCGACGACGATCTGGGAGCACTGGGACGGCATCAAGCCGGACGGCAGCTTCTGGAGCGACGATATGAACTCGTACAATCACTATGCCTACGGCGCGATCGGCGACTGGCTGTTCGGGTCGGTCGCAGGCATCGATACGGAAGCGTCGGAGCCCGGATACAAGCGAGTCCGCGTTCGGCCGGTGCCGGGCGGCTCGCTGAAGTTCGCCGAAGCGTCGCTCGAATCGCCGTACGGCGAGATCCGGTCGGCCTGGCGGCGCAGACCGGACGGCGGGATCGACTATGAGATCGTGGTGCCTGCCAACGCTGCCGCGAACGTTCTGCTGCCGGGCGCGAGCAAGGCGAACGCGACGGAATCGCAGCAGCCGCTTGACGCGGCGGAAGGAATCTCGAACGTGGCGGAGACGGCGGAGGGACTGGCGCTCGGCCTCGGCTCTGGGAAGTATCGGTTTACGGTAAAAAATTAAAGCATAGACGATCCGCGACAGCCACCGAGCCTAAATCGGTGGCTGTTTGAGTTGCGCGGACTATTCCTTGACGGCGCCCAATACGATGCCTTTGACGAAGTACCGCTGAAGCAGCGGGTAGACCGCGAGAATCGGGAGCATGGCGATGAAGATTTGAGCGGCCTTGACGCTCCTGTTGGACAGCATCTCCAGCTGCTCGGGATTGATGCCGGTCTTGCTGAAGTCCTGCACGACGACGATCGTTTGCAGCAGCGTAGCGAGCGGCCACTGGTCTGCGCTGCGCATATACAGCATGCCGTCGAACCAGCTGTTCCAGTGGCCGACCAGGGTGAACAGCGACAGCGTGGCGATCGCCGGCAGCGAGACGGGCAAATAGATCGCGGCGAAAATCCGGAAATGCGTCGCTCCGTCCACGATAGCCGCTTCGTCCAAATCCTTCGGAATCGCCCGGAAGAAGTTCATCATCAAGATCATATTCCAGACGTTGACAAGACCCGGCAGAATGAGCACCCAAAAGGAATTCACGAGCCCGAGCTTTTGATTGAGCATATAGTGAGGCACCAGACCCGCATCGAATATCATAATGATCAGAAAAAACCAGACGTAAAAGGAGCGCGATCTGAATTCGGCGTTCGACCTGGACAGCGAGAAGGCGGCCAGCATGACGACGATCATGCCCAAAACCGTTCCGGTCAAGCTTCGCAGGATCGAGACGCCCGTCGCGGACAGGAAATTGGCGTTTTCGAACGTTTTGGCATAGCTCTCGACCGAAAAGTCGATCGGAATAAAGGCGACCAGATTGGAATCCGCGGCGGACTTGCCGCTTAGGGAAACGGCGAAAATATGCAGCATCGGCAGCACGCACAGCAGGGAAATCGCGAGCAGAAACGTGATGTTGAAATAGGAAAACACGCGGTATGACGGACTTTTAAAATACATAGGCTCGATCCTCCGTTGCTCGTTCTGAAAGGTTAAAAGATGCGGTAATTCGCTACCTTGTACGCAAAGAAGTAACCGCCGCTGATAAGGATAAAGCCCACCGCCGATTTAAAGATGCCCGCTGCGGTCGCGAGACTGTATTGCCCCCCCTGAAAGGTGCGGAACACATAAGTATCGATAATATCGCCTTTCTCCAGGACGAGCGGATTGATGAGGTTGAACACCTGATCGAAGTTGGCGTTCAGCACGTTGCCCAGCGACAAGGTGAAGACGACGACGATGATCGGAAGCAAGGCCGGCAAGGTGATATACATGGTCTGCTGGAACCGGCCTGCGCCGTCGATCTCCGAGGCTTCGTACAAAGCCGGGTTAATGCCGGACAAGGCGGCAAGGAACACGATCGCCGAAAATCCGAATTCCTTCCACAAATCGCTCACGACGACCGTCGTCCGGAACCAGTTGCCGTTGCCGAGGAAGAGGACCGGCTCCAGATGAAGGAAGGCGAACAGCCGGTTGACGATCCCTTCCAGCGAGAGCAGGTCGAGCAGGATTCCCCCCAGGATGACCCAGGACATGAAGTGAGGCAAATAAACGAGCGTTTGAATCGACCGCTTTAAGGCGGTTTGGCGGATTTCGTTCAGCAGCAGGGCGAATACGACAGGGACGGCAAGGCCGAACAAGATTTTCATCATGGAAATGATGATCGTATTCCAGATGACCTGCACGGAATCGTGCATCGTAAAAATGAGCTTGAAGTTTTCCCAGCCGACCCAGGAGGAGCCCGATACGCCGAGCCAGGGCTTGAATTCCTGGAAGGCCATGACGATCCCGGGCATCGGCGCGTATTTGAAGACGAACGCGATCAGTACGGCGGGCAGCAGCATCACGTGCAGTCTCCAGGTTTTGAGAAACGGACGCTTCGATCTCGCCTTCGCGGGCGCTGCAGGCAAAGAGGTTGTGTAAGAATTTTCCAAGCGAATTCTCCTTTCGGCATGTATAATAGACACATTCTATTCTGGAAGCGTTTTTTTTTACAGAATCCATTTTTAAGATCGCTGTCAAAATATTAAGGGAGATGGGCGTATGAAGCGTCACAGGCCGGTTTTTCTCAAGATGAACGGGGTCATCCTCGTCTTGCTGCTTCTCGTTATTCTGTTGTACTCCTACTTCAGCAGAACGAGCTTCCATGCGATCGACACGCAGATGACGAATTACAACGAGAGCCAGCTGACGTTTCTCAAGTATCAGATCGAATCCAATATCGAGCGGCTGGCGCTCGCTTCGAGCATTCTGGTGCGCGATTCGTCCCTGCTCGACCTTCAGATCAGCATGCTGACCAAAGACTACTACCGGATGCTGGACTATCGGACGCATGTCAAAGAGAAGTTGTATTTGCAGAGCCTGTCCAGCAATTGGTCCAACCAGCTGGCTGTGTATCTGCCGACGGTCCAAACCCGCGTATCGACCGATCTGAGCGACAACTACGATCCGCGCGTGCTGGATAAGGCCCCCAACGGGACATGGACCTTTCAGCCGGGCGCATCGCCTGGTACCGCCTACTACCAGCTGTTTATGTGGGATCCGTATTTATCCAAAGCCGATTCTGCTTCCGACCCCGATTCGGTCAACGCAGTGTTCGAGGTGCGGTTCGGGCTGGACAATATTCGCAAGATGCTGCAGCATTACAAGCTGGACAGCCCCGGTTCGAGTTTTTTGCTGACGTCGGGCGGCCGGGCCTTCTCCAACGCGGAAGCGAGCGACGGCGCGTTCGAGACGTTCGGAGCCGAGCTGCTGAAGGAAGGCTTGGGCGACGGCGGGCACCGCAACGTGTCTTTTCAAGGGCAGCGCCTCTTTTTGAGCTATACCTACCTGTCCGACCTGGATGCCTATCTGATCGATTACGTTCCGACCGAGGTGTTTTACGCGCCGATCGTCAAGAGTCGAGATTTGTTTTATGCCAGCATGGCCGTGTTGGTCGTCCTCGGTCTGGCGGCCGCCTATCTGCTCTATTCGAACGTGCTCAAGCCGGTGACGATGATGATGAAAGGCCTGAAGCACGTCGAGATGGGGGATTATTCGTACAGAATCAACAAGCGGTTCCACAATGAATTCGATTATATGATGCAGCGCTTTAACGACATGGGATCGAAAATCCAGCACCTGATACAAAATGTGTACGAGGAACAAAACCGGTCGCGGCTGGCCACGCTCAAGCAGCTGCAATCCCAGATCAATCCGCATTTTCTGTACAATTGCCTCTCCTTTATCGCCGGGTGCGCGAAGGTCGGCCTCACGGACAAGATTAAAGAGATGGCCTATCATCTGGGCGGCTATTATCGTTATATGACACGAGTCGAAAATCAGCTGCCGCCGCTCAAGGAGGAGGTCGAGCTGGTCACCCATTATCTGGAGATCTATACGTACCGGCTGGAGCGGATCGGCTACGAGATCGACATCCCGTCGGACCTGCTTAAGGAGCCGGTGATGAGACTGGTGCTGCAGCCGGTTGTGGAAAATGCCATCGTGCACGGCATCGAGCCTACGCCGGGCACGGGAACGATTCGGATCGCCGGATGCCGGGAGGCGGATTGGATCGAGCTGCATGTCGAGGACAGCGGCGGCGGCATGTCACAGTTCGCGATGGATCGATTAATGCAGCGGCTGGAGCAGCCGATGGACGGCAGCACGGGCTGCGGGCTGTGGAACGTGCATCAGCGGCTCAGGCAGCGCTTTGGTCCGGGAGCGGGCGTCTTTCTGCAGCCTTCGGAGCGTCTGTCCGGGCTGCGCGTGACGCTGCGCTGGCGAAGCGAACAAGAGGAGAGCGAAGAGAAAGGGGAGCGCGCGGGATGAAGCTGATGCTGGTCGACGACGAGCCGATGCTGCTCAAAAGCATGGCGGCCAACGATTGGGAGAAGATCGGGATCGAAGAAGTGCGGATGGCGTCGTCCGGACTGGAAGCGGCGGAAATGCTGAAGCAGGCGGCCGTCGATATCGTCGTGACCGATATCCGAATGCCGGGCATGGATGGGCTCGAGCTTTGCAGGCATATTCAGGAGCGCTATCCGCGGACCAAGTGCATTCTGCTGTCGGGTTACGGCGAATTCGAGTATGCGAGGGAAGCGATACGGTACGGGACCGAGCGTTACTTGCTCAAGCCGATCAAGGACGAGGAGCTGATAAACGAGGTCGCCGGCGTCAAAGCCGCCATCGAGCGGGAGTGGGCGGAGATCGTCTCCTTCGAGCGGGCCAGGCAGACGCTGTTCGCGCATCTGCCCTTGCTGAGGGAGAAGCTGCTGACCGAACTGCTGGCAGGGGCGTCCATGCCCGAAACTGCGTTGGCCGAGCGGATGGACGAGTATCGGCTGCGGCTGGAGACGGGCAAGGCGTGCGCGCTATTATTGGTCAGGCTCGACGAAGGCTTCGGCGCGGCCGGAGCCGACGCCCTCTTGTACGAATATGCCGTTCACAACATCGCCGGCGAGATCCTGGAAGCAGGCTACCGAGTATGGTCGTGCAAGGACGACTACGGCTATTTGTGTCTGCTGCTGCAGGCAGAGCCTGGAGCAGGCGGCCATTCGGACGGCGTCCTCGACGATCTTGCGATCGAGACGGCGGCGCGCGAGCTGGAGGCCAAGATCGCGGAATATCTCAAAGGACGGGTGTCCGTCCTGATCGGCGGATCGTGCCTTTTCCCCGATGAGATCGCCGAGCGCTACCGCCAATCCGTGAGCGCCTTCCGCACCGTGCCGCGCAGCGAGCGGGGCGTCGTCTTTCGTGCCGGGGAGGCGCGATCCCTATCCAGCTCGCTGCATGCCTTGTACAGTCCTCCGGGTCTGCAGCAGCTACTCGAGGCAGGCCGTTGGGCGGACGCGCGCGCCAAGCTGGCCGCCGTCTTCGAGGAGCTGAAGTCCAGGGAATTGGATACCGAGGAGCATATGCTGGAGATCGTATGCGCGCTGACGAACGCATTTCTTTATATCGCTCATCTGCAGAGCAAGACGCTTGCGGAGTTGTCGAGCGACGATGCGGACCTGGCGACGGATCCTCTTAAGCTGAGCCGGTCCGGTCAGGCGGCGGCATGGGCGTTCAGGATGCTGGATCGTCTGGAGGCCGGCAGCGTACGGGAATTCAAGGATGCCAAATATCAGCTGATCGTCAAGATCCACCGGTTTATCGAAGAGCGCATCGCCGAGGATGTGTCCCTGCAGACGATCGCTGATCATGTCAGCCTTCATCCCGTCTACCTATCTTCGCTGTACAAGCAGGAGACGGGGGAAAATATGAGCGACTACATTATGCGGTACCGGATGGAGAAAGCGGGCATGCTGCTGCGCACGACGGAGATCAAGATTTATGAGCTGGCCAGCTGTCTGGGGTTCCAGAATCCGCCTTATTTCAGCAAGCTTTTTAAATCCCATTACGGCATTACGCCGCAAGAGTACAGGGAACGGCACTTGGCCGAACCTTAAGATTTTCGCAGGCTACCTTAAAACATTGTCTCTTACTCGGTTGTAAGCGCTGTAATATGATGGGTTTGCAACTTACTAAGCCGAACAGGAGGATCCGGAACGCCTATGAGCAAAAGATTGACCTTGCTGTCGCTTGCGCTGACCGCGCTGCTGACGATCGCGACAGCCTGTTCCGACAAAGCCGGCAGCGGGAACGACGCGGCCGCGACGAAGACCGGCGGAGCCTCGCCTTCGTCCTCGCCTTCGCAGTCCGCCTCGGCATCGGAGGACACCGTCGCCTTGGCCATTCAACAGGGGACGTACAAGTTCGATCCGCCGGTGACGATCACGACGGTGAAGGCGACCGACTCCACCATGAAGTACAAAAACGGGGAAACCGCCGAAAACAACGTGCACACGAAGTGGGCCCACGACAAGCTGGGCATCGATCTGAAGTATTTGTGGCAGGTGCCGGGCGATCAATTCGCGACAAAAATGCGGCTGATGCTGACGTCGAACGAAAAGCTGCCGGACGTGCTGATGACCGAGGATCTGACCTTGCTCAACGAGCTGATCGAATCCGGCAGGTACAAGGACATCACGGCGGACTATGAGAAATACGCCTCCGCAACGATCAAGCAAATCTACAGCTCCAATCCGATCATGTGGAGCCAGGTGACCTTCGACGGCAAAAAGATGGCGCTGCCCAACTTCGCATTTGCGGGGAACGACAACGGCGTCATGTGGGTCCGGCAGGATTGGCTCGACAAGCTGGGCATGAAGGCTCCGACAACCTTCGAAGAGCTGGAAGCGCTCATGCAGGCAATGCTGGATAAGAAACCGGGCGGCGCCGGCAACATCATCCCGCTTGGCGTCAGTCTCGGTTCGGGCGGTTCGAGCCCCAGCATCTTTAACGGCTGGCTTGGCGAGAGCACCTGGGTGTTCGGACCGTCCGGCACGATTCCCAACCAGTGGCTGGAGAAGGACGGAGCGGTCGTTCACGGCTCGACGCTGCCGGAGATGAAGGAAGGACTCAGCCGGCTGCGGGACTGGTACGATAAAGGCTATATTTCCAAAGAAGCGGGCCTGCACGACGAAAACAAGCTGGCCGAGCTGATCGGACAGGGACGCGTCGGCATCGTCGTGGCACCGTACTGGCTGCCGAACTGGCCGATTCCGGATCTGGAGAAAAACGTGCCCGGCGCAACGATGAATCCGTATCCGCTGCCGACGCTGAACGGCAAGGCCGCCGCCCGCGACACGACGTTCCTGCGCGGCGGGCTGATCGTCAGGGAAGGCTTCGAGCATACCGACGCGCTATTCCTGTACCTGAACCGCATATTCGAAAAAGGAAAGCAGGGCAGCGAATTCGAGAACGGCTGGTACGAGAACTACGACTACACGGTCAAAGCGGACGGAACCGTATCCGTGGACGAGGCGGACATCCCGGGCGGCAAGGTCGGTCCGGCCAAGTATGTGCTGATGGAACCGAAGGATCCGTTCACCAACCTGAAGCTGCTGGCCAAGATGAGCCGGGGCGCCGAGCCGAGCACGGCGGAGGAGGAGCGGGTGCTGCGGAACAATCCGAAAACGCTGAAGGCGGCCGAATACGTGGACGACGGCTGGAGCGCCGGCACGTATATGGCCAATGCGTTCACGGGATCGCCGACCAAAGCGATGCAAACGAAGGGCGGCATTCTGGCCAAGCTGGAAGGCGAGACGTTCCTGGGCATTATCTACGGCCAAAAGCCGCTCGATGCCTTCGATACGTTCGTCAAGGAGTGGAACAAGATCGGCGGCGAGCAGGAAACGAAGGAAGCGAACGAGTGGTATCAGAAGTCGAAATAAGCGCTTTTGGCGAGACGGGGTC
Organism: Cohnella sp. GbtcB17; assembly: GCF_019091135.1. Taxonomy (GTDB): domain Bacteria; phylum Bacillota; class Bacilli; order Paenibacillales; family Paenibacillaceae; genus Cohnella. Next base: position 38,894 of record NZ_JAGXJW010000061.1, on the reverse strand, counting down.
CCGGCATGACCGGGACTCGCGCCCGTCGTCGAAGGGACCGCCTATGATCGCCTGCGATCTCCTACAATCGTCTATGGCAGCTCGCGCTATATCCATTCTGCGAAACGAGGTGTGTTGATGATGATACGCAAGCTTACGTCTTTCAGAACGATCGCGGCCTTGCTGGCGCTGCTGCTGGCTGCGGTATGGGGCGTACCCGGGGCGGGAAGCGCTGCCGCGGATGAAATTGGAAGCGTTTACTATGTCGATTCGGCAGGCGGAAACGATACAAATGCGGGCACCAGTCCGGCTGCGGCGTGGCAGTCGCTGGACAAAGTGAATGCCACCGTTTTCGAGCCGGGCGACGCGATCCTGTTCAAGGCGGGCGGCGTATGGAACGGCAAGCTGTCGCCGAAGGGTTCGGGAACGGACGGCCATCCGATTCGAATCGACAGGTACGGCGAAGGCGCCAAGCCGCTGATCGCCGGCGGAGGCGTCGATGCGGCCGTTTACTTTTACAATCAGGAGCAGTGGGAAGTCCGCAATCTGGAGATTACCAACGATTCGGCCACCAAAGCGGCACGCAGGGGGATCCACGTGGACGGCACCAGCGGCGGCTTCTCCAATCCGAAGGTTTACCGCCACTTCCTGTTCGAGAATCTGGACATCCACAACGTGAAAGGCGACGTCTCGAACGATTATGCGCACAACGGCGGCATTATCGTCTGGGGAACGGCCTGGGACTATCATGTGACGGACGTCACGGTGAACAACTGCAAAATCTATACGGTGGACAGCGTAGGCGTCTACCTGAACGGGGCGCAGCGGACCTACTCCTCGGATCTGAAGGTGACGAACAATCTGATCTACGACGTGGCGGCCGACGGCGCCTTTATATTGAACACGACAAACGGTCTCATCGAACGCAACGTCGTCCATGATACGCACGTTCGCGCTACCGGCTATCACGTCGCGCTGTGGACGTGGGGAACGAAGGACGCGATCATTCAGTACAACGAGGTGTACAATACCGGAGCGGGCGGCGACGCTCAGGCGTTCGATTCGGATTACAACAGCGAAGGCACGATCATCCAGTACAATTACAGCCACAACAACGCCGGCGGCATGGTGCTGGTGTGCAATGACGGCACGTCGGCCGCCAACTACAATAACGGCACGATCGTTCGCTACAATATCAGCCAGAACGACGGCGGCGCGGTATTCAACTTTAACGGCACGCCGAACAATACGAAGGTGTACAACAATACCGTGTATCTCCCCCGGTATTCCCAGGCCAAGGTCATCAATCATTCGGATTGGGGCGGCTATGCCAAAAATACGTCCTTCTACAACAATATCATCTATAACCTGGGCTCGGGCGGGTACAGCTTCGGCAGCAGCACGAACAACGTGTTTGAGCACAACGTCTTCTACGGCAATCACCCGGCGGGCGAGCCGGCCGATCCGTACAAGATCGTATCGGACCCGATGCTGGCTTCGCCCGGTTCGGCGGGCAACGGACTGGCCAGCGCCGTGGGCTACCAGCTGCTCGATACGTCCCCGGCGATCGGCGCAGGCGCCTTGATGGCGAACAATGGCGGGCGCGATTTCTTCGGCAATTCGGTGTCCGGCACGACGGCGCCGAATATGGGGGCATACGCAGGCGCGGGACTCGACCCGGACAATCTGCCGGAGCTGCCTTCGCCACCGCCCGAGACGAATCTGCTGAAGAACGGCGACTTCGAAACGGGGGACTTCACCTATTGGCCGAATGCCTACAACGACGCCTCGGTCGTGAGCGGCGGCGAAGCCCATGCCGGGACCTATGCGGCCAAGTTGACGGGCAATTACGCAGGCGCCGAGCAAGTGGTCGGCGGGCTGCAGCCGAACACGATCTACAAGCTGTTCGCTTGGGGCAAAAGCGTGGGCGGAGGCGATGCCGTGTTCGGCGTTAAAAACTTCGGCGGCGCCTCAGGGGCAGACGTACACATAAGCGCGACGAGCTACGGGCGCAAAGAGCTGACCTTCACGACGGGGAATAGCAGCACAAGCGCCACGATCTTTCTGTACAAGGCGGGCGGCAGCGGCAGCGTGCTGTTCGACGATATGGAGCTGATCCAGTTCAGCGCGTCGCCCGGCGGGAATTCGGGGCCTGGCACCACGTATCCGATCGGCTCGGACGACGAGTTCAACGCCGGCGCGTTAGACGACCAGTGGCGTTGGATCCGCGAGAACCCGGCGAAGTGGTCGCTTGGCGCGCAGCCCGGCTATATGCGGATCGTCGCCGAGAACGGCGATATCGCGAACGGCACGGCGGATGCGAAAAACATTTTGCTGACGGGCGCGCCGGACGGCGATTGGACCCTGGATACGAAGCTGGACGGCAAGCCGACATCGACCTGGTCGCAGGGCGGATTGATCGTCTACGTCAACGACGATACGTACATCCGGATGACCCGGCTGTACGGCGCGGGCAACCAGTTCCAGCTTGACGTCAAGCAAGGCGGCAGCCGCGTCCATGAGGAGACGGCGGATACGAACGCCTCGCCGGTGTCGTACTTGCGCATTCAAAAAGTCGGCGACACTTACACCGGCTATTACTCGGCGGATGGCCTTGCGTATACCCAGGTCGGCACGGCCCGGACAGTCGCCTTGGACGATCCGAAGATCGGCCTGATCGTCTGCGCGGGAACGGGGTTGATCGCAAACTTCGATTATTTCCGCATCGTGCCGGCTACTGCTCCGGTGTCCAATCTGCTCGCCAATCCGGGCTTCGAGACCGGCGACTTCACCGGCTGGAACGCGCATTTCAACAATGCCGCGATCGTCGGACAGCAGGCGCGCAGCGGCGATTATGCCGCGGTGCTGACGACGCAGTACGGAGGCATCCAGCAGTATGTTTATGGTCTCGAGCCGAATACGTCCTATACGATCTCCGTCTATGCCAAGGCGACGGACGGCGCGAGCGGCGAATTCAGCATCAGCGAATTCGGCAGCTATCTGCGCACGATTCCGGTGAGTTCGGCCGATTACCAACGGAAGTCCTACACGTTTACAACGGGCGCCACCGATACGAAGGTCAAGCTGGAGCTGTACAAACGCTCGGCCGGCGGGGCCGTATACTTCGACGATCTGGAATTGATGAAAAACGATTAAGCGAAGCTGCGTTCCTAAACATCTAAATAAAACGCAAATTGGGATGAAGCAGTAGCATTTAGCTTCATTCCTTTTTTGCGTTTTTGGTATAAACATCCGATGCAGCGAAAATCAAACTCGGGCCGTCTAATAGGGTGGAGGTGACGATCGCATGAAGCCGGCCGGCTTAAGCTCCAAAGAAAGCTTCTCGAAGGATCCCGCCGAAGCGCTGGAGCAGCTTATGGAAGCGTTTGGAACAGTGGTTATGCGTACCGCTTATTTTTATACAGGGGATCGGCACCTTGCGGAGGATATCAGCCAGGAGGTATTCCTACGGGCTTATCGGAATTGGTCGTCCTTCCGGGGAGACAGCGCCGTAAAGACCTGGCTGACGACGATCTGCGTCAATGTGTGCCGGGACAAGACGGGTGTACGGATGTACACCGAACAGCCGACCGACCCGATCCGATTGGAACAGGACAGAACGTTTAACGTAGAGGACGAGGCGCTGCAAAGGCTGGAGAAAAGCGAAGTGCTGCAGCACGTGCTTCGCTTGCCGATTCCGTTCCAGGAAGCGTTGTACCTGTACTACTATCTGGAGCTCACGACCAAGGAGATTGCGGAAGCGACGGCTTCTCCCGAAGGAACGATACGCAACAGGCTGCATCGGGCGCGCGAGGCGCTGGCCCGGGCGATGAACAAGGAGGAGACTACACATGACGAATATGGATCGTGAATTGCGTTTGCATTTGGCCAAGGAGGCTGACGATGTGCTCTTTTCCAACTTGGAATTGACGGACCGGCTTAAACAGAACATCCGGCAGAAGGCGGCCTCGGCGCAAACGGGACGCAGACGCCGCTCCAGGAACGTATGGGCGGCAGGTGTCGCGGCAGCGGCTTTGGCGGTATTTCTAATGGTGGGGCTGCCGACGCTTCAGCACACATCCGCTCCTGCGCCGGCGCAGAGCCCGATCGGAGCCTCGCCATCGACCGACGCAGGCAATGCCGGGAATGTAGGAAATGCCGGAAATAATGCAGGAAGTGCCGGTAATGCTGGCGCTGCCGGCTCCGAGCTGTCCCAGCTCGTGTCGACGTCCTACGCCACCGCCGAAGAAGCAAAAGCTGCGTTTGGCGCGAGTATGCTTGCACCGGAGGCCGGGCCGGAGGGATTTACGCTCAAAGACATTCAGGGGGCGGGAATGGCAGGCGAACCGCTTAGGGACGTGATTTTCTCTTACGCTTCCGCATCGGGCGACAAGACGATCACGTTCACCGCGAGCCGTATGGCTGCCGCATTCCCTGCGGACATGTTTACGGCGACGCAAGTCAACGGTAATGACGGCTTCGTATTCGCACAGCCGACGCTCACCGAGCTGTACTGGATGGAGGACGGCATCCAATACGGCATCGTCGGTCACGTCACGTCCGAAGAAGCGATGAAGATCGCCGAATCGGCGAAGCGTTAAGCTTCGGGCTTACGAGGGCACGCGAGGATAGCGCAAAATTGTGCTATTCTCGTATGTCCTGACTTTCCACGTTCTCCGTCCGCACATATGAATCACAGAATAGCGCAGAATTGCGCTATTTTTGCCTGTTCACTTCCCACTCGCCGGTCCGCCGCTCGCTCGATACCCAAGCATAGCGCAAAATTGCGCTATGCTCGTCTGCACCGGACATCCCTCGCCCATCCGCCGCTCGCGCAATGCACACAATAGCGCCATCGGTCTCGTAAACATCCAAAAATCGCAAATCAAACCAATCGGAAACAGCTGTAGTGCCGGCTTTGCTTGAACTGAAGCTTAAGGCGCCACCAGCGTGTTCCGCAATGCGTGTCGGATTGCCTCGAAAGTTACATAGCGGGAGCACGTAGTGAGGAAGCTTTACTCAGCTACATCGCGGAGACGCGCTCGGCAATCTGGGCGAAGAGACGCTGTGCAGCGCTATATAGCGGGGTTGCGTCGGCAATCTGGGCGAAGAGACGCTGTGCAGCGCTATATCACCGAGACGCGTCGGCAATCTGGGCGAAGAGACGCTGTACAGTGCTACATCGCGGGGTCGCGTCGGCAACCGAGGCGAAGAGACGCTGTACAGCACTACTTCGCGGGATCGCGTCGGCAATCGAGGCGAAGAGACGCTGTACAGCGCTAAATCGCGGGATCGCGTAGGCAAACAAGGCGAACAGTCAATACACCCCGCCCCTGAACCGCTTCCGATACTGCTGCGGAGAGACCCCCTGCCACTTTTTGAACGCATGGCTGAAGTTATGCAGATCGTCGTAGCCGACCAAAGCGCCGATTCGCTCGATTTTTTCGTCCGTCTCGAGCAGATAGCGTTTGGCCGCCTGGTGGCGCAGCCTTTGCACGTATTTTTGCGGCGACTCGCCGAACAGCTGCTTGAACAGGCGAATGAAGTAGTCCTCGCTGACGTTAAGCCGCCGCGCCAGCGACTTATTCGTATGAGGCAGCTGGAGACTCTGCTGCAGGTCCGCTCGCAGCTCGAGCAGCCGCTTCTGATAGGCGGTGACGGTCGGGCTCTGCGGCTCGAGCGAGAGGCCGACGAGCGCAGCCAGCACGAGCTGCATATAGCCGCGGCAGGCGAGCGAAGCGGCGGGGCGGCTCGCGTGGTAGGCTTCGGCGGCTTGTTCCAGCCAGGATGCGAGCTCCATTGGCGCCGAACGGTAGCTTCGGGCGAAGACGAGGCTCCCGGCTCCGGTAACCGGCCAATAGCCGATCCGATCCTCCCCGCCGTCCCCGTCCTGAATGGCCAGCTGATGCTCGAATTCGATCTCCACCTCGTCGTACAGATCGAAGTGAAGGCCGAGCAGACGGGTATCCGGCGTGCCCGTCAGCTCGATCCGGTGCGCGACGGCCGGCGGGAGCACGAGCAGGTCCCCCGCGAACAAAGCGAGCGGAGAAGCTTCATCCTCGAAGTGCACCAGAATGCCGCCCGAGTAGACATACATCAGCTCGCTGTCGTACAGACGGCGTACATAGCCACTCGCGGGCGGAATGCGCTGATATTCGGCGTAGTGGACGCTTGGCGCAAATTCGCGGACATCCAAAAGCCGGGTGCGGGGCTGCCTAAATCCGGGCTTCATCTTTTCTCACCTCTCGATCGAACGGAAATTCACAACACGAGCACGAGGAACGACAAATACAAGCGATAATCCTCATGATAGCATAAACGTATTCAACAGGAATTCACAATGGTCTTGAGGAGAGATGGAGCCATGCAAGCATCGTCCGCGAACGTCCGGATCGGCGTCATCGGTTTGGGACAACGGGGGAAAAGCCTGTTCGCCCTGCTTCGGGAAATGGACGGCGTCGAAGTCGCGGCGGTCAGCGATCTGTACGAGGATCGGCTGCGGCAAGCGGCAGAGGATGCGCAAAGCGCTTCGCACCCGGTTCCTGCGCTGTACCGGAATTATAAAGAGCTGCTGGCGCGGGAAGACATCGAAGCCGTCATCGTGGCGTCCTCCTGGACGAGCCACGCGGAGATCGCCATCGCGGCGATGAGAGCGGGGAAGTATGTCGGGTCCGAGGTCGGAGGCGCGGCCTCGATCGAGGAATGCTGGGAGCTGGTGCGGACGTCCGAGGCGACCGGCGTACCGTGCATGCTGCTGGAAAACTGCTGCTACGGACGCAGCGAGATGGCCGTGCTGAACATGGTCAGGCAAGGATTGTTCGGCGAATTGATCCATTGCCGCGGGGGCTATCTGCACGATCTGCGCGAGGAAGTGGCGACGGGGATCGAAAACCGGCATTATCGCATTCACAACTATTTGAACCGCAACGGCGATCTGTACCCGACGCACGGGCTCGGCCTGCCTGCCGCCTGCCTCAATATCAACCGCGGCAACCGAATCGTGAGCGTATCCTCGATCGCTTCCAAGGCGAGAGGCATCAACGCCTGGGCGAGCGAAAATCTCGGGCCGGATCACCGCGCGGCGCGTTCGCCGATCGAGCTCGGCGACATCGTCACGACGATGATGAAGTGCGCCCACGGCGAGACGATTCTGCTGACGCACGATACATCGCTGCCGAGGCCCTATTCCAGGGCCGGACAGGTGCAGGGCACGAAGGGTGTCTGGATGGAAGACGGCAACGCGATCTATATCGACGGCGCCGGCCCAGCGCACGAGTGGGAGCCGTTCGATTCGTACCTGGAGCGGTACGAGCATCCGGTATGGCAGCGCTTTTTGAAGGACGGCGTCAAGGGCGGTCACGGCGGGATGGATTATTTGGTGCTCCGCGATTTTCTGGACAGCGTGAAGTCGCGGACGAGCCCGCCGATCGACGTTTACGATATGGCCACCTGGATGGCGGTGACGGCGTTGTCCGAGCAATCGGTTCACGCCGGCGGCGCGCCGGTCGCCTTCCCCGACTTTACGAACGGCAAATGGATCGAACGCGCCGAGCCGATGCTGGCTTCGACGTTCCGCGCCTGAGGCGTCAAGTCTGGCGGTTTAAAAAACGGGAGCTGCATACGCGGCTCCCGTTTTGAATGAGCGGCGCGTAACGACGCCGGCGAAGAAGCCGCCAATTCGTCAACGATAGGTAACGAAGTAAAGACTTGCGCATTGCAGGCATATTTTTAAACCTCCTATACTGATTTATGAAAGCGCAAACAAAAATGGGTTTAAAGGGAGGTCGCTATGCAGACACAGGCAACCGTCGCCAACCCGATTCTGTGGGCCGACGTTCCGGACGTCAGCGTTATCCGGGTCGGCTCGGTCTACTACATGGTCAGCACGAGCATGCATTCGATGCCCGGCTGTCCGATTATGAAGTCCGGGAATTTGAAGCACTGGGGGCTCGCGGGTTATGTCTTCGACAGGCTGGAGGACAACGACGCGCACAATCTGATGGACGGCAAAGGCATCTACGGCAGCGGATCCTGGGCGGCAAGCCTGCGCTATCACGACGGCATTTACTACGTCGCCTTCAGCAGCAACGACATGAATCGGTTTTACGTGTACCGCACGGCGGATATCGAACGCGGTCCATGGGAGCGCTCAGTCATCGAAGGGCTGCATCACGATCCGAGCCTGCTCTTCGACGACGGACGCGTCTATGTCATATATGGCAACGGCGATATTCGCATCCGTGAGCTGACGGAGACCGCTTCGGCGCCTAAGGAAGGGGGCCTTGACCGGCTGCTGTTCGAGACGGAGCGCGAAGGCATCGGCTTGCGCTGCGAGGGCTGTCACGCTTACAAGCTGAACGGCTTCTATTATTTGTTTTTTATCGAATGGCCGACCGTCGGCAACCGGCGGCGCAGGCAGCTCGTCTACCGCTCGCGCCGGCTGCTCGGTCCTTACGAGCGCCGCGTCGCGCTCGACGATGACCTGGGCTATCGGAACTGCGGCGTCGCCCAAGGCGGGATCGTGAGCACGCCCGAAGGGAAGTGGTACGCCATGCTGTTCCAGGACCGCGACGCCGTCGGCCGTATTCCGTGCCTCGTGCCGGTGCGCTGGGAAGACGATTGGCCGATATTCGGCGCGGACGGCCGCGTGCCCGGCACGTTAGAGGCGCCGATGCCGGACATCGCGCCCCGGCCGCTCGTGACCGGCGACGAATTCGACTATGGCGACAACAAGCTGGCGCTGAACTGGCAATGGAACCACAATCCCGACGACAGGCTATGGTCGGTGACCGCGCGCCCCGGCTGGCTGCGGCTGACGACGGGGGCGATCGCAAACCGAATCGAGCTGGCGCGCAATACGCTGACGCAGCGGACGGAAGGGCCGACCTGCGCTGCGGAGACGCTGCTGGACGCGGCCGGGATGAAGCCGGGCGATCGCGCGGGCCTTGTCGCGCTGCAGAGCGGCTTCGGCACCGTCGGCATTTGGGCCGGCGAGAACGGCGAGCGATTCGTCGCGATGTGCGTGCGCGGACAGGACGGAAGCGAGGAGATCGTGGAAAGCTTGCCATATGCCTGCGAGCGCATCCGCTTGAAGATCGAATTTGACTTCAGGGAGAGCGCGGATACGGCAGTCTTTGCTTATTCGGCCGAAGGCGAAGCCTGGAGGTCCATCGGCCGCCCGCTCCAAATGAAGTATACGCTGGATCACTTTATGGGCTATCGGATCGGCTTGTTCAACTATGCGACCCGCGTTAGCGGCGGGTTTGCGGATTTCGATTATTTCCGTTACGCCAAGGGCGGCGAACGCGATTAAGAATGGAGCGAACGACAGATGACCAAGGCGGTCCCGCAACCGAACCAACCGCTCGTTACTCATATTTACACGGCGGATCCGTCCGCGCATGTATTCGACGGGCGAATTTATATTTACCCTTCGCACGATCTCGATCATGACGGCGAGAGCAACGACAACGGCGACCAATACCGGATGGAGGATTATCATGTGCTGTCGATGGACAACCTCGCTTCTCCGGTCGTCGATCATGGCGAAGCGCTGCATATTCGGGACGTTCCATGGGCGTCCAAGCAAATGTGGGCGCCGGATGCCGCGTACAAGAACGGCATGTATTATCTTTTTTTCCCCGCTCGCGACCATGACGGGATTTTTCGGATCGGCGTAGCGACAAGCCCATCTCCGGCAGGACCCTTTCGCGCGCAGCCGACCTATATGGAGGGAAGCTTCAGCATCGATCCGGCGGTGCTCGTCGACGATGACGGCCGCAGCTATATGTACTTCGGGGGACTGTGGGGCGGTCAACTGGAAAAATGGCAGACGGGCGAATTCCGGCCCGACGACAAGGAGCCCGCGCCCGGCGCGCCTGCGCTCGGTCCGCGCGCGACGCTGCTGAGCGACGATATGCTGTCGCTCCAGGGCGCTCCGAAGGAGATCGAGATTGTTGACGAAGACGGCAATCCGATCCTCGCAGGCGACGAGGACCGGCGTTACTTCGAGGGGCCCTGGGTGCACAAATACGGCGGTCTGTATTACTTGTCTTACTCGACCGGGACGACGCACAAGCTCGTCTATGCCGTCAGCCGGGATCCGCTCGGGCCCTACACCTTTAAAGGCACCATCCTGACGCCCGTGATCGGCTGGACGACCCACCATTCCATCGTCCAATTTGAGAATAAGTGGTATCTATTCTACCATGACAGCTCCCTGTCGGGCGGCATTAATCACAAGCGCTGCGTCAAGTATGCCGTGCTGCACTACGAAGAGGACGGGACGATCCGGACGATCGATCCTTACCCGGAACAAGAAAAGTAGAATGTATCGCAAAACCCGTCCGCACGCCGGCGATTAAAGGGAGATCGGCAGAGGCGAGGAGCCGTACGCTTCTATGGCAGCCTGCTCTTGTATTCGGTTGGCGTCATGCCCGTCGACTGCTTAAAAATGCGGCTGAAATAGTAGGGGTCCGGATAACCGACCGCTTCGCCGATTTCTTTGACGGAAAGCCCCTTCTTCAGCGACAGCAGCTGTTTGGCTTCGTTGATCCGCAAGGACATAATGTACTTCGAGGGGGCTTCGCCGTTGTACTTCAGAAAAATTTTACTCAGGTGGGACGCGTTTACGTTAAACTGTCTGGCGATTTCCTCCAGGCTGAGCTCCTGCGAATAGTTGTTTTTAATAAAGTCCGCGACCGTCCTCACGATCTCCTCGGCGGAATACTGGCGTCCGGCGAGCACGCTGGGCGACTTCAAGGCCGCCCTGTCGCTCTCGATGGATGTTTTTAAACGCGAGAGCAGACTCTCCAGCTCCCGAATCTTCAGCGGCTTGAGCAAGTAATCGATCACGTTCATTTTTAAAGCTTGATGGGCATATTCAAATTCACTGTAGCCGCTGATGACGATTTTTTTGACGGCGGGATAGTCGCGTTCGACGGCCCGGATGAGGCCGATGCCGTCCAGTACGGGCATGTGGATATCCGTAAACAGTATATCCGGGACTTGAACGCGCTCCATGAAGCGAAGCACGCTCTCGCCGTCTCCGGCGGCGTGCACGACCTGGAACAACGCGTCGGTTTTTTGAATTTGACTTGCGAGCGTGCGCAGCAGCAGCGGCTCGTCTTCCGCTACGATGACATGGATCGGGTTCAGCACTTCCACCGCCTTTATTTTGTATTCAGGGGACCGCCGATCGTGACGGTCGTCCCGCGCTCTTGCAAATTGCGAATATCGAAGTGCATCTGACTTCCGTATTGCAGCTTCAATCGAATAAAAAGATTGAGCAGTCCCATGCCCTGCAGCTTCAGCGCAGGCAACACCTGACTTCGCTCCATCTCCTCCACCTGCGCATAAAATCGCGACAGCTCCTCCTCGCCGAAGCCGGGACCGTTGTCCGTGACTTCGATGAGCCAGCGGCGGTCCGCCACGATGCCCCGAATCGAGATTTCCCATGGCGGGCTGGACTTGGTTCCGTATTTGATCGCATTTTCCACGAGCGGCTGAATCATGATCCTGGGAACCCGTATCGTTCGAATCGAGGCGGGCAGATCGATCGTCCAGGCGAGCAAGTCTCCGTAACGGAGCTTCATGCAGCTCAGGTACATTTCCGTATAGCCGATCTCCGTCTCCATGTCGACCAGCGCGGATTCGTCGGCCGAGATGTATCTCATCATGTCCGACAAGTTGTCGCACATCGCAATGATCTGTTCGTTCATTTGCTCGTAGGCCATAGCGCTGATGGTCGCCAGCGAATTGTACAGGAAATGCGGGTTCATTTGAGACTGAAGCGCTGTCATTTTCGCCTGCATCTCGTGCGTGCGGGACAGCAGCAGCTGGTCGAAAGATTCCTTGAGCCTGGCGTTCATTTTGACGAACGATGCATTCAGGCGGTCCCATTCGTTCAGTCCGCTGTTGAGCTCGGCCGGGGTGCCGGCGACAAGCGATTCGAGGCTGATCGATTTGATCGTCTTGTTCAGCGCGCCAAGGGGACGCGTGATTCGCTTGGAGGCGACATACGACAGCGCGATCAGGAAGAGCAAGATGACGAGCGTCGCCAGAATCGCAAGCCTCGTAAATTTGTTCAGCGGCGAGAGCAACGTTTTGTTGGAGATCATGACGGCAATATTCCAGTTCGTCAGGTCGGAATGCTTGATGGTGAGCAGGTCCGTATCGCCGGTCAGCGGGTTGGTCAAATAGGCGGGCCGCTCGGCATCGGAGGGTCCGATCGACCGATTCAGGAGCTGTCGGACGATCTGCTTGTCCTGCTCGGCGTGTTCGTAGGGATAGACGATCTCTCCGTCGTTCGTATAGATGAGAATCTGTTCGAGCGAGGGGTTGTCCTTGGCCTGGCGGATGACGCCGCCGAATACTTTGCCGTAGCTTTGTTTGACCTCGACGATGCCCTTCGGCGCATTGTATTTGTCCGAGAAATGGCGAAGGAGGGAAATAAAAACGTTATTTTTTAACCCGAGACTGCTGCTGCCGGTCTGGGAAAGGGTCAGCACCTTCGCCTTCTTATCGCTCTCTACGGCCGTAAACCACGGCTGGCTCGCGACGTCCGTCTTTTTCTGGCTGTTGTCCAGCCCGACGCCGATCGAGATGCCGGAAAACAAGTGCAGGTACACCTGCTGTACGGGATAAGAAGGGCCGACGAGCGCGACAAGTATATCGTAAAGCGAGGTATCCGTCTTGTTGTACCGGCTGCCGCTCTGCTCGGAGGAGAGCGGATCCGGCGCCGTGCCTTTTGGCGTCTCGTAGGCCGAGATGCGGTCGGTAATCAGGTTGGAGTATAAAATGCTCACGGAGACGGAGTCGAGCTTCTGGATCTCCAGATCGAGCTGCGTCTGGAGCGTCGACGACATTTCCGTCAGCGTATTAAACGCCTTTTGCTTCAGCAGGTTGGAGGACCAGACGTAGAAAAGCGCGAACAAGATCGCGATGCCGATGACGATGATCGACGAATAGGTAAGGAACAGTATCGAACGGATCGAGCGAGGCCGGCGAATCAGCTTCACGAATATCCCGCTCCCGTCGCATGCATTTTTACCATTTTGCATCGGCGTGGAACGGGTTGTCAACCCTCGGAAAAAATGTACAAAGAAACGCACAAACGACTGCATGGAGAGGATGTGAGCGCTTCACTTATAATGAGGGGGCGAAGTTGAAGGCGTTTACACTCGAATCGAAAAAGGGGAGTAGGCATGAAAAAAGCACTTAGCCTTGTTCTGCTGACAGGTCTGGCCGGAGGGCTGCTGAGCGGCTGTGGCAATTCCGGAGGCGATTCGTCGCCACAAGCGTCGGGTTCGCCGACGAGCGCGCCGAGCCAGGCGAGCGAGACCGCCAGCTCCGCGCCGGCGAAGAAAGATATCACCTTGTCGTATCTGGCGAGCCAGGACTGGATCAAGGACGCGGAGATGAAGCTTGCCGAAAAATTCGAGGAACAGACCGGCATTCATATCGACTATCAGATCGTGCCTTCGGATCAGTACAGCAACGTGCTGAAGGCGAAGCTGGCGTCGGGCGAGGCGCCCGACATTTTCGGCGGACAGAGCGGCAAGTTCGATCTCGGCCCGCTGTACGACGTGGAGAACAACGCGGTCGATCTGTCGGGGGAGGAATGGGTGCAACGGGAAGACCCGCTTTTCGTCGAACAGACGTCCTGGAATTCCAAAGTGTACGCCCTCACGATCTGGGACCCGAGCGCGAGCTGGATCATGGTGTACAACAAGCCGTTGTTCGCCAAGCTCGGTCTGAGCGCACCCAAGAGCTACGAAGAATTCCTTAAAGCTTGTGAGGCGATCAAAGCGTCCGGCGTGACGCCGATCTACGAGCCAGTCTCCGACGGCTGGCATCATGTGCTCTGGTTCCCCGAAATTGGTGTGCGGTACGAGCAGCTCGAAGCGGGACTTGCCGACAAGCTGATCGCCAATCAAGAGAAGTTCGAGAACGCCGCCGTGCTCGAGCAGTCGCTCTCCCAGTTCAGCGAGCTGGTGCAGAAGGGATACTTCGGCGAATACGCCTTCTCCAATACGTACGCCGACACGGAGAAAAACATGGCCGACGGCAAATACGCCATGACGCTCTACAATATCGGGCTTCCGGCTCAGATCGAGAAGGCCGTGCCGGGCAGCAAAGCTTCCGATTACGGATTTTTCCCGATTCCGCTCATGGACAACCAAAGCCTGAACGTCAATCCGGCCGCACCGAGCAAATTCATCTCCAGCAGCTCCAAGCATATCGAAGAAGCGAAGCAGTACTTCAGCTTCCTGACGGAGCCGGACAATCTGCAGTTCCTGCTCGACAACGAACCGAAGTTCACGACGCTGAACTTCAAGGATGTCAAAGCCAAGTTCAACGACGAACAGCGCGCCTTCTTCGACACCTACGGTCAAACGTCGGGTACCGTGTACCAGACCGCGATCAATTACGTGAATCCGCAGTGGATGGACATCGGCAAAGATATGGCGGCCATGATGAACAAGCAAATGACGCCGAAGGATATTCTCAAAAACATCGACAAGCGCAGAGACCAGCAAGCGAAGACGGCCGGCGATTCGAACTGGAAGTAAGAAGTCGGCACGATAGACGGGGACTCGCGGTTGTACGCGACAGCGGGCCCCGTCCCGCGGCCGTCCACGAACGGGGTATGACTCATGAGCAAACGAATGTATCCTTTTTATTTCATTGCGATCGCTTTGATCTTTTACGTCGCGTTTGCCGTCGTTCCGAGCCTGATGGGCATCTATTTATCGTTTACGGACTGGAACAGCTACGCCAAGGCGATCAACTTCATCGGCCTCGACAATTACAGGACGATCTTCTCGTCCGACGAGAATTATATGCACGGCATCCGGAATACGGCGGTCTTTACGGTCGCCACGATCGTGCTCAAGACGATTATCGGTTTGCTGCTTGCGCTGATGGTCAATCGGGGAATCCGGATGAAAAGCTTTCACCGCGTCGTTCTTTTTATGCCTTCGGTCATTCCGATGCTGGTGGTGGGCATCATTTTCAAGTCGATCTACGAGCCCCAGCACGGCCTGATCAACGAAGCGCTGAGGGCGATCGGTCTATCGTCATGGACGCAGCACTGGCTGTCGGACGTCAGATGGGCGTTCAAATCGGTCATCGCGGTCGATGTCTGGAAAGGCGCGGGCTATATCATGGTCATCCTGCTGGCCGGCCTGCAGGCGATCTCTTCCTCTTATTACGAAGCGGCGGATATCGACGGCGCCGGCTTCTGGAAGAAGCTTCGGTATATCACGCTGCCGCTTTTAATGCCTTCGCTGACCGTCACGACGGTGCTCAACCTGTTGTACGGTCTGAAAATATTCGACACGGTATACGTCCTCACGAACGGAGGTCCCGGGTATGCGACCGATGTGGTGTATACGCAGGTGTTCAGCCAGTTTTCTCTCGGGAGCTATGGCGTCGGCACGGCCTTGATCACCGTTCTGTTCGTCATCATGACCCTCATGGGATTTTTCGCCGTCAAGCTTATGTCCAGAGAGGAACAAGGCTGATATGAAAAGTAAAAGGCTGCAGGCCGCGGTTGCCAACGTCGCGATCGGCGCGATCAGCCTGATCGCGCTCATTCCGATTCTGCTCATCGTCATCAATGCCTTCAAGACGGGAGCCGAAGCCAGCTCGATGAGCTTTGCGCTTCCCCGTTCGTTTCGCTTCGACAATTTTGCGACGGTCGTCGAGAAAGGCAAGCTGGGCCGTTCGTTTTTGAACAGCTTCGCCTATTCGGGGCTTGCCGCGATATTTTGCATCCTCTTTTCGGCGATGGCGGCCTTCGCGCTTTCGCGGAACCGTTCCCGCCTGAACCGTATGCTTTACTTTTTTATCATCTTGGGCATCGCGCTGCCGCTCAACTACTTCACTCTGATTGACGTCATGAAGTGGACGCACTTGATGAATACGCGAGCCGGCATCGTCGTTTTGTACATGGTTACGCAGATTCCGTTCAGCATTTTTATTTTGTTCGGCTTTGTCGGCGGCGTGCCGAAGGAACTCGACGAGGCGGGCGTCATCGACGGCTGCGGGCCGGTGCGGCTGTTTTTCAAAGTTATCTTTCCAGTGCTCCGCCCGGCTGCGGTTACCGTTTTTATTTTGGCTTTCCTCAACACCTGGAACGAATTTCTGCTGCCGCTTTATTATTTGAACAGCGCGCAGAAGTGGCCGATGACGCTGGCGGTGTACAACTTCTTCGGGCAGTTCCAGCAATCGTGGAATCTGGTCAGCGCGGACATTATTTTAACGATTTTGCCGGTGTTGATCGTTTATTTGCTGGGTCAGCGATTTATTATCGCGGGGATGACTTCCGGGGCAGTCAAAGGCTAGAGGCGTGCCGCGGGAGAAAAGAGAGCGGACAACGGGAGGGCTACGATGAATATTCGGCGTTATGAGGCGCGGCCCGACGGACTCGTGCTCGAGACGTCGAACGGCAGGATGAAGCTCACGCCTTACGCAAGCGGCACGATCCGTATTCAATACACGCTGGAGCCGACGTTCCGCGCCGGACGGAGCTTGATGATCGTTCGCGAGCCGGACGACGCCGTGCCTTACACGGTCGAGGAAGACGAGCATCGGCTTTCATTCTCGACCTCGAGCATCGCAATCCGGATCGACAAGCGGACCGGCGCCTTCGTCTACCGCGACGCGGCGGGGAACTTGCTGGCGCAGGAGCCTCCGCGCGGCGGCAAGACGCTTGTGCCGGTCGACGTCGTCAGAGCCGTGTTCGACGAAGACGCCAGGCTGGAGACCGGTCAAGGGGCGGACGGACTGCGGGTCCGCGCGTCGCAGGTGCGAAGAGAGATAGACCGACAGGCTTATCGCACGAAGCTCGCATTCGATTGGGCGGACGGAGAAGCGTTGTACGGATTGGGCTCGCATGAAGAGGGCATGTTCAACCTGCGCGGCCAGCATCAGTATTTGTACCAGCAAAATATGAAAGCCGTCGTTCCCGTGCTCGTATCGACGCGCGGCTACGGCATCGTGGTGGACAGCTACTCTTTAATGATGTTTCACGACGATGCGTTCGGCTCTTACCTGTCCACCGAGGCGGACGCGGAAATGGACTACTACTTTGTAGCAGGTCCTGAGCTGGACGAGGTCGTTCGCGGCATCCGTTATTTGACGGGCAAGGCGCCGATGCTGCCGAAGTGGGCTTACGGCTATGTGCAATCCAAGGAACGCTATGCGTCTTCGGCGGAGCTGATCGAGACGGTGCGGGAGTATCGCGCGCGCGGCCTGCCTCTCGACTGCATCGTGCTCGATTGGAAGTCGTGGACCGGCGAGCTGTGGGGCCAGAAGACGCTCGACCCGGAGCGGTTTCCCGAGCCGGGGAAAATGATGGAGGCGCTGCACGGCATGAACGCGCGCCTGATGGTGTCGATCTGGCCGATCATGAATCCGGACAGCGACAATCATCGGGAGATGGCGGAGCAGGGCGGACTGCTCGCCAATCGGGCGACGTACGACGCTTTCCAGGAGAAAGCCCGGGCGCTCTATTGGAAGCAGGCGAACGAAGGCTTGTTCGTCCACGGCATCGATGCGTGGTGGTGCGACTGTACCGAGCCCTTCGAAGCGGACTGGAAGGGCGCGGTCAGACCCGAGCCTGAGGAGCGCTTGCGCATTAATACCGAGGAGGCCAAGCTTTATATCGATCCGCAGTTCATCAATGCCTACTCGCTGCTGCATTCCCGCGGCATCTACGAGGGGCAGCGCCGAACGAACGAGCGCAAGCGTGTCGTCAATCTGACCCGGTCCGCTTATGCCGGACAGCACCGCTACGGGACGATCACCTGGTCGGGCGACATTTCGGCCAACTGGGACACTCTGCGCAAGCAAATCCCCGACGGGCTTAACTTCTGCGCGACGGGATCGCCCTACTGGACGCTCGATATCGGCGGCTTTTTCGTCCGCGACAAGCCCGATCAGTGGTTTTGGAGCGGAGATTACGACGCGGGCGTGGACGATCTGGGCTACCGCGAATTGTACGTGCGCTGGTTCCAGTACGGCACGTTTCTGCCGATGTTCCGCTCCCACGGCACGGACACGCCGCGCGAGATCTGGCGGTTCGGGGAGCCGGGCGAGCCGTTTTACGAGGCGCTGGCTGCGTTTCTGTCTCTTCGCTATCGCTTGCTGCCTTACATTTATTCGCTTGCCTTTCGCGTCTATCGGGACGATTATACGCTCATGCGCGCGCTGCCGTTCGATTTCAGGCACGATGCCCGCGTGTACGACATCGGCGATCAGTATATGTTCGGTCCGGCGCTGCTGGTGAACCCCGTCACCGAGCCGATGTACTACGACAGCGGATCGCAGCCGCTGGAGGGGCGAAGCGAGACCCGGTCCGTGTACTTGCCGAGCGGGAGCCTGTGGTACGATTTCTGGGACGGCGCGTCCTTCGAGGGCGGAGCGTTGATGGAGGCGGCGGCGCCGCTCGCCCGAATTCCGCTGTACGTCCGCGCCGGCTCCATCGTGCCGATGGGCGATGAGATCCAGCATGCCGCGGACGACAAGTTCGGCGGGCGGCTGTACGTTCGCGTTTACGCCGGTCGGAGCGGATCGTTCGAGCTGTATGAAGACGAAGGGGACAGCTACGATTACGAGAAGGGCGTTTATGCGACTACGCCGCTGCTATGGGATGAGGAAAGCAGGACGTTGACGGTCGGAGAGAGAAGAGGCGCTTATCCCGGGATGAAGGCTGAGCGGGAAATTGTCGTTCAGCTGTTCGAGCCGTCCTTCGGGACCGCTCTCCCGCCTGCGCCTGCCGTTCGAACGCTCCGCTACACGGGAAGTCCGGCAGAAGCGGTTTTTTGAACATGAAAAAACGACCTTGCGAGGTCGTTTTTTTGCACATAATAGAAAGTATAAAACGGCAGGTAATGCTGCCCTCTTCGGCCCGAAACAGGCCACAGTCCCGACAAGTAACGCTGTACAGCGCCTCTTCGCTTTGCAGACATTCGATACCGGACTCAGATGACGCTATTTCGTACAAATCGGTGCAAGTGCGATCATTTCGGACTGGAGAGTCGTTATTCGCCCAGATCAAGACTAAAATAGGTCTCCAATCCCGCAATAGAGGCTCCTGGGTCCGCGACCAGGCGGTAAATCGCGATGAGAACAAAAATAAGGGCTCCTCGGTCCGTATGCTGCGCGCCGTTTCGCAAACAAAGGCCGCAGGCGGCTTTTTTTAGTTTTGGTGCGAATCCGGACCCTGCCATGCGGAAACGTAAACGTAGGTTAACGAAGTTAAAACTTGTACCTTGAATGCGCAATCGCCTGCGTCCTACAATTAATGAAAGCGCAAACATTTATGAAGTCGAAGGTACCTAGCTGATCGTAGATGCGTTAGAAGGAAAAAGAAAAGAAACAGGGAGGAATTCGTCCGTGAAAGAATGGAAAGGACAAAGCGTGCGCATGCGAGACGGGGAGATCAATCGAAGGGAGGCGGCGAACCGTGCATATTTGATGAAGCTTGACAGCGATCATCTTCTATTCAACTATCGGCTGGAGGCCGGCCGCTATGAGGGGCGGGGCATTCCGGAAGATGCGCATGGCGGGTGGGAATCGCCGGTCTGCCAGCTGCGGGGGCATTTCCTCGGCCACTGGCTGTCGGCGGCGGCCCTTTATGTGGACGAGACGGGCGATCCGGAGCTGAAGGTGAAGATGGACCTTATCATCGACGAATTGGCGGCGTGCCAGCAGGATAACGGAGGGCAATGGGCCGGTCCCATCCCCGAAAAATACTTGCACTGGATCGCGAGCGGCAAAAGCATATGGGCGCCGCAGTACAATCTCCACAAGCTGCTCATGGGTCTTGTCGACGCTTATCGATACGGCCATAACGAAAAAGCGCTCGTCATCGCGGATTCGTTCGCGGATTGGTTCGCGGATTGGAGCGGCCGATTCACGAGAGAGCAATTCGACGACATTCTGGACGTGGAGACCGGCGGGATGCTTGAGGTGTGGGCCGATCTTCTGCATATCACCGGCAAGGAGAAGTACGCGACGCTGCTCGAGCGCTATTATCGCAGCCGCTTGTTCCAGCCTCTGCTTGAAGGCAAGGACCCGCTGACGAACATGCACGCGAATACGACCATTCCCGAAGTGCTTGGCTGCGCCAGAGCCTACGAGGTGACGGGCGAAGAGCGATGGCTGGACATCGTCAAGGCTTATTGGAACTGCGCGGTTACGGAAAGAGGATACTTGGCGACCGGCGGACAGACGGCCGGCGAGGTGTGGATGCCCAAGCAGAAAATGAAGGCGCGCCTCGGGGATAAAAACCAGGAACACTGCACGGTCTACAATATGATCCGCCTGGCCGAGTTCCTTTTCAGGCAGTCGGGCGATCCTGCCTATGCGCAATATATCGAGTACAACCTGTACAACGGCATTATGGCCCAGGCGTACTATCGGGAATATCCGCTGACAGGCAACAAGCATGACGATCCTTCCACAGGGCTGCTCACGTACTTTTTGCCGATGAAGGCCGGTCTGCGCAAGGATTGGAGCAAGGAGACGGACAGCTTCTTCTGCTGCCACGGGACGATGGTCCAGGCGAACGCGGCCTGGAATCGGGGCGTGTATTATCAAGAAGACGACAATCTCTATATTTGCCAATATTTCAACTCCGAGCTGAACGCGGACATCGATGGAGAGCCCGTGCAGATCGTTCAAGCCCAGGACCGCATGAGCGGGAGTTTGATGAACTCATCAATAACGGCAGGCGTTCAGGGCATCAATGAGATGACCGCGACTCACGAGAATATCCCGTCGTATCGCAAGCACGATATGATCGTTCACACGACCGGGACGAAGGAATTTGCGATCTGCGTCCGGATTCCAGAATGGGTGATGTCGGAGGCGACGATATACGTCAACGGCATCCTTCAGGGCAGGACGGCGGACAGCGGCCGGTTCCACGTCATTCGCCGGAGCTGGATGGACGGGGACCAAGTGAGCGTCATCCTCCCGGTGGGCATCCGCTTCGTGCCGTTGCCGGACGACGGGACCGTCGGAGCCTTCCGGTACGGTCCGGAAGTGTTGGCGGGAATCGGCGAGACCGAACGAATATTGCATGCGGACATAGACGAAGTCGCCTCCGAGATCGAGATGGAAAACGAGCGCGAGTGGGGAAGCTGGCGATTTTTTTTCAAAACGGTCAATCAGGACCCCGCGATTCAAATGAGGCGTATTCGGGATATCGGCTACGAGCCGTACCAGATTTACTACAAGGTGAAAGGATAACCGTCGCCGCGCCAGCGACGCACCGGAACCGCACAACAGTGCCGCGCCTGCGCTACGACTACGGCCCAGGAACCGAACCGCACAATAAATGTGCGGTTCTTTGCTTTGGAATATATAGCGCTTACAAACGAGTAAACGATCGTTAAGCAAGTAAAAAGATGCACGTAGTTCAGGCCAGCGGCGGGTGCCTATAATGGAAACATGAAAGCGCAACCAACGCAGCACCGCACGAAGGAAAGGAGATCGATATGAAAGCGAAAGCCCTTACCCATCGAAGAGGAGAGGCGGAGTGCTCATGCTGACTTACAACAAGAGAAGCACGTCGTTCAGAAAATTTCTCTACATCTCTCCTTTCATGATTCTGCTGTTCATCTTCGCCTACTACCCGCTGTACGGTTGGGTATACGCCTTCTTCGACTACACGCCGCCGATTCCGTTGTCCAAGTCGCCGTTCGTCGGGCTTCAATGGTTCAGATCGCTCGTCGAAAACGAGGTGAAGGTCGACCAGCTGCTGCAGGTCATCAAAAACACGTTCGGCATGAGCGGCCTGACGCTGCTGTTCTCCTGGCTGCCGATGGTATTCGCCATCTTCCTGACCGAGATCAAGGCCGTCCGCTTCCGGAAGTTCATCCAGACGGTCACGACGCTCCCGAACTTCATCAGCTGGGTGCTCGTGTACTCGCTCGCCTTCTCCATGTTTTCGAGCGAAGGAGTCATTAACGGCATGCTGCGGCAGCTCGGCCTGACCGATGCGCCGATCCTGTTCCTCCAGAGCTCCGAACACGTATGGATCACGATGTGGATGTGGACAACCTGGAAAGCGCTAGGCTGGTCCGCCATTCTGTACATCGCCGCGATCATGGGGATCGACGATTCCCTCTACGAGGCGGCCCACGTCGACGGCGCGACCCGCATGCAGGTGATCCGCCACGTCGTTCTGCCGAGCATGCTGCCGACGTACTTCGTGCTGCTCATGCTGCAGATCGCAAGCTTCCTGAACAACGGGCTGGAGCAGTACTTCGTCTTCCAGAACGCGTTTAACAAAGACAGCATTCAGGTGCTGGACCTGTACGTCTACAACCTGGCCATGGGCGGGGGCAGCTATTCCGTGTCCGTCGCGATCAGCATGCTGAAGAGCTTGATCAGCGTCGTGCTGCTCTTCTCGGTGAACGGTCTGTCCAAAATGTTAAGAGGGGAGAGCATCGTATGAGCGAGCATGCGGCAGAGCCGGCACTTGAGCCGGTCCGCCAAAGCAGAGTGGATCAGAAGACGCGCTACAAGCTCAGCGCGACGGACAAGTTCATCTCCGTCGTCATCTATACGCTGTTCTCCCTGTTCGCGCTGATCTGCGTCTATCCCTTTTACTCGATCATCATCAACACGATCAGCGCGAACGATATCAGCGCGAGAGGCGACGTCGTCTTTTTCCCGAAGCATATTCACTTCCAGAATTACATCGACGTGTTCAAGATCCCGGGACTCGGCCACGCAGCGCTCATCTCGCTGGGCAGAACGGTCATCGGCACGAGCTTGACGGTGGGCGCCTCCGCCTTCCTGGGCTTCATGTTCTCGCAGGAGGACATGTGGGCGCGGAAGTTTTGGTACCGCTTCACGGTGATCACGATGTTCTTCAGCGCCGGCATCATTCCCTGGTATTTGACGATGAGGTCGCTGCACCTGACCAACAACTTTCTGGCCTATATTTTGCCGACAGTCGTAGCTCCCTTCTTCATTATACTGGTCAAAACGTTCGTGGAGTCGACGCCCAAGGAGCTGCAGCAGGCGGCGAGCATCGACGGGGCCGGGACGATGACCATCTTCTTCCGCATCATGCTGCCGATCTGCAAACCGATCCTGGCGACGGTCGCCATCTTCGCGGCCGTGGATCAGTGGAATTCCTTCCAGGATACGCTGCTCCTCGTGACCGACAGCAATCTCTACAGCCTGCAGTTCATTTTGTACAACTACATCAACCAGGCAAGCTCCTTGTCGACGATGGTCAATCTGCAAAACGCGGGCTCGACGGCGATGTCCAGTCTCTCGACCAAGCAGACGACGACGTCCATCCGGATGACGGTCACCATTATCGTCGTGGCGCCGATCCTGCTGATTTACCCGATTTTCCAACGGTTCTTCGTAAAAGGGATTATGATCGGCGCGGTAAAGGGCTGACCTCGCTTGCGCCATTATAATAATTTGACCAAATGGGGGTTTCACATGAGCGACAGCAGAAAATGGGCCAAGAAATCGATGGCCGTATCGTTGGCAGGGTTGTTCCTGGCGTCCGCGGCGCTGACCGCATGCAGCGACGGCTCCAAAAATAACGCGGCGTCCGGCGAACCGTCCGGTTCCGCCGCCAGCTCGGGCGCATCCCAGTCCGCCGGGGCGATCGATCACAGCAAGCCGATCACGATCACCGTATTCGACAACGCGGCCAACTACCAGGGCGAACAGACCGGGTGGTACGGCAAGCTCGTCAAGGACAAGTTCAACATCACGCTTAATATCCTTGCCCCGCAGGTTGCCGGCGATCAGCTGTACAAGACCCGTACGGCAGCGGGCGATCTGGGCGATCTGGTCATCGTCGACAACAGCCAGCTGGAAGAGCTCATCCCGGCCGGTCTCGTCATGGATATGACGGACAAGATCAAGAACACGAAGTACTTGTCCCAATATGTCGACAACCACTTCAAACCGTATAATGCGGGCTTCGACAAGGTCAATCCGGAAGGCAAAATCTACGGCCTGCCCACGTTCGAGGCGGACACGTCGCCAACGACCTTCTCCGAAGAGATTCCCTACTCCAGCCCGATCATGCCCTGGGATTACTACAAGGGCGTCGGAGCGCCGAAGCTGAACAACCTGGACGACCTGCTGAACGTGCTGAAGCAGATGCAGGAGAAGTATCCGAAGACGCCGGACGGCAAGCCGATCGTGCCGATCTCCCTGTGGAAGGATTGGGACGGCGGCAGCATGGAAAATGTGCGCTGGCTCAGCGGCTGGTACGGATTCGAACAGCCGGACGGCACGACGACCCTTCAACTGAACGCCAAAGGCGATATCGTCCCGCTCGTCGACGACAACAGCATGTACAAGAAGATTCTGCAATTTTACTTTAAAGCAAATCAGATGGGACTGGTCGATCCCGACTCGCCTTCCCAGGATTGGAACAAGGTCGCCGAGAAGCTGACCAACAAGCAGGTGCTGCTCCTGTGGTACTCCTGGCAGCGCGGATTCTACAATTCGATCGAGCGCGGCAAAAACGGGGACGGCAACGTAGCGGTTCCGATCGCCGACACCCATATCATTCAAAACAGCGACGCCTACTACGGCAACGGAAGAGCGTTCGCGATCGGCGCGAAAACGAAATACGCGGACCGCATCATGGAATTCATGGATTGGCTCGTTTCTCCGGAAGGCCTGCGCTATTACGTGAACGGCTTCGAAGGCTTCAATTACGAGAAGACGGCCGACGGCAAATTCCAGCTGACCGAAGTCGGCCAGACCGCCTTCCAGAAAAATACGCCGGTTCCGGACGAATATGGCGGCGGCGGTTATCAGGACGGACAAAGCAAGCTCAACACGATGATCATGAGCGACTTCACGTACGATCCGGACACCAAGGAGTTCTATAACAGCAACTATTGGAGCGCGACGATCGAAGCGAACAAGACCGTGCTGACGACGGACTGGCAGAAGACGTACAATGCCGAGAACGCGACGGATTATTATTTGAAAAACAAGATGATCGATATCGTGCCGAATATCAATACGAGTCTCGGAACCGATTCCTCGGACATTAAGAACAAGCGCAGCCAGATCTCCGACTACGTGAAGAACACGTCGTGGAAGATGGTATTCGCGAAAAACCAGGCCGAGTTCGACCAGCTGTGGACGAAGATGCAGAAGGATGTCGAAGGCCTCGGCTGGAAGGACGTTTTGGCCGCGGATACGGTCAAGGCGCAGAAGATCGTAAAAATGCGCGCCGAAGCGACCGCAAACAAATAAAAATCGATTCGCAGCAAATTCGGAGGGGGACGGATATCGAAAGATATCCTCCTCCGTATTTTGTTGACTTCGGGAAATGGAAAGGAGAACAGTGATGTTAAGAGTCGCGAAGGTGGAAAACGGGACGCTGCGGGGACTGCCGGCCGCGGATCCGAGGATCACGAGCTTCAAAGGCATTCCGTTTGCCGCGCCGCCTGTAGGAGACAATCGCTGGCGCGCGCCGCAGCCGGCCCCGGATTGGGACGGCGTGCGCGAGGCGTATGCCTTCGCGCCGGTCCCGATGCAGGTTCGGCAGGAGCTCGACGACAACAATATTTATACCCGGGAATGGGCGGTCGAGCCCGACATCGCCATGGATGAGGACTGTCTGTACCTGAACGTATGGACGCCGGCCAAGCGCCAAGACGAGAAGCTGCCGGTATTCGTCTGGTACTTCGGAGGCGGCTTGCAGGTCGGCCATACGGCCGAGATGGTGTTCGACGGCGAGCGGATCGCGCGCAGAGGCATCGTGGTCGTCACGATCGCCTATCGGCTCAATGCGTTCGGCTTTCTGTGCCATCCGGAGATTACGGCGGAAGCGCCGGAAGCGCCGGCGAACTTCGGACACCTGGACCAGCAGGCGGCGACGCGATGGGTCAAGCGCAATATCGCGGCGTGCGGCGGCGCTCCGGACAAAATGACGATCGGCGGGCAATCGGCAGGCGGCGGCAGCGTCATGAACCAGCTCGCGTCCCCGCAGAACGAAGGTCTGTTCCAACGGGCGATCGTGCAGAGCGGGGTTTTCACGAGGCTTTATCCGGGCAACGGCGCGCCACGGTTTCTTCGTGAATTCGCGGAGGCCGAGGCGGACGGCGTTCGCTTCTTCGAAGAGCTCGGCGTGTCCTCGCTTGCCGAAGCCCGCAAGCTCGATGCGGCGTTCGTGCGCGACAAATATGTGGCTTCGGGGCGGTTCTGGGGCACCGTGACCGACGGCAGGTTTAATGTCGGGGATGCGTTCGAAGCGTTCCTTCGGAACGAGCGTTGGCCGGTGCCGGTGCTGTTCGGCCACACCTCCTCCGAATTTATAAGCGCGCCGGAGGCCGGCACGCTGGACGAATTCGAGCGCCTGGCAGAAGCGCTTTTCGGCGAAGATGCGCAGACGTTCCTCTCGCTGTGCGATGCGGATTCGGGCAGCCTGGAGCAGGCCGTTAAAAAAGCATCGGTGAGCGGCATCGAATACGCGATACGGATAGCAGGTCAGGCCAACTCGGATACCGGCGCGAACCTTCCGCTCTATTATTACAACTTCGACGCGGACATCCCGGGATGGGATAACCCCGGCACGTTTCATTCGGTCGATCTGTGGTTTTTCTTCGAGACGCTTGCCAAGTGCTGGCGGCCGTTCGTCGGCAAGCACTACGATCTGGCGCGGCAGATGTGCGATTACTGGGCGAACTTCATTTGCAGCGGCGATCCGAACGGGCAGGATTCGATCGGCGAGGAGCTGCCGCGGTGGGAGGTCTATACCCCGGAGGCGCCTTACGGCATGCGCTTCGCCGATCGCGCCGAATTCACCCGGGAAGCGCCCGGCGAGCTCGTGCAGTTTCTAGTGAGACAATATTTCAACAAAAATCCGTCGAAGCCGTGAGCGCCGACGCGGGCAAACGAAAGGAGTCTTTCCATGAGACTGGCATGCGGCGGCTATGACATGCTTTTCGTCAATGGCGGCATCGAGGTTCGCAAAGACGGCCGGCTCCTTTATTCCAACGAACGGCCGATGTTCGTCACGGTTAAAACCGCGTTCGCGGCGAGCGAGTTTTACGACGAAGCCTATGCCGATATCGCCGAAGCCGACGGCAGGATCGCGTCACGCGGCACGCTGACCGTGCCCTCGGGTTCGGTATTTGCCTTTCACGATGTCTATGAGATCGCGGGGGCGGGCTTCAAGATCAGCCGGAACGTCCAGGTGTCGAAGGCGGGAGACGATCTCGGTTTTTCCACGAAAGTCTCCTTCACGTCGGCCGAATCGGACGACATTCGCGACTACGATTGCTTCGCGCCCGGCGTCTGGTACAAGCAAAATGAATTCGCGCCGGATACCGCGATCGGCAAAGACCCGGACAACGAATATTTCTGGCGGACGGAGACGCGTTTCGCCCTCCCGCTGTTCGCGATGCAGCATATCGCGACGGGTGAAGCGGCTTCGCTGTCGCGCTGGGCGGCGGACGCGACCCTGCCGAGCACGGATATCGTGCGATCGGAAAATATAACGGACCCGAAATGCACCGTCGGCTCCATCGGGATGAGCAGGCCAAAGAGCCAGACGCTGAACTATATGTATTACGGCTACGGCATTCGCAAAGCGCTCGGGACCGCACCCGCCGGCTTGTCGATCGATTACGTCTATCCGGGCAGCGACGGCCAGCTGCCGGTCGACAATCCTTACGCGGGCCTCGATTACCGCGAGAAGCCGCAAGGCTTCCAACGCGTCAACCATCCGGTGGAGGCCGGGTTCGAGCAAAACTACGCCGTTGCCGTCCACTTCGGCCATTACGCCGGATTTCAGCCGATGATGAAGGGAATTTGGCGTTTGACGTACGACCGGCTGCGCGACAAGCTGTTCGAGGTCGACAACGAGCGCCATTTTCACAACGGCATGAACATCCTGATCCGGTATACGCGGCCCTACGGCGACGCATACGGGCTGCCCTTCGCTTGCCAATTGCCCGACATGGATGTGTCGAGCGTCTCCTTCCAGTTCGGGTTCGTCGGCCAGCAGCCGGGCATCGGCTATCAGCTGCTCCGCTACGGCGACAAGGAGAACGTGCCCGAAGCGTACGAGAAAGGCGTGGGCGTGATCGATTTCTGGGTCAGGACCGCGATGACCGAATCCGGCTTGCCAAGGATGTGCTACAATCCGACGCTGCGGGGGTTCGAGCCCTATCCGCACTATATCCGCATGCTGGCCGACGGGATCGAAGCGATTCTGGACGCTTATCTTTATTTGCGCAGAAAAGGGGAAGAACGTCCTTCATGGCTGGCGTTCTGCCGACGGACGGCCGATTGGCTCGTGAACGCCCAGAACGAGGACGGCAGCTTCTACCGGGCGTATCATGCGGACGGGACCGTTCGCATGGATTCGAAGTCCAACACGCCCAGCGTCATCCGGTTCCTCGTCCAGTTTTATCTCGCGTCCGGCGACGAACGGTACAAAGCCGCCGCGATCCGGGCCGGCCGGTGGTCGTTCGAACATAATTATCGCAATTTGGAGTACCGGGGCGGTACGTGCGACAACGCGGATATTCAGGACAAAGAAGCCGGCATCTACGCTTTGTTCGGCTTCCTTGCCTTATACGATCTGACCGGACAGCCGGACTGGCTCGAAGGTGCGATCGGGGCCGCGGATTATACCGAGACATGGACCTACGCCTGGCGCTTCCCCGTGATCGCCCCGTGGCCCAAGCATCCGTTCAACCAATTTTCAATCAGCGGCCAGAGCATCATCACGATCGGCGGCGGCGCCGATGTCTATATGGCCGCCTGCGTATTCGCGTATTACCGGCTGTACCTCATGACCGGGGACGCGCATTTTCTCGATTTTGCCGAGTTTATTCATAAGAACACGAGACAGTCCACCGATGTAGACGGCAGCATCGGCTATGCCATGCCGGGCTTGGGGCACGAGAGCGGCAACTTCGCGAGTCAAACGCTCCGCAGCCATTACCACTGGCTGCCCTGGTGCACCTACGTGGAGGTCGACCCGGCATCGAGACTGTACGACGCCTTCGGCGTCTATGAGATCGCGGATGCGCAGAAGCTTCCGCCGGAAGAGAGAGCCCGAAGAAAGCGCATCTATGACGCCTTTGCTCGGGAAGCTTGAACGAACCTATCGGATCGGAGTGGACAACGATTGAAAAAACAAGGCTTCAATCCTTATCTTCCGTCGTGGGAATATACGCCGGACGGCGAACCTTACGTGTTCGACGGCAGAGTGTACGTATACGGCTCCCACGACAGGTTTAACGGCCACGCCTATTGCTTGAACGACTATGTGTGCTGGTCCGCGCCAGCGCACGATCTGGCCGATTGGCGGTACGAGGGCGTGATCTACCGCAAGACCGACGATCCGCTTAATCCCGACGGCCGCATGTGTCTATATGCGCCGGACGTCACGGTCGGTCCCGACGGGCGGTATTATCTTTATTATGTGCTCGACAAAGTGCCCGTCGTATCGGTCGCGGTGTGCGATACGCCGGCGGGGAAGTATTCGTTTTACGGCTATGTCCGGTACGCCGACGGCACGCGCCTGGGCGAGCGGGAGGGCGACGAGCCGCAATTCGATCCGGCCGTGCTGACGGAAGGGGATACGACCTACCTGTATACAGGCTTCAGCGCGCCCGGCGACCGCTCCCGGCACGGCGCCATGGCGACGGTGCTCGGTCCGGATATGCTCACCATCTCCAGGGAGCCGACATTCGTCTTGCCAAGCGAACCGTACAGCGTCGGCAGCGGCTTTGAAGGCCATGCCTTTTTCGAGGCGCCCTCCATCCGGAAAAAAGAGGATACGTATTATCTGATCTACTCCTCGGTCGTTATGCACGAGCTCTGTTATGCGACGAGCAGTTCCCCGACAGACGGCTTCGTCTATGGAGGCGTCGTCGTCAGCAACAACGATCTGCATATCGATACGTACAAGCCGGCGGACAAGCCTATGTATTACGGCGGCAACAATCACGGCGGTATCGCCCGGATCCGGGGCCAATGGTATGTTTTTTATCACCGGCATACGAACGGAACGAACTTCAGCCGGCAGGGCTGCATCGAGCCGATCGAATTCCGGGAGGACGGCACGATCGTTCAAGCGGAGATGACCTCCTGCGGCCCGAACGGCGGACCGCTCGAGGGACGGGGCGAATATCCGGCCTATCTGGCGTGCCAGCTGTTTTGCCGGGACGAAGCGTTGTATACGGGCGCTCCCGGAGAATGGATGGACAGCCGCTGTCCGGAGATTACCGAGGACGGCAAGCACGGGGACGAGGAGATTGGCTATATCGCCAACCTGAGAGACGGCGCGACGGCCGGCTTCAAATATTTCCGCTGCGAGGGGGTCCGCTCCGTCCGCATCAAAGTGCGCGGTTATTGCCGAGGCGCCTTTGAAGTCAGGACGTCGTGGGACGGCCCGGTGCTCGGCACCATTCCCGTCGATTTTACGAATGTGTGGACCGCTTACGAGTCCGACATCGCCATACCGGACGGCGTTCAAGCGATTTATTTGACCTACAAGGGGACGGGGGGCGCCAGTCTGGCTTCCTTTGCGCTCGCGTAGGACTGGTTTAGATATACATTGTCCGAGCCATGCTCGCCCGCCTATAATGAGAGCGTAAACATTGCGAGGCTGAGCCGAAGAAGAGGGGGATGGCTGTGAACATAAGCAAAGCGCGTTCCATGTCGGCTTTGGGCTCGGTCATGCTGCTCCTGACGGCGCTGGCGGCATGCGACGGCGCAGGTGAGCGCATCGGCGGAGGCGCAGGCGCGTCCGGCAGCGCTGCCGTCCCTCGCTCGTCCGACGGGACGCCGGCCGAATCTGCGGCCGGACCGCTCGGCAGCTACGATCCGCCGATCGAGATCACGACCGTGCGCAATCTGAGCGACATCGTGGAGAACAACGTGCTCGGCGTGCTGAAGGACGAGAAGTTCGAGGACAACCGGTGGAGCCGGCTTTACGCCGACCGGCTCGGCATCAAGATCAAGTACAACTGGGTTGTCAAAGGGAACGATACGTCGGATCCGTACGTGCAAAAAATGAACGTCATGCTGGCCTCCGGCGATCTGCCCGATATTATTCCGGTCAACGCCTCCCAGCTGAAGCAGCTCGCGGACACGGGCGAGATCGAGGACATGACCGATCTGTACGCGCGCTACGCTTCGCCCGAGCTCAAGAAGATTTTGTCGGAGGAAGGCACCGGCCCGTTCGATGCGGCCACGTTCGGCGGCAGGCTGATGGCCATTCCGCAGACGGGCTCCGCGATCGAGCAGGCGCAGTTCGTCTGGATCCGCACGGATTGGCTCGATCGGCTGGGGCTGCAGCCGCCGAAAACGATGGATGACATTCTTGCCATTTCGAAAGCGTTCGCAGAGCGGGATCCGGACGGCAACGGCAAGCGGGATACGTACGGTCTCGCCGTCACCAAGGACCTGTGGGGCGGGTCGATGGGACTGGAGGGCTTCGCGGCCGGCTACGGCGCGTACCCGAACATCTGGCTGGAGGACGCTTCCGGCAAGCTGGTCTACGGCAGCGTACAGCCGGAGATGAAGCAGGCGCTGCTCGCCCTGCAGGGGATGTACAAAAACGGCGAGCTGGACGAAGAGTTCGGCGTCAAGGAAGGCACCAAGGTGTCGGAGCTCGTCGCAAAAGGAAAAATCGGGCTGGAGTATGGACAGCAGTGGAATTCGATCTGGCCGCTCCAGTTGAATAAAAACGCCGATCCGGACGCGCAGTGGCGCGCTTTTCCAATCGTATCGGCATCCGGCGGCCCGGCGAAGGTGCCGCTCAAATTCAGCACGACGAAGTTTTTTGCCGTCCGTAAAGGCGCCGAGCATCCCGAAGCCGTCATCAAGCTGTTTAACATGCATATCGAAAAAAACTGGGGCAAAACCCAGGAGAACGAATACTATTATGCCCCGCCGGACGCGGAGAGCGTGTGGCAGCTGTCACTGGTCCAGCCTGCGCCGACGAAAAAAAATCTGGAGCTGTTCCGGACACTGGACGAAGTGCGCCGCACCGGGAACAAGCAGATGCTGACGGGCGAAGCGCTGGCCGTGCAGCAGAAGCTGGACGCTTATGCGAGCGGTTCCAAGGCAGGCTTCGCGCTTTGGGGCTGGGAACGCATCTACGGTCCGGACGGCGCGGAGGGGGTCGTCGATCAATACGACAAAAACAAGCAGTTTTTATTCGATAAATTCGAAGGCCCGCCGACCGCCACGATGGTGGAGCGGCAGACGACGCTGGACAAAATGCAAAACGAGGTGTTCGTCCGCATCATCTTGGGCGCGCCGATCGGCGAGTTCGACAAGTTCGTGCAGGATTGGAACAAGCTCGGCGGCGAGCAGATTACGAGCGAAGTCAACGCGTATTATGCAAGCGTCAAGGGAAAGGTCCGAATCGATTCGACAGAGTAGGGGGTGAAGGCCGCCGTGTTCAAGACGCCGATGTTTTCGATTCGCAACACCTTGTTTCTTCGCTTGATCTTTACGTTTTTGCTTATTTTGACGCCCTTGATCGTTCTCGGCGTTTATTTGTATCAGTGGTCGGTCCATACGGCGAGCGAGGACATCTCCAAGACGGCGGCCTCCCAGACCGCCTTCTATCTGACCGATCTCGAGAACGAGATCGAGCGGATCAAGCTGCTGCAGTTCGGCTTGCTGGAGGACGAGGACCTGAACAAGCTGACGCTGCTCTGGGACCGGATGGGCGTCATCGAGAAGACCGACAAGATCAATTCGCTGCGCAATCGGCTCTATCTGATTCAGAACAGCAGCAAATACATCAAGGAAGTCAGCGTATATATACAGCCGATCGGGCGGATCATCTCGTCCGTCAACGGCGTAGATCCGCTCGACCGTACGCTTTACGATGCGGTGCTCGCCGTTTACGGCAGCCGGAACACGCGGATTAACGAGTGGCAGAACGGGCTGTATCTCAGCGCGGCCAAGCCGAGCGCCAACCGGATGGGACAGCCGCTGTTCGTCGTGGAGATCGAGCTGGACCAGCAGAAGCTGACGGAGGCGTTGACCCAGTTCAATACGTATCCCGGCAGCGGAACGCTGCTCGTAACGGCGAACGGGGGCATCCGGCTGGCGAGCGGTTCCGTGACGTCGTTTCTGGACGAGGCGTCTTCGTACGTTAGGCAGCGGGAGGCTGGAAACGAATACGGCGAAGCGCGGTCGTTCGGCGGACAATCGTATTACACGATTTTCGCCGGCTCCGACAAGCTGGATACGGCCATTTACCGTTTCATCCCGTCCCAGGTCATTCGCAAGCCGCTCGACAAGTTTTACAGATGGGCGTGGCTGTTCGCCGCGGCAGCGCTCGTGATCGTCGCCATCTATGCGATGTCGACCTACAAGTTCATCCACAAGCCGCTGCTCCGGCTGGTGAAGAGCTTCCGCCGCGTCGAGAACGGCGACCTTGAGCAGGTCATTTTGCATACGTCGAAGGACGAATTCGGCTATTTGTACAGCCGGTTCAATCAGATGGTCGCCAATCTCCGGTCTCTGATCGATCAAGCTTACCGGCAGAAGCTGATGGCGCAGCGCTCGGAGCTGAAGCAGCTGCAGTCGCAGATCAATCCTCATTTTCTGTTCAACAGTCTGTTTATCCTGAGCACGATGGCCCGCACGGGAGACATGGAGCGGGTCGAGCAATTTACGATCCAGCTCGGCGAATACTTTCGCTTCGTGACGCGCAGCGCCTCCGACGAGATCTCGCTCGCACAGGAGATCCACCATGCGCGCACGTATACGGACATTCAGCTCCTTCGGTTTTCCCGGCGTATCCGCGCGCGATTCGAGGAGCTGCCGGAGGCGTTCGCGGAGATGAAGGTGCCGCGTCTGATCGTACAGCCGATCATCGAGAATGCGTTCGAGCACAGTCTGGAGCGCAAGGAGGAGAACGGAAAAATCGTCGTGCGCTTCGAGGGCGGAGACGGCGAATGCCGGATCGTCGTCGAGGACAACGGCAGCGAGCTGTCCGACGAGAAGCTGCTCGAGCTCGCGAAGACGCTCGCCAATCGCGACGATACGGCCGAGACGACGGGGATGGTCAACATTCATCGGCGCCTCGCGATCACGTTCGGCGAGCGGGGCGGCGTTCGGGTCGCGCGAAGCGAGCTGGGCGGGTTGCAAGTGACGCTATATTTTCCGGGGGAGGGACAGGCGAATGTACCGGTTGCTGATTGTGGATGACGAAGAGATGATCACCGACGGCCTGTACGAGACATTGTCCCGCTGCGGACTCGATCTCGATCTGTGCAAGGCGTACTCCGGCAGGGAGGCGCTCGATTGGCTGCATCGGACGCGGGTGGACATCGTCTTGTCCGATATCCGGATGCCGGGCATCGACGGCATGCAGCTCATGTCCGCCATCAAGCGGCATTGGCCGCATTGCCGATTGATCTTCCTTACCGGCTACAGCGACTTCGATGCCGTGTACCAGGCGATTCAGACGCCCGGCGTCCAGTATTTGCTCAAGAGCGAAGGGTACCCCAAGGTTATTCAAGCGGTCGGCCAAGCCGTCGCGGAGCTGAACGACAGCCTGCGCGTGAACGACCTCGTCCAGCGGGCGCAGGAGAAGCTGAATACGCTCGAGGTGCTCGCGCGCGGCGAATATTTCAGACATTTGCTGCACGGTGCGAATGAAGCAGCCAATCTGGCGGCGGACTTCGGCAAGCTGAACATTCCGCTCGACGCCGACCGGCCGGTCTATCTGGCGCAGGGAGATCTCTCCAGCGCGGCTGCGGCTGCGTCGTCCTATGCGAAACGGCATGAATCGGCGATGGCCGTCACGCTGCTGGCCGAGCGCTTGCTGGACAGCCATGTGCTGAGCCTCGGCATGATCGATCGCTTCGGCGACGTCGTCTGGCTCATCCAGCCGTCCGCCGATCGGGCGGAATCGGGCGCAGACGTGGTGGACGAGACGGATGAGGCGTCCTTTTCCTCGTATCTGGTCGGGCAGTTCGAACTGATCCAGCAAGCCTGCCTGCGCAGCCTGGACCTGTCCGTCGCGGTCACGCTGGCGGACCGGCCCTCCGAATGGACGAAGCTGTCCGCGGCGTACGACAAGATGCGGAGCCAACGGCAGACGAGAGCCGGAGACGGCGCGCAGATGGTGCGGACGCTCAGCCTGGAGACTTCCTGCTGCGCGAAGGAGCGTTCGCCGCGGGACAAGTCGGATGCGTTATCCGCGCATTTGGAAGCGGGCAGACGCGACGAGTTCCTCCAGCTTTTCGACGAGCTGACCGAATCGGAGCCGGACAACGGGTCCCCTTATTTGCTGGAGCTGTACTATACGATCTCCCTTATTCTATTGTCCTACATCAACCGATGGGAGCTGGAAAACCAGGTCGAGCGCTTTCCTGCGCTCATGCGCCGCGACGAATTCGCGTCCTGGAAGGACGCGTTCGCCTTTCTTCGGGCGACGGCCGGGGCGCTGTTCGAGCTAAGAAGCACCGGCGAGAGCAACCGGGCCGCCGAAGCGATCCACAAGGTCCGCGCCTACATCGAGGAGCATCTGGACGAGGACCTGTCCCTCGTCCGGCTCGCCGGATATATCCACTTCAATCCGTCTTATTTGTCGCGGCTGTTCAAGCAGGCTTGCGGCGTCAATTTGTCCGAGTATATCGAAGCCGCGCGAATCGAACGGGCGAAGACGCTGCTGCGCGGCGACGACCTGAAGGTATTGGAGATCGGGGTGAGGGTCGGCTACGAAGCCTCCCAGTCGTTCACACGTTTCTTCAAAAAAGCAACCGGCGTAACGCCGCAGGAATACCGGGACGTCGCCAGAAGATAACGGACCGGCTAGGCGGTTCACGTACGCCAAAATATCAAAATGAGCTACAAATGTGCAAGCTTACGCCATTTGCGTTTTCATTTCAGATGCTAATATGAATAGAGAACGTTTCCAATACGTTTGCGAATTGGCGAATTGAAGCTGGCAAATCCGATAGAAAGGCGGAACCCCTTTTGAATCTGCATTACGAAAAGCCGGCCCGGTTCTGGACGGACGCGCTGCCCGTCGGCAACGGACGACTCGGGGCGATGGTATTCGGCGGCGTCGAATCCGACCGCCTGCTGCTTAACGAAGAGACGCTCTGGTCGGGGATGCCGCGGGACTGGCACAACCCGAAGGCGCTGAACGCGCTTGAAGACGTCCGCGCGTTGATCGCCCAAGGCCGCTACCGGGAGGCCGACCTGCGAGCCGCAGATATGATGGGGCCTTACACGCAGTCTTACTTGCCGCTCGGCGAGCTGCGCCTGCAGTTCGAGCACGGCGACCTGGCCCATGAATACTCGCGCTCGCTGAATCTGGAGGAAGCGGTCGCGACGACGGAATATCGCGTCGGCGGAACCTTTTTTAAGCGCGAGGTGTTCGCCTCGCACCCCGACAATGCCATCGTTGTGCGGCTGACGTCGAGCGTGCCGGGCGCGATCGGCCTGCGCGCCGCGCTGAGCAGCCCGCTGCGCAGCCGGACCGCCGTCCGGGATGGGCAGCTGGAGCTGCTCGGGCTGGCGCCGGAGCATGTGTCCCCGAGCTATTACGACGAGGACAAGCCGATTCGTTATGGCGACTTCGACTCGTCGGATGCGATGCGCTTTGTCGGACGGCTCGCCGTGCGGCACGAGGGAGGGACGATGACACTCGCGCCGGAAGGCGTGCATATCGCAGGCGCGACCTCGGTCACGCTCGTATTCGCCGCCGCGACCACGTTCCGCGATTCGTTCAGCCTGCCGGACCGCGACACGACGGCAGCCGCGGCGACGGCCGCAGCCGCCGCGGAAGCGGCGCTGGCGCGCGGCGACGACGAGCTCCGGGCGCGCCACGTCGCCGATCACGGTGCCCTGTTCGGACGCGTTCGCCTGAATCTGGAGTCGAACGGGCGGGATGGCGCCGCGGATCTGCCGACCGACCGCCGGATCGCGCAGGCCAAGGGCGACGATCCGGGGCTCGCGGAGCTCCTGTTCCAGTACGGCCGATACCTGATGATCGCGAGCTCCCGCCCGGGCACGCTGCCGGCCAATCTGCAGGGCATCTGGAACGCCGAGACCCGGCCGCCGTGGAGCAGCAACTGGACGCTTAACATCAACGCGGAGATGAACTATTGGCCGGCCGAGACGGCCAATCTGGCCGAATGCCACGAGCCGCTGCTGCGATTCGTCGGCGTCCTGGCCCGCAACGGCGCGGAGACGGCCCGGCGGCATTACGGCGCCGAAGGCTGGGTGGCGCATCACAATACGGACATTTGGGGCCAGACGTCGCCGGTCGGCGATTACGGCCGCCACGGTCAGGCGGAATGGACGATCTGGCCGATGGGCGGCGTCTGGCTGTGCCAGCATCTGTGGGAGCATTTCGCGTTCGGCGGCGACGAGGCGTATTTGCGCGGTACCGCTTATCCGATCATGAAGGAAGCGGCGAAGTTCTGCCTGGATTGGCTGCTCGAGGACGAAGCGGGCAGGCTCGTGACGTCGCCGTCGACGTCCCCCGAGCATAAGTTCCGTACGCCGGACGGATTGGCCAGCGTGAGCCCGGCTTCGACGATGGATCTGTCGCTGATCTGGGATCTCTTCACCAACGTGGCGGAAGCCTCGGAAATATTGGGCGAGGACGAGGCGTTCCGCGAGACGGTGCTGCGGCATCGGGACCGGCTTTTGCCGCTGCAGGTCGGCGGCCGGGGAAGGCTGCAGGAATGGTCCGTCGACTTCGAGGACGAGGACGAGCACCATCGTCATGTCTCGCACCTGTTCGGCGTCTATCCGGGCCGGCAGTTGACGGAGCGCGATACGCCGGAGCTGGTTGCCGCGGCAAGGAGATCGCTAGATATTCGGGGAGACGACGGAACCGGCTGGAGTCTCGGCTGGAAAATCGCGCTGTGGGCGCGGCTAAAAGAAGGCAATCGTGCGCTTGCGCTCGTCGACTGCATGCTGCGGCTCGTGGACGGCGGCGGGTCGATGTACGGCGAGCGCGGCGGCGTCTATGCGAACCTGCTTTGCGCCCATCCGCCTTTCCAGATCGACGGCAACTTTGCGGCTACGGCGGGGATCGCGGAGATGCTGCTGCAATCTCATCAAGGCTATATCGAATTTTTACCCGCGCTGCCCGAAGCATGGACCGCGGGCGACGTCAGCGGCCTCCGGGCAAGAGGCGGCTTCGAGGTCTCGTTTGCATGGGCGGACGGCAGGTTAAAATCAGCGGAATTGCACGCTGGCGCGGAGGGCGATTGTGCAATCAGGCTGCCCGAAAGCATGGCGCTCTCCAGCGACGACGAGGCCTTTAGGACGGTTTCCGCCGGCGACGGCATCGTTCGTTTTGCGGCCCGGAAGGGCGCGCGCTACCGGATCCAATAGTCCGCAGCCTTGAACGACACAAAAAAGCAAGCCGGCCGGCTTGCTTTTTTGTGTTAATAGAAACGTAGAGGAGCGTATCGGACTCAGGACACGCTATTTCGTAAAATTGAGTCCCAATTGCAATAGCTGCGGACTGGAAGGGCGTTATTCCACCGGATCCGGTCCGAAAAAGGGCGGCAATCCTGCGATAGCGTCCCCTGAGTCCGCGGGCGCGCCGCAAATCGCGATCGGAACCGGAATAACGGATCCTCTGTCTGTCTGCCATGCGGTTGCGAGCAAACACAAACGCGTCGGGCGGCTTTTTCTTATACGCCCTGCGCGATCATCGCGTCGGCCACTCTTACGAAGCCCGCAATGTTGGCGCCGATGACGAGATTGCCAGGGATGCCGTGCCGCTCCGCGGCGTTGATGCATTCGCGGTAAATGTTGTGCATGATCGTCTGCAGCCTGGCGTCGACCTCTTCCATCGTCCAGGACAGCCGGGCGCTGTACTGCGCCATCTCGGGCGCGGATACGGCAACGCCGCCGGCGTTGGGCGCCTTGGC
>NZ_JAGXJW010000600.1 GCF_019091135.1 Cohnella sp. GbtcB17 | reverse complement strand
CATGGCCGGCTTGCCGTTCCGGGTAACGATAAAGCCGGGTTGGCCGCTCACGTCGACCGGCAAGAACGAATCGCCCATCGTGCCTTTGCGCGCGTTACCGATAAAGAATGCTGCGATGCGCTCACTGCCCTCGATCGGATTGATCGCCGCGCGAGCTTTGTCGCCGCCATCGGTTACGAGTACGGCGTCATGCGCCAGCAT
>NZ_JAGXJW010000599.1 GCF_019091135.1 Cohnella sp. GbtcB17 | reverse complement strand
CAGTGCGTACCGCACGAACGCGTTTCTAACGAAACGCTGCCTCTTGCGGCACGGACGAGACGATCTTCGATCGCTCGCTTGCACCTTGAAAACCGGATAGCGAAACGAAAATGCGCAATTAGAAATTCTCTATATTGCCTTGTGTGGTTTAGCCGACAGGTTAAGCTATTAAGGGCGCACGGAGGATGCCTAGGCGCCAGGAGCCTAAG
>NZ_JAGXJW010000598.1 GCF_019091135.1 Cohnella sp. GbtcB17 | reverse complement strand
TTCTTAGGCTCCTGGCGCCTAGGCATCCTCCGTGCGCCCTTAATAGCTTAACCTGTCGGCTAAACCACACAAGGCAAATGCAAGAGAATTTCTAATTTGCGCATTTTCGTTTCGCTATCCGGTTTTCAAGGTGCAAACGAGCGATCGAAGATCGTCTCGTCCGTGCCGCAAGAGGCAGCGTTTCGTTAGAAACGCGTTCGTGCGGTACGCACTG
>NZ_JAGXJW010000597.1 GCF_019091135.1 Cohnella sp. GbtcB17 | reverse complement strand
TCGGCGCTGGAGGGCTTAACGGTCGTGTTCGAGATGGGTACGCGTGGAACCCCTCCGCCATTATCACCAAACCGGTTTTGAGCGATCCGAAGATCGACTCGTTGAAGGATTTCTCCTTCAAAACTGAACTCGAGCGATAAAACCACGGACTTCGTATTGCCCCGAAGGGCTCCTTAGAAAGGAGGTGATCCAGCCGCACCTTCCGATACGGCTA
>NZ_JAGXJW010000596.1 GCF_019091135.1 Cohnella sp. GbtcB17 | reverse complement strand
CCATCGCCTCTCGAAGAAGAGGCGATACGGTGGGCGGGCCGCCCCGCAGGGCCATCGCCTCTCGAAGAAGAGGCGATCCGGCGGGTGGGCCGCCCCGCAGGGCCATCGCCTCTCGTAGAAGAGGCGATCCGGCGGGTGGGCCGCCCCCCAGGGCCATCGCCTCTCGAAGAAGAGGCGATACGGCGGGCGGGTGGCTCGGCAGAGCCATCGCCTCTCGAAGAAGAG
>NZ_JAGXJW010000595.1 GCF_019091135.1 Cohnella sp. GbtcB17 | reverse complement strand
GAGCAATAATACTACTATCACGACAATTACCGCGAGAACAGCGGATATCAAGATGCGAAGCTCATGCTGATACGCAACGAACTGCCCGATGCCCTCGACTGCACGTACGACAGCATGGCGCGCGGCGCCATCAATGCGTACGTGGAGGAACGCGTACGCGTGCCGGGGGACGCGTCTGTCACAGGCTTCGACGATTTGGCGTTCGCGGAGATGGTGGGTTTGTCGGCA
>NZ_JAGXJW010000594.1 GCF_019091135.1 Cohnella sp. GbtcB17 | reverse complement strand
CAACGCAAGCTGGCTGAACGGAAGACCG
This sequence comes from Cohnella sp. GbtcB17, assembly GCF_019091135.1. Lineage (GTDB taxonomy): Bacteria > Bacillota > Bacilli > Paenibacillales > Paenibacillaceae > Cohnella. Next base: position 200 of record NZ_JAGXJW010000594.1, on the reverse strand, counting down.
ATGGCACCGTACGAAGCTTAACCGAACGAGGCAGGCGATTACCACCAGATGGCCGGATGGATCTACCGGTACCGTGCGCCAAGCGAGCCGCATCGGGCATAACGCGTCATCGGCGATACTTCAAGACTCGCAGGACGCCTTCGAGCTTCGAATACCGCTAGACGTGCCCGCTCGGCAGCGCCTTGCGCGGAATCGCGGAC
>NZ_JAGXJW010000593.1 GCF_019091135.1 Cohnella sp. GbtcB17 | reverse complement strand
ATTTTGTGGAAATCACACATCCGAACCCAATCTTTCCAAGAAGATCATTCGTCAAGGTTACTTTTGGCCTACCATGAAGAAGGATTGCATTGAATATGTCCGCAAGTGTGAACAATGCTTATGTTATACAAAAGTTCCTAGGGCTCTGCCAATAGAAATAACCCTCATTGGTAGTCCTTGGCCTTTTGCAATCTATGGAATAGATTTAGTGTGATCTCTTCCAACTGG
>NZ_JAGXJW010000592.1 GCF_019091135.1 Cohnella sp. GbtcB17 | reverse complement strand
TACAAGAGAAACGAGGGAAACGAGCCAAGACCGTACGCAGAGACCCAGCGCCTCGTCCAGCACGGCAAAAGGCAGATCATGGGCGGCTGGTACCTGCAGCCGGATTGCAACATGCCGACGGGCGAATCGCTCGTCAGGCAGATTCTGCTCGGCAAGCAGTATTTCAAGGAAAAGTTCGGACAGGCACCGACGGCCGCGAGCAACTCCCACTCCTTCGGCCATCCGAGG
>NZ_JAGXJW010000060.1:46892-47243 GCF_019091135.1 Cohnella sp. GbtcB17 | reverse complement strand
TTGTTGCCGTGAATGGCGGCGGACGAGACGCCCGCCTTGGCCAAATGGCGGACGACGCGGACGGCGCCGTGCTTGGTCCGGGTGAACACGAGCGCGGTCGCGATCTTCTTGTCGCGCAGCAGATCAAGCAGCAGACTCTGCTTGTTGGCCTTGTCCACCAGATAGACGGATTGCTCGATCCGCTCGGCCGTGGAGGATACCGGCGTCACCTCGACCTTGGCGGGGTTGACGAGAATCGTCTGCACCATCTTGGTAATCTCGGTCGGCATCGTCGCCGAGAATAGCAGCGTCTGTCGCTTCTGCGGCACCTTCGCGATGATACGCTTCACGTCGTGAACGAAGCCCATGTCC
>NZ_JAGXJW010000060.1:0-46882 GCF_019091135.1 Cohnella sp. GbtcB17 | reverse complement strand
CGAGGATCTGCACGTGCGACAGATCGATGAAGCCCTGGTTCATCAGGTCGATCAGACGTCCCGGCGTGGCGATGACGATATCCGCGCCGCGCGCAAGCGCATCTTCTTGAGGCTTCTGGGACACGCCGCCGAAAATGACGATGCCGCGCACGTCAAGGTGACGTCCGTATGCGCGCACATTGTCGTAAATCTGGATCGCCAGCTCCCGGGTCGGGGTGAGCACTAGAGAGCGGATCGGACGGCGCTTGCCCGGCGGCTTCTGCTGGTCGCTCAGCAGCTGGAGCATCGGCAGCGAGAACGCGGCCGGCTTGCCCGTGCCCGTCTGCGCGCAGCCGAACAGATCTCTGCCCGCAAGCACGACGGGGATCGCCTGCTCCTGGATCGGCGTAGGCGTCGTATAATTTTCTTCGCTCAGCGCTTTGAGAATCGCCGGCTTGAGCTTAAGGTCATTGAAGTTCATGGAATCTCCTTTATGTTAAAGCGTATCGTACAACGGCCATATCCAACCATTATACCCTATGGCGGACGGCGATTGAAAGGCAATGACGCCATATCGCCGCATGAAAATGCAAAAAAAGGCAATTCTCCAGATGCCGCGAAGCAACTGACTATCGATTCTGCTACTATATGAATTAAATATACCCTTTACTGAGGGAGGCTACCCAGCATGAATAGCAACGCACCAGAACTTACGGAAGGCCGCTTCAAAGTCGTCACACTGTGCGGCTCCACGCGGTTCAAGCCGGATTTCGAGCGCATCAACGCCGAATTGACGCTGGCGGGCAACGTCGTCATCTCCGTCGGCGTCTTCGTTCACGCGGAAGGCTCCGAAGTCGACGAAGCGCAGAAGCAGCTGCTGGACCTTGTTCATTTGCAAAAAATCGACATGGCCGACGAGATCTTCGTCGTCAATCCGGGCGGTTATATCGGCGACAGCACGCGGGGCGAGATCGAATACGCGACGCGCACGGGCGTCCCGGTTCGCTATCTCGTCCCTCCGGCTCCGGGCGAACCAGGCGTGCAATCCGGCAGGAGGGAAATTCCTTGACCTTGATCGTACATGCCGACACGCCCGAAGGACGCCGCTTGCGGCAATCCGATCCCGTACTTGGCCGACTCATCGAACGCATCGGGGAGATTCGTCTGTCGCCGAGCCGCTCGCCGTACGAAGCTCTCGTCGGCTCGATCGTCTCCCAGATGCTCTCCGCCAAGGTCGCCGGCGTAATCAAGCAGCGGCTGACGGCGTTGATCGGCGGGCCGCTCACGCCCGAATCGCTGCTTGCGCACGACGAGGAGGCGCTCCGGGGCGTCGGTCTGTCCTACGCCAAGATTCGCTCGATCCACGATCTCTCCCGGCGGACCTTGTCTGGCTCGCTGGACTACGAGGCGCTTGGCGTTTTGCCGGAGGCGGAAGCCGTCGCCATGCTGACACAGGTGAAGGGGATCGGAAAATGGGCGGCCGAGATGTTCCTCATCTTCTCGCTCGGACGGCCGGATGTGCTCTCGCTCGGGGACGCCGGCCTGCAGCGCGCCGCCCAGTGGCTGTACGGACGCCTCAATCCCGACGAAGCGCCCGGCTGCCTCGCACGGTACGCGGATCGGTGGAGCCCTTACCGGAGCATCGCCTGCCTTTACTTGTGGCGGGCCATCGACGACGGCTACGTGGACGGTCGGTCGGAGCTATAGAGGCGCAGGCATGAGCGGCACGATCCGGATGATGTTATAGGGGCAAAATGTTACTCTACAGCCTCGCGACACGATCCAAATGACGCTATAGGGGCAAGAAGTTACTCTACTCTACAGCCTCCTCTTTAAAACGCAAGCAAGCGCAGGCGGGCGCCTGCGCTTGTTTTCCGACGGACCGCGCTGCAGCCGCTGGTGAACCTCAATTAGACCCGCCCTAGATCCGCTCCAGAAACGGAATCGCCATCGCAGCGATTCGGGCGTGCCCCCGTGCGTTCGGGTGCAGGCCGTCGTCCGTGAACAGCGGGAGCGTCAGCCGGTTCAGCCCGCTCTCCGCGTACAGGTCCAGAACGGGAAGCGCGTATTCGCGTCCGAGCGCGGACACCGCCTCCGCATAGTCGCCCAGCCGGTGCCCCTGCGCGTTGGGCCTCTCGATATCGTAGCCGTCCTTGTCCCGCTGAAGCGGCGTCCACAGGCTTAAGCGGCAGCCCGGGTTCGCCGTCAGCACGGATTCGATCAGCGTCCGGTACGCGCCGACGAACGTCGACGGGTCGTGCCCGTCCCGGCTGCCCAGCGGCTTGTCAAGCCGATAGTCGTTCGTACCCGCGAATATGGTGACACAATCCAAGCCGGCGTCGACCGCCGCTGCCATGTTGACGGTGGCGCCTTCGTCGGTCGCGCCGCCTGCCGTCATCGGACAGCCGCTCCTGCCGTAGTTAAGCACCTCCGAGAAGCCTAGCGCAGCCTGCACGATCGGCTGGTAGCCGTTAGCGGCCGTGATGCTGTCCCCGAGCGTCCCCCAGCGTTTTCCTTGCCATTTCAAGCCACATCACGCTCCCATTCGTATGACCGCTTCTTTATTCCGCGGCCGGCGGCCGAAGCTATTCCGCCGCCGTAGCCGAAGCCGCCGCTTGTTCGCCCAGCCATGCGCCCTGCTCCACGAGCAGACGGCGCAGCTCGGGCACCTGAATCCCGCGCGAGCCCGTGCCTTCGCGCATCGCCAGCGCCGCCGCGGTGCCTGAAGCCTGCCCCATCGCGAAGCAGTTCGGCATAACCCGCAGCGAGCCCTGCACTGCGCGGTCCGACGATGCGGCGCGTCCCGGCACCCACAGATTGTCCAGGCCGACCGGCAGCAGCACTCGATACGGCACGCCATGCGACTGCCCTGGCTTCAGATGCGTGAACGTCATCTTGCCTTTGCTGTTCGCCAGGTGAATGTCGATGTAATAAGCGTTACGCGCGATGTCGTCCGGGAACGAGCGGGCGTTCATGAAGTCGTCCGCCGTCAGGACGTAATCGCCCTGGATGCGGCGGGTCTCCCGGATGCCGACCTGCTCGCCGCTCGCGACCAGATGCGCGCGCTCGAAGCCCGGCACGTACGTCTGAAAAAAGCGCAGCTGCCGCTCGACCAGCCGCCGTCCCTCGATCGCGCCGCGCGTCAGGTCCTCGGCCTTTGTGCCGTCGATGCCGAACACATGGCCGAAGTTGACGCCCACGAGGTAATCGTTCACCCAGGCCAGGCCGGAGATCGACTTGCGCCCCTCGGGGAGCGCTCCCTCCGCGATCGCCCGCTCAACCGTGGCGTGCAGCTGTCCGGAATCTCCGGTCTCGTCGAGATAGCGGCGAAAGCGCTCGCGGTCCACGTTCGCCAGCAAATAGCACATGGACCCTGGCTGCAGCTCGCCTTCATCCCCGCCCTTCTGGAACGGAACACCGGCCAGCGCGGCGATGTCCGCATCGCCCGTGGCGTCGATCACGTACCGCGCGCGAATCGCCGAGCGCCCCGTCTTGTTGACGACGACGATGCCCTCGATGCGCCGGCCGTCCGCCGACTTCAGCACGTCGTAGACAAAGGTGTGGAAAAGCGTGCGGACGCCGTGCTCCTCGAGCGCGTCGTCGTATACGCGCTTGAGCGTCTCTGGGTCGATCGGCACCCAGTCGAGCGTGTCCTTGTACTCGCTGCGATAGTCGGCGTTGCACGCCTGCTTCATCCGCTCCATCAGCGCCATGCCGATGCCGCGGACGATCGGCTTCTCCTTGTCCGTGAACGGGCAAAAAGCCGGCACGAGCGACACCGTCCCCATGCCGCCAAGGTAGCCGCGCTGCTCGACGAGCAGCACGCTCGCGCCATTCATGGCTGCGGCGATCGCCGCCCCGATGCCGGAAGCGCCACCGCCTACGACGACGACATCGGCCTCGTGCGAGACGGGAACGTCTTGAGCGGGCAGCGTCACGCTTTTCCCCGGCTGTCCGGCCTTTCTATCGAAGCTCATGCCCCGGCACCTCTCTCTTCGCCTTCCAGGCAAAGCCGAATCAGATCGTTCACGTCGGCCGTTGCCAGGCATTCCACCGTATCGGCCGCGCCGTAGTAAATCTTCACTTCGCCGGAATCTTCCAGAATCATGCCGCCGGGGAAAATAACGTCGTTGCGGAAGCCTCCGTCCGTCTCGTAGGGCGCCTCCGGCGCAAGCAGCGGAGCGCGGGACATGCCGACGATCTTGCCCGGATCGTCCAGATCGAGCAGCATGATGCCGGCCGAATAGCGCTTCCTCCAGGCCGGCTCCCAGCCGTTTTTGCCGCGGGACGGGTCGATGTCCACGGCGTGGAACGTCGTCAGCCAGCCCTTGTCCGTCTTGACCGGCGGCGCGCCGGGTCCGATCTTGTCGTTGGCGAACGGCACGTGCTCGACGCCCATGACGAGACGGGAGCCGCCCCAGTAGCGCAGGTCCGGAGAATCGGACAGCCACATGTCGAAGCGGTCGACGCCGCCCCGGCTGTATACGGGAAACGGGCGCTCGAGCCGCACGTACTTGCCGCCGACCCGCTCGGGGAACAGCACCATGTTGCGGTTGTCCGGCACGGACAGGCTGAGGACGTCGAAACGGCTGAAGTCGTCGGTGACCGCGATGCCGCCGCGTACGCCGTGCTTCGTATCGACCGCGAAGCACAGATGGCATCGACCGTCGACGACGGTCAGCCGCGGATCGTACACGCGGGTCACTTCCTCGTCGTGCCAGCTCCAGCATGGCGCGGGCTGCACCTCCCAGGTCACGCCGTCGTCGCTGTAGGCGAGTCCCAGATTCGTGGTGCTGTGCGGCTCGATCGTGCCGAGCGCGGCATTGCCGTAGTCGTTGCGGAACACCATCACGTATTTGCCTTCGTACTTGGTCACGCCCGCGTTGAACACCATCGCCGGCCCGTACGGCACGTCCTCCGGCTTCACAATCGGATTCGCCGGATGGCGGCGAACGAGCGGACTGGACGCCAGCGCGCCGATCGTCGATACAGTCATGCGTTTATCCTCCATATCGTCTATCTCATCGTATTTTCTTATGTTCTCTATGTCTAGCCTTTGACGGAGCCGGCCGTCACCTGCATGAACGATTTGTTCGCAAGGATGTACACGATGAGCATCGGCAGGATGGACAGGCAAGCGCCGGCCATCATCAGATTGAGCTGCATCGCCGCCGAGGCGCCGTACCGGAGATTGGCAAGGCCGACGGTGAGCGTCTGCAGATGCGGATCGGTCAGCGTGAACACGAGCGGCAGGATGTATTCGTTCCATGCATGGCGGAAGGCGAACAGGCCCGATACGCCAAGTCCCGGCGCGAGCAGCGGCAGGATGATCCGGTAGAAGGTGCGGATGAAGCCGGAGCCGTCCAGCATGGCCGACTCGTCGAGCTCGCGCGGGATCGCCTTGAAAAAGCCGAGCAGAATAAAAAAAGTGCTGGCATGCGCGCTGATCAGAATGAGGATGACGCCCCACAGCGAGGAATTCAGGTGCAGCTTGACCATCAGGTCGAACTGCGGCCGCAGTACGACCGCGCCGACCGAGATGAACATCGTCGACGCCTGAAGCCCGACGTACAGCGACTTGCCGGGAAAGCTCCGGCGATCGACGACGTAGGCGGCAGCCGCCGCGACGATCAGCGTGCCTGCCGTCGCCGCAACGCTCATGTAGACGCTGTTCCAGGTGAAGCGGGCGAAGTTGCTCTGTCGCCACGCCTCCGCGTAGTTGCCGAATTGCCAATCGCTCGGCAGAATATGGCCGCCGCCCATCAGCTCGGCGTTGGTCATCAGCGAGCCTGTCACCGTCATCAGGATCGGGAACAAGGTCAGGGCGGCGACGGTCAGCAGAAATAGCCAGAGGACCGCCCGGCCCGCGACAGCCGCAACCCGTGCGCCCGCCAGGCCGGAGGCGGCGCCGTCCCGGCGCTTGCGCGGGACCGGCTTGCCCATTGCAGCCGTTTGTTCGTTCATGCGAATCGCCTCCTTAGAACACCTTGTTCATTTTCCGGCTCATCGCGTAATACGCCGCCGTGATGATGCCGACGATGATGGCCGTCGTAAAGCCGACCGCGCTGCCGTAGCCGAACTGCTGGTCGACGACCGCGCCTGACGTAGCGACCGGGAAAAGCAGCTTGTACAAATACAGATACATGACCTCGGTCTTACCGATCGGGCCGCCTTCCGTCATAACCATGATGCTCTCGTAGCCTTTGAGCGAAGCGATGATAGCCAGCATGATGATGATCTGCATGACCGGTCCGAGCATCGGCACCGTGATGCGCCAGAAGCGCTGCGCGGGACCCGCGCCGTCGATCGACGCCGCCTCGTACAGGTCGTGCGGAATACTCTGCAGTCCCGCCAGGAACAGCAGCATGTAGTTGCCGACGGCGCCCCACGCCGCCGCCAGAATGACGGTCAGCATCGCATGCTTCGGACCGAGCCATTCGAACGGGCTGCCGATGAGGTGATATTTCATGAGCAGCTGGTTGACCATGCCGTTGTACGAGTTGAAGATCAAGTAGAACACGACGGCGATGACAGCCGTACTGATGACCGTCGGCATAAAAAATACCGCGCGCAGGAAATGGCGCCCGCGAAGCCTGCCGTTCAGGATGACCGCCAGCAGCAGCGACAGCGGCACCGTGATGAGCAGCTTGCCGCCCGCGAATACGAACGTATTGCGCACCGATTCCCAGAATGCCGCATCGCGCAGCAGCCGCCTGAAGTTGTCCAGCCCGACGAACGTCTCCGCGCCGTAGCCGGGGTAGTCGTAAAACATATAGCGCAGCACCCAGATCAACGGGTAAATGCCAAGCGCGACGGTCAGGATGACGCTGGGGAGCAGCAACAGCGAGTTTTCTCTCAGACGGGTCCAGCGCGTCATGTCTTCCACTCCTTCCGGGGATAACGAAGGGCCTTCGCCGATCGCGCACGAAAGCCCCGCTTCCTTCTCTATAATTTTGCGATTACGACCCCAGCTTCGACGGATCGAAGGACGGATCCGGCTGCGTCTTGACGTCGCCCTTCTCGACCGCTTTGGCCAAGGCGTCATTGTAGCGCGTATTCAGATCCGTTACGATCTTGCTCACGTCGCCGCCGCCCAGCATGTACTTGAAGAACGCGTCGGCGTAGTTCGCGCCTTCGGGCGTCACGCTCGGAGAGACCGGCCAGATCGAATCGTGCTCGCCGACCAGGAAGCCTTCCATGCCGGGGATGTCCGGGTTCTTGGCTTTTTCCGCGATGCTCGGGACGACCGAAATGCCGAAGCCTTGCTCGTGATAAGCGGTTAAGATATCGTCCTGATACATGTACGCCATGAATTTCCAGGCAGCGTCCTTATGCTTCGACTTGTCGCTGATGCCGAGCCAGGTGCCGGCGGAGACGATCTCCGACGTGCCGACCTGCTTGCCCTCGAGCGTCGGCGCGAGCGCGGCCCCCCAGTTGATCGTCGTCGGGAATTGATCCTTGTACACGCCTGGCTCTGTGGCAAACGAGAGGTACATGCCGATCTTGCCGGCCGCGAACTGGGCGCGCATCGGATCGATGTCGAGCGTCTCAGCGCCGGGCAGCACGCTGCCGTCCTCCCACATTTGCTTGAAGTATTCGACGACCTGGCTGTAAGGCTTGAAGTCGAACTGCGCGGTTTTCAGGTCGTAGCCAAGACCCTGATAGCCGCTGAGCGACAAAATTTCGCGCATGGAGCGGTCGAACGCGCTTTTCGGGTTTTTGAAGTTGAGCGCGAAGCCGTAGGCGCCCTCGCTCTTGCCCGCCGCCGTGATCTTCTTGGCGTCGTCGACCATCTCCTGCAGCGATTGCGGCGGATTGGCGATGCCGGCCTTGTCGAACAGATCCTTGTTGTAAACGAGGCGGAGCGTCTGCCCCGAGTTCGGCAGGCTGTACAGCTTGCCGCCGAAAATGTTGACGCCGTCAAGCAGCAGCGAGGAGAACTTCGTCTTCATGTCGTCCGTGACGTACTCGTCGATCGGCGCCAGATAGCCTTTTTTGACGAACGTCTCCGTATTGGCGCTCTTTAGACGAAGAACGTCCGGCGCCTTGTTGCTCGAGAAGGCGATGTCCACGCTCTGGTTGTAATTCTCGGAGAGCACGGTGAGCTCGACCTCGATGTTGTCCGAATTTTCGGCATTGAACTTGTCGATGAGCGATTTGATATATTCCTGGTCGTGACGGTCGTCGGTCCAGTACGTGATGACGGCCTTGTCGCCGGACGCCTTGGAGGGCGCGGCGGACGACGCAGCGGGCGACGATGAAGCCGCGGTCGACGCCGGCGCGGAGCTTGCGCCGCCGTTGTTCGAGGAATTGCCGCACGCTGCCGTGCCGATCGCGAGCACGGCCGTCAGGCCGAGACCCAGGCTTTTTTTCCACATGTGTAACTACCCCTTTTTGAAATCGTATATTGTCGCTACGTGTTCATTATAGGTCCGGACCGGCTGCGGGGACGTGCGGCGAGTCGACTGTCGAGGGCGACAATCTTACGGTCTTGGCGGCCGGTCGCCGCCCGCGGCGTAGCTGTCGCGGAATTCGGACGGCGTCATCCCCGTCACCCGCTTGAACGTCTCGCTGAAGTACCGCCGTTCCTCGTAGCCGACCTCGGCCGCAACGTCCTGCACGGGCTTGCCGCTCAGAATGAGCTGCTTGGCCCGGTTTATTTTTTCACCGGTCACATACTGCGTGAAGGTCAGGCCGGTGACGCGCTTGAACAGGCTGGAATAGTAGCTCACGCTCAGATGCGCGCGCGAGGCGCATTCGCTCACCGTCACGTTGCGGTCGAGACGGGACTTCAAATACTCGAGCGACTTGTAAATGACCGCCTCCCCCTCCGAGCGCGCATGGCTGCGCACCAGCTCAGAACCGCTCGCACACAGCTGGCGAAGCTGCTGCTGCAGGCCGGCCAGCGTCGCGCCCGCGGAGGCGCGCTGCGCCTTGTACCGATCGACGAGCGGCTGCAGTTCCGGCTGCGGCACAAGCTCGTAGAGCGTGCGAATCGCCGCGGCCGCCAGCTCCTCGTAAAGGCCGAGCAGGTAGTCGGGATTCGGCTGCGGCTCCAGGCGTCCGAGCGCCTGCGCCATCTCCGCCAGCAGCGCGGTCGCCCGCTCGGCGCTGCCGGCGCGCAGAACGAGCAGCAGCTCGTCCTTGTGCTCGAGGGCGATCGGCTCCTGCCGATCGGTCTTCGGCAGGCTGCCGTAGCCGATCGCTCCGTTGCCCTCCGTATACAGATGGTAAGCGAGCGCCGATTCCGCCTGTCGGTACGAGTCCGGCAGCTCGGCCACCTCCTCGACGCGTCCGCCGGTGCCGACGGATACGGTGAACTTCGTATACCGCTCCACGTTCTGGCAGACGCGCTCCGCGATCTCGTCCGTCCCAAACAGGCTCGGGTCGTTCAGCACGGCGGCGAACCGGTCGTCGCCCGCGCGGAAGACGACGCAGCCCGCGTGTCTTGCGATCGTCTCCTCCGCGATATTTTGCAGGGAGAAGCGGATAAGCTCCACCTCGCGGATGGACAGGTCCGCCACCTGCTCGGGGAAGCCATCGATCTTCATCAGCATGACCGTGAAGCCCCGGGGGGCAAGCTCGACGCCCAGAAACGTCCAGCGCGGCTCCGCCCGCTCCCAGAGCGTGCGATGGCGGACGAGCAGCGAAAAATATTCCTGCCGGAGCAGCGGCATGCTCTCGCGCACCTTGCGCTCCAGCTCCTTGCGTCCGAGCGACTGCGTTCGCTCCTCGAGCGCCTTCTCCTTCGCCCGCAGCACCGCGTCCGCGATCTCCGTCTCGGTGAAGGGCTTCAGGACGAAGTCGAACGCGCCGAGCTGCACGGCCTGCTGCGCATAGTCGAACTCCGCGTACCCCGTGATGAGCACGACCTTGCAAGACGGCTGAAGCGCGAGAACCGCCTTCAGCATCGCCAGCCCGTCCATGCGGGGCATCCGGATATCGGTGACGACGATATCCGGCTTCGTCCGCTCGACGAGCGCGAGTCCCTCCTCGCCGTTGTAGGCGGACCCGGCCAACTCGATGCCGCGGGACGCCCAGTCGATCGCGGTCAGACCCGCGACCACGCTGCGGATATCGTCGATGACGATCATGCGGATTTGTTCAACGTCTTCCATCGTGATCTTCTCCTCTCCACGGAATGCGCAGCGTGATCGTCGTGCCGCGCTCCCGCGCGCTCTCGATGCCAAGCCGCGCCTCGTCGCCGTAGACGAGCTGCAGGCGGCTGACCAGATTGCCCAAGGCATAACCGCCGTTATCCCCGTCCCCGCGACCGAGCTGCCGGACGTTCATCTCGTCCATGCCGCGCCCGTTGTCCCCGACCTCCACGATCCATGCGTCGCCGCCGGCTTCCCGCCGTACCTCGATTGCGATGCGGCCGCCGTCCTCCATGTCCTTGAAGCCGTGCAGGATCGCGTTCTCGACGAGCGGCTGCAGGATTAGCCGGGGGACCGGCCGGACGAGCAGCGCGTCGTCCTCGACCTCGATCGTATAGTCGAACAGATTCTCGTAGCACCAGCTTTGCAGCTCGAGATACTGGCGGACATGTTCCAGCTCCTTGTCCAGCGTCGTCATCTCCCGCCCTTTGTTCAGACCCAGCTGGAACAGGCGGGACAGCGCGACGACCATCCGTTGCGAGGGCTCCACCTGCCCTAGGTTCAATTTCCAATAGATCGTGTTCAGCGTGTTGTACAAAAAGTGCGGGTCCATCTGCGCGGACAGCGATTTGATCTCCGCGGAACGCTTGCTCGCCTCCGCCGCCTTGACCTCGTCGATCAGCACGACGATCTGCTCCAGCATGCGGTTGAAGCGGTAGCCCACTTGCGCTAGATCGTCCTCCCTATCGCTCTCGAAGCGCGCGGTCAGATCGTTGCCTTCGACCCGCTTCATAACGAGCTGCAATCCCTTGAGCGGGCGGAGCAGGTAGCGGGTAAACCAGCCGGACAGCAGAAAGGTGACGATTAAGCTAAGCGCGGTAATGAAGAGAATCGCCCATTTGACGGCGTCGAGATCCTTCAGCACCTCGCTCTTGGATTGCACCGCCACAACCGTCCAGTCGTTAAGCTCAAGACGCGCGTAGTTGAGCAGATAGTCCTCCCGGCCGAGCCGGACCGTCGTATACCCCGCTTGCGCCTCGTCCTTGAGAAATGCCGACGCACGGCCGCTGCGCGCCGTCTGTACGGCGAGCGGATCGTCGTCCGCGTAGACGAGTCCGCCGTCCGCGTTCAGCACAAACCGCTCGGAGCCGCCGGATGCCGGCGAACCGACGATCTGGCGCAGGCCGTTCTCGCGGATGTTGACGACGACATAGACATCGCGGGTCGGGAACTCGGCGATCGGCAGCAAGATCAGGGAAACGACGCGAGGCTTGCCCTTGAACAGCGGGTCCTCGTGCCCTTCGATCCAGATGTTGCGCTTCGCCTTCGCCGCGCGCGCGTAAAGCGCCGTATCCTTGAACGCGACGGACCGGTTCAAATTCATCGACAGCGGATAGAAGTCGCCGATCGGCGTAGAGATATAGATGGATTGAATGAGCGGCTCGGCGATGCGGGCCTGGGAGAAGACGTTGTCCATATTGGACAGATGCGTGAAGTAAGCGCTCGCATTTCCGCTCGCAGCGTCCTTCAGCATGCTCTGGAACGAATTGTTGATCATGAACGTCATCATGACGATCATCAGATTATTCAGCTTCTCGTCGACGACCTGCGCCGACTTGACGACCGTGTCCTGGGTCAACGTCAGTGCCTTGTCCTCCAGAATGCGCGCTGTCGTCGTGTAGGAGAACAGGCCGGTAATCAAAATCGACAAGATCGAGATGACCAGGAAGGCCGACTTGAGCTTGTTGCGAAAGGACAGCTTGGAGATGTTCATCGATGGATCACGCCTCGCGATAGAAGTCGGTTGTATGTCCCGATTATGTCATGGTGAACGCATACCTACAATGATAATCGAGCCGTCCGGCGATCGGGGAGCGGTGAACGTACGGTTAAGGGAAACGATTCGACGAGGCCGGGCGAGGAGATGGGGACGGGCGGGGTAAAGCATAGGTAATGCAGTGCGGCACGAAGCCGTTTGAAGGAGGAGCGAACGCATGAAGCCATTCGACTATTCGCTGGACTACGCCAGCCTAGATCTGCGCGCGCATCCCGAGCTGTACGCGGTGGGCCGCGGCGAGCAGGGCGGGCTGCTGGTGGAGCCCTACAAGAGCGAGATTTTGCCGCATTGGCGGTTCAAGACGCCCGAGAAAGCGGTCGCATCTTCCAAGAAAATTTTCGACCTGTTCCTGGCATACAAGGCGGCGGACGACTTCGTCGGGATGGATATGGCCCGCAAATTTTTGCAGATGGGCTTCACCCGCGCCCGCCGCTATGCGAACCACCGGAGCGGCCGGAAGTATGCGTCTGCCGACGGCGCCGAGCTGCCCGACCGATACGACCCGGTCAAGGCGGAGTCGGCGGCGATTTTCAAAAGGAAGTGGGACGAGGCGCGCACGGATTCCGAGTACCTGGAGATGAAGAAGCGACATCGCGAAAAATACGAAAGCGCCGCGCGGTAAAGGGCACCGGGGCACCGCAGTTACAGGCAGCCCAGCACCCAGCCTTCCAGCGCCGCCGTTCGAAGCTCTTGAGGCGTCAGCGTCTCGAGCCGGAAGTATGGCGCGAACGCGCCTGCCAAGTCGCGCTGCTGCGCCCACTCGGCGATGGCGAAGGCGTCTGTCTCGTGATCCGACAGCGTCATATCGTATCGCATGGACGGAGAAGACGCCTTGTAGGCGAGACGTTCCTTGCATATTTTCGGATAAACCTCCGCTACGACATGGCCGCCGATCGGCCGAACCGCCGTCTCTCCGCTCACGGACGCGCCGATGTGATCGTAAGGCGAGCATTCGATCCGCCCGCGGTCCGTATGCTGCCTCAGCGCAGCCGGCCAAGGCAGACCTGCGTGCGTCGAGTAGGACACGTTCATGCTCATATGCCCGTGCCTGCGATCCAGATCGAGCACGCTGCTGGCGCCGATGGCGTAACGCGCCTCCGTCTTTCGCAGCAGATTGGCGTTGCGGTAAGGCGCGCCGCGCTTTTTGCAATCGCCTACGCCATACCGCCGCGTGTCCCAGCTGCGCGCGATCCACGCGAGAAAGTCGTCTCAGGTTTGCAGCCCGTAGTGGGCGAGCTCCCCCTCCTCTTTTTGACCCGTCTCAAGCCCGATATCGGTTCGCGCTCAACCATTTCTCCGCCGCTTCGACCGCTTCCTTCGCCCCGAACAGCCGGCACTCGGCTTCGCCGATACGGCCGGACGCGACATGCCCGCTCTTGTCGAACAGGACCCCGATCCGCTCGAAGTCGTCCGCGTCGTATGCATAGTCCTCGAACCAACGCCATGAGCGCTCCCCGTCCGACCGGACGGCCGCTCCCATGCGCTTCCTCGGCATGCCCGGGAGCCGGGCTTCGGCCAGATGCAGGCAGGTGCAAGAATCGTACCCTGCGCCGAGCAGCAGCACCTTGGCGTCCAGCTCGCACAGCCTGCCGAGCGGCGAGGCTTCCCCGAACTGCGGCGTCAACGGATGCTCGGCTACGATGTACGCGGCGTGCCGGCCGTTGGCCGTAAAGGATACTTGCGGATGGTCGGAGCGCTGCGTGCCCGGCCAGGTCCGGAACAGCTCGGCGATCCGCCCCATCCCTCGCGACGGCGTCAGCGCCGGGTCGAACGCGGGCATCTCGCTGTAGATCGTCTCGATCCAGTCCGCCGGCACAGCCGGATGCTGCCACTCGGCCGGATCGCTCCAGTCGCCGCTCTGCGCGGGCATGACGAGCGTGCCCTCTTCGCCGACAGCCTGCAGGAGCGCCAAGATCACGGCCTGCGGACCGCCGCATACCCAGCCCATGCGGGACAGGGAGGAATGGACGAGCAGCGTGTCGCCGGATTGAACGCCCAGCTGTCCCATCTGCGCCGCCATTGTCGCTATCGTATTCGGCCGCCTCGTGCGGTCGACGATGTCTTTTTCGCTCATCGACTAACAACTCCTTTTTTAAATACTGATTGCAATTCGAGCGTTGGAAAGGCTTAACTTTTATCGCCCAACGTGTTATATCTGAAGGATCAATTCCCGAATGGAGGTCTCCCGGATGAACGTCCCGTCGCTGGTCAAGTACATCCTGACCAAAAAAGGCGCTATTAAAGATTATCCGTTCGGCGACCAGCCGCTCGTGCTGAAGGTGTCGGGCAAAGTGTTCGCGCTGGTGGACGAGCGCGGCGAGCCGCCTTCCGTCAGCCTGAAGTGCGATCCCGTGCTCGCGGAGAGCCTCAGGCAGCAGTACGCCGCCGTCATTCCCGGCTACCATTTGAACAAGATGCATTGGAACACCGTGCGCCTCGACGGCACCGTGCCTGACGCGGACCTGAAGGCGATGGTCGATCATTCCTACGACGCGGTCGTGAGCAAGCTGAGAAAAGCGGATCGCGAAGCGCTCGAGATGCGTTTAGCCCCGTTTCCCAAGGACGATAATGCCCGTCGCAACAAGTAAAGTTCAAAAAGCGGACCGCCTCGAAGGCGGTCCGCCTCTTTAATTAACGCTTACGAACAACTCGCGGTACCGCTCGTAGTCCGCCGCCCTGCAGCTGAGCGACAGGCGTGTGCCCGTTTCCTCGTACTCGGTGCTTCGTACGTCGGCATGCTCGTTAAAGTAAGCGACGAGCCGCCCTTGATCGTACGGAATCAGCACCTCGCCCTCTACATAGTCGCCGAAGACGCGGTCCCGAATCAGCTTCACGAGCTCCTCGATGCCTTGACCGCCCGCAGCGGACAGATAGACGATGTCGCCGTCGATGCGCGGGTAGTCGCCGTCCGGCAGCAGATCCGCCTTGTTGTAGGCGTAGATGGCCGGAATCTCGTCCGCCCCCAGATCCTTCAGCGTCTCCCGGGTGACCGCGATGTGCTGCTCGAATTCGGGATTGGCCGCGTCGACGACGTGAATGAGCAGATCGGCTTCGGACACTTCCTCGAGCGTGGAGCGGAACGCCTTCACGAGATGATGAGGCAGCTGGCTGACGAAGCCAACCGTGTCCGCGAGCAGAAACGTTTTGCGGTCCGGCAGCGAGATGCTTCTGACGGCCGTCTCCAGCGTGGCGAACAGCATATCCTTGGCCAGCACGCGCTTGCCGGATTCGGGTTCGTAGGCGGCGAGCAAAGCGTTCATGAGGCTCGACTTGCCCGCATTCGTGTAGCCGACGAGGGCCACGACGGGTACCTCGTTTTTCTGGCGCTGCTTGCGCTGCACCTGACGGCGGGCGACGAGCTTCTCGAGGTCCTGCTGCATATGCGAGATGCGTTCCTCGATCCGCCGGCGGTCGAGCTCCAGCTTCGTCTCCCCCGCGCCCCGGTTCTTGAGCCCGGACCCGCCGCCTTGGCGTCCGAGCGATTCGCGCAGGCCTACCAGCCGAGGCAGCATGTACTGGAGCTTCGCCACCTCGACCTGCAGCTGCGCCTCCTTCGTCTGCGCGCGCTCGGCGAAGATGTCGAGGATCAGAATCGTGCGGTCGATAACCCGGCGCTCCAGCGCGGACTCCAGGTTGCGGATCTGGGAGGGCGACAGCTCGTCGTTAAAAATGACCGTCGAGGCGTCGAGCTCCGCGGCGATCGCCTTCAGCTCCTCCACCTTGCCGCTGCCGATATAATGGGCGGAATTCACGCGTTCCGCCTTCTGCGTCAGCTCGCCGACCGTCTCGATGCCGCAGGCGTCAGCCAGGTTGCGCAGCTCTTCCATCGCATATTCGAAACCGGGCGCGTTGTTCAGCTGAACGCCGACGACGATCGCGCGCGCCAGGTTGTTCGGTTCGATATTTTCTCGTTCCATACATTTATCATCCTCTCATGATCGGTAAAACAAAAAAACACAGGCGTCGTCCGCCTGCGCTCAGGGTGATCAGATCGAGGAAACGCGATTCGCCCGACGAGGGCAAATCGCGTTCGAAATCATGCCTATCCAAAGGCCGGCCGCCGGCGAACGTCAAAACGTCCGCGAACAAGCGAACCGGCGCAGCTCCCGCGCGGGTTGCCTTCGAATGTAGACAGACTTCATCTGAGTCCCCTGCCGGCAGGCAGAGCTTGGGCGCTAATCATTAGCCGACCAAAGTGCGAACTCGGATGTAGTCTATCACACGGCAACCCTCCGTTTCATAAAGTAACTCGATTCTAACACATGCCGCAGCGCTATGGCAAACGCTTCCTCTTGGAAGGCTGCCGCACGGCGACGATTGACGCCAGGCGGTCGCAACGAATCCGGTCCGTCGGCTGCAAACGCAACTTACCGAGCACCGCAGTCTCAGCTCGTCGCCTCCAGCCACCGCCGTACGGCTTCGCCGATCTTATCTGCTTTTTCCCGCACGTCGTCCATATCGACGAGCTTAACGATCGCACGATCGTCGGCCGCCCATTCGAGCAGACTTGAAGAGTCCTCTCCCAGCGCAGCGCGGACATTCAGATCGCTTTTCTTGGCGCCTGTATGGAAGACAAGCCGGATCATCCCCTTGCCCTGCAGATTAAACGTGACCCGATCCTGGCCGTCAACGCTGTAGCTCGGCGCATTCCACTTGATGCCCTCGACGAGACGAGCGTCCGCATCGTGCACAATCGCGTGCAGCGCCTCAATCTCCTGCTTCATCGGGTGCTCAAGCTTGTCCATGAAGTCGGCTGCCGCCATCTCGGCAGCCGATCCCCTCCCCTTTGGCATCCAGTGCACGCTCCTCTGCTTTCGTTTTTTTGCGTTGCGTCCATTTTACCATTCGCTTCCTCCTTCTGACAGCTCCCTCGCGTTGCCCGACAGTATCCAATATCAGCCCGGTCTGTTACTATATAAGCAATAAGCCGCATGCGACTGGCGAGATCAGTGGAATCGACCACGAGGGAGCATGCGGCGGGACCCTTCCGTTCGCCTGGGAAAAAAGGATCCGCGCGCAGCACTCGTATGTGAGTGCGAGACTGCCGCGGGTCCTTTTCGTTTTACGAATCCATATTCCCATCTCAAGGAGGAACAAGGCATGACGACGATCATGAAAGCTAAAGAAGCCGCGGAACGCATCTACGACGATGTCCGCTCGCGCGTGCAGGCGCTTAAGGCGTCCGGCATACTGCCGCAGCTGGACGTTATTCTTGTCGAGGGGGACCCCGCTTCGGCGTATTACGCGCAGGCCAAACGAAAAATCGCGGACCGGCTCGGCATCGCCTATCGCCTTCACGAGCTGCCGGCAGACGCGACCGAAGCTTCGCTCTTGCAATTGATCGCCGATTGCAATGCGGATCCCGCCGTTCACGGCATTCTGCTGGAGCTGCCGCTTCCCGCCCACATGTCCGCGCGTCGTATCGAGCGGGCGATCGCGCCGGCCAAAGACGTCGACGGCGTATCGCCCGCCAACAAGCTCGCCGTCGTCACGGGCGAGGCCGGCCTCTATCCGGCCACGCCCCAGGCTTGCATCGCGCTCGTCAAGCATTACGGCTATGCGCTCGAGGGCGCCGACGTTACGCTCATCGGACGGGGCCAGACCGTCGGGCTGCCGCTCTTGCATCTGCTGCAGCGGGAGCAAGCGACCGTCACCGTCTGCCACTCCCGCACGCCGGATATCGCGAAGCACCTCGCGCGTGCGGCGTTCGCCTTCGTCGCCGTCGGCCGCCCGGATACGGTGACGCCCGGCATGGTCCATCCCGGCCTCGTGCTCGTAGACGCCGGCATCAACGAGCTTGCCGACGGCAGCATCGCCGGCGATGTCGTCGCAGGCGCGGGCGAGCTCGCTGCCGCCTATTCGCCGGTGCCCGGCGGCGTCGGTACGCTGACGACCGCGATCGTGTTCAACAATCTGATGGACGCGATCGATTGGCAGCGAAAGGAGGCGACGGGCGCATGAGCGATATCTCGTGGGAGCAATCGATTCGGAGCTTCGTCGCACAAGCGGGCAGCGCGGACCCGACGCCCGGCGGCGGCAGCGTAGCCGCAGTGGTCGCCGCACTTGGGGCCGCTATGACGTCGATGGTCGGCCGGCTATCGCAAGGCGACAAGTTCGCCGCCATCCGGCCGCAGGTCGAAGAGACGCTCGCGGAGATGAACCGCCTGAGCGCGGATTGCGAGACATTGATGCACGCGGATATTGCGTCGTTCGACCGGTACATGAGCGCGCTTCGGCTGCCCAAGGCGACGGATGAGGAAAAAACGCAGCGCCGGGCGGCGCTGCGCGAAGCAGCCTTGCAGGCAACCGCGGTGCCCCTACGGCTCATGGATCAATGCCGGGAAGGGTTGACCCATACGCTGCGAATCGCGGAAGGCGCCAACAAAAACGTCTTGTCCGATCTGGCGATCGCCGCGATTCTGCTGGAGGCTGCTGCGCGATCTGCTATGCTGACCGCGGAGATTAACTTCGGTTCGCTTCAGGACGCGAAGCTGGAGGCCGTGTATGCCGAACAGGCGACCGCACAGATGCGCATTATCGCGGACATGGCACGAGAGGCGCAGGACATCGCCCGACGCAGGATGCTTGAATGACGGAGACGCAAACGGTCATCCGCGCCTCCGGCGTTCACGGTCGCCCGCCTTCCTTTGCCCGATTGAACGCCAGCTCATACAATTCCTTCAGCTTGGTCACGCCCAGCTCGTCCAGGCCATCGATGAAGGCGTCCCACTCGGACATCGGCTTGTAACCGAGTATAAACCGGGAGACGTTGGACCCGTAGTACTTGTCCAGCTGCTCCAGCGCCGGCCAGGCCCAGGCGATCTCGCTCGCGGTCAGCATCGGCGGCTCGCCGGAGATCGGGGACGTGTACTTGGCCGCTTCGCGATACGCATATTGCTCGCCCGCGCTGCTGAGCGACATAAGCGAACCGTAGTCGAAGCGGCCGTACGTGCCCGCCGTCATGATGCCCGCTTCCTTGCGCAGATCGTTGGGCTCCTTGAACAGAGGCAGTAGTTGCCGTCTGCCCTCTACTACCTCGTATGTCTCTCCTTCCTTGCCCCAACTCATCAGGTCCATGCCCCCGTCCGAGTACAAAAAGTCCAGATAGCGCAGCGCCGTGTCGAGACGGTCCGTTTTCGCGGAAATCGCGAAGCCGAGCGGTTCGTAGTCGTTGCGCGGGAGATAGGCGTATCCCGCCAGTCCGCTTGGCGGCGCCATAAACGAAAGGTGCTCGCCGGCTTCGAGCTGCGCGTTCATGATCTCGATCTGACCGATGTATTGGACCGTGATGAACGATTGATTCGTCGTCATGAACTGGGTCCATGCTTTATAATCCATCGAGAGCCAATCCGGGGGCATCAGCCCTTCGTCGTAGAACTTCTTTAAATATTCGATCAGCTTTTTAAAATTCGGATCGGTCGGGCCGTACTCGACGTCCCCGGTCTCGGGGTCCCGGTAGAACGACGGATGGATGCCGAACGCCGGACCGAACGTGGCGAGAGTGCCGAGCCCGTGCCTGAACACGAACGGGTAGCTGTCCGGATAGAGGCGCTTGAGCGCCTTGGCGGTCTCGTAGAGCTCGTCCCAGGTGGCGGGCGGCTTGAGACCGTGTTTGTCGAAAATATCGTCCCTGTAAAACCAAACGATCTGATTGCCCGCGCCGGCGCCGTCGCTGAGCAACTGGTATATCTCGCCGCCGGGCGAAGTCATACGCGCGGCGACGTCGGGCCTAGAAGCGAGAAAAGCCTTCACGTGAGGCATCCGGTCCAGATATTCGGAGAGATCCAGAAAAGCGCCCCGCGAGCCGTACTTCTGCGCGTCGGTCGGATACAGCGTGAACAAGTCCGGCATGTCGCCCGACGCGATCGCGAGCGTCATCGATTCGGACCCGGTCTGCGTCTCCTGCTCGATCGCAATGTTGGTCGCCTCCCGTACCCACCGCCATACGGGCCAATCCGGCCTAGCCGGCCAAGCTTGCGATTCCTCCGTAAGCATCTTAAGCCGCGCAGCGGTCGATAAAGTCGCAGATGCGGTCCGCTCGTCCGCACTAGAAGACACGGCTGTCGAAGCCGCCCGATCGGTGACCCCGCCGCCGAAGCAGCCGGTCAGCGCGGCCGAGACGGCAAGCGCGCCCAGGACGGAGAGCGCCGTCCGCGCGGCAGTCCCCGTTATTCGTTTGCTAGACTCGATCAAGCCGGATCCCCCTATTCCGCTGCCGTTCTTACGAGATATCTTGCCGCTTCCGGTACTCGCTCGGCGTCATGCCCGTGAACTTCTTGAACATTCGGTTGAAGGACGTGATGTTCTGGTAGCCGACCGCCTTCGCGACGTCGTTAATCTTGGCGCGGTTGTCGGACAGCAGCTCCTTCGCCTTCGCGATACGCGTCTCGTTGATGTAGTCGACGATATTGACGCCCGTTTTTCCTTTGAAATAAGTTGACAAATAGCTGCTGTTCATCTTCAGCTTCTCCGCGAGCACGTCCAGATAGATCGCCTCCGACAAATGCGCGTTCACGTAGTCGATGACGAAATCGGTGACCGGATGCTTCTCTTCTTTCTTGGCCTTGAAGGCTTCGGCCGCTTCCCGTACAAGATCAGCCAGCAGCCTCTCCAGCTCGGCCGCGGTCTCGCATCGCGGAAGCCGCGCTTCCGCCTGCGCGAGGATAGACGTCAGCCGGTCGGGATCGGCCGGAGACTGGACGGCCGCGACGCGTATCTTGCTCGCCGTTGACTCGGCGAACCGCAGCAGCGCGGATGCCGGCAGCGTCCCCGCCCCCCGCCGGTCGAACATTCGCTGCATGATCGCCGCCGCGCGCTGCCCGTTCCCTTCCTTCAACTGAACGAGAAACTCCTTGTCCTCGTCCGGCGGCAGCTCGACTGGCGGCTGCACCGGCGCGGGCTCGACGATAATCTGCGTCTCGTCGGTCAGGCGCCGGTCCCTGACGAGCTGCTGCGCCTCCTCGTAGGCCGACGTCAGTTCATCCGAGGACCGGTGGACCGGCGTCAGGACGATGGTCACGATGCCGTACGCTTTGTCCTGATCGAACACCTCCTTTGCGCGCTCCAGCACAGGGATAAGCTCGACCGGCCGGTCGGTCGGCACAAGGCTCAGAACCTGATTGCGCTCGATCTGAAACGTCTGCGCATCGGGAAACGCCGCCTGCAGATGGACGTCGATATAGGCTTTCATGTAATAGAGCCATTTGTCGATCGGCTCGGCATCGCCCGCATCGCGACGCCTTGGCTGCACCTGATACAAGATAAATACGAACGGCTTGTCCGGGAAGGAAAAGCCCGCGCCGTCGGCCTCGAGGCTTCGGATCGCCTTCAGCCGGTTGACAAAGCCGACCTGCCGGCGCAGCTCCCGGCTCCCGCGGAGCTCGTCGTCGATCAGGTTGAACTCCCGGATGCCGGGTCGGTTCGGCATCGCTTCGTTCATCGAGCGCAGCGATTCGATGACGCGCTTCAGCGGATTGTTGATGCGGACGGCGAACATGACCGCGATCAGCAAGCTGAGAAGCACGGCGGCAGCAAGGATGGCGATCAGCGTCGCGCTCAGCCGCGACTGATAGGCGATCTGCTGGGCCGGTACCCGGTACGCATAGCTGTAGCCGGTTGCGGTTCCTTTCCGGATGAAATAGTAATCCTCGCCGCGAACGAATCGGTCCTTGCCCGGATTCGTCAGCTCGGCATAGCTCAGGAACGGCCTTTCTCCTTCTCTGCGGTAGAGCACGCGCCCGTCTTTGTCGTAGACGACGAAGTCGTCGTATTTGCTTTGCTGGAACGCGTCGTACATTTTCCCGGCGTTAAGGAACACGACCATGTACAATTCCGCGCTTCCGTCGTATTTGAACACGATCGGAATCAAGTCTCCAATCGGCTCGGAGCCGCCTTTGAACATGGAATTATAAAAAGGGGCCGAAGGGAACACCCGGTAGGTATAGGATTCGGAAAACTGTGCGGTCCAAAAATCCGGCGGATACGCTTCGCTTGCGTAAAATTTGCCAAACATCGCCCTGGCGCTCGTGCTCGTGTTTTTTTCCAGCACCGTCTTGCCTTGGTCGACGATAAAAGCGATGTTATCTATGAACAGGTAAGGGTTGGCGACCCAGGTCGAGATATCGCCGATGATCTGCGGGAACTCGTCGTAGCGGGGCGGAGCCTGAAGCCGCTGCACTTCTTCGCTGAAGAACAGGTACATTTGTTTTTTGACGAGATCCAGGTGCTTCTCGTAGCCGTTCATCGCGTTGTCCAGCATGAGCGTATTGTAGTTGACGATCTCTTGCTTGACGCTGCGCTTGGATACGGAAATCGCATACACCGTGAGCGAGACGAGCAGCACGATGATGCACAGAAACCCGGCGATGAGCCGCATGAACAGCGAATAGGATCTGCGTCGGAAAAAAAGCAACGGCTGAAGTTGTCTCATGCGTCCCCCAAGCGTGGAAAATAATGTGCTTCGCCGATCGGGCACCTCAATCTTAACAAGCCTATTCGCACGTGTAAATCGGAACATCCCGGCCGCGTCAGAAAAGCGATCCCCGAATCCGCTTGGATCCGGGGATCGCCCTAATAGAGGTACGCCTAGCGCGAAATTAGATGATGAACGGTACCGTCGGATTCGAGGCGATGTCCGCCGAAGCCTGCTTGATCGTGCCGTTTAAAGTGACGCTGAACGTGTACGTGACGGGCAGAAGCTCCTTGCTCGCGATGCCGCCCGAGAACGTACCGAACGTACGCCAGCCTCCCGCGTAGTACGCGGCTTCGCCGCCTTCGAGCATGTTGCCTTGGACATCTTTCAACTGAAGCGCGACATTCGTCGTCTGAAACACGACGATCGGGTCGACGATCGTATCCTGGCTCTTCTGAAGGATGCCTCCCGCGTAAGTCACGGCGTACGCATAGTTGCCCGGAAGCAGCTCCTTGGACGTCTCGCCGGAAGCCGCGGTCGTGCCGAGCGTGCGCCAGCCGGTCGCGTAGTAGGCTGCCTCTCCGCCTTCGAGCGGCGCACCCTGGCTGTTTTTCAGCTGCACCCGCACTTTGACCGTCCGGAAGTCGACCGTGGCGTTGTCGCCGGTGTTTTGCTCTTTCTGCTGGCTTGTGCCCTCGTACGTCATCGTGAACGAATACGAGCCGGGCAGCAGCTCCTTTGTAACCTCGCCGCCCGTCGCCGGACCGAACGTCCGCCAGCCGTCTGAATAAAAGGAGACGACACCTCCGTCTAACGCGTTGTTCTGGCTGTCCTTCAGCCGTACTTTGACCTTGGCGGTCTGGAATGCAGCGACGTTGTCGATGCCCGTATTTTGCGTCTTCTGCACCGTCTTGCCTTCATAGGTCATGGCGATCGTGTAGTTGCCGTCCGGCAGCATCTTGCTCGCCGTCCCGGTCGCATCGGTCGTGCCGAACGTCTTCCAGTCGCCGTCGTAATAGCTGACCGTCGCGCCCGCGATCGGGTTGCCCGCGCTGTCCGCCAGCTTCGCGCGGACGGTCGTCGTCGAGAGCGCAAAGCCGACGTTATGGGCGGATTCGACGTTGCCCGCCTTGTCCGCGGACCGGTACCGCACGCTGTAGGTGCCCTGGCGGTCGAACGTGACCGGCCCTGCGTAGGGCAGCCAGGCGGTGCCGTTGTTCAGGCTGTACTCGGTCTTGTCGATGCCCGAGCCGCCGGCATCCGTCGCGCTCAGCGTGAGCGTGACCGGGCTTGCGTAAGCGCCGCCCGTGCCGTCCGGCTGCGCGGGCGACAGCGTCGCGGTCGTCGTGGGCGCGGACGTGTCCGCAGTCGCGGGCGTCGTGTCCTTGTACATGGCAACGTAGTCGAACAGGAACTGGCTCTTGTAGCGGTTGCCGCTGAACTGGAACGTATCGACGGTGTTCACATTCTGGTTGTTCAAGAAAGGAATGCCTCGTACGGTGTACGTTCCCTTCTCCTTGTCCAGCGCGCCGGGAGGCACACTGATGCCGCCGTAGGACTTAAGCGCGTCCGCTTGCAGCGTCAAATCGTAGGTGTCGGTATCCGTGTCAAGATCAATGCGAAGCGTGATCCACTGATCCTTGGGCAGCTTGAAGTCGAGCGCGTTGCCAGGGATCTTAACGTTCCCTGTCCCCGCGTCTACATAATAGCCGAAGGTGCCTCCCGTAAAGCCGGTGAACCGGACGATATTCGCGCCATTCCCCCGCAAATACAGCTCGTAGTTGCCGTGCTCGTAGCCCGTCGCGTTGTCCTTGAACAGGCTGTTGAACATGAAGCGGGTCTCGAACTTGACCTTCCCCGCGATCGGTGTCGTCGTCCTTTTCGCGACCGGGCTCTCGGTATAGCTGTCGTTGTTCGGAGAAAAGTCGTCCTTGACCTGCAGCGATCGTCCGGCGCCGCCCGGCGTGGCCTCTACCGTGACGGCGGACGCATTGTCGCCGCTCGCCTTCGTGACGGTCCAGCCTGGCATTGACGGCAGCGTGGCTGCCGGATATTCGTCGAACGAATCGTAATAATCCCCGCCGGCTGCGGAAGGCAGCGTCACCGTCAAACTCGGCCCGTTTTCCGAACGATTGCCGTCCCCGTCGACCGCCTCGACCTTGAACGTATACGCGCCGCCGGACTGCAGCTGGGTCGCATCGTACGCATACACGCTGCCCGCGACCGTCGCAATTTTTTCGAACGTGGTCTGCGACGCCGTTTTGCGAGAGATCTCGTACGAGGCCACGCTGCCGGAGTCGTCCGTTGCGGCATCCCATGCTAATCTGGCTGTGTTCGTGAAAAGGCGGCTTGCTTTAAGGGCAGCGCTCCCCCATTCGGGCGGCTCCGTATCGCTGGCCGGCAGTTCAAGCGGTACGCTGTCCAGCGAAGGATTGTCGCTCGTATCGATCGCCCGCACGATGATGGCATACGCCGTGCCGGGCACGAGCCCCGTGACCGTAGCGGTCGTCTGGCCGTTTGGCACGACCGTCTTCTGCTCGCCGTTCGCAAAGATCGCGTATTCCTTCACCGCCACGTTGTCCGTCGACGCCGTCCAGGAGACCGTCGCGGTCGTATTCGTGCGGGAGACGAGCTGCACGCCGCCCGGCACGCTCGGGCGAACCTCGTCGTCTTTGTTCTCGATCAGGGCGATCCAGTCCAGGTTCATGGCACCCTGCGCATTCCACATCGTAATGTCGATAGGTCCGGCAGGCAGCTGCTGGTTGGTGTGGACGCGAAGACCATTCCAGGATTCAGGCCAACGTCCCCAATCGGGAATTAAATCCGGTCCTCCCAACGTCACCGGCGCCTCGATGTAATACGGTTGCTCGCCGATCATCGTGAGTCGGCCCGTCATCGTACCGATCGGATCGAAGCCGGCCACGTATTTAAGGACGAGATCATACTTGCCCGCCTTGGGCACATTGACCGTCCACTTCGCCCATTCCCCGGTCTTTTTCCATTCTCCGATACCGGCTTGGCCCGAGAGGGTATCGCGCGAATACTTTTTGGGATTAGGACTGCCGATGGACGTGTACAACTCCGCTTCCTTCCACACCATGTTCAGCGCAGCCCGCTGAGCGTCCGGCTCCTCCCACACCTCCGCGGGTGTCGTGTGGCTTGTGCCGATGCGCGTCAGCTTCAGCGGACCGACCGCGCCGCGCACAAGAATGGAAGCGTTGGCTTCGAGATAGACGCTGCTCGGCCTGCCGTGCTTTTCGAACACCAAGCCCGCCGGCGCTTCCTGAACCTCATACAAGCCCGCTTCGTTGCTCAGCTTGCCCCATGCGACAGGCATGTTGTCAATATCGCTGTATACCTGCATCGTCACGCTGCTCTGCGCGCCGTCGATCTCGACGGGCAGCGTCACGTCCTCCAGTGCGCCCGGCATCGGCGCGTCGTTCAGCTTGAAGGCGTGCTGCCCCTTCTCGACGCGCAGCGTCAGCTTGCTGCCCGATACCGCCCAGTGCACGCCGCGATCGGCGAGACCAGCTGCGACGGCGCCTCCGCTCGGGAAGTCGGTCCCGGTATCGAAGTCGCGAACGCGCTGAACGCCCGGCGCTTCGACGGACACCTTCGTCGGATCCGCTTGGCCCGACACGGACAGGCGCTCTCCGTCGTAGGCGATTGTCGCGGGCTGGTCGCTTTCGATCAGCGTAACGCCGTCTTTAACGACCTTTTTCCCGTCGACGAGCAGCACCGAATCGCCCTTTAGCGCGACCGCCGAACCGTCGAAGCGGATGCTGCCGGCATCGATTTCGCCGGCCGACGCCGTCAGGCGGACATACACGACCGTGCCATCCGCGAAGGTCAGCTTCATATAATCGCCGTGTTTTTCAGAAATGACGTCCTGCGCGGCAGAATCCCGCTTGTACGCTTCCATCGTCGATACGAAGGTCGTCGACGCCGTCTTGGGCGTACTGAAGACGGCATGCACTTGCTCGTTCAACTTGAAGGTGCCGCCCGGCTTCACTTCGCCGCCCGTGACGCCGATGTATTGATTCGTCTTCGAGGCGCTCAGATTGTCCGGCGTGTAGAAGCGGACCTTAAGCGCCGCATCTCCTTTAAGAATGGTCGCGCCGGCCTGGTCTTCGTCGAAATCGAGTTGATCCTGGGCATGCAGCCGCCATTCGAACTTATTGCCCTGCGGATCCGCGGATTTCAATCTGTCGATCATGACGAACATGCCGGGACGCAAGTAGATCACGTCGCGGTCCGACTGGCTCAGCGCGTTGCCGTAAGCGGTTTTCGCGTCGGCGCTGACCGCGTCGAAGGCAGGCGTCGTCACGAAGCTTTTCACCTTGCCGTCAGCATCGATATCGTTGGCCTTCTGACCGACGCCGCCGTCGTACGTAATCGCGTTGGCCGCCAACGTCTGTCTTGTGTACTGCTCTCGGTGCGCCGTGTTATAGCCGTCGTAATGACCGGCTTCGATCGCCAGCGACTCCCCGAAAGCGTTGATGACGAAGCCGTTCTGATCGGCATAGCTGTGGTTGTAGCTGCCGAACGGGCTCGACCTGAAATACATCGAGACGCGGTCCGGGTCGTACAGCTCGGAATGCATGGCCACTACGCCCACGTCCTCGAACCACCTGGCTTTCGGCAGATCGACCGGCGGGCGGGAATCGAGATTGTCGTCCCCGTAGAAGTAGTTGTTGTTAAGCGTGAGAGACGGCCCCGTGCCGATGGCCTCGCCCGCCCATTTCAGCCGTCCGTCTCCGCTCAACTGGGACAGCCGGTTGTATATGGTGACGCTAGTACCAGAAGGCAGATATTGGCTGTCGTCCCCTAAGACGCCCTTCGGGGTCCCATGCGGGAAAACGTATAGCGGGTACAGCCCCGCGTTGCGAGAATAACCTTTTTCGTATAGATTGAGCCCGGTCGAAGCCAGGAGCACGTCCTCGAACTCTTGCGCGATGGTGCTGGACCACTGCCAATAGCCCGTACCCTGGGACCAGCCGCCGTCCTCCCCGCCCCAAGGCGGCAGGATGTTGATGTAAGCCGGCACGATCTTAGCGTACCACTGCTCGGCTATGCCGTCGCGATATTCGCCCAGCATGGCGGTGGCGATAATGCCGAGATAGCCGAACGCCGACCAGCCGTGCGAGTTGTACGGATTGATCTTAATGTTGTAATCCGGATTGTCGACGAGCGCCTCTACCATCGCTATGGTATGCAAGGCGATCAGATCCCGAAGGGTCGTGCGTTCCTGCTCCGTCAGTTCGTCGTACAGCCAGTCGTATGCCATCGCCGAAGCGAGCGCGACCGAACGCTGAATCTGGTCTTGCTGACCGGACGGGCCTGTCGGGTCCCAGCCGGCGATGCCGGCGACGTTGTTGCCGCCGAACAGCCGAATTTTCGCGTCGGTCAAATACTTCTGATCTTCCGTAATCAGGTATAGAAAGGCGGTGTCGACCATTTTGTTCAGCAGATCTTTGGCTTTCTCCGCATATTGGTCCAACCTTTCCCTTTCCGTAAGATTAGGATCGGTACTAAGCGGCGGATCTTTCGGAGGTGCCTGACCGGCCTTCAGCAAGACGAGATCTTTGATTTTCGCTTCGATGAATGCCTTCCCGCTGCCCGACAAGGCGAGATCCTTGAAGCCTTGGAGCCCGTCCGGCGTCGTCCAGATGCGCGGATGTCCGTCCGGCACATTCTCGATCAACTTTGCGACCGGCGGCACTTCGAACTTCGTGTACTGCTCTTCGATCCGGAACTTGCGCACGTCGCTCCATACCGACGTCCCTTCGGCCTTGTGGAAGCGCACCCGCCAGTACCAGGTGCCGCTATCGAACGCTTTGGGGAAATTATAGACGTTTTCCGTCAGTGCGAGTTTCTCGTATGTGACGCTCGATACCGATACGTCTCGGCTGACCTGCAGGTCGTAGCTTGTCGCGTTAGGTACCGCAGGCCATCTGAAGTCCGGCGGATTTTGCGTCGTGACCAAACCTTCGGCCGGCGCGAACGGCATATTGTAGCCGCCGCACACCGACGCCGGCCAGGCTAGGCCCGTCTCCTCCGCCTGTGCGCTCTTGAAGGCGACACCGACGTTCAGCAGGCTCGCGAACATCGCGATGACCATGCCGAACGCCATCGTTTTTTTCTTCGTCCAACCCCTCATCGTCCCAGCTCCTTTTCAGCCTAATAGATGTGATTCGTCAGGCAGACTGCTGCCGGCAGGTCTCGCATCGCCGCATTGGAAACGCTTTCGATCAAGCCTCCCTTCCGTACACGCCTATGGTAGCCCAGCCTCTCGGCCGCCGTATATGAACGGATATCGCGATCCGTGCAACTATTTCGCTATTTCAAAAAAAGAGATTAGCTTCAAAAAAACAGATTAAGATGCGTACGCGCGGACCGGAGATCGCCAGAGTTCCGCTGCTTCGCTCAGGAGAGTATGGCGTTCTTTTCAATCTATCGCGCAAAAGTGACGCTAGCCCATCCTTTGCTGCGGTATCTCGGTCTACAGGAAGCTGTAAGGGCAAAAAGTTACTCTGCAGGCTGGCGGACCGCAAATCCCTTATTCGCTCGCAAGGCCAAGCTCAACCGATGTTTGGAGAAACGCCGCAACGCGCAAAGAAACCGCCCCTCCGCAAACGACCGCTTATCGCAGTCATCTTCATAAAGGAACGGTTTCTTTTAAGTATGGTCCACCTTGCCTTGCCTTGCCTTGCCTTACTTCACTTCGTCACCTGCACGACCAGCGTCTCGCTTGTCGTCGCGCCGGCCGCGTTGGCGAGCTCCGCGCGGTATTCGTAGCTGCCCGGCGCCCGGCCGGAAACCGAAGTCTTGGCGGATTGCGCGGACGGCGTCCCGGCAGTGAGCTGCTGCGTATCGATCAGCTCGCCGTTCTCGTAAAGACGGTAAGTCCCGCCGTTCGTGCCCCACCACATGTTCATCGACACGTCGTAGCTGCCGTCGCCGTCCCAATTGTTCGCGGACAGCACCGGTTTGCCCGGCTTCGCGTCCTTGACGGTGACGGTGAGCGTCTCGCTGATCGTCTTGCCCTTCGCATTGATCAGCTCGGCCCGATAGCGGTAGGTTCCATCGGTCCGTCCCGAGATCGTCGTGACCGCGGATTGCGCGGCCGGCGATGCGCTGGCGAGCGACTTCGTATCGATGAGCACGTCGTTCTCGTACAGCTTGTAGACCGTACCGTTCTCGCCATACCAGAGATTCATCGTGATCTTGTAGTCGCCGTCGAGCAAGCCCGTGTCGTACCCGTTGTCGCTCGACAGCACCGGTTTGCCGGGCAGACCCGGCCCCTCGGTAGGCAATTCGCCCTTGATCTGCTCCGCGGTCAGCGTCACCGTGCCGTATGCCGCGATCTTGCCTGCGGCGTCCAGCTCGTAGACGGCGACCGCATTGCCCTCGGCGGCGGCGAGATCGCTGTCCGCCGCATAGTCGGCCGCGCTTTCCGGCGCCGCGCCGCCCAGATCCGGCGCCGCCGGCAGCTCCGCCGCCGACGCATACACGGCCGCCTTCAGCGCATGGCCCGCCGGCACGTCGCCCACCGCGAGCCGCGTCGTACCCGCGGCCGTGCCCGGCGCCGCCGACACGCTAAGCGCGGCCGCCGGATACGGCGCGATGTCGGCCGCGGCGAGCTGCCGCGAGCCGAACCGCGTGATCTTGCCCGTCGCCGTCGCCGTCTCGTAGACGCCGACGTAAGCGCCGGCCGCTGCCGCCGGCACCTCGAGCGCGGTTCCGCTCTCCAGCGGAACCGCCCCGTCCGGCAGCGCCGCGCTGCCCAGCTTCGGCGTCGCGAGCGGCGCCGCCGAGACGACCAGGTGCAGGCTGTGCGTCGCATCCGAAGCGACGGCGGTCACCTTGGTCGAGCCCGGCGCGCTGCCGGGCGCCACCGCGAGCGGCGTCGACAAGGCCGGCGCCGGCTCCTGCGGCAAGACCGAGAAGCGGACGTCGTCGAACAGCAGGTAGCTGAACCCGCTGGCGTAGAAACCGACCTTGCCCGACGGGCGGTAGCCCGGATCGGTGGCGTCCAGACGCAGCGCCCCGTTTACGTATACCTTGAGATGTCCGCCCTCAGCCAGAACCTTCACGTCGTACGTCGTATCGGCTGCGAGATCCCAGCCGGTCTGAGGCGCCGTTTTCAGCACGGCCCAGCTGCCGTTATACAGCACCCAATCCGACGTGCCATCCGTCTTCATCTTGTAGCCGATGCGCGTTGAAGCCGTCGCATCCTGCCGGTCGAAAATGTACAGCGTGCCCCCGCCCGTCGGCAGCGTCGGCGGCGTGCGGAGCTTGAACTCAAGCATATAATCCGAGAACGTTTTATCCAGAATTCCGGTGGCGCCGTTCAAAATCTTGTACCAGCGGTTCCCGTTCGCGTCCGCATAGATGCTGCGGTTCGGGTCGACGGGCCAGCCGTTGCCGCCCGATTCGAAGTTCGTGAAGTGCAAGACGTTCGACACGATGACCTGGATGGCCGCCGTCGCCTTCGCGTTTTCGACCGAGGTCGCCGTAATCGTCGCGTCGCCCTCGCTCACCGCTGTAACGACGCCACTCGCGCTCACCGTCGCCACCGACGGATCGCTCGACGTCCAGGTCAATCCCTTGTTGGCCGCGTCGACCGGATCGAAAGACACGGCGAGCTGCTTCGTCTCCCCGGCGGTGATGCGCACCGGATTTTCCGTCGGGAATACGCCGGACACGTCTGTCGTCGACGCCTTGAACTGAATATCGTCGAACATCATGTTCGTGACGTTGTTGACGTAGAAGCCGACTTTGCCGGTCGCGTTATGTCCCGGATCCGAGCCCTTCATCCGGAATGCGCCGTTCACGTAGACGCTGTAGTCCGAGCCCTTGACGAGCGCCTTAATATCGTACGTTGTATTCGGCAGCAGGTCCTGCCCCGGCAGCTTCACTTCCTTGAGCACCGCCCAGGCCGAGTTGTACAAAATCCAGGATGATGTGCCGTCCTCCCGCACCTTGTAGCCGATCCGTGTCGAGCCGCTGCCCACCTGCTTATCGAAGATGTACAGCGTAGCGAAAGCCGGCATGACTTCGGGCGTCTTCAACTTGAAGGTCAGCTCGTAGTCGGTAAAATCTTTGTTGATGAGCGTCGACGCGTTGTTCAGTAGCTTATACCACCGATTGTCGTCGACCTTCACGATCGAGCGGTTCGCATCCTGCGGCCACAGGCCCGATCCGGACTCGAAGTCCGTCCGGTCCATGACGCCGTCGCCGGTCTCGACGTGCACCGATACGACGGCCGTGAGGCTCGGATTGACGGCCGAGGCGACCGTGATCGTCGTATCGCCGACCGACTGTCCAGTGACGACGCCGGCCGCGCTGACCGTGGCGATCGACGGATCGGCGGAGACGAACGTGAGCGCCGACTGAGTGGCGTTCCACGGCAAGACCGCCGTTTGCAGCTTTACCGATTTGAAGCGGTCGACGGCGATGTCGTCGTTGTACACAGCGACGCCGGTGACCGGGAATTCATGCGGCCCCGCGGTCGTTCCCGGTGTTCCTGACGTGCCGATGTCGCCGAACGGAATTTGCGGGAAACCTGGAATCTGTGTGTAAGCAGGCGCATTCGCCGCAAGCGTCAGGTCGCCGCCGGCCAGGTTGACGAAGCCGGGATCGGTCGTCGTCACCCAGTTGTTCGCGTACTGGACCAGATTAAATTTGTCGTAGGCGCCATACACATTGGTTGTCACGCTCCGGGCGACATTCGGATTGTAGACGATGTTGCCCTGGAACGTGTTCGAGTCCGGATAGTATCGGTTTTCGTCAAAGAAGGTGGCGAGCTCAGGATACTTGGTCAGGTACGGCGTTCCAACGAAGTTGTTGTTCGCGGCGAACAGCGCCTGCCACTTCGGCATGTAGTTTTTTGCAATCTGCCCATCCGGCTTATCGCCCAGATAGATGTCCGCATAATCGTACGGCACCTTCGCGTCGACGAAAATGTTGTTGCGCGACAAAATGTACGAGCCGCCGTTGTTCTTGATGGCGGAATTGCCCATTTTGTAAAAGACGTTCTCCTCGATCTTCAGCCCCATCGTGAAGTTGTCGGGATAGATGCCCTCGACGCCGGCCTTGCTCGTGCCGATGTCGTGGAAATAGTTGCGCCGGATGACGGTGCCCCGCTGCTGCGGCGTCTCGCCCGCGTTCATGTAAATGGCGCCGAGATCGGAGAAGCTTTTGCACACGTCATAAATCTCGTTGTACTCGATCAGATGGTCGTTGCCGAAGACGAGTACGCCGGGGTGCGGCGCGTCGTGCAGCTCGTTGTGCGACATCCGGTTGCCGACACCCGACAGGATGACGCCGGGATTGTACGCCTTGTGATAATAGGCGAAGTCGTGAATATGCGAGTTCTCGACGTAGTTGTTGCCCGGCGCGAGCGTCGTCTTGTTGCCTCCGCTCAGCGTGACCGCAGTGCCGCCGATATGGTGGATATGCGAGCCTACGACGCCGAGATCGGTGCCCGGCGCGCCGTCGAAGATGTTGTAGAAAAACCGGCTCTGCGTGTTGATCAGCACGCCGCTGTTCGTAAAGTTGCGGATCTCGCTGTTCACGATGCGCACGTGGCTGCCGCCGACGATGACGGCCGCGGAGTCCCGCCCGTTTTCGAGAATAAGCTCCTTGAAGTCGATATAAGAAGCGTCGATCGAATTGATCATCGGCGTCTTCAGCATCGTCACCGTAATTTCGGGATTCGCGGTGTTAAACTCGGCGTTCGGCAAGTAATACAACTTGCCGGTGCCACGGTCGATGTAGTACTCGCCCGGCATATCGATCTCCTCGAGCAGGTTCTGCGCGAAGTGGAAGTCCGGGTACCAGTTCTTGTACAACCCGCTCATCTCGCCGTAACGCAGCGTGATCGTCTTGTTCGTCGTGTCGATATTGGCGATCTTGTTGTACGACCATTCCCAGCTGTAGCCGAAAATGCCGTCCAGCCAGATATCGTCCGCCTGCGTCCAGTACTGCGGCCGGTCGTACGTATACGTAAACGTGCCGCCGCGCTGCTGCAGGTCCGCGTCCTTGCGCGTCGGGCCCGGGTCGATGATGTCCCCCATCTGGACCGTACCTTCGTTCGGCCAGCGGGCGAGCGTCATGCCCTGGCCGTTCACGTACAGCTCCATCGGCGGCACCTGGCTCAGGTCGTTCGCCAGATAGTAGCCGTGGCGGCTCATCACGCCATAGTCGGTAATGCCGAGCGCCGCAAGGTCGATCTGCAGCACCTTCGCTCTCGCGTCCTGACTAATGATGCGATTCAGCACGGCGGAGTCGGTCACCGGCGCGAACCCGCTCTTCGGGATGTCGCGGCCGCCGGACAGGCGGACCGTCTCCCCGGGGTACGCCATGTACGTGATCGTCTTGCCGGCTTCGCCCGAGTCGTCCGCGCCGAGCTCGAAGCTCGACGTTCGCTCGTACAGCCCTTCTCGCAGGTAGACGGTGACGCCGCCGTCCGGCAGGCCGCCGTTCTCCTTCATGTCGCGGATGGCGTCGCGCGCCTTCTCCAGCGTCTTGAAGGGCGCGGCGATCGTGCCGGCATTGGCGTCGCTGCCGTTCGTCGCGACGTACAGGACCGCGCCGTTACCGGGCGCCTCGTCGGTCGCAGCGGATACTTGCATCATCGGAAAAGCGCAGAATAATACCATCAAGCCTGCGAGCCAAGCCGTCATCCGTCTTTTCATGTGCATGCGTTTCCATCTCTCCTTAACGTATGAGTCTGGAACACCGCGCCCGACTTCGGCGCCTTTCTCGTTGCCGCGAACCGTTTATGCGATTATTTTTCGATTATTTTTTGAGACCCGACGTCTTCAGGTACTCCTCGAATTGCTTCGTGACCTCGGCGACGTACTTCTCTTCTCCGGCTTCCTTCAGCTTCTCGTACAGACCCGGCCACGTCTTGTCGAAGTCGAGCGTGCCGGTCTGGATGCCCTTCTTGTACTCGCCCCATACCGCGTTCAGGTTGGCGATCTCGGTGACGACAGGCTCGGAGTTGAACTTGAAGCCGCCGACCGGGTTCAATTCGGCCGTTTCGTTGATTTTCTTCGTTTGCTCCCATACGTCCTTCGGCTGGCCTTCCTTCAGGTAGCTGTTGAACACGTTGCCGAAGATGAAGTCCATGTTCGGACGGTACTTGGAATCTTCTTTCGGCGTGATGAAGCCTTCCGCGCTCTTCGTATAGTGCTCGCCTTCGATGCCGTTGCTGATCAGGTTATACAGCTCCGCGTCGCTGTTCATCAGGTTGATAAGCATCATCGCGCGCTCCGGATTTTTGGACGTGCGGCTGATCGACAGGTTGGTCGTCGCGGAGTAGCCGTTCGTGAACCAGTCGCTGATCGGCACGACGATCACGTCGTTGCCGCCGTTGCGGCCTTTGACTTCGGCTTCGACGCCAGGCTTCAAGACGTTTTGGAAATCGACCGCGATCTGCCCTTTCGCCTGGTAATCCGTCATCTTGGCCGTAGCTGCGTCTTTGTAGATGTAACCGGCTTTGTACCACTTGCTTGCCAGTCTGAACGTGTTCAGCTCTTCCTCCGGATAGCGGTACAGCTTGTAGGTCGGGTCGCCCGACTTGATGAAGAAGTGGTCGTCAAGCCCCGGCACGCCCCAGTACGTCGCGTCGTGCAGCACGGTATTGTAGTAGCCGTTGAACGGAATGATGTCCGGCTCGCCTTGCTTGATCTTCTCGAGGAAAGGCTCGATGTCTTCCATCTTCTTGATGGAGGCGGTGTCGAGCTGATACTTATCGGCAAAACGCTTCTGGATGATAAAGCCGTAGCGCGAGCCGTTGATCTGCTGGTTGGCGACGCCGTAGATCTTGCCGTCAACCGTAAGGCCGTCCCACATATACTGCGGCATGTCGGCCTTCAGCGCCGGCGCATATTGCTCGATGAGATCGTCGAGCGGCTGCAGCGCGCCCTTGCGGACGAGCTCCTCCGGCTTGATCAGGTAGCCGGTCCACATGATGTCGAACGTCTCGCTGGCGGCCAGCACGGTGTTCATCTTTTGCACGTAGTCACCCAATGCAACCGGTTTCAGTTTGACGGTTGCGTTAATCTTTTCTTTGACGATCTTGTTGACCGCGTCTTCGACCTTCTGCTGGTCCGGCTGCATCTGGTTCAGCGGATAGTACCACGTCAGCTCGACCGGCTTGAGCTCGGAGCCGCTCGATGCCGTCGCCGACGCGCTGGACGCCGCCGGGGACGAACCGCTCGCGCTAGGCGAAGCGGCGGAATTGCCCCCGTTGTTGTTGTTGCCGCAAGCCGCCAGCGCGGTTGCGGTCAGCAGCGCGATCGCCGCCGTGGAGCCGATTTTTCTTTTCAGCATTCCTGTGACCTCCTAGTTTTGTGCTCTGATTTGAATATGTTAACCCTTGAGGGAGCCAACCGTAAGTCCTTTGACGAAAAAACGCTGGAAAAACGGGAACACGATGAGCATCGGACCGCCCGCCAGAACGGCGATCGCCATTCGCGCGGAGTTGTTCGGGAAGTGCGACAGATCGATGCCCAGCTGCTGGGCGAAGTCCGAGTTGGCCGTGATGAACTCGATGCTGTTCAGCGTCCGCACGAGCAGCAGCTGCAGCGGCACCTTGTTCGGGTCGTCGATGTACAGCATGGCGTTGAACCATTCGTTCCAGTAGGCGAATGCGATGAGCAGGCCCATCGTCGCCAGCGCCGGCGTGGACAGCGGCAGGATAATGCGGAAGAAAATCTTGAACTCCCGCGCCCCGTCGATCTTGGCCGACTCGATCACCTCGAACGGCAGCTTCGACAGGAACCCTTTCATTACCATGATATTGAAAGGCGACAGCAGGACGGGAAGGATCAGCGCCAGCAGACTGTCCTTCAAATGCAAGTATTGCGTGACCAAAATGTAAGAAGGAACAAGTCCTCCGCTGAACAGCATCGTGAAGAAAACGTAGAACGTGGTCATCCGGTTGTACCGGTAATCCGGGCGGGAGACGACGTAAGCGGTCATCGCGGTGATGAGCAGGCTGACGATCGTGCCTACGACCGTCACGATCAGCGTCACCTCGTAAGCCCGGAACAGAATGACCGGGGAGTCGAGCATGTAGCGGTAAGCGTTCAGACTGAAGTCGCTCGGCCAGAATTGGTAGCCATGCTGCGTCAGCGCCTGTTCGTCCGTGAAGGAGACGGAAACGACGAGCAGGAACGGCAGAATCATCGCCACGGATAGGATGACGAAGAACAGGTGGATAAACGTGCGCGGGATCGGTCTTGCTTGCTGCATCTGCGATTCCTCCTTACCACATCGAGTGATCCGGGTTGATTTTGCGTACAATGCCGTTCGCCGTGAGCACCAGGACGAGGCCGACGATCGATTGATAGAAGCCTACCGCGGCCGACATGCTCACGTTCCCGACTTCGCGAAGCGCCCGGTATACGTAGGTGTCGATGACGTCCGTGGAAGAGAACAGGAAGCCCGAGTTGTTCGGAATGAAGTAATGCAGCCCGAAGTCGCCGCGGAACATGCCGCCGATCGACAGAATGAGCATGATGATGATGAGCGGCGTGAGCAGCGGCACGGTGATTTTGAGCGCCATCTGCGCTTTGGTCGCGCCGTCGATTCGGGCAGCCTCGTAATAATCGCCGCTGATGCCCATGATGCCCGCGAAGTAGATCAGTGTCGTGAAGCCGATCGCCTTCCAAAGGTGTACGACGATGAGGATGACCGGCCAGGGACCCGAATCTTGATACCAGCTGACCGGATCGAACCCGAGAGAGATCAGCATCCGGTTGATGAAGCCGTCCGAATGATTCAGGAACGCGTAGGCGATGTAGCCCACGAGCACCCAGGATAAGAAGTGAGGCAGGAACAGCGCCGTCTGGTAAAACTTCGTATACTTCGCCTTCAGCTCGTTCATGAGCACCGCGAGTAACAGGGCGCCGAGCGTCGTGATCAGCATGTAGCCGGCGTTGTACAGCACGGTGTTGCGCGTGATTCGCCAGGCGGTGTCCGTCGTGAACAGGAACCGGAAATTGTCCAGGCCGACCCACTTGCTCCCGAACATTCCGAGATCGTAACGATAATTTTTGAAGGCGATGACGAGCCCGATCATCGGCAGGTACGCGAAGATCAATTTGTAAATGAGGCCGGGCAGCGACAGCAGGAACAGCTCCCGGTTGTTCTTGAAATGCTTGAGCTCTCTTCGGATAAACGATTGGCGCTTCGGCTTGTTGGCGGTGCCTGCCGGCGACGACTGTGCGTCGGCTAATGCGCTTGTGCGGCTCTGGTCGCTCAGGGCGACCGATGCTTTGTTCGGCATGACGAATGCTCCTTCCCTTGCTTCCCCTTGCTGCGTTGTTGCTCCCGCTTGCAGGTCTAACGATAGCGCAGAGGGCTTCGGAGGCGGTACTGTACATATGCAGGATTCCTGTAAACGCAGGCTGTACGTATGCCAGAATGTTGTAACGGCGCGGCTTGCGGGCTGTACAGGTGGCGTACAGTGTGCTGTACAGGTACGGTGGTGCGGCCAGCTTCGCGACAAACAAGCCAGCCGGATATCCCGGCCGACCAGCGCGCCGAAAGTAGTCTCAGTCAGCACTTCTTCGTCCACCCGCCCGACCAGCGCGCCGAAAGTAGTCTCAGTTAGCACTTCTTCGTCCACCCGCCCGACCAGCGCGCCGAAAGTAGTCTCGGTCAGCACTTCTTCGTCCACCCGCCCGACCTGCGCGCCGAAAGTAGTCTCAGGTAGCACTTCTTCGTCCACCCGCCCGACCAGCGCGCCGAAAGTAGTCTCAGGTAGCACTTCTTCGTCCACCCGCCCGACCAGCGCGCCGAAAGTAGTCTCAGTCAGCACTTCTTCGCCCACCTGCCCGACCAGCGCGCCGAAAGTAGTCTCAGTCAGCACTTCTTCGTCCACCCGCCAGACCAGCGTGCCGAAAGTAGTCTCAGTCAGCACTTCTTCGTCCACCTGCCCGACCAGCGCGCCGAAAGTAGTCTCAGCTAGCACTTCTTCGCCCACCTGCCCGACCAGCGCGCCGAAAGTAGTCTCAGCTAGCACTACTTGGCACATCCGCCTGACCAGCGAGTCAAAAGAAGTCTCAATCGGCACCTCTTCGCACATCCGCCCGACTATCGCGTCGCAGTAACGTCCGTGAACGCTACTTTGCTCCCTAACCCGCGGTTTTCGCGAAAGTAACGTCCGTGAGCGGTACTTCGACACACCAACCGCCCGTTGTCCCGGAAGTAACGTCCGTAAACGTTACTTTGATCCGCCAACCAGCCAACGCCCTCACCCGGGCCAGTTCGACTCGGTAAATTTGCGCAGCAAAAAGCCCGTACCGGGTTACCGGACGGGCATGGCTCACGATGGCTTACGTATTGCGTTCGATAGCGGATTTGAGTCTGTACTCCTTGGGCGTAACGCTGTACCGGCGCTTGAACAGCCGGTAAAAGTAGCTCTCATTGCCGAAGCCGACCCGCTCCATAATCTCCGACACCGTCAAGTCCTGCTGCTCGAGCAGCAGTCTCGCCTGCGCAAGCCGCGCGGCGTTGATCCGGTCGACGA
This sequence comes from Cohnella sp. GbtcB17, assembly GCF_019091135.1. Lineage (GTDB taxonomy): Bacteria > Bacillota > Bacilli > Paenibacillales > Paenibacillaceae > Cohnella. The sequence continues at coordinate 8,009 of NZ_JAGXJW010000060.1, read as the reverse complement.
CCGTCTCCCCCGCCTGCGCCTTGTACACCTGGCCGAGGTATACCGGGTTCATCTTCAGCATGTCGGCGATCTTCTGGACGTTCAGGTCCGGATCGGCGAAGTGCTTGTCCACGATCTCCGCGATCGTGTCGGCAAGCAGCCGGCTCTTGTCCTCCTTGCCGCTCTGACGCTGCTCGAACATCTCCCGCGCCACGGCGAGCAGCACGTCCCGCGCCTCGTCCAGCGTCTCGGTGCCGACCAGGCGCCGGTTGACCGCGTGAAGGTCGACGGATACCGGATTCAGATTGAATTGATTCATCTCGCCGAGCGTGTTGCTGATCGTCATCCCCATCTGCAGGAGCGCCGAAAACATATTTTCGAAGCTAAACGCGCCGATCGCCCGCTGCCAGCTCTCGATCGCCTCGGTCGTCTGCGCCAGGTTACCGCTCTTGAGCCCCTCGATCAGTTGCTTGTCCAGTTCGCCGGGAATCCGGAACTGCTCGTTGCGCTCGTTGGCTTCGATATCCTCCGGCTCGATGACCGCTCCGTGCCCGAGGCTCATCCGGTAGTCGGACTGCCGCAGCGTCAAGGCATAGTGCCGCGAGATGTCGCGGTAATGACCGAAGGGGCGGCTCAAGGCAACGGTGAACGATACCCGGTAAAAGGACATAATCGTCGCTTGCAGCTCGCGGAACCGTTCGCCCAGCGCCTCAAGGCCCCCTTCTCCCCTGCCGCTGACGATAAACACGAGATGGCCGTCTTTCATATCCGCGTACTCGCAGTCGTAGTCGCCGCGAAGCAGCTCTTCGCCGATATTGGCGATGGCGAACGTAAAGAGCGATTCGGAGCCGGCGCCCGATGCCGCGACGAGCGTCTCCCTACGGTCGAGACGTACGACCGCAAGTCTCAGCGCGCCGGATGCCGCGATATCGATGCCGTACTGTTCGCGGTTCTGCAAGAACTCGGGTTCCGATACGGCCTCGCTCCCGCCGAGCAGGCTCCGCAGATGGTACACCTTGGCGATGTTGCGCTTGGAAGCCTCGTCGCGCTCCAAACCCCTGAGCCTGTCGACCATACCGATGTAATTGGATTCGATGAGCGTCAGCTCGTCCTTTACCTGCAGGTGTCCGCGCGGATCCTCGGGAATGAGACTGAGCAGTCGCCCGACGGGGCGGTACAGCCGCAGGGAGAAAAATACCGACAGCAGCACAGCGAACAGGACGACCGACAGCATGACCCCGATTTCCGTCCATTTCATCCGGTTCACGTTGCCCAGCACCGCATCGTAATCGCGCAGGCTCAAAATACGCCAATTGTTCATCCCTTTACCCAAGTAGGCGACCTTGTACTTCTTGCCGGCGTGCCGATGCACGAAGTCCTCCAGACTGCTGGAGGAGGCCGCGATCCGCGGCATCACCTCGTCCTTGAGCGCCAGCTGGGCCGGCGTCAGCGGCTCGCTGGACATGAGGACGTTGCCGTCTCCGTCGGTCACGAGAAGCAGGTCCTTTTCCCGGTCCGCCAGCTTGTTGAGCGCCTTCACGTTGTCCAGCATCCAGTCCGGCTTCACCGTCAGCACTAGAACGCTGCCGTTGACCGAACCTAGCGAAGGGCCGTCGTACAGAAAGCAGGCGAAAACGTCGATGCCGCTGCCGCCGCCGTCCAGGTCGAGTGGCATGAGCTGGAGCTTCGGAACGTCCGGGTGCTGCTGCAGGTATCCGCCTAACACCTCGTATAACCGGCTGTTGTCCATCCCGTGGTTCAGCGAGGAATAAAAGCGCTTCTGGTTCGGGTTGTAAAACGCCACGGCATGCAAATAGGGCGACTCGGCGACCGTACGATCGAGCCTGTCGATCTTCAGAATGCTCTGCCGGTAGTCGGCCCCCGCCTTCAGCGCGATCAACTCGTCGTCGTTGAACAGGGAGACGGCCATGTCCTTGACGATGCCGTTCATGTTCTCGATGTTGTAGTTGATCTGCGTGAGCAGCTTGCGGTCGGCGTCGTTCTGCAGGCTGAGCACCTTGCCGCGGGCGTTGACGTTGAGCAAATAGGCGGTCACCGCGAGGGTGACGACGACGAGCATGAAGCTGAGGAGGATTCGCTGCAGAAACTTGCGCGTGCGGAGCGTTCGGAACACGTTCATAAGGCTTCTCTCCCGAGTTGCATTCGTGCACTAACTATAATCGCTCCCTCTTTTTGTTGTCAACGGATGGAAAAAAAAGAGAGCGGCCCGACGCCGCGCGCGTCCGACCGCTCCCCGACCGCATCGGCTTAGTTGCGTCCGTAATACAGCTTCAGATTGGCGATATCGACCAGATACAAAATATCGACGCCGTTCGCGTTTCGCTCCACCGCGAGGCGCTGGATCGGGATGCCCGGCGCGAGCGACGACTGGCTCCATCCGGTGCCCGACTGCACAGCCATGAAGGCGCGGTCCGTACCGGCCGCCGTCACGAAGTAGACGCGCGATTGCGCGCCTGTCCAGGTGACGTCGATGGCGGCCGTCGTCTCGGAAGCGTCGTAGACGGTCTGCAAGCTCCAGCCTGCCGATCCGCGCGTCGCCTGCTTGACCGAGAACGTCGTGCTTCCCTCTTCGCGGTAACGGTAAGCGATGACCGGACGGTTGGCCGAATCGACGGTGAGCTTGGCGCTTTGCACGCCGGGGCCGCCGGGATCGCTGCCGCTCTGCACGTAAGCCTCGGTCGGCGCCATCGGCTGCACGATGTCGGCCGTCGTCAGCGATACGGGTACCGATACGGGCGTGCCGTCCGCTTTGGAGAACGCGTTCGTGGAAGGACTGTATTTAAGGTACGACAGCTGATGGCGCAGCGGGCTGGCCGCGAAGTACGCCCATTCGAACAAAATATGCAGGTCGCCGTTTGCGTCGAACGCCAGGTCGTCCGGGTACACCGAGCGATTAAGCGTTGAGGCGATAACCGCGATCTGACTCCACGTCGAAGCCGCATTGTCCCAGCGCAGCAACACGCCGTTGCGCTTGCCGGCAGCGTCCTGGCTGGACCGGACGAGCAGGTACAGGTCACCGTTCGGCGCCGTCGTCACGATCGGGTATGTGACCTTCATCGTCTGGTCGGGCATATCGGCCGAGTGATTCTGCGGCACGCCGCCGACCGTATCCGACCTGAAGTAATGCCAGGCCGAATCGTGCATGGAGGCGAATACGTGGAAACGTCCGCTGCCGTCGCGCGCGATCGACGGCTGGTTGTGACCGTTGTCGTCGGCGTACTCCGCTACGGCCGTGCCGTCCATGACGGGGATATTCGACCAAGCCCCCGCTCCGTCCCGCCTCGCGATATACACTTTGTGCTTGCCTGCGGTGCTGCCCGGCGCATTGTACGCCATATAGGCGTATTCGAGACCGGTTCCGTACGTCTCCAGCGGACTCCACCAGCCCGCCTGATTGCTCGAATCCATCGCGTACGGCACCTGCGTCAGCGTCGCCGCCGCGCTTCCCGTGCCAGCGGGCAAGAGCGACGCGAGCGCGAGCCCCGCGATCCACGTTTTGAGCTGACTTTTCCAATTCATCATCCACCTTCTCCTCTCCATCGCTTGGAATGAACCGCAGCTTGCGGAGCGGCCGCTTCGGCAGCGGACGCCGGTGAAGCGCTTGCATGAACGGCCGCCGGGATCGGCGACAGGCTTATCGTATCATGCGGGCCGCGGGCCGCGTCAGCCACAAAATGATGCAGGCGATAGAACAAAATGAGGGAATTCGAGGGCGAATAGAACAAAATTGCGAGAGAAGCAGGCAATAGGGAAGCGTGCCGGCGAGCGCCGTGAGCCATGAGGTTCGGAAGTGTGCACGTAGATCGATCGTTGGCGCTTGCAGCCGGAGTCGGGGGGTGAAGTATGCACGTAGATCGATCGTTGGCGCTTACGGCCGGAGTCGGGGCGTTAAGTATGCACGTAGATCGATCGTTGGCGCTTGCGGTCGGAGTTGGGGTGTGAAGTGTGCACATAGATCGATAGTTGCCGCTTGAAGCGGGCGTAGCGATCCCGAACAGGCTGCCGAGTCACGTTTTCCTGACGCCGGCAGCCTTGCCGGGGCCACGCGCCCGAAGGCGCGCGTCCTTCTTTATGCGAACTTGTACGTCCAGAAGCGCTCCGTGCCGAAGCGTTCCTGCACTTCGCGGTTTTTGTGCGGATTTTTCTCGAACAGCTGCGGGACGTAAAATTGCGAGCGGTGCGACAGGATTGACGCGATCTTCTGCTTCAGAAAGTCGCTCACGTCCACAAAGACGTCGGGAGCGCCGATCGACTCCTGGTGATTGTGCGAAAAGGCAAGGCAGTGCACGGGCGGACGGGAGGACGGATCCAGCTTGCCGATCGTGCGGACGACCGCGGCGCCGGTCGCGTCGTGGTCCGGATGGACCGCGAAGCCCGGGAAAAACGTGATGACGAGCGTCGGATCGAGCTCCGCGAGCAGTTCCCCGATTTTCAGATCCAGCAGATCCTGATCCTCGAATTCAAGCGTCTTGTCGTGAAAGCCGAGCAGGCGAAGATCCTGGATGCCGATGGCCTTGCAGGACTGCTCAAGCTCGCCCTTGCGGATCTGCGGGAGCGTGATGCGGTTCGCGAAAGGCGGATTGCCCATATTGCGCGCCCGCTCGCCTAGCGTCAGACAAGCGTAAGTGACATGGGCGCCCGCCGCGATATGCTTGGCCAGCGTGCCCGAGATGCCGAAGCATTCGTCGTCCGGATGCGGCAGCACGACTAGTATACGTTGTTCCATCGATCTCTTCCTCTCCCGGTCGTTAGATTAAAAGGGCTCACGGCTGAGCTGCAGTGCGACGACCAGCTTGCCCGAGCTGTCGTGTCCGGCCATAATGAGGCGATCCGCGTCGGTCTCGTCGTAATGCGTCAGACCCTCTGCGTAAATCCAGCCTTTTTCCATTTTTAAGCCGACGCGATACGGTCCGCTGCCCGAGATCGAGCCGATGCCGTAACGGATCAAAGCGTTCGTAATAAAGTTGGCCGCAGGATGTTTGGTACTATCATTGTGGGCCGCATAAGCGCCCGTCGTCAATTCCAGGTGTATGTACAGGTCCTGATCCTTGAGCGAATCGATCCTGTTCTGAATTTCCACGGTTTGAATCGGTAGCATGTCGGCGCCTCCTCCGCTATTTATGATTCAATATACCACAGTCAAACGAACGGCGCATGCGCGCGATCGACGCGTGCCGGCGGAATATGCCGAAAAGTGTTTATCCCGCCATGCGGACGGGGTATGTTGTTGGTGGCACCCAAACGGAAGGAGCGATCGAGATGGCAAAGGAACTGGCGCTGCACGAGAAGCTTGAGGTTCATGAACTGTTGACGCTGAAGACGTCGTGCGCCACGAAGGCGCGCGCGATGGTGGCATTCGCGCAGGATGAGAAGCTGAAGGCGCTGATCGAGCAGGACCTGGTGAACTCTTCCAAGGCGATCGAAGAATTGAAGTCCATCCTACAATAAGAGGTGATCCGCATGGCAACGACGACGATGAAAAAGGAAGAGCTGGTAAAAGCGACTGCGCCGCTGGACGATCTGGCGATCGCGACGGATATGCTGCTGTCGGCGAAAGCCGCCGTACGGAGCTACGCCATCGCATTGACCGAGACGGCGACCCCGAAGGTTCACAAAATTTTGCGCGCACAGCTCGACACGGCGATCGACACGCATCAGAAGATCGCGGCATATATGATCGAAAACGAGATGTATCATCCCTACAACGTGGAAAAGCAGGTCGAACACGACGTGCTTAAAGCAGACACCGCGCTGTCGCTGATCAAGGAATAGCGCAAGCCGGGCGCCTTCGGGCGCTTTTTTTTTATGGCCGCGGATATGCTACGGTATAGGCATGGAATATGCGAAGACGGAATTCGGAAAGGAAATGTGCGTGCATGAAAGTAGGAATCCTGGATCAAGCCCCGATCGTGAAAGGCAGCGACGCGCCCCAGGCGCTGCGTAACGCCGAGGAGATCGCCGTCCTTGCGGACGAGCTCGGCTACCATCGGATGTGGATGGCGGGGCATCACAATACACGCAACTTCGCGAGCACGGCGCCGGAGATCATCGCCGCGCGGCTCGCTGCACTGACGAAGCGCATCAGGATCGGCACCGGCGGCGTCATGATGATGCACTATTCGCCGCTCAAGCTGGCCGAAGTATTCAAGACGCTCAGCGCCTTCTCGCCCGGGCGCATCGACTTCGGCGCCGGCCGCGCGCCGGGCGGCGATCACTACTCGACACGCGCGCTCGCCGAGGGAAGGGCGCATCTGCCCGGCGACCTGTACGACAAGCTGTATACGACGATGCAGCTCATCGCCGACCGCGCGCCGAAGGACCCGCTGTACGAAGGTCTGCTGGCTTCCCCGTACGACGTGCCGCTGCCCGAAGCCTGGCTGCTCGGCTCCACCGGCAACAGCGCCGTCCGGGCCGGACGGCTCGGGGTGGGCTATTCGTTCGCTCAGTTTTTTAACGGTGAAATGACGCGCGAGATTTTCGACGCCTACAGGGACAACTTCGAGCCGTCCTACTTCATGCCGAAACCCCTCATTCTCGTGACGTATGCGGCCACGGTGGCAGAGACCCGCGAGGAAGCCGAATATATTGCGAAGCCGGCCGACCTGATGCGTCTGTCGCTTATGCGAGGCTCGCTGCAGCAGATCATGACGCCGGAGGAGGCGCGGGATTATCCGCTGACCGAGACCGACCTCGCCATCATCCGCGAAAACCGCAAGCTCCATCTCGTCGGCACGCCCGCCGAGGTCGCCGACCAGCTGCGCCGGGACCAGGAGGTTTACGGCTTCGACGAAGTGATGATCAACAGCACGCCGCACGGCATGGCCGAGCGACTCAACGTGTTTCGCTTGCTGGCGCGGGAGCTTGTGCGGTAAAGACGGGTTTATGAGACCGGCGAATTGTTCGGAATTCGCCGGTTTGGTCGCTTACGTTACGTTCTCGCCCACAGTTCCGGCGGATTCAGCTCGTACACCTCGTTTTCCCGAAACATGAACTGATGCATAATGAATTCTCTTCGAATCGTCGCGAAGTCCTCGTGATAAAGTTTGATAAACGCATTGATCTCCTGCTCGCCGTAGCGGCGCCCCGCTTCCAGCTTGGACGCGAGATGAGCCAACACGATCAGCTTCTTTTTAAGCTGCGCGGGCAGATGCTTCAGTCTGCCTTCCGCGGTGAAGAAGTTTTTGACTACCGTCTCCTTCAGACGCGTATCCTGCTCGATGTCCACTTCGTTCGTGCCCCCTTCCCTGTGTTTATAGATGAGCGCTACGGCCGCGCTTGCATTGTTTTTAAGAAAATAGTCGTTGAGCGAGAAATAAATCGTATTTTTCTCCCGCCGCTCGCGAACGAGACTGGCCTCGCGCAGCTTCGCCGCATGATGCGTAATCGTGGCGGGCGTCAGATGAAGCCGCTCCGCCAGCTCCAGCCCGCTCAGTTCCCCGCCGGCCAGCAATATCAACATCCGCAGCCGCGTCGGATCCGCCAGCGCCTTGTGGTAGGCGACGACTTTGTCGAGCTGCATGGGTTACACACCTCCACACTAAAGATTAGGTAATTATCTAATTAGATGTTAGTTAAATCTGTTCAGTGTGTCAATACGTAAGCCTGGCGTGTGTCGCAACGCCTGCTGTAGTGACGGCGATTGAGGGATCTACGGGCACGTTGGCGCCATCCCCTGCTGTAGAGCAGGCGTTGAGTTAGTTTGTGGACGAGGCGGCAGCATCCCCTGTTGTATAGCAGGCGTTGAGTTAGTTTGTGGACTCGCGGGCGGCATCGCCTGCTATATAGCAGGCGATTGGAGAATCTACGGGCATGCTGGCGCCATCCCCTGCTGTATAGCAGTCGATGGCCGCATCACCCGTCTCAAACGGCAAAAAGCCGCCCCTGCCTCCGCAAATCGCGCGGCGGGCCGGGACGGCTCCTTAAAATCAAGCTCTCTTCTTGCGCGTCAGAACGTCGAAGATGACGGCCGCGGCCAGGACGCCGCCGCGGATCATGTACTGGTACGAGAT
>NZ_JAGXJW010000006.1:104082-178954 GCF_019091135.1 Cohnella sp. GbtcB17 | reverse complement strand
CGACAAAGCCGCGGGCTCCGTGGGCTACGGCAGCGCGGGCGGGTCGCGGGCGGTCGGGCATCTTCGCCAGAACGCGGGCGAGCTAAGAATGGCGGACGTTCAAGCGCAGGTCTCCTTGTCGCTGTTCCACGACTTCGAGAACTTCAGCGTCCTGCGTCCGGGCCCCAAGCAAGAGGCGTCCGTGAACAACATGCTGAGCCAGGTCATCGCGTGGAGCGGCGCGCTCAAGACGCTGCGGGCGTAAAAGCAATCGATCGAAAGGCGGGACTGCGGCGCGTGCCGAGGTCCCGCTTTTTTGTCGTCAGTCGGGCGCTGGCGTCCGCACTCCCTTGGCGAAGGACACCAGTCCCGCGGACAGCGAGAGCAGGCCGAACGCGAGCGCCGCCCAGGGATGATAGCGGACCGTGGACGAGGCGTCGGCGAGCAGGCCGCCGGTCAAAGATCCGATCGCGACGCCAAGGTGAAGCAGCGACGTATTGAGCCCGAGCACGATGTTTGCCGACTCGGGTGCGATTCGGACGAAGTACGTCTGGATCGCCGGAATCGCCACGGAGTAAGCCAGCATCCAGGCCGCGGAGACGGCGATGCCCGAAACGAGGCCGCCGGCAGCGGAGGAGAATGCGTAGGTGGCGAGCGGCATCAGCGCCAGTGCCACCGCCATCGCGGTCAGACTCCGTACGATGACCGCCGACGGACCGCGCTTGTCGGCCGCTCCGCCGCCGAAGCGCGTGGCAAGCGTGCCGGCCAAGCCGAGCAGCAGCATCGTCAGGCCGGTATAAGAGGTCCTTAGACCGAGCACGTCCTGGAGAAAAGGTACGAAATAAGTGTTCAACAGTGCGATGCCCGACGAAAACAAGAGCGACATCAGCAGTCCCGCGGCAAGCGCGGGTCGGCCGAGCACGGCGAACTGCCGGCCGAAGCCGACGGGTGCGTCGCCTTCCGTCTCGGGCATAAGCCGCAGCACCGCCAGCATCACGAGCAGCGCGCCCGCGCCGAGCAGCAGGTACATGCCCTGCCAGGACCAGCCTTCGGCCAGCGCGATGCCCGCGGGAGCGCCCAATACCGAGGCCGCGCCGAACGCCATCATGACGGTGCTCATGGCGCGGCCGAGCCGGTCGGCGGGCAGAAGCTTCGGCAGCGCGCCGAGCGCCGTCGTGAGATAGACGCCCGCGCTGGCGCCGAGCACGGCGCGGAGCGCGAGCATCGCGGCGTATGCGTCGCTGGTATACGAGAGCAGGCTGCCCGCCGCGAAGACGAGCAACGCGCCGGCGAGCAGCCGCCTGCGCGACATCCGCTGCGTCAGCGAGACGAAAACCGGCGTGCCGACGGCGAAGCCGAGGGAAAAAGCGGCGACGAGCTGGCCCGCCTGGGCGATGCTGATCCCGGCATCCCGGGAGATGATCGGCAGAATGCCGACGACGGCCAATTCGGCAAAGCCAGTCAAGAACGTACCTAGCGTGAGCATATACAAAACCGTGCGATTCATTTTTACCACCTCTTATAATTGTCGCGGAGCCGCGCGGCTCTTGTAGCGACAGTATAAGCGCGGTACTATATAAAAGTAAGAACGCAAATCGTTTGGGGATAATCCTAAAGAATGGACCCACTAACTTAAATAAAGTAATTATTTGTTTGCGGGAGGCGTACAGGATGAGCGAACGAGAAAGGGACGAGGATAAGCCGATCTGCGAGGTTCTTCAGGTGCTAGGAGCCAAGTGGTCTTTCGTGGTGATCGCGGAGCTGCAGAAAGGACCTAAGCGGTTCAATCGGCTGCAGCGGGACGTCGAGATCGTCGGCACGCAGTCGCTCACGGACACGCTGCGGCATCTGGAGCAGAGCGGCATCGTACGTCGCGAAGTCTATCCGACGGTGCCGGTGACGGTCGAGTACAGCCTGACGGACAAGGGCTTGGACTTTCAAGCGACGCTGGCCGAGATGGAAAAGTGGGCGCTGCGCTGGCGCGGCAAGCCCGGCGGCGGGGACGAAACCCGTGCCGCCGATGCGGGATAAGCGCCGGTACCGCGAATCGACGTCCCATGCGGCGTCCGTTCGGCATCCGTGCGGCATCCCGCCGGAGGCTACAGCGATGCCGCCAGGTGCACGACCAGCGGCAAGTACAGGAAGCTCGCGGCCGTCGAAAAGGCGACGTTCATGGCGACGAGCTCTTTGTCCCCGCCGTAGCGCTCCATGAGCACGAGCGAATTGATCGCCGCGGGCATGGCGGATTGAACGAACAGCACCGCTGCGGTCAGGCCGTGCAGGCCGAGCATCGCAATCGCGGCATACGACAGCAGCGGTACGACTGCGATGCGCATGCCGAGCGAGACCCAGATCTCGCGGCGCAGGCTGCGGCGCCAATCCGTCTTGCGGAGCTGCATGCCGAGGAGCAGCAGCACGACGGCGGGATAGGCGCCGCCGACCAGCTCGAGGCCCGACGAGAGCGACTCCGGCAGCCGCACGCTGAGCAGGAACAGCGCGATGCCGACGGCGGCTGCATAGACGAGCGGCGTTTTTGCGATCTGTCGCAGCGCCTGCTTCGGCTTAAAGGACGCGCGCGCCGCCAGGTAGAAGCCGAGCGTGTTCACGAGGATAACATGCGTCACGACGTTGGTCACGCCGATCGCGAAGCCCTCCGTACCGAACGCGAGCAGCAGCAGCGGCAGGCCGTAGTTGTTGGAATTGGAGAAGATCGTCGTCAGCTCCATCGCGCGCCGCGAAGGCTCAGCCAAGCGCAGCAGCCTGCCCGCCCCGGCGGAAGCGGCCCAGCAGAGCGCCGTCTGCACGAGCGTGTACATCGCCACCGTGCCCAGCGTGCCGGTCTTCAGGTCGCTGCCGGCAAGCGCCGAGACGATAAGACAAGGCGACAGCACGAACAGGCTGAGATCCGCGAGCAGGCGCGAATCGGGCGCTTTGTACTTTTGATAGAGGTAGCCCAAGCAGCAGGCGATCAAGATGGGGACGCTGACGTTCGCGAACGTATGAAAGTATGGCATGATCCGTCGTCTCCTGGCCCGGCGAACCGGGTGTTCGAATTTGTTGCTTTTATCATACGACGGTCAGCTCTATTGTTTAAATATATATAATGAATAGAGTTCATATCTCCAAACTATAGACACTGCAAAACACGCGCGGCATCAGCGCCGCGCATGCATGCGACAGACGGTTTTCCGGCCGCAGGCGAGATTCAAGGCTTGTTGATGCCGTACAAGCAGGTTTCTTTTCCACGATTCCGCTCGTTGAAAAAGTACTTTTCCAGCTTCATCCCCAGCTTCTCCGCTACTTTGCGGGAGGCGAGATGATCGGTCGGCATATTTGCGACCAAGCGCCCGAGGCCCAGCTGTTCGAAGCCGTACCGGAGACAACCTTCCGCGGCCTCGTGCCCGTACCCTTCGCGCCACGCCCCGGCATGAATGATATAGCCGAGATCGTTTTCCAACTTGCCGTCGATCTCGCTCGACACGATGCCGGCGTCGCCGATCAGCGCGCCGTCCTCGATTCGGACGACCGCCCATCTGCCATAGCCGTTCGCTTTATAGGATGCGATTTGACGTTCGATCCAGCTTTCCGTTTGTTCGTACGAAAAGGGGGCCGGCCAAAAAGCCATCGTGACCGCGTCGGACTGTATGGCATGCAGCTTGTCCGTATCCGAAGTCGTATGTTCTCTTAAAATTAGCCGCTTCGTGCGAATCACTTCCACGCGTCGATCACCTCTTGTCTATGGCGTTTGTGCTGCACCTTTGAAGCAAAGCCGGGTGCGCGCGGCACAAACAGTCCGATCGGCACCGAGGCCGGTCGGACTGCAACATCGTCATTATAACGGAAATGTTCCGTATTTTACCAGCCAAAATCCAGCGCTTTGCCCGTCTCGACATAGGACTTGATGTTGCTGAGAATCATCGGCCAGCTCTGCTGCGTACTCTCGTACGAAGGGTGCCCCTCCGGCCACCGGTCGTTGACGAGCGTCAACTTCGTGCTTGCGCCCACCGTCTCCAGCGTCATCGTGATGCGCGTCTCGAGCTCGGCATGATTTTCTCGATAGGACGGTCCCGGGTGCTCCGTATAGCTCATCAGGCTGTGCGGTTCGTACGCCAGCACCGTTCCGTAGACATGCACGGTCTCGTCGCCGTCATTGCCCGGCCCCACGTAAGCGTAAGGCGCGCCGATCTCGAAGGTCGATTGGAGCTCGCTGCCGAAGAAGATCGCGCGCGTGCCTTCGGGCGACACGAGCGCCTCCCATACTTGCTCCGGTGTGCCGCCGATATAGATCGTGTACTTCAAATCCTCCATGCCGTTCCCTCTTTCCTGGCTCTATTTAGAATTGCGGCGCTTGCTGCGGACTGCTAGTATCGATTGTATCGCAGCATCGGAAGCTTGTATTGGAAAAACGCGACAACATCTGGAGGTCGATCGTCATGAAGCCTATCGAGCGTCCCTTGGACAAAGCCATCCTCAAGCCGGAGGCGGCCGCGCGCAAGTTCGATCTGAAGCTGTACGCGCCGTCGCCCGCACTAGCGGATTGGATCGAGCATTATTGGACGCTTGCCTGGGACCTGCGGGACGACGCCCCCTTCAGCCAGCAGGTGCTGTCCTACCCGAGCATCAACCTCACGTTGGAAAATGAAAACGACTCCTCGCACGCCGAAGTATACGGCGTGCCGCGCGGGACGTTCACTCGCACGCTAACGGGACACGGCGAGTGCTTCAGCGTCAAATTCCGGCCCGGCGGCTTCTTCCCCTTCTGGCGCCAGTCCGCCGCAAAGCTGACTGGCCGCAGAGTCCCGCTAGCGGAGATGTTCGGCGAGCCCGGGGAGAGGCTGGCCGGCCTGCTGACGGCCGTGCCCGCTGCCGAGGCGAGACTCGCCGCCATGGAGCGATGGCTGCTGGACCACGCGCCGGCGCAGGACGAATCGGCCGAGCTGGCCGGCCGCATCGTGCAGGACGCGGCTTCGGACCGCGGCCTGCTTCATGTCGAAGCGATGGCCGAACGGCACGGCATGAGCGTTCGCACGCTGCAGCGGCTGTTCGGCCGATATATCGGCGTATCGCCGAAGTGGATTTTGCAGCGCTTCCGGCTGCAGGAGGCGGCGGAGCGCATTCGCCAGGAAAAGCTGCAGGATTGGGCGGGGCTGTCGATGGAGCTGGGATATTACGACCAGGCGCACTTTACCCGGGACTTCAAAGCCGTCGTCGGCGTGCCGCCCGAAGCTTATGTGCGCGGGCTTGGCTGAGCCGGCGCGCCGCACGGCTGCGACTGATCGGGCAAGCGGCAGGATGAGCTCGCGGGCCCGCTGGCACGCAGATCTGCAGATCCAGGTCCGCCGGCTCGCAGCTCCGCTACATTTTTTGGTCCGCCAGCCAATCCTTCAGCCCGCGCAGCGGCGCGCCGACGAGCTGTCGCAGGTCCTGGGATACCGCTGCCGTCTCGGAGAGGGGCAGGAGCGAGTAGACCATGCCCTTCATCTCCGAATCGACGCGATGGACGACGGGCCTGCCCGACCTTTCGGAGAGAGCGCGCGCCAGATCGTCCAACCGCCACGGCCGCGAGGCCGTGAGCTCATAAACCCGGCCTTCATGCCCGCTCTCCGTCAGCACTGTCGCGGCGGCTGCTGCGAGGTCTTCCCTGGCGGCGGTATTTAGCGTCCAGTCGCCCGGAGGGCTTAGCAGTACGCCGCCGGCGAGCGCCTCGCGCCAGCCCAGCATCTCGACGATGTCCATATAGTAGGCATTGCGCAAAATGGTGTAGTCGATTCCCGACTCGCGAATGAGCCGCTCGGTCGCGAGGTGCGTCGCATGCAGCGGCAGCTTTCCCCGTTCGGGGTACGCCACGCTCGTGTATACGATTCGTCCGACCTTCGCCGTCTTTGCGGCTTCTACCGCGGCCTGGTGCTGCTTCAGTCGCGCCTCCTCGTCCCGCAGCGGGGAAGAGATGAAGAGCAGCCCGTCTGCGCCTTTGAACGCCGCCGGCAGCGAGGCCGGCTCGTCGTAATCCCCGTACCGAACCTCGACGCCGCGATCGCGCAGCTTGTCCGCTTCCTCCGGCCGCCGCGTCACGATCGCTAGACTCAGCGCGGGCACGCGCCTGAGCAGTTCCTCCAGCACCAACGATCCGAGATGCCCCGTAGCGCCCGTCAATATGATTTTCATGTGCGTGTCACTCCCTTTTATTTTAGTTAAATACTTAACCAAATGAGCGAAAAAGGCGCGGAACGCGAGAGTCCGGCCAATACGGCGCAACTCAGCCGCAACTCAGCCATTACTCAGCTTGCTGAGCAATCCGAGCAGTTGGCGAAGTTCAGCCTCTTCCAGCCGGCTCATGAGCGTCTCGAGCACCTCCCGATTGCCCGGCAGCGCATCGAGCAGCAGCCGCTCTCCCTCGGGCGTCAGCGTCGCGCGCCGTCTGCGGCCGTCCGCCGGATCTCCGGCGATCCGCACATAGCCTTCTCTGGCAAGCGGCACGAGCAGCACGCTGATATTCGCCTTGGTAACGCCGATTCGCTCGGCGAGCACAGAGGGCAGCAGCGATCCGCCGGCCTTCGCGAGCTCGACGAGGATGCGGACGCGGGCGCCGTTCAGCCCTCGCGACTGCCAGTACTTCTCGGATACGCCGATGAGGCTCGCCGTCGTCTCGACCAGCGCAAAAAAAGCGCGTACCTTGGGCGGCTGCTCCGACACGTACCCTTGCAGATCCTCCATGCGATCTTCTCCATTTGATTAAATATTTAACTATTTGGAGCATACGACAGCCGGCCGCGGATGTCAATCGACGTCCCATCGACGCCCCTTCAGAAGCGCCCCCGCCGCCCGCTCGGCGTTTTGACGCTTTGCTTCGCCAGCACCATTACAGCAGTCCGTCTTTGGCGATGCGCTTTTGCAGGATAGCTCTAGGCAGGCTGAATGATGTATGCTATTATCGATACGAATTGTATCATAATTGAGGAGCTGATCGTTTTGTCCGCACGCTTTATGCCAAAGACCGCTTTATTTCTGCTCGTCCTCGCGATCCTCGCTTTTGCTTCTCCCCTATCCGCTTCCGCAGCGGGCGGATCCTACATTTTGCTGACGCTGGACAAGATCAGCGGCGACAGCCAGGTCGACGGCGCCAAAGGGGCGATCGACATTACGTCCTTCCAGTTCGGCGCATCGAACTCGGCTCCCTCGCCGGGCAACGGCGGCAGCGGCGGCGGAAAACCGACATACTCGGAGTTCGTCCTGACCAAGCTGCAGGATTCGGCCTCCATCCCGCTGCTGCAGAGCCTGACGACGGGCAAAGCGATCAAAAGCGGAACGATCGCCTTCTACAACGGGCAAGGCAAGAAGCCTTACCTGACGATCAAGCTCGACAACGTCTACGTCACTTCCGACGCGTACAGCGCAGGCAGCGACGGAAGCCGAATCTCGGAATCGCTGTCGCTCCAGGCCGGCAAAGTGACGTTCACCTACCAGGGCGTCGACGCCAAGGGACAGCCGCTGCCGCCGCAAACCTTCGAGTACGACCTGGGCAAAAACGCAACCAAATGACCTTATTTCATTTAAAAAGGAGTTGTGCCGCATGAGCGAGACGATCGAAGGGAAGGCCAGGCTGCCATGGCAGGCGCCTGCGCTCGAGACGCTGACCGTCAAGGAAACGATGGACGAAGGCGGCCTGTGGGCGTTTACGCCGAAGGACGATTTTTACCAACGCAGCTTACTGCTGGACAGTTGATCCCCGACGCACGACGGAGCCGTTCGCGGGCATCCGCCGATAAAGGAGTAGATCGATTTGCTCGCTAGATTATTGAAATGGGGTCTCATTGCGGCACTCGTCTCCGGCACGCTGCTCCTGTCGCCCTCCAGACCGTCCGCCAGCGCGGCGGAAGCCGATCTCCCCTCAATTTTGCTGACACTGGACGGCATTCCCGGCGAGTTCGACGGCAAGGACAAACAACTGAAGGACGCGATCGTCGTAAACGGCTTTCATTACGGCGTGACGGCGGAAGCCCCCGCAGGCGGCAGCGGCGCCGGCAAACCGGAGCCCTCTATGGTGACGGTCGTCAAATCGCTCGATTCGTCCTCGCTGCCGCTGCTTCGCGCGCTGACGGAGGGCAAGGCCATCAAGGATGGCTACTTGTACTTCCAGACGCGCAGCGCGGGCCAGAGCCGGACTTATATGGTCGTGCATCTGACGGACGTCAGGGTGACGGGCTACAGCTCGACTTCGGGCAGCCAGCGTCCGGAAGAGTCAATCTACCTGAGCGCGCAATCCGTGCTGTTTAAGTACATGCCCGAGCAGCCGGGCGGAGGGACCGACCCGGATCCGGCCGGCGAGGTACTGACCAAGTATCACTTCGAACCGATACAAGCCGTCACTTCCAAAGGCAATCCTTACGTAAAAGGTTTTAAGGTCACGCTCCGGGCCGACGGCACCGGCGATGCTCCCGCGCAGACCCGCTACCGCGTGAACGGCGGCGCCTGGATCGATTATACGGGCCCGTTCGAGATCTACGCGGCGGACACGCATACGGTCGAATACTACAGCGTCGGCGGCGACGGTCGCATCGAGGCGACCAACGTGATGGACTTCGATCAAGGTACCTTTACCGGTCACGGCTCTTATTAGTTCGACCAAGCTTACAAGCAGAAACCCCGCGCAGTCGCGCGGGGTTCTACTGCTTATCGGCCTCTTTCGCGCGACTCATACCGGATCGGGCAACGCCCATACCGATACGCTGCCGCCGTTTGCCGGGAAGATGCCGAAGCCGTCTTCCCCGATGACGACCTTATCCTCGCGCGTCTGCGTGAAGTCGACCCATTCTTCTCCCGCCCGATGATCGCCGACGTACATTTTTTTCTCGCCGCCCTCGCCGGTGCAGACGACGACCGCGCAGCCGGACCGCTCGATCTCGGCGACGCCGCGCCGCACCCAACCGATCAGCCGCGGATCGTCGAAGTAGTCCTCCTGCTCGCCGTACGCTTTGTGATGGCGGCTGTAGAGCAGCGGGTCGGTCGCCATTTTCTTGCCTTCGATCTCCTCTTCGTCTCCCCCGATGTGAAAATAGTCGCCGTAAAAGACGCACGGATACCCGCCTTCCCGCAGCAGGATGAGCGCATACGCGCTCTGCTTGAACCAGTCCGCGATCCATGACTCCAGCGCTTCGCCCGGCTGCGAATCGTGATTGTCGACAAAGGTGACGGCGTTGGTCGGATTCGTCTGCACAAGCGTGCCGTCGAACAGCTTCGTCAGGTCGTAGTCGGCCCCTTTTTCCGAAGCTTCGTGCAAATTGTAGTGCAGCCGCACGTCGAACAGGCTGATGCGGCCTCCGACCTGCTCGAGGAACTTTTGGCAAGCGCCCGGGTCGCTGTTCCAAAATTCGCCGACGATAAAGAACCGGTCGCCCCGTTCGGCGTACATCGCCTCGGTAAAGTCCCGCACAAAAGTATGGTCGATATGCTTGATCGCATCGAGGCGGTAGCCGGCGCAGTCCAGCGTATCCGCGAGCCATTTTCCCCATTCGATCATCTCGCGCCGCACGTCCGGGTGGCGATAGTCGATATTGGCGTACATGAGATAGTCGTAGTTGCCGAAGGCGTCGTCGACGTTATCGTTCCACCCCTTGCCCTCGCCGACGATCCGGTAGATCCCCTGCCGGTCCTCGCGCGCGTCGCAGTCGGTGCCGTTGAAATGCTCGAAGTTCCACTTGAACGAAGAATACGCATCCCCGCGCCCCGGAAAATCGAACTTCGTCCAGCCCTCGATGTCGAAGGGCTCGGAGATGTCCGAGAGCCGGTTGTCCGCCTCCACCTCGACGACCTGGAACGTCTCCGTCCCGTCCGCGCCCGCCTTGTGGTTCATGACGAGGTCCGCATAGACGCCTACGCCCGCCTCGCGGCAGGCTTCGATCGCCTCAAGCAGCTCCTCCTTCGTGCCGTACTTCGTACGCACGCCGCCCTTCTGGTCGAACTCGCCCAGATCGTACAGGTCGTACACCGCATAGCCCGTATCTTCGGGCGACACGGCCTTCGTGGGCGGCGGAATCCAGACGGCGTCGATGCCGCGGTCCTTGAGCCTCGGCGCGAGCTTCGCGAGACGGCGCCAGTGCTTGCCGTCGGCCTCGAGATGCCACTCGAAAAATTGCATGATCGTATGATTGCGCTCGCGTTCCATTCGGCGGCCTCCATTATATGTAGGTGCGTGTTTGTCCGGCATTGATCCGTTCCACCAAAGACTTACCTCAACCGGCGCGCGCGTAAACAAATCCGGACGCCGCTCCAGCCGCGCCATTAAGTGCGTACATTGAGATCGCGGCCCGATTCGTATATGATGATGGAG
Organism: Cohnella sp. GbtcB17; assembly: GCF_019091135.1. Lineage (GTDB taxonomy): Bacteria > Bacillota > Bacilli > Paenibacillales > Paenibacillaceae > Cohnella. The sequence goes on along the minus strand of NZ_JAGXJW010000006.1, from coordinate 168,648 downwards.
AACTTAAGCGGCATCCGTTTCCGTTCAACTTTTGAGCAAAGCGAGCTGAATCTCTTGTTCCCACGAGACCTTCAATATAAAATGCCGGCCGAATGGGCGCGGCACGAACGCACCTTCATGTCCTGGCCCGTACGGGACTCCATGGTCTATCCGGACGACCACGAATCCGTCTGCGGCGGCTACGCGCAGGTCGTCCTGGCGATCGCCGAGTTCGAGCCCGTCAGCGTGCTCGTCAACGAAGCGGACCTGGCGCTCGCGAAGCGTCATCTGGACGCGCCGGGCATCGAGCTCGTGCCGATCGCGCACAGCGACGCCTGGCTGCGGGACAACGGCCCGACCTTCCTCGTCGGCCCGAACGGCGAGCTGGGCGGCGTGAACTGGCGCTTCAACGCCTGGGGCGGCAAGTACGCGCCCTGGGATCTGGACGACGCGGTGGCGCCGCAAATTCTCGAACGCCTCGGCGTGCGCCGTTTCGGCGCCCCGGTCGTCATGGAAGGCGGCTCGATTCACGTCGACGGCGAAGGCACGCTGCTCACGACCGAGGAGTGCCTGCTGAACGTCAACCGCAATCCCGAGCTGAGCCGGGAGCAGATCGCGGAGCTGCTCAAGCAGTACGTCGGCATCGACAAGATCATCTGGCTGAACCGCGGCCTCGCCGGCGACGAGACGGACGGGCACGTGGACAACATCGCCTGCTTCGCGGCGCCTGGCAAGGTCATTATCCAGACGTGCTACGACCCGTCGGACGAGAACTACGAGATCACGCAGGAAAATCTGCGCATCCTTCGCGAAGCGACCGATGCCAAGGGACGGAAGCTCGAGATCGTCGAGCTCCCGCAGCCGCCGCTCGCATCGTTCGAGGAGAGCCGGCTCACGCTGAGCTACCTGAACTTCTACTTCGTCAACGGCGGCATCATCCTGCCGGTCTTTGGCGGCGCCGCCGAGGAGACGGACCGCGAGGCCGCGCGCATACTGGCTGAGACGTTCCCGGACCGCCGCATCCGCACCGTGGACGGCATGGCGATCATCAAGGAAGGCGGCAACGTCCACTGCACGACGCAGCAGATGCCGGCGCGGGGCTGAGTGCCACCTTGGGATTCGGCTGCTGAGGTAGATAATTGTTAAAAAGCATCTATTTCGTCTCGTGCCGACCGGCTCGGGCGAAATAATGGTTCAAAAGCATCTATTTCACCCGAATGGTCGCAGGTCCGCGTTTTTCTGGCCCATTAACTGCTTTTTAACCGTTATTCTTGATTTGTTCCGCCGCGTGGCGATAAATAACTGCCTTATAACCACTAATCTCTGCCAGTCTGCGAGGAGTCGCATACAAAAAGGAGGAACTTCCGAATGAGAAAAGTCAAAGTGGCGGCTACCCAGATGAGCTGCTCCTGCGATATCGACGAGAACATTGCCAAAGCGGACAAGCTCGTGCGCGAGGCTGCGGCCCAAGGCGCGCAGATCATCCTGCTGCAGGAGCTGTTCGAAACGCCGTACTTCTGCCAGAAGGAGAAGTCGGATTACTACGTGTACGCGACCGAGCTTGAGCAAAACAAGGCCGTCAACCACTTTAGAAAAGTGGCCAAGGAGCTACAGGTCGTGCTGCCGATCAGCTTCTACGAGAAGAAAAACTACGCCCGCTACAACTCGCTCGCGGTTATCGACGCGGACGGCGAGATTCTCGGCCACTACCGGAAAAGCCATATTCCGGACGGTCCCGGCTACGAGGAGAAGTTCTACTTCAACCCCGGCGACACCGGGTTCAAGGTGTGGAACACGCGGTACGCCAAGATCGGCGTCGGCGTCTGCTGGGACCAATGGTACCCCGAGGCCGCTCGCTGCATGGCGCTCATGGGCGCCGAGCTGCTGTTCTATCCGACGGCGATCGGCTCGGAGCCGCAGGACGGCTCGATCGATTCCAAGGATCACTGGCAAATGTGTATGAGAGGCCACGCCGCCTCCAACCTGATGCCGGTCATCGCCTCCAACCGTATCGGGCGCGAGGAGGACGAGGATTCGTCCATCGACTTTTACGGTTCCTCGTTCATCGCCGGCCCGCAGGGCAACATGATCGAGGAAGCGGGCCATACGGAGGAAACAGTGCTGACCGCCGAGTTCGACCTCGACCAGCTCGAGATTCAGCGCATCGAGTGGGGCATCTTCCGCGACCGCCGGCCCGAGCTGTACCGCGTCATCGCCTCGTACGACGGCAGCACGACGATTTAACGCGCGGCCGACCGCGGCAATCAAAAGAACCTTTATCGGCGCTTCACGCCGTTAAAGGTTCTTTTTTTCGCTTAAAGGAGGCAAGCCATTTTCGCGCAGGTTGGTTCACGCCGACCAGATCTGCGTCTGCGAGACGACGGTCTCTCCGCTCTTCACGGCCTGCTGCATTAACAACCCGAGGTAATGATCCTGGCACGCTTCGGCCAGGCTGTAGAAGCCGGGCCCGCCGGCAGCGAAGCCCGCCATCCGCGCCAGGCATTCGGCGATGGCGAGCTCGTCGTCGGCCAGCCTGCCGGGCGCGAATTCGTTGCGATATACATACGCGTCGCCGCACAGGATGGCCTTCAGATAGAAGCCTTCCAGGTTGCCGTCATGACCCGCGTGGACGCGTCTGAGCTGCGTCTCCACCGGGCTTCGGTAATCGCGCAAATAACGGACTTCGAAGTTGTTGATCTCGCCCGCCTCGCCCCTGACGAGAAGACGCGGCGACCGGATCCAGGAGAAGTATTGGTCTCCGGTAAAATCGTACATGCCCAAACGGTCGCCGAAATCGAAGAACGCGATCGTCTGCGTAGACTCGACGATACGGCGGGCGGCGGGCGCCCCGTCCCGGCCGGGTCCCTCCGTGATCGGCGACCGGAAGGACAACCCCCGGATGGCGGCGTTCTCGAAGCCGATGCCGAGGAACCGCCGCAGCAGCACGATGCCGTGATAATCGTGCGCGGCGGACACCTCGGCCAGCGTGACGCGGCCGAGCTTGCCCGAACCCGCCACGGCCAGGCGGGCGGCATGGTTCGGCTGGAACGGATACTGCTCGGCCACCTGGATCCGGGCCTGGCTGCCGACCGAGCGATACAGCTCGGCCATCTCCTCCAGCGTCTGCGCCGGCGGCGTCTCGCACAAGGCAGGCATGCCGGCTGCGTGCAGCTCGCGCAGGACGTCCGGCGCGACGCTCCGCGGCACGCTGACGACGACGAATGCGGCATCGATGGCCGCCAGCAGTTCCCGCGTCGAGCCGAATACGGGGACGTCCCACTTCCGCCTGAACGCCTCCGCCTTGTCCGGACTGCGCACGACGACACCCGCGACTTCGAATCGCTCCGGCAGCGCCGCGGCGATCCGCAGGAAAAACTCGGCGCGCCATCCGCCGCCGACGATGCCGAACCGAACGGCGGCGCTCATCGCTGCCTCCGATTGCGGTCGCTCATAACTGCGGTAGTCCGTTTGCTCATGGATATAGGCTCCTTTGAAGAACGTGATCGCGACATAGGCCATGCAGTACGAAGAGTATACAACACCGGCATGGCGCGAGCCACGCCTTGCTTAAAGGAGCTGCTCCGAAGCCGCCGGCAGCGGGCCCACATAGCGGGACTGCGGCCGGAAGATGCGGTTGTGGCCGGCTTGCTCGAGCATATGCGCCGTCCAGCCGACGACGCGCGCGGCCGTGAACGTCGGCGTGAACAGCGCCGTCGGCAGCGCGATCGCCTTCATGATGGCGGCGGCGAAAAACTCGACGTTCGTGTGCAGCCGCCGCCCGGGTTTGTACTCGGCGAGCAGGCGCGTCGCCGTCTCCTCCACGTGCAGGGCGAGCGCGAACGCCGGATCGTCGCCGGTCAGGCCGCGCGTCACCGCGCGCAGCGCTTCGGCCCGCGGGTCGACGGTCTTGTAGATGCGATGGCCGGAGCCCATCAGCCGGCCGCCCCGCTCCAGCACGTCGCGCAGCCACGGCTCGGCGCGATCCGGCGTGCCGATCGCCTCCAGCATGGCGATTACTTCGCTCGGCGCGCCGCCGTGCAGCGGTCCGCCCATCGCGCCGATCGCCGCGCTGACGGCCGGGTACAGGCCGGCCTGGGTCGACAGCGCGACCCGCCCGGCGAAGGTGGACGCGTTCATGCCGTGCTCCATGCCGAGGACCAGATACGCCGTCAGCGCCCGGGCATGGTCGGGCTCGGGCCGGCGGCCCGTCAGCATGTACAGGTAGTTGGCCGCGTGGTCCAGCTCCGCGTCCGGCTCGACGGGCGCGAGTCCTTGCAAAGCGCGATGCCGATAGGCGATGATGCCGGGCACCAACGCCGTCATGCGCTCCGCCTGGTCCGCCCGCGGCGGCCATGCAGGCTCGGCTCCGTCCGCCAGCGCGGCGGCGGCCGCCTGCAGCACGCCCATCATCGGCAGCCCCGCGGGCAGCGCGTCCAGCAGGCGTCGCAATTCGTCCGGCAGGACGCGCGCCGCGGCCAAGCGCCCTTTCAACGCCGCCAGCTCGCGCTCGCCCGGCAGCTGGCCGTACCACAACAAATACGCCGTCTCCTCGAAGCCGCGACTCACCGCAAGGTCCTTTGCCCAATAACCCCTGTATACGAGATGCCCGCGCTCGCCGTCGACGTTCCCGATCTCGGTCTCCGCCGCCACGACGCCTTCCAATCCGGTTACGCTTGCCATTCGACACACACTCCCTTTGCTTGTTATTTTCAATATACATCGCCGAATCAATTGTGTATATTTATTGTATTTTTTAAGGATGAAAGATTTAGTTTATCAAAATACATGCCCATTATCCATTTTAATCAACCCTATTAACTTTTTTCATCAAAATGGTTGACAAGGTTTGGTTACGCCCCTTAATATAGCCATTATCTCATCAGAAAGGAGGCCGGCCGACATGACCGCTATTCAACTCACCAGCCGCTACGACACTTGGACCCAACTGAATATGCCGCTCGATGTCCGCCGGCCTCTACGGGCCGATCCAGCAGGCAGACCCGGATAATGCGCGTTCCCGCAGGGGAAGAGCGACGAATCCAGGGTGTTGTCTTGACGTATCCAAGGACCGCGAGCGAACCGGCTTGCGGTCTTTTTGTTTTTCCAAAAATTTAATGACGATAAGAGGTTAAACCGAACTTATGATACCGAACGAAACTTATTACCGGCGCATCGATCTGCCAGCGGGCGATCTCCACGTCTTCGCCGGGGACGCGCTGTTCCGTGCCATGGGTGCCAAGCCGCTCGAGATGGCAAACAACAATTTGCAAATTCCGAACATCCGCTACATGAGCTACACGCCGGACGCCCACGTCGGGGTCGGCACCTGCATCGGCACGACGGCCGTCTGGCAGGCGGACGAAGGCTTCGTCTCTCCGTCCATCGTCGGCAGCGACATCGGCTGCGGCATGCGGGTGCACCTGACGAACCTGGACGCGGGCGACCTGCAGGACGTCAAGCTCCGGCGCAAGCTGGTGAAGGCGATCGAGAAGCGGATTCCGACGGAAAATCACGTGCGCGGACACTTCTCCGATATCCGGCTCGAGGATGTACTGATCAAAGGTCTTCACGGACTGCCGGGCAAATACGTGCCCGACGCGTACACGCCTCGCCGGGCGACCTCGCTCACGCATGTGGAGCATGCCCGTTTCCGTTACGACGAAGGCGCCTTGAACCGGATCCCCGAGCATCTGTGGCACCGGGCCCATCGCCAGCTCGGCACGCTTGGCGGCGGCAATCACTTCGTCGAGCTGCAGGCCGTCACGCTGGACGAGGTCAATCGCGATATCGGCGAGCGCTGGGGGCTGCGCGACGGGCAGATCATCGTCATGATCCACTCGGGCTCGCGCTCGTGGGGCGGCGCCGTCAATCAACATTGCGGCTCCGAGGTCGTCAAGACGATGCGCAAGCTCGGCCTCGGCACCGCAGACCCGAAGCTCGCGTTCGCGCCGCTGGACAGCGAGGCGGGCGCCACGTACGTCAATCTGATGTATGCCGCGCTCAACTTCGCCGTCGTGAACCGCCATCTGCTCGCCTTTGCGGTGCGCGACGCGCTGCGCGAGACGCTGGGTCCGCAGGCCGAGACGCGTACGCTGTACGATCTCATGCACAACTATGCGCTGGAAGAAAGCCATAACGACGAGCCGCTGTTCGTGCACCGCAAGGGCGCGACGCGCTCCCTCCCGCCGGGCCATCCCGGTAATCCGGAGCCGTACATGGAGACCGGACATCCGGCGCTCATCCCCGGCTCGATGGGCACCTCCTCCTACCTGATGGTTGGCTTGCCTTCCGGGGCGCGCAACTATCATTCCATCTGCCACGGCGCCGGCCGGATCCGTTCCCGCAACGCGACCAAGCAGCTTGTCACCGTCGACGAATTCGCGGCATCGCTGCGCGTCGGCCAGGCGGACGAGGTCGTCGTCAACCATCGCGCGCTCGAGGCGATCATCGACGAGTCCCCGCAGGCTTACAAGGACGTCGATCAAATTATAGAAAGCGTCGCGGGCGCCGGTCTGGCGGCCGTCGTCGCCAAGTGCCGGCCGCTCGCGACAGTTAAAGGAGTATAAAATTTATGACATTAATGAATCCAAAAGCGCTGCGCCCTTTCCTCATCCGGCGGGACGACTATGCGGCGGAGCCGGCCGGCATGCAGGCCTACTTCGACTACACGATGGCCGTGCGCCGCATCGCGGATTGGCTTGACGAGCGCTACGGCTACGCGTTCAACCTTTATTATCAAGAAGACAGCGACGACGCCTGGGACGGGCTTGCGGACGACATTCGCGGCGGTTATCCGGGCGTAGAGCACGCGGCCAGCCTGTTCGATCTAGTTGAGACGCGGAGCTTCAAATATGCGTCCGATCCAGAGCCGGACGCCGGTCTTGCGCGCAAGCCGGACGCAGGCGGCGCACACGACATCCGCATGGCCGTCCGCAACAACCTGTTCGTCTACCCGGCGCACCACGTGGCATTCGCCCGTGTGCCTCGGCTTACGCAGTACGGGCTGGGCTACGAGGATCTCATCTTCGCGGAGAGCGACGCGCATCTTGGCAGCTTTCTGAGCGAGATGCGCGAACGGCAGCTGGCCGACCGGCAGCTGCTCGTGTTCACGGATACCCGCGACGGCCTTGAGCGCAGCCGCGAGACCGCGGAGCGCCCGGTCGACCGGGAGGGCGTGTTTATGGACGAGTCCCTGAAGGAGCAAGTCTTTCGTTCCGTGGATACGTTTTTCGCGGACGACCGCAGCTTCTATCAGACCTACGGCGTTCCTTACAAGCGGGGCATCCTGCTGTACGGCAAGCCGGGCAACGGGAAGACGACGCTCGTCAAATCGATCTCAGCTACCGTGAACGCGCCGGTCGCCTACTGGCAGATCACCGAGTTCACCGGCAGCGAATCGATCCAGCAGGTGTTCGACGCCGCGGTGAAGCTGGCCCCCATGGTGCTCGTCGTCGAGGACATCGACTCGATGCCGGAGTCGTGCCGTTCGTACTTCCTGAATACACTCGACGGGGCTACCTCGCGGGAAGGCATCTTCCTCATCGGCACGACGAACTATCCGGAGAAAATCGATCCCGCGCTTATGAACCGGGCCGGACGCTTCGATCGCGCCTACGAGGTCAAGCTGCCGAGCGAACCGCTGCGGCTGGCCTACCTGACCTACAAGGGAGCGGGACGACTGACGGAAGAGGCGGCACTGCCCGGGATAGCGCGCTTGACGGAGGGATTTACGTTCGCGCAGCTTGCCGAGCTGTACGTCTCCGCCGCGCTCGAGCTGCATCAGACCGGGGCCACGGATTGGGAACGGCTGATCGCGGGGATGAAAACCGATCTGTCCAAAGGACGGAGCCGGGAGTGGATGACCGAGAGCGCCGGGCGAAGAGTGGGGTTCTCGGCGGGGGACTGATGCCACGAATTAGGCGCTCAATCGCGTACTTTTGCGCGACGTCTTACGCAGGCCGCTTCGCTTTTACTCGATTAATGATGTACGCTGCGATAGATTAATCATCTTAAACGATTGCTTGCCCCCAGGGCAGCGCAAGGCAGTGCGAAGAGGCGGAGCGCCGGCAGCTCCGCCTTTTGGTTATGCGCTTTGCGCTTCCGCGGCGGATAAGATCCGGCCGGTCGGCGCTCAGGCGTCCGACGCCTCCGACTGCGGCAGCACCGCCCGCCCCGCTACGGGGGACGACAGAATGACCGACGTATTCAGCATGCCGCAGGGGATCAGCCGCTCGACGAGGCGGTTAAGCGCGTTTAGGTCCGTCACAGCCGCCTTAATGACGAATGTAACGGCGCCCGTCACGCGGTGGCACTCCAAAACGTCGCGTTCTTCCGCGATCCGGCGCTCGAACACGAGCGGCGATATCTTGAGCTCGCTGACCTGAATAATCACCTGTACGCTTCGTCCGACTGCCGGCGCCGATACAACGGCGCTGAAGCCTGTAATGATCCCCCGCTCCTGCAAGCGCGCGAGACGCTCCGAGACGCTGGGGCGGCTGAGCGACAGCCGCTTGGACAGCTCGCTGACCGTCATCCGGCCGTCCTCCTGCAGCAGCTTGAGCAGGCTGATGTCTATGCGATCCATGTAGATTCACCCTCACCTTCAAATTGCAGGACATCCGGCGCTTATTGTTTCAATGTGAGATTAAGTAACACAAAAGAGCTTCACTTCAACATTTCTCCGTGCTTCCTGGCTGCGTATCATGGAATATAACATTACTTCATGGTAGGCAATCAGAAGCGGAGGCGTTTGTCATGAATCATATCATGCATCAGCGACGCAGGGAATGGCTGCTCATCGTTCTGGGCTGCATCGTCACGGCCATCGGCGTATCGCTGCTGAAGGAAGCCCGGATCGTCACCGGGGGCAGCGCCGGATTGGCGCTCAGTCTCTCCTACTTGCTCCATATGAAGTTCCCGATTCTGTTTATTCTGATCAACCTGCCCTTCCTGCTGTTTGCCTGGGTCAAAATGGGCCGCTCGTTCACGCTCCGGACGATCGGGGCCATCGTCCTGCTGTCCGGCCTGACATCGCTCGAGGGGCTATTGCCCGCATACGGCTTGCCCGTCATGGGCGAAGCCGTCGCCGGCGGCGCGCTCGTCGGCATCGGCATCTGCATCCTGTTCAAAAACGGCGCATCGTTCGGCGGTTCGACGGTATTGGCACGCTATCTGCAGCTCAAATACGGGCGCGACCCCGGCAAGACCGGCTTCGCGTTCGACCTGGCGGTCATTGCGACGAGCCTGTCCGCCATTTCCCTCGGCGGCGCGCTGATCTCCGCGCTCTCGCTCGCGATCACCGGCACGGTGATATCGCTGTACAAGGGACGCTTGGACGCCGCGCGTGGCCGGGCGCCCGGTCAGGACGGCTCCGTCTCTGCCTCCGCTTCCACTTCCACTTCCTCCGTCGCGGCAGGATAAAAAACGCCAAAGAAAAACACCGAACGAATGGGTCGCTCGGTGTTTTCGTCGGTTTATCGCATAGCCCACGCAGTCGTGGAACGGCACCGCAGCCTTTGCGGTCGTTGTTTAACTCCTCCGCTATTCCGATCGCTCCGTCCTTTTGTGCGGCCAGTGCCACTCGACCAAGTCGTCGCTCCAAGCGATGCCGATACAGGCGTGCGTATCGAAAATGATCTCTTCGTTCTCCGGACCCGTTCCATGGAAGAACAGCAAATACTTCCCGATCCCTTCGATGCCCGTGCCATCCAGCAGAAATCCGGCTGTGATCCGGCCCCCCGCCCACGGCCATTCCGATTGTCCGAGCGTGAGCAGCGGCCCCTCGGGCACCCAATTCGTCAAATCCTTCGAGGTCATCATGCCGATGCCGTTCTCCGGCGAATGAAGCATCAGATAGCGATCGCGAAACCGGACGATGCATACATTCTCGCCGGCCGAGGGCTCGTGTCCGGCATACGTCCAATGCTTGAGATCGTAAGAATACGACATGCTGACGCCGTTCTGCTTGTAGAAGCACCACCATTTCCCCGGCTCCTCCGCGCTTGCGATCAGGTAAGGATCGATCATTCGCCCCATCTGCTCGACCGGAACGTCATCGCCCTTCACCCGAAGCAGCTCGGGCTGCGTCCAATGAAGAAGATCGGCACTTTCCATCGTATAAATACGCGCCGTTTCGTTGGCGTATTTCTCGCCGTCAGGACGAGGGTACGTCTGCAAGCACAGCACCCAGCGATCCTCGAAGCGCACGATGTTGCCCGGGCTCGAATAATTAAGACTGGCATCCCTCGGCGTCAACTTCCTCGGTTCGCTCCACCGGATCAGATCCCTGCTGTCGCATACGGCCGTATACAAGAAAACGCGTCCGTCTTCCTCGGTCTCCACGAGGGTGCAAAATAGCCGGTAAACGCCGTCGTGGTACAGCACCGCCGGATCGCGGCAGGCGACCCGGCTGCTCCCTTGAAGCACGACCGGCGACGGAATTCGGCTCAAAACGTCCCCTGGTGCCATCGGCATAACCTCCCGTTTAGAATAAAAACGCGACTTTATCTCTCGCTATCGATCCACTCGGCATCCCGGATCAGATAGCCGGCAGCCGCGGTCGATATATGCTTGCCGCTTTGCGCCTGCACTTCGTGCCGGAACGCCGCGAGATTCCCCCGGCTCAACTTCGCCAGCAGACTGTTCGCGATTCCCTGGCTGTCGATCCATCCTCGATCCGCAAATCGGCCGATCAGCCCCGTCAGCCCTTCCAAGGTGGGTGCCGTTCGGAAGGAGACGGCATGCTTCGCCGCGTTGCCCGCGCGATCGGCCGCATCCACCGTTAACGTATGCGTTCCCGGATCCAGCGTATAGAGCGGAATCGCCGCCCCCGGCGCAACCTCGAGACCGTCCAGCCTCGCCGCCGTCCGGTTATTATCCACGCCGGACAAATCATCCGCCGGCGTTATCTCAAGCGCCAGATCGCCGGCTCCGCTGTAGGTCTGTCCATCATAGGCGGCAAGATCGATCGCGGGAGCGGTGCGGTCGATGCGGAAGCTTATAGACTGCGGCTGCTCGTTATTCCCGGCATAATCCGTCGACCGGTAGCTGAGATCGTAAGTCCCGTCCGTATCGAACGTCATCGGAGCCGTGTAGAGCTGCCACGAGGCCCCCCCATTCAGGCTGTAGACGGTCTCCGCGACGCCCGCCACATCGTCGGTCGCTTGCAGCGCGACCGTGACGGGGCTCGCGTACCACCCGTCGGCGCCGTCGGGCTGCTCGGGCGACAGCGACGCCGTCGTGACGGGCGCCTCCGCGTCGACCGGAAGCCGATAAACGCCGAACTGCTTGATCGTAAACGGCGGCATATCGCCGACCTTCGTGTTGACGCCCAGCTGAATGCTGGCGATCTGGTCCAGATCCAGCCGAGTCACTGGATCGTTGCCGCCGAAAAGCGAGAAGTCGCTGAACGGCGCCCGGATCTGGTTCCAGCCCTGCTTGATCGCGTATCCGGACTGCGTGAAATACCGTGCGCCCGACGTTTCGTTAATAAATATCCGCATCGTCGTATCGGGAATGTCCGCATCCGCATAAAGGTAAAACGCAAAGCCCGATTCGTCCGTATAGTCGGTTCCGGCCGGCAGGTTCAGGAACGGGTAAGCCCACTTGTCCCCGCCTTCGGCGAATTGGTAATCGAATCGGACTTCGCCGGCCGCGGCTCCCGATGTCACGGTCCCCGTCCCCACAGGCGCGATCGCGTCGGGCAGATCCAGTCGCCAGCTTGCCGGATCTGCGGCTCCCGGAACCGGATCGCCGATCTCCACTTCGCTCAGGGTAATGACATTGGAGACGGAGCTCGTCGTCCGCTCGTCGCCGAATTTGCCCTGGAAGCGAACGGGCGACGAAAGATTGGCGACCACGTGCGGCCCGGCCGAGAGCGTGAACGTGACGACCGCCTTGCTGAACGGCGCCAGCGCCACCGGCCTGGACGCTTCGCCGAGCACCCAGCCGCCGAGCGCCTGACCTTCAATCGTGCCGGTCATCGGTTGGTCGTTCAAGTTGTAGACCTCGACGGACAGCGTCACGGGCTGATTCAACTGAAGAACATACCCGTTCTTCTTGCTGTTCGCTTGCAAGTCAGCCGGATAGCGCTGGAATAAGACGACGCGCTCCGCAGCCGTAAGCGGCTCGGCCTCCGCTTCGCTCTTGGCCGCCTGCGGTGCGGCCCCGGAAGTCAACCCTTCCGGTTCGCCATGCATGCGCACGTAGACGGGATCGGGTCCCGCTTCTATCGTATAGCTGCCGTCCCCGGCCGACGGCGCAAGCGATGTCTTCCGTCCCATCAGGTCCGTCCGAACGGCTTCGGACGTCTCTCCCTGCAGCGTCACTTGCCGGGACGAATCCGACCACAGCACCGACACGGTATCGTCGCCGTCCCGGAATACATAACCGGTCACGCCCGCCGGCAATTCCTGCAGTCGACCCGCATATTCGGCGCGGCCCATCGCCTCGGTCATGGCGGATACGGCGGTGTAGGACGCATACGGCGTAAAGGCCCGGCTGAACAGCCCCCAGAAGTTGGCGCCCTCCTGATAAGGCGGCGTCACGAAGACGAACTGCCGGTCCGCGCCTTGGGACAAGGATGTGACGGTCGACGTGACGGCATAGCGCGCTTGCAGCCGCTGCGCCTCTGCCGTCAGCTCCTCCGGCGGCGCCGCGGGAACGCCGAGACCCGCCTCGGTCACCCACATGGGCTTGCCTTCGCCCCCGAATTGATCCTTGAACTGCTCATGCGTGACGACACCTTCCGGGTATGGAATCACTGGCGTGTCCGTCCGGTATTGCTGATGGATATGGAAATTATAAATATCGATATAAGGGAAAATCTCGTTCTGCAGCATCAGCCTCGCATAGTTGCCCGGCAGGTAGGCGAGCCCGCCCATGGAGACCATCGGCTTCGCAGCCGAATCCGCATAGCCGATCGCAGCGGCCTTCAAAAAGGACGCATACTGGTCGGCCGGCTCGCTGTCGGTCGTGAACCCGTGATTTTGCTCGTTCCAAACCTCCCATGCCGCAACCTGGTCGCCGTAATAATCGGCGGAGTCATGGGCGAAACGGTAGGCGGCCAGCAAATCGGTCGGCAGCGTGCCCGTTCCGTTCCGCGTCCAGGCGGGAGAGCCCGCATACATGTCCAGAATGCGGATGCCCGCGGCGGATATCGCCTGAATGAACTTCTTGGACGGATCGGCGTCAAAATGGTACGAGCCCGAAGCCGGATTGACCGCATCGTTCCAACGGAACCGGTCGCGGATCCAGGTCACGCCGGACAGCTTCAACGCGGACACGAAATCGTCCATCTTGGCGCCGGGGACGAGCCAGGAAGCCGCCGTGTCCATGGCAAACGGCGTATCGGACAGTGCCTGACGCTCTGCAAGCGGAGCGACCACCGCAAAATAACCCGTTATCCGACTGTTTGTACCAGACAACTCGGCATTTACCGTGTAATGTCCCGCGGGAAGTGCGCCCAGGTCGACCGGCGCGCTTTTCTCGCCGGCGGAGACCGCTGCCGATTGCTCCGCAACGACGTCGCCCCAATAATCCCGAATCGCGTAGGAGACTTCGTCTCCCGCGGCAGCCGCGCCGTTCAAATAAACCGCGAACCTCACGGACACTCCCGCCTGAAAGACGCCGAGCTGCGCCTCGAACGACATCTCCTTGAGCTGCAGCGGCACCGGCGTCAGTCGGAGCCAATCGATAAACATCGTATACCGCTGGTCGGGCTGCACGCGCCGTTCCGTCACGCGGAAGGTGAGCGTGTTCTCCCCGGCCTGCAGCTCTACCGGATTCAGATGGTAGCTGCGGACGGTGCTGTTCACCTGACCGTATTCCACGGCATTGCTGACGCGGGCGAAGCTCCCGCCGTTCACCTTCAGGTCGTAGGGCGACGCCCAATTGATCGAAGGCGGCGTCGCAGCGATATCCAATTGGTAGGTCCCCGCCTTCGGCACCTGAACCCGGTACTCGGCCAAGTAGCCGTCGGCAGGCGCCTGCGCGTTGGTCAACACCGCCAGGTACTTGCCTTCGCTGTAACCCGAAGCGGTCTGCACGCCCGGCGCAAAATTCGTCGCGTTCGCGGCCTCTCCCTCTATGACGATCGCGCCCTCAGCCGCACCGTCGGCCGCGCCGGCAGACGCCGGCGCGAAAAGCCCAATGGGGAGCAGCAGGGCCGCCATCAGCAGACAAACGGTTTTTCCCATTCGATCGATAAATCGCATCCCTCTCATCCGCGCTTCCTCCTTCCGATTTGTACGGCGAAATGCGCTATTGCTTCAGATTTTCCCGCAGCACCTGGTCGCGGTACTCGCCCGGGGTCCTGCCCGTCTCGAGCTTAAACGCCTTGGTGAACGATTGGACGGTCAGGTAGCCGACTTCGAGGGCAATATCCCCGATCCGGTTGTGCGGGTCGCCGAGCAACTCCTTCGCTTTGGCGATCCGCTTGCGGCCGATCATGTCCTTGAGCGTCGTACCGGTCTCTTCCTTATAAATTTTGCGGAGATGAGACGTGCTGATGGCGAACGTATCGCTGATTCGCTCGACGGACAGATCGCCGCCAAGATGGGCTTCGACATAACGGTCGATGCCTTCGGCCAGCTCCTTGTTCTTGCGGCTGCGCTTCTGTTCCAGATGATCGAGAACCGTATCGTACAGCTGCTCCATGTAGCCGACCATTCGCCCCATCGTCTCCAGCCCGAGCAGATCCGTGTGCCTCAGCTGCTGGATGACAGGCTGGAAGCCAAGGTTGGCGTCGATCTCGTACACGCATCTGAGCGAAGAGGAGAACAGCTGCAAAAAGTAGTGCCGCACAACCTCGATTCGCCCGGCGTGATGCTCAAGCAAATAGGCCTCGAAATCTCGCAGCCCGCGGGAGACGCCTTCCCTGCTGCCCAGCTTGAATTGGGCGAGCAGATTCCGCTCGATGCCGAGGGGGTAGATGGCCGCTCCCCCTTCTGTCCTGACAGCCTCGTAGAAGATGACGTTGTTGTAGCCGTATACAAGCTTCTGCCTGACCGCCGCCTGCGCTTCGCCATAGCTCTCGCTCAGCGCCTGCAGCCCTTCGTGCGGGGTGCTCACGCCAACGGTGAAGGTCATCCCGGCAAACGCGTGAAGCGATTCGTGAAGCTGGCGGAACCATGGCTTGAGCTGCCCCATCCACGCCGCCGCTTCCGCGCCGGTGCCGCCGTACTGCAGGACGAGCGCCGTCTCGCCCGGTTCGGTCTCGACCAGATAGCCCTGCCAGGGCATTCGTTCGAACGCCTCTTTGTGCAGCAGCTCGGACAGCTTGAGCAGCAGCGTATTCCGCTCGGCCTCGTTCGTCTCCGCGCTGAACCGCGAGAAATCGTCCATGGAAACGATGGCGACGATAAAAGATCCCTTTTCCTCCAGATGCACGCCGTAATAGGCCAGTCGCTCCAGCGTCTGGGCCGTCACCCACTCGCCGCCGTCGGCAAGCCGCAGCAGGAACGTGTTGCGGCTCTGAATCTCGTAGTCCTTGAGCAGCATCGACAAATCGCGGTTGCGATCGATCAGCCGTCCGACATTCAGCTCGATCTGCGTCATCTCCTTCCCTGCGCCCCGATCCCCTGCCGGCGTGTCGGGATGCGCGCCCCGCAGCGTCGACAAGATCCGCGACAGCGGATGGAAGACGCGCCGCGACAGCAGGGCGGAGCCCGCCAGACTGAGCAGGACGGCGAGCAGGCAGATGACGACGGTTGCATTGCTCCACAGGCGCAGGCTGTGCGTGACCGCAGACTTCGGAACCGTGTAGATGTATATCCAGCCGCTCGGTTCGGACTTGACGTAGCAGACGAGCGACTTCGTGCCCTGCACGTTGGCGAACAGGCTGCCCGACTCTCCGTTCATCCGGGATACATCGAACGTGCCGGGCGTCCCGCCGAAGAACAGCGCCTCGTCCGACGACTTGTGGGACACGATCGTGCCTTCGCGGTCGGTGACGATCAGATGCGCGTTTTTGTTCGTATTCAAGGAGTTCATAATACGGACCAGGTAATCGCCTTTGATATTGATGACGACGTAGGCTGCGGGCTGCTTTCCTTTAAAAATGATCGGCAATGTTTTCACAATGGTGATGACCGGCTCCCGCTGCGCCGACGAGATCCCCGGCAGCGAGCGCGATCGGACGATTGACTTGGGCGACGGCTCGCCGGCGAGCGACTCGGCAAAGTCCCGATCGTCGAAAGCAGCCAGCGGCACGGCGCCCTGAACCGAAGAGAGCACCGCATGCGGACCGGTGTAGTAAATGTACAGCGAATGAATATGGTCACTCGCGAGCACGACGTTGTCCAGCCGGTGCTGGAATTGCAGCCGGCTGAAAATGTCCGATTGACGGTCTTCGTCCATGTAGCTGAGAAAGGAGGAGTCGAGCAGCACATTTTCCATCGCCTTGTTGACTTCGCCCAGCACGATCTCCTGACCGTTCTGGATGAGCTGAAGCGTATTGCTGTTGCTCTGGACGGCCTCCTTCCACAGCAAGGAAGACGAGGACGAATACAGGGCGTAGCCGGCCGTGAACGCGACCAGCAGCGACAAGGCGAGAAAGTAATAGAAATACTCGAACCAATTGCTTTGCATGAAGCGCGGTGTTTTTCTCTGTCTCAAAAGGCCCCCTCCTCCATGCAGCGGCAGAGCCGGGCGGCCCGGCTCCGCCTACGACGTTGCGCTTAGATGCCGGCTGCGGCCTGGGCCGACTTTAGTTCGTTGTACGACTTGATCTTGGCATCCAGAATCGTCTTGCCGCCCTTCTTTTTCCAAGTCTCGACATACTCATCCCACTTGGAGAGCGGTTCGGTGCCGGTGACGAACTTGATCAGCATTTCTTCCTCGTACTTGGCCACATCCGGCCCGTAGGTCTGCTCTTCCTCGGTCAGCGGAATGCCGTAGAACGCATCCTGATAAAGCGTATACTTCGAGGCTGCGTCGATAAAGCGATTGTTCTCGATCTGCACCGGGTCCGTCGTGGCGGCGCTCGCCTTGCCCGTCAAGTCCCCTCTGGAGACGAGCTGGCTGAGCGGGTCCAGCCACTTCTCGTCGAAGGCCTTCTGGCCTTCCGGCGTCCGAGGTTCCGTGACCGACGTATAATGCGTGCCCTTAATGCCGTAATGACTCAGCTCCCAGCCTTCGTCCGTCGCGAGATAGTCGAGGAACTTGATGGCCGCTTCCGGATTTTTGACCTTGGCGGAGATCGCGAGGGCTGCGCCTACCGTTCCGAACGAGTACATGCCGCTCTTGCCCTCCGGGCCGGCGATGCCGGGGGAGATCGGTTCCCACTTCGCGTTCGGCACGATCTCCTTCATCTTCAGCTGCTGCATAAGCTGCTGGGGTGCGATCGACCACCAGGCGTTGAAGTAGCCGATCTTGCCTTGCGCCAGCTTCTGCTGGGCTTGGTCCGGCTTGATCGTGAACAGCTCGGGGTCGACGACCTTGCCGTCCCAAAGCTTTTTAATATATTCGAGCGCAGCTTTGTATTCCGGCGAAACGGCGACCGGCGTGATCTTGTCGTCCTTCGCATAGCTGGCCATCGGCGTACTGCCGCCGATGAAGCCCGGAGCAATGCCATAGGCGCCGAAAATCGGCATAAACGATTCGGCATACGTATTGGCCGAGCCGAGGCCATAGGTGTCGTTCTTCCCGTTTTTGTCCGGATCGTCGAACGTAAACGCTTTCAGCATCGCTTCGAATTCGTCCAGATTGGCCGGCATCTTCAGGCCCAGCGATTCGAGCCAGTCGGCCCGTACGACCGGCACTTCCTTGCCCGCCTGGTTTTCGTAAGGGATGACGTACTGCTTGCCTTTATACTTCGTAAGCTCCCACAATTCCGGCTTGATCGCCTGCTTGAGATTGGGGCCGAACTTGTCCACATATTCGCTCAGCTCCAGAAAAAGTCCCTGGTCCACGTATTTCTGATAATCGAAGGAGCCCAGCCGGCTGATATCGGGAATATCGTCCGAAGCTGCAAGCACGTTGTATTTGTTGTTGAAGTCGTTGTTCGGGAACATCGTGACGTTCAGCTTGACGTTCGTCTTTTTCTCAAGCTCCGCGGTAACCGGGTTGTCGTTCTTCCATACCCGGCCGAGATCGGGCTGGATGAGCGATACCGGCACGGGGGAAGATGCGGTCTGCCCTGCTTGGGCGGACGCTTCTCCGCTTGCCGGTGCAGTCTCCTTCGAGTCGCCGTCGTTGCTGCATCCGGCTACGAGCGTTCCCGTCAGCGATAAAGCGGCGAGCGAGGCGGCAAAGCGGGCTTTCTTTTTCTTGTGCATTTCAATGATCTCCCTTTCATTCTGGGTTTTATTATAAGCCATAGAGGCTGATAACCATAGCGTTAGCCTTTCACGGAGCCGACCATGACGCCCTGAACAAAGTACTTCTGCAGGAACGGATAGACGATCATCATGGGCAGGGTCGAGAGGATGACGGTGGCTGCGCGAATCGACTCGACCGGCGGCGGCAGGCTGTCCCCGTCGAGCTGGTCGAGGGAAAACGTGTACATCTTGCGCAGCACCAGTTGAAGCGTAGACAGCTTCGGATCGTTGATGTAGATGACGACATTGATGTATTCGTTCCAGTGACCGACTCCGTAGAACAGCGACAACGTCGCAACGATCGGCAGCGACAGCGGCAGCATGATGCGCACCAGAATGCCAAGCTCCGAGCAGCCGTCGATTCGGGCCGATTCCCGCAGGCTCGCGGGGATACCCTGGAAGAAGTTGCGCATAAGGATGAGCAGCCAGGCGTTGATGGCAAAAGGCAGCATGAGCGCCCATACCGTATCGACGAGATGAAGGGCGCGCACAACGAGGTAGGTCGGAATCAGGCCGCCGTTAAACAGCATCGTCACCAGCACGATGGCCATAAGCGCATTGCGCCCCGGCAGTTCCCGGTTCGACAGCACGTAGGCGCCGAGCGACGTCATGACGAGGTTGATCAGCGTGCCGACAATCGTGATGAAAATCGTAATGCGGTACGCCTCCGGAATGCCGGAGAAGCGAAGCACGTACAGGTAGCTGTCCAGGTGGACGGATCGCGGGAACAAGAGCATGCCGCCTTGTTCGACGATGTCCTTCATGTCCGCGAAGGACGCGAACAGCACGTTCACGAACGGATACAAGGTCGTGATGCCGAGCAGCACGAGGACGCCCAGGATAATGAAGTCTGCCGCTTGGGGCCTGGTAAAGCTTGAGCTTGTCGATCGTTTCACCAGATACCGCCCTCCTCATCGAATTTTTTGGCCAGACGGTTGGCGATCAGCACGAGCGCAAGGGCGATGACGGAACGGAACAATCCGACGGCTGTCGCATAGCTGTAATTGTTCGTGTTCAGCAGTCCGACCCGGTAGACGTAGTAGTCGACGACCTCGGCGACCGACGAGACCTGCGGGTTGATCATGACCAGAATCTGCTCGAAGCTGACGCTCAGAATGCCGCCAAGGCTCAGAATGAACATGATGCCGATCACGCTGCCGATGCCCGGCAGTGTAATATGCCAGAGCCGCCGGAACCGATTCGCGCCGTCCATCGCGGATGCCTCGTGCAGCTCGGGGTCCACACGGGTAAGAGCCGCAAGGAAAATAATCGCGTTCCACCCGATTTCCTTCCATATCGCGCTCCCTACGAACATTGTCCTGAAGTAATCGGCGGAGGATAGGAACGGCAGCGTATGGCCCGCAGCTCCCTTGAGCAAGGCGTTCACAAGACCATTTTCGGAGAAAAAATTGTACATCAGCGCATAGACGACGACCCACGATACAAAATGAGGCAGATAGGAAACCGTTTGAATGATCCGTTTCCAGCGGGCGAACCGCATCTCGTGAATCAGCAGCGCGAACAGGATCGGCGCGGGGAAGCCGAACAAGAGCCTGTAAAACGCCAGCACGAGCGTATTCCGAAAAATAATCCAGAAATCCCCGTTCTCGATAAAGCGCCGGAAATGCTTGAGTCCCGCCCAGTCGCTGCCGAATATCCCTTCCCGGAAGTTGTAATCCTTAAAAGCGATGATTACCCCGACCATCGGCGCATAATGGAAGATCGCGAAGTATGCGAGCACCGGCACGAAAAGCGCGTAGATCGGACCATAACGCTTTATTCGGTTCCAGGATCGCCTCCGGGCGTCCGCCCCAGCCCCTTGGGTACGAAGCCGAGCCGCACGCCAGCGTACGGGTATTGCCATTTGTGAATGCACTCCTTTCAAATTAAAGCGCTTACTATCGACCGCAAGGGAGTTAGCTGCATTCTCACACAGGCGCCGGGCGGGCTACAAGAAACCAGATCGCTTAATCTTGTTGAATCGGGCGAATAAGCGTTTTGGATAAAAAAACGCAACGAAAAACACCGAACGACTGGGTCGCTCGGTGTTTTTCGTTAGCGCTTGGCTTATTGGTATACGGTCATCGGCTGGTGATGCGGCACTTCCCGGTAGATCTGGCCGATCGTCTCCATCAGGTTGCCCGTCGCGGGCACGATCGGGTACCAGCCTTTGCGGCCCATGTACGACCATACTTCGTGCGCCTGGTGCGAGCACATGCGGAACGCGTCCTCGAGAAACGCCCGCAGCTGCGGCGTCCCGCATTCGAAGGCCGCCCAAGCGTACTCGCGGCCCGCACGCTTGAGCGTCAGCAGATACGAGGTGGCGATCGACCGGTCGTCCAGCTCGGCCAGCTTCACCTGCGGCTCGATGGACGGGTACGGCGGCGCCGCTACGGGCAGGAGCGCCGTCATCGACAGGCCGGGGACGTTCAGCTTGTCCGTGGAGCCCGTCATTTTTTTCACGAATTCGATTTTCATATTGTAATCCTGGACATGGGCGGGATACTGCTTCGCGATCATTTCCTTCAGCTCGGGATCCTTCGCCTGATTCAGGAACAGCGCCATCGACTGTATGGAGTTCGTGCAGCTCATCAGCAATTCGTTCAGCTCAAGCGCCTCATGGTTACCGAGATTCAATTTGGAAAAACCCCCTTCGATTGGATACGCGTCGCAAGTAGTATGCCAATCGGAACGAGGGATATGCGAAGCCAAGCAACATAGGCCTTTGGAATCAATTATCCGAAAAATATTTGCGCTGACTTTCCAGCTATTTCTATACTAGAATCGTATATCCGCAAATAAATGGCACAGGAGCGTGAACAGATTGAAGAAAAAGCTGACCGCAGCCGTCATCGGGCTGTCGATGGTCGCCAGCATGGGCGCCGGCGCCTATGCCGCATCGAATTTGACGCCGATCAAGGCGTTCCTCAATTCGGGACTGAGCTTCAAGGTGAACGGCAAGCCGTTCCAGCTGCGCGACGGCAACGGCGGCACGCTGGCGCCGATCACTTACAACAATACGACCTACCTGCCGATCCGATCCGTCTCCGACGCGCTCGGCGTCGCCGTGCACGTGGATAACAAAGGCCTTATCCAGCTCGGCGAGACGGTCGACGGCATATCGATCGCGACCGGCTTCGAGGGCGACAATCGCACGAAGGATCCGTCCAAGACCGTCTACGACGGCAAGGACTACAAGGAAGTGTTCTTGGACAACCACAGCGGCGATCGCAGCGCTTCGTTCATGCTTTATCCGAAAAAGAAATACCAGAAACTGTACATTCAAGTTGCCGCGATCGGCAAAGACATCAAGGCGTTCAACGTTCGGGACAGCGACACCGATATCGAGCTGAAAACGAAGCCGATCGCCATGGGCGATGGTCTCACCACGGTTGAAGTGGACATCGGGGGTTCCGACGCGCTCTACGTATGGGCCGAAACATCCGACGGCGGCTCGGTGTTCATTCCGCTGACGACTTCTTACTTCAAGTAAGGACGAGCGAGCCCCGATGATGCGCGAAAACCCGTCAGTGCCGCGGCACTGACGGGTTTTTTATGTCATTTTGCGTCCCTCAGCCGTGACGATGCCGGGTCCTGCCCACGAGCCAGACCACCAACTCCAGCACAACGCCGACCGCCAATCCAAGCCCGAGCAGCTCCATATAAACGAGCAGGCTCGACAGATCCTCCCAACCCGTGTTGCCGCGCGAAACGAACGCCATGAGCAGCAGACCGAGCAGATTTCCTGCCAGGGTCGACAGGGCGAGCCTCCGCGCGCCGAGCCAGCCGCATAGGGCCGCGAATGCGCTGACGACGAGTGCCACCAGCAAAAAGCGAAAAGCGTGCACGGCCGTCCATGGCTGTCCCAGCACGGCAAACCGTATGAGCCAGAACAGCAGGGTCGTGACGAGCCAGGACGTCGCGCCCCAGGAGAGCCATCGCTTGCTTCGAGAAGCGGGAATGACGCGCATGACGTTCACCCTTTCACCCGACGATTATCGGTACCGATCCGGCAGCCATTCGTTCCTATGCTTATTATGGTATAACCGATTCCAGCGTGTCGCGCGCCTATTGGTTCAGTTGGATTTTCCGCGTATTCAGCATGCCATCCAGCCCGGTCGGATCCTGGCTGGTCTTGAAGCGCGCAAACGTCTCGGCGGCCTCGGAGGTCCGGATGCGCAGGGGCTTGGTCTCCATTTGCAGCAGCTCCCCCACGACATCTGCGACCGATTCCGCTGTCTGCGGCACAGCATTGCGGCTCGCGAATCCGTCCAGGTAGCGCTGGACGACCGGCTTGTACTCGTCGTCGAGAATGCCGCCCGTCGCATTCACCTGCTCCATCACGGTGCCCACGAACTGTGTCGCGATGGCGCCAGGCTCGAGCAGCGTGACGTCGATGTTGAACGTCGGCTTGTAATACGTCGCCAGACTCTCCAGCAACCCCTCGACCGCGAACTTGCTGGCGCAATAAATCTCGTTGAGCGGCTGACCGACCAGACCGCCGACGCTGGAGGTGGCAATGATGTAGCCGCCGTTCGCCGCTTGGCGGAGCAGCGGCAGCGCCGCGCGAATCGTATGCATCACGCCGTAGACGTTGGTGTCGAACACCCGGTGAATATCCGCGGGGTCGGCTTGTCCCAATGCGCGGAGGAATCCGAAGCCCGCATTGCAGAACAGCACGTCGAGCGCTCCCTGTTCCCGTTCGATCGCCCCGAACGCAGCCTCCAGCGAGGCGACGTCCGTGACCTCCATTTCGATCCAGTGCAGGTTGTCCTGTCCGGCATAGCGTTCCCGATCCCGCTCGACGTGGCGGGTTCCCGCGTAGACGATCCAACCCTCTTGCGCCAGCTTAAGCGCCGTCGCCAGCCCGATTCCGGACGAAGCGCCCGTAATTGCGATAATGCCGCTCATATCCCGAGTCCCCCTTATACGGTCTTGCCTTCGCTCAGCGCCTGCACGGCCTTGTCGATCCGGCGCTGACGCGTCTCCGCGGTCTTGGCGCCTTCGACCGAGAGGACGACGCGGCTTTTGTTGCTGTTGGAGAGTCCGCCATAAAATTCGCGCGCCGCAGGCGCGCCAGCGAGCGCGGCGGCCAAATCGTCGGGGAGCTTCACCTCGCGCGGGTCCGTATCCAGCTTGAGCTCCACCTCGACCTCGTCGCCCGCCGCCACGCCGGCGGCGCCGCGATGCTCCGCGCTCAGCGGCAGCATGTAGCGCCCGCCCATCGCCGCAACCGTGCTGCGATACGTATAGCCGCCCACCGTCGCGTATACCGCCGGCTTTTTGCCCGATCCCAGCGCTTCGACCGCTTCGGCCGGCACCTCGATGCCCGTCGCCGTCTTGCCGTTCAACTCAACCGTCGCTTTGAACTTCAACGTCGCCCGCTCCTTTGCTATGATCGCTTCCCCACCAGTATAGCAGGCCGACGCCCGCCGAACGAGACACGCCGCCTACTGCGATGCGGGGCATCTACGTCTTCTCTCCGCCGATCTTCTTGATCCTTCGATTCATCTGCGCGGCGCCGTACCCGAGCAGGACGAACAGAATCGCATAGATGGCCAGCACCGGCACCGCGAGCCCCCAACGGACCTCATCGTCCGCCAGGAACAAGATGCTTCTAAAGTTGGCCGCCACAATCACGACATTCATGAGCAGCACAATCAGCAGCATGCGCTGGAGCTTCTTATAATGCTCGGTCAACGATTCGCGATCCGTGTACAGCCTCGGCGTCTCGCCCGGCTCCCAAGGTCTGCGGAAATAATGCCAAATGCCGCTGTACGCGTTCACGTATTCCCAGCCCATATCCCGGTACAGCTCGATGTACTCCTCCAGCTTGCCGTTCTTTTTCGTCAACCCGCCCTGATAGTCGATGCCATACGTATACCGGACCGTCTCGTCGCGCTCGAACTCGCTTCTGAACGCGCTGCCCCTCGTCAGGTGCAGCCCGCGAGCCGACAGCTCGTTCAGCCAACGTTCTTCCTTCTCGTAGTCCCAGCTCATCCAAGCATGCCATCTCTTCTCTGTCCGCGCCACCGTTAATCCCTCCCGTTCAAGGCATGTCGTCCCGCCGCGAGCAGCTCCGCCAGCCGCTCGACCTCCGCCGCCAGCACCGCGCGCCCGTCCGCCGTGATCGCATACAGCTTGCGCCTGGCATCCGCGCCCTCGGCGCCCGGATACGGCTCGATCAGTCCCTTGCCCTGCAGCGTGCTCAGCGCCGTGTACAGCGTGCCCGCCCCCAGCTTCAGCCGTCCGCCGCTCATCCGATCGACCTCCTGCATCATGCCGTAACCGTGCGACGGCTCCGCGCAGAGCGTCACCAGGATGTAGTAAAACGCCTCCGTCAGCGGCAGCATTTGCTTTGATTTGTCCAAGTGAGATCCTCCATGTCGCCACTATACCGCCTGGCGATGTATCGTATGACGATATAATATAATGCGATATATCGGATGTCAATATAGTACCGCGCAACTCAAACGCCAGACGTAAAGAAACCGTCAGGACTGGTTGTCCTGACGGTCCAATACGTGTATGCCTTATTAGTTAGGACGCACGTGCGCGTCCGGCGCTTTGTCGGCAACGACGTTCAGCTCGATGTCGTGCTCGAGCAGCGCCTTCAGCGCGCAGAGCATCATGTTGAAGCCGCCGGTCGAGTCGAGCGCCTGAGCCACGACGGCATCGCCGTCGCCTTGAAAGCCCGAGTTGACGACGCTTACGAAGGTTTCATTTTCCCCGCGGCTCGTAAAGCTCCACTCCACCTGGGTGAAGCCGCTCGTCTCATCGCCCCAACGAATCTGGATTCGCCTGTTCGGGTCCAACTGCAGGACGTCAACCTCCGCGGCAGCGCCGTACATCTCCCATTCCCATCGGACGCGCGCTCCCGCAGTCAATCGGCCGCTGCTCCTGGTGAACCAGAACCGCGTTGTCACCGAAGGGTCGACAAATGCTTCAAATACTTCTTCCACCGGCTTGCGTACGAGCATCTCCGCTGTCGCCACCGGTATTTGGCTGAGGTGCAGGGAAGCCACCGACGATCTCTCCTCGCGTTAAAAGAGTCTGGTCTTCATCCCTATTCTAGCATGTTTGCGCGTTGCGAATTTCTTACCGATTGCGGGCTTCCGACATGGCCGGCTGAATGCGCAGTCCATCTTCGGCCAGACGGAAGGCCGACGTCCGGCGCTGATTGGCGCTACTTGCGGCCGCCGAGCTCCCGCGCCAGCGCTTCTACCGCTCCGGCAAGCGGACGAAGCGGATGGCCGATCGTCGCGCCCCGCGAGGCCCCCGCCTGCTCCGCCGCGTCGGCCATCGACAGCTGCGCGACGGAGACGGGCCTTGCGGGATCGGCGTCGAGAAGCCGCTTCAGCTCCGCCTGAACGACGGCCCGATACGCTTCCTTTTCACCGCGCATGATGAGATCGAACGCCTCCGGCAGTACGACGGTCTCGATCTGCGGACGCGCATAGCCGAGACGCTCCGCATAATCGTACAGCCGGTTCGTCGTCCCTTCCACCGTCGCCGGGTTCGTGAACAGCAGCGCATGCGTTCCCGCGCGCCGGCAGATTTCCTCGAAGAACGGCTTGTCGATCTTAAGAACCGGCAGCTTGACCGCCAGCCGCGCTTCGTCGAGCAGGGCGATATCGTTCGTACAAGTGATCAGGATCGCGTCGGCGCTCGCCTTCGCCATCCATTCCAGCTGGCGAACGACATGTGCTCGCGCTTGCTCCTCCGAGAACGATGTATCCGCGCTCATGCGCGCGATCAACCCCGGATCGACGTAATGGGTCCACGACAGCCCTTCGGGCACGCGAAGTCCGTCGACGTAAGCGATATTCGATTCATGCGCGTGCAGGCAGGCGATATTAAGCGTCATTCGGGATTCCTCCGATTCCGATCAGGCGACGCCCAGTCCATGCCGTACAAGTCCCTGAGACTGTCTCGACCTCGCTCGGTGACGCGCAAGGCTCTCGTTCCTTCGATGCGCTCGACCCAGCCGTTCGCGAGCGCCGCCGATGCGATCCGTGCGCCTAGGTACCCTCCGACATGATGATACCTTTCGCTCCAATCCAGGCAGCGTTTGGCGAATACGCGCCTTCCCGGAGAAGGCGTGCGGAGGTCGACCCCCCAGCTCAAGAAGTGGTCGGCGCCTTCGTCCGTCAGGCCGAATTCCCGGTCGGAGAGGATCGACAGATACGACCGCTCCAGCCATGCGTTCGTCAAGGCGACGCCCAGCCGGCCCGCGAGATGGTCATAGCAGGTACGGGCATGGCGCACTTTGACAAGCTCCTCGGATTGTCTAAGCGATCTGACGGGGCGGGCAGGCGACAGCACCTCCAGCATCTCCACGAACTGCGCCACCTCCGCGTTCGCCAAGCGATAATAGCGGTGCCGGCCTTGCGACTCAACCTTCAGCAGATTCCCGTTTACAAGCTTCGACAGATGCGCGCTGGCCGTCTGAGGCGACACGCCGGCGATATAAGCCAACTCTCCGGCCGGCAGCGCCTGTCCTCCCATTAAAGCGTCCAGCATCTTGGCGCGGCTCGGATCGCCGATCAGCGAAGCGACAGATACGATATTCTGATATGCATTCATACTTCGATGCTAACCGAAATGTCGTCGTACTACAATACAGTCCTAACGACGGTTATCGCCGATCCCATTCCAGGAGGGTTAAACATGGACGCCAAATCGCTCATCATGCTTGATCTGAAAGAAACCCGCAGAAGATTTATCAAAGCCGCCTCCGCCATCCCGGATCGGCATATTCACTGGCAGCCCGATGCCACGGCCCTGTCCGTCGGACAGATGATCAGGCACGTGCTGGAGCACGACTATTACTGGCATATGATCTTGACCGAACAGCGGCTGCCGACCGAGGAGGAAATGGCACCGATGCAGGATCGACCCTACACAAGCATTCAGGACGAGATCGTGCGAAGCGAAGCGAACCACGCGCGGTTCCTGTCCCATGTGGAATCGCTGGACGTCAGCACGTTCGGGACCGTCTTGATTCGCTGGCCGCATCGTCCGATCGAACGCTGCCTCGGAGATGCGCTTGAACGCAAATCCTATCATGACGCCGTCCATACAGGTCAGTTGCTGCAGTATATGCGTTTGCTCCAGATCAGCCGGCCGGATATTTGGGATTGACGCTATTCGCCGGAGCCCTTCAAAGCTCCAGCCGCCAGTCGTTGCACCGCATCCAGCTGCCCGGCGGGTATTCGAATTCGATCTCTCCCGCCAGCGTAAAGCCGAGCTTGCGGCACACGGCGTTGGACGCGGGATTGTCAACGCCCGGATACGCGTGGACGGCGTCGCGCGCGCCTTCGCTGCGAACGATCTCGATCGCCTGCTCAACCGCGGCGGTCGCGATCCCCCGTCCCTGATAGGCCGGCAGAATGCCCCAGCCCATCTCGCATACTTGCTCCCCCTGCCAGGTCCGCTCCCAATAGCCGACGCTGCCCGCAAGCTCCCGCTCCGGCAGCGCAAGGACGGCGAACATGCGCCCCGTTCCTTTTTCGGCGATCCGCAGGTACCGTTCGTGCCGGGACGCGACCTGCTCCTCCGTCTCCGGTCCGCCCAGCGATCTGGTCATCTCCGGGGCATTCAGCCGGTGCAGCAGCTCGAGATGTTCCGCCGACCAGGGTACGATTTCCACTTGCGTTCGTTTGCTCATGCTATCGCCTCTTTCGCTTATCGTTCGATGATCCCATTCTATCAGTCGGCGCCCCGTTCTTCCATCGATCCGAAGGCTTGTCCCTTCTCTCCGAATAGAAGCGCAACATCGCAAAAGAACGTCCGTGCTATAACTGGACTTGTAAAAACGGAGGGAGATGATCCGAATGGGTAACTTGCATGGTAAGGTCGCTTTGGTGACGGGGGCGAGCAGAGGCATCGGACGCGGTATCGCGCTGCGCCTTGCCGCGGATGGCGCGACCGTGGCGGTGCATTACGGAAGCAGCCGGGAGCGAGCGGAGGAGGTCGTGCGCGAGATCCGTTCCGGCGGCGGGTCGGCCTTCGCGATCGGCGCCGATCTTGTGGGCGCCGGCGGCATCGAAGCTTTGTTCGAGGCGCTGGACGGACGCTTGGACGGGCCGGCGGCCGGTACGAAGCTTGATATTTTGGTTAACAACGCGGGCATCGGGCAGCAGATCGGCATTGAGGAAACGACGGCTGCGTCCCTGGACGAAGTGCTTGAGATCAACGTCAAGGCGCCGATCCTCGTCATTCGGGAGGCGCTAAAGCGCATGAACGACGGCGGCAGCATCATTAATCTGTCCTCCGCCGTGACGCGAATTCCCCTGCCGAATCTGCTCGGCTACAGCGTGTCCAAAGGCGCGATCAATACGCTCACGCTGAATCTGGCGCAGGAGCTCGGCGGCCGCGGCATCCGGGTCAACGCCATCCAACCCGGCATCATCGACACCGACATGAACGCGGGAACGCTCCAAGATCCGGGAGGCAGAGCGTTCGCCGCGGGGCTATCCGTGTTCGGCAGGTGGGGACAGCCCGAGGATGTAGCCGACATCGCCGCGTTCCTCGCTTCCCCGGACAGCCGGTGGGTGACGGGCCAGCTCATCGATGCGAGCGGGGGCTCGAGGCTTTGATCGCCTCTCCTACAGCAGGCGATGCACCGAATTCGGCACTCGCATGGCCAATCGCCTCTCCTACAGGAGGCGATGCACCAAATTCGGCACTCGCCGAGCCAATCGCCTCTTCTACAGAAGGCGATGCACCAAATTCGGCACTCGCCGAGCCAATCGCATCTTCTACAGAAGGCGATGCACCACATCCGGCGCTCGCATAGCCAATCGCCTCTCCTACAGAAGGCGATGCACCACATCCGGCGCTCGCATAGCCAATCGCCTCTCCTACAGAAGGCGATGCACCACATCCGGCGCTCGCATAGCCAATCGCCTCTCCTACAGAAGGCGATGCACCAAATTCGGCGCTCGCATAGCCAATCGCCTCTCCTACAGAAGGCGATGCACCACATCCGGCGCTCGCCGAGCCAATCGCCTCTTCTACAGAAGGCGATGCACCACATCCGGCGCTCGCATAGCCAATCGCCTCTCCTACAGAAGGCGATGCGTCTGGAGGCTCATCATACGATGCAGGCTTGTATCCTGCACAAGCACACACAAGAAACGATTTGGCCTTTTCTGCGCGCAGACACGTTAACAATGAGCCGCATTGCCCGCCGCCGATCGACAAGATATACTAAATGGATATCACGATCGGCAACGATTCGAAGGAGATTGCCTTTTATGTCCGACCTGCCTCTCGCGGAAGTCGCCTACCAGGAACTCCGGCAGCGGCTGCTCAGCGGTCAATATTTGCCCGGCCAGCTGCTCTCGGAGAGCGAGCTCGCGAGCGGGCTCGGCATGAGCAGGACCCCCGTCCGCGCCGCGGTCATGCAGCTGGAGAAAGAAGGATTCCTGGAAACGCTGGTCAAGCGCGGAATCCTCGTCAAAGGTATCGACGTCAAGGAACTGTACGATATGTTCGACCTGCTTAACGCGCTTTATCTGTTCGTGCTGGAGCGCATGGAGCAGGATCAGTACGAGCCCGACTTCGAGCGGCTGCGTTACTATCTGGACCAGCTCATCGAGGCCAGCGAGCGCAAGATGCACCGCGAGTATTACGAGTCGGGCCTCATGTTCATGAGCACGCTGCTCTCCACGATCGGCAACCGCAGCATCATGGAGACGTTCGACCGTTACAAGGACAAGGTGCTGTACGTCGTCGTCGCCTATCGGTCGACCGAAGGCTCGAACCGTCCCTATACGGGCAAGAAGCTGTACGCCGAAATTTACCGTCATTTAACCGAAGGCAACTACGTGGAAGCCAAAGCCGCCATCCAGGCGTCCAAACGCAACTCGCGCGAAGAGCTGCTCAGAAACGGTTACAAGGTATAAAAACATATAGCGACGCCGCTTCCCAGCGCCGCCGCATCGTTGAAAAAGCCCCGAAACCTCCCGTTTCGGAGCTTTTTTGCGTGCCTGCACTTTTTACACAACTCCGTTCGCTCGTTTATATCCACCTTACATACAAGATCAATAATTCTTGTATACAAGATAACTTTTCAAAAACCAAGGAGGCTATTGAAGATGAAAAGCATGAAATTCGTCCACCTGACCGACACGCACATGAACGCGCCGAGCTCCGAGGGCCCCTTCGCCAAATTCAAGCTTGCCGAAAAGGTCAAGCAGACGTTCCGCCACCTCCGCGACGCGAATGTTGCGCCGGATTTCGTGCTCATCACCGGCGACCTGTCGCATGAAGGCGATGCAGCCGACTATGCTTACATCCGCACAGTAATCGACGAATGCTCGGCACTGATCGGCGCGCCCGTTCACGTCGTACTCGGCAATCATGACCACCGCTCCGCGTTCCGCCAAGGCTACCTCGGCGAATCGCCTACCGAAGAAGCCTACTACTACTCACTCGACTTCAACGGCCTGCGTCTGATCGGCCTAAACTCCCAAGTCGCTGGCCGCCACGACGGCGAGCTCGACGCCGCGCAGCTCGCCTGGCTAAAGGACGAGCTTGCGACCCCCGCCCCGCTCGGCACGATCATCGGGATCCATCATCCGATGATGAGCGTTCGCGGCATGTCCGGCGACCACCTGCTGGCGAACCGCGCGCAGCTCGGCGACGTGATAGAAGACACCGATGTCATCGGCGTCATGGCCGGACACGTCCACTCCAACAACGTCGGCACCTACCGCGGCATCGTCAACGTCGCGGCCGCAGGCACGGCGTTCACCGGCGAGCTGGCGGACGCCGAGAACTATAAGATGGTCGATTTCTGCGGCTTCAACATCGTCGACATCTCCGAAGAGGGCATTTCGATCCAGACGACCGTGCTGCCGACTTCCGGCGAAGAGTACTTCCGCTTCCCGATCGCCATGCTCGTCGCCCAGCACTGATTACCGACTTCGATAACCGAGGAGAGACGCAACATGACGACGATTCAAATGCCGGCCTGCCTGCTGCCGCTGGAAGGCGCCTTTAACTTCCGCGACATGGGCGGACTGCGCACCGAAGACGGCCGAACGGTCAAAAAGGGATTGCTGTTCCGCGCCGCCGAGCTGACCGGCCTGACGGAAGCCGACCACGAGGCGCTGCGCGCCATCGGCCTGAAGCACGTTTTCGACTACCGCAACCGTGCCGAAGCCGAAGAAAAGCCGGATCCGGTCATCGGCGAAGCGCGCTACATCCGCGTGCCCGCCAACGAAGCCGCCGAGAGCGCGCCGCACGTGACGATGGAGCAGCTGTTCAAGAGCGGCATGCATAAGGCGTTCACGGACAATATGCTGGACAGGCTCTATGCCAGCCTCCCGATCAACAACGCCTCCTACAAGCAGCTCATGTCGCTGCTGCGCACGCCGGAGACGAGCCTGCCGCTCGTCCATCACTGCGCAGGCGGACGGGACCGCACGGGTGTCGGCGCCCTGCTCATCCTGCTCACGCTCGGCGTACCATACGAGACGATCATGGAGGATTACCTGCTGTCGAACGTGACGCTCGAGAAGTTCCATGCGCAGATGTTCGACATGGCCGCGCAATATCTCGACGAAGCGTCGCTCCAGACGATGCGCCGCACGATGGCGCTGCAGGAGCGGTATCTCGACGCCTCGATGAACGCCATTTTGTCCGCGCACGGCACGTTCGAACAATATCTGTTCGCCGAATTCGGCATCGATGCCGAGGATCGGGCGCGCATCCAAGCCTTCTGCCTGGAAGCCTGATTCCTTAGAAGAATCGCCATCCAACGGCATCCATTATTGAAAAGGGGGATTCCTGATTTTATGAAACCGTTTATGAAAGGCACCGCCCTGGCACTCGCCGTCGCATCCGCAGCCAGCCTGTCCGCTTGCGGCTCCGCCGCGGAAGGCGAAGCCGACGCGGCTGCCGCTACCGCGGCGCCAAGCCAGACGGAGCTCGCCAAGCTCGATCCCGCAAATCCGACCAAGGTTACGTTCTACTCCTACAGCTTGGCTTACCCGACGATGAAGCCCGGCATGGAGCAGCTGATCAAGGAGTTCAACGACACGGTCGGCAAGGAAAAAGGCGTTGTCGTCGAAGGCGTCGCGGACACGACGATGCAGCAGTACAAGGCGGACATCTCAGCGGGCAAAGAAGTCGACGTCGTACAGCATCCGTTCGGCACGCTTGACGCCTCCCGCCTGAGCCTCGGCTTCAAAGCGTACGAGGACGTATTCCCGAAGGCGGAGCTGGACGCGCATCTGCAGGGCATCTCGCCCAACGCGCTTGAGCTCGGCAAGATCGACGGCAAGATGTACGGCCTCGCCTTCACGTTCAGCACGCCGATCGTCTTCATCAACGGCAAGCTGTTCGAGCAGGCCGGACTCGATCCGGCGAAACCGCCGAAGACTTGGGCCGAGATCAAGGAAGCCTCTCTTAAGATCAAGGCCGCCACGGGCAAGGACGGCTTCGGCCTGACGCCGACCAACGGCTGGATCACCGAAGGCCTCATCCTGAGCAACGGCGGCAGCGTACTGTCGAAGGACCGCAAGTCGGCGGAATTCGCGAGCCCCGAGAGCGTCGAGGCGATCGAGACGTGGAAGGATCTTTACCAGAACGGCGCATCGGCGCCAGGCACGGAGACGGAGCTGGCAGAACAGTTCATGGCCGGCAACCTCGGCATGTACGCCTCTTCGACCTCGCTCTACAGCGGCATCAAGAAGGCGTCCGAAGCCGGCGGCTGGAAGGTATACGGCGCAGGTCTGCCGCAGTTCGGCGACAAGCCGGCCGTCCCGGTCAACTCGGGCAGCGTGCTCGCGATCCGCTCGGACACCCCTGAGAAGAGCGCGGCGATCTGGGAATTCATCCGCTTCGTCACCGGCGACCGCGGTTATACGATCATCACCTCGCAGATCGGCTACCTCCCGCTGCGCACTGCACTGGCTGACGACCCGAACGGTCTGAAGGATTTCGTCGAGCAGAACCCGCTCTACCGGATCAACCTCGAGCAGCTGTCCCATATCCAGCCGGTCGCCATCTGGCCGGGCGAATACGCCACCGAAGCGGCCACCGCGTTCACGGACGCCATCGTCAAGTCCGTCATGACCAAGGACGGCGACGTCAAGGCAACGCTGCAGAAGGCGCAGGACGACATCAACCAGATGATCCAGTAACGAATCGAAAGGAGCCGTCATGAGCCAAGCGATCGAAAACGCCTACGCGCCCCCCCTTGCGGGGAAGCCGCCCGTAGCCTTGGACCGGCCTCGGACCCGGACCAAGGCGCTTCGCATGCTGAAGCCCTGGCTGTACCTGCTGCCTGCGCTGGTCCTGCTCGGCATTTTTATGTACAGGCCGCTGCTGTACACGTTTTATTTGGCTTTCCACAAATGGAGCATGGTCCCCGGCACCGAGCCGCTTTACGTCGGATTCGACAACTTCTCGCGGCTGCTGGCGAACAAAAGCTTCGCCGACTCGATCGGTAACACCGTTTTCTACACGGTACTGCTGCTGCCGTTCTCCATCGTCATTCCGCTCGCGCTGGCCGCGGTCACCCATCACACGGCAGGCCGCATGAAAAACGTGTACCGCGCGCTGTTCTTCATCCCCATGATCCTGGCGCCGGTATCCGTGAGCGCGATCTGGCGGTGGCTGTTCCATCCGTCCGGCGGGCTCGTGAACACCGCGCTGATGAAGCTCGGCCTGATCGAGACGCCGATCGCCTACTTCTCGGATCCGTCCTTCGCCAAGTGGATCATCCTGCTCATCACGGGGTGGAAGATGATCGGCTTCAGCACGATCATGTTCTCCGCGGCGCTGACGGGGATCAACAGCGAGTACTACGAAGCCGCTTCTCAGGACGGCGCCGGCAGCATGCGCCAGTTCTGGCGCATTACCGTCCCGCTCATGTCGCCGATGATTATTTTCATGCTGACGATGAGCATCCTGTTCTCCAGCCAATGGACGTTCGCGTACATCGACATCCTGACGACCGGCGGTCCGTACGGCACATCGACCAACGTCTACTACGAGATGTACAAGTTTGCTTTCTCCAATCTCAACGCGGGCTTCAGCTCGGCGGCGTCGCTCCTGTTCTTCGTCGTCTTCGGCGTCATCTCGCTGCTGCTTAATTCGCTGTCGCGCCGATTTTCCTTTTACGATAACTAAGACGGGAGGAGCCGACCATGAAAAGAAAACCGCCGGCGGTCTCGATCCTGCAGCATGGCCTGCTGTCGCTCATGTGCGTGATCGCGCTGTTCCCGCTGTACTGGATGCTGAATTCGTCGTTCAAAAACGAATCGGACATCTTCAAGTCCGACTTCCTGCCGCCGAGCCCGATCCTGAGCAACTACAGCTACGCGTTCGAGCAGATGCCGATTTTCCGCATGATGTTCAACTCGTTCGGCGTCTCGATCCTGATGACCGTGCTGCAGCTGTTCACCGGCCTGCTCGCGGCGTATGCGCTCGTCCGCTGGCGCTTCCGCGGTCAGACGCTCATCTTCACGCTGCTGAGCCTGACGTGGCTCATCCCTTTCCAATCGATCATGATCCCCAATTACGTGCTCGTCAACAATATGGGCATGAACGAGACGCTGATGGGCATCGTACTGCCGTTCGCCGTATCCACCTTCGCCATCCTGTCGCTGTATCAAAGCTTCCAGTCGTTCCCGAAGGTGCTCATCGAGGCGGCCTGCATCGACGGACAGAGCGACTTCGGCATTCTGACGCGGCTCATCCTGCCGAACATCAAGTCCTCGGTCGCCTCGCTCGGCATCATCCTGTTCATCAACGGCTGGAACGAATACCTGTGGCCGATGCTCATCACCAAGAAGATGGAGAACGCACCGCTGCAGATCGGACTGAAGCTGTTCGTCAACTCCGACTCCAACATGTGGGGCTCGCTGATGGCGGCCACGACCGTCTCGTGCCTGCCGATCCT
The DNA here is from genome assembly GCF_019091135.1 of Cohnella sp. GbtcB17. GTDB lineage: Bacteria > Bacillota > Bacilli > Paenibacillales > Paenibacillaceae > Cohnella. The sequence continues at coordinate 133,431 of NZ_JAGXJW010000006.1, read as the reverse complement.
CCTCATCTACCTGCTGCTGCGCCGCCAGATCGTGGACTCGTTCGTGCGGTTCGGGATCAAGTGACTGTTGTATGCGAAAAAGAAATCGCCCTCCGGCGGCCACGCGTAGGTGGCGGGAGGGCGATTTTGTCGTTAACGCGGGCGGACTCGGGGAAATAGTTGCCAAAAGGCAGTTATTTTTGCCGATTTCCCGAATCGTGAAGCGATAAGTGTTAAAAAGCAGTTATTTCGGCGGGTGGTGGCGGATATGCGGCTAAGGGCGAGGAAATAACTGCCTTCTGACAACTATTCGCGCAAGTCGCCTGACTGACGTGAAATTAGATGCCTTTTGACAACTATCCGGCCTGCATCAACCGACGCCTATCGCCACACACCACCTCACTGCCCCGCCTTAATCACCTTATCATGCGCGGTCGCGAACGCTTCCGGCGTGACGGCCTTGCCGAACAGAGCTTGGATCTGGTTCAGGTGCGTCTCGGCGGCGGCGGGCGTCATCTGTACGTCGGCGAACAGCGTGACGCTCGTCGCTTTGTTCATCTCGTTAAGCAGGTCGACGTACAGCTGCGGCAGCTTGACGGCCGCCGTGTCGACCTTGGTCGCCGGGATGACGCCCGCGTCGGTGACGGAGCGCTCGCCCCAGCGCTTGACGAAGTACTCGACGAACGACTTGGCCTCCGCCTTCACCTCGGAGTTCTCGGCGACGAACAAGCCGACGCCGGGGCCGCCGACCCAGCCGTCGATATCTCCCTTGCCTCCCGCGACCGTCGGAAACTTGAAGAAGCCGACGTTGTCGCGGAAGCTGCGGGGGATGTCCTGGTTCGTCGTGAAGTTCGGCAGCTCCCACGCGCCCACCATGTACATGGCGGCTTTGCCGCTCAGAAACATCGCCTTGGCTTCGTCGTTGGACAAGCCGTTGAAGTCCGGGGGAAACGCGCCCGCGTCCACCAGATCCTGCACGCTCCGGGCGGCTTGGACGAGTCCGGGATCGGCGAAGGAGCGCTGGCCCGCGATCGCGTCCGTCAGCTTCTGCGCGCCCGCGATGCGGTCGGCCATGTACATGTACCACATCGACCCGGTCCAGCGGTCCTGATTGCCCAGCGCGATCGGCGCCACGCCGCCCGCGGCGAGCTTCCCGATGACATCGCGCAGCTCGTCGTACGTCTTGGGAACCTCCAGATGGAACTCGCGGAACAGCTCCTTATTATAGTAGATCGGCGCGATATTGAATTCGAGCGGCAGCGCGTAAGTCTTGCCGTCCACGGCATACGCTTCCGTCGTGCCCGCCACGAACGAGTCCTTCAACTCGCCGCGCAGCAGGTCGTCGAGCGGCGTGAACAGCCCGCCCGCCACGAACGGCTGCAGCGCGCCCGCCGCCCACGTCAAGCCGACGTCCGGCAGCTCGTTGACGGCGGAGAGCACCCGAAGCTTCGCCTTGTACTGCTCGTTATCGAGCACTTCCTGCTTGACGACGACGTTCGGATGCTCCGCCTCGTACTCCTCGATGATCTTGTTCACGATCCGGTGCTGGCCCGGCGCGCCGGATTCCGGCCACAGATGCATCATCCTGATCGTCACTTGATCGCCGGCGCCGGGGTTCGCGGCGAGCCGATCGTCCGAGCCCCGCCCGCATCCGGCCGTGGCGAGGGCCAAGCCGGCCGCCGTCAGCGCCGATACCGCCCGAATTTTTATGCGCACGTTTTTTGCCTCCACCATGCAGCATGACGATCCGCCAGGCGCGGAGCCGGACGGATCGAGGTTTGTACCCTTCTTATTCTTTGACGCCGCCGAGCGCGACGCCTGCGATAATATACCTGGACAGCAGGAAGTATATCACGAAGAGCGGCAAGGCCGTAAGGGCAAGCCCCATGTAGATCGAACCGAACTCCGTCTTGTAAATATCCCCTTTAAGCAGGCTGACCATAATCGGCAGCGTGTACTTTTCCTTCTGCGTGAGCAGGATGAGCGGCATGAACAGGTTGTTCCAGCTGGCGACGAAGGCAAAGATCGCCTGGGTAGCGATGGCGGGCACCATGATCGGCAGCACGATCCGGTTGAACGTGTAGAGCTCCCCGGCCCCGTCGATGCGCGCCGCCTCGACCATTTCGATCGACAGCATGGACAGCAGGTACTGCCGCATAAAGAACACAATGGCCGGGGCCGCGATGGCCGGCAAAATCAACGGCAGCAGGCTGTTCGTCCAATGCAGCTGGTACATGAACTTGTAGAAGCCGATGGCGCTCGCCTGCGCCGGGATCATCATGACGAGCAGAATAAACGTAAAGAACGCCTGACGGAGCTTCCAGTTATAAGCGACCAGCGCATAGGCGGTGAGTGACGAGAAGTAAACCGCGCAAAGGGTGGAGAAGCCCGAGATGATGAGCGAATTCAAAAATCCCTTGAGCGGATCGAAGCTCTTGCTCAGCAGCACGTCCAGATTCGTCTTCATATGCGTGGACGGCAGCAGGGACAGCCCGCTCTGGATCTCCGCCGTCGAACGCGTAGCGTTCACGAACATGATCCAGAACGGCAGGATGCTGAGCAGCGCCAGGGCGATGCAGACGATATAGACGATCGTGCGATTGACGTGAAGCGAGGCTTTGGATTCGGCCCGTACGTTTTCCATGAATCACAGCCCCCTTGCCGCCGCTCGCGCAGCCTTGTCGATTCTTTTTTGCGCTTTCTTGAGCCGGGCGGCGTCGCGGTCGCGCATGAGGTAGAACAAGAGACCCGACAGAACCGCCGCGATCGCGAACATGATCATGCTGGCCGCCGCCGCTTTGTTGAACATGTAGCTGCCCTTGAACGCTTGGCCGTAGATGAATACGGACGTCGTGAGCGTCGCGTCGTCGGGGCCGCCGAACAGGAACAGCTGCGGGATGTCGAACAGCTGCAGCCCCCCGATCATCGAGGTGATCAGCGTGTAGAGCATGATCGTCTTCAGGCTCGGCAGGGTGATCCGCACGAACGTCTGCCAGCCGTTCGCCCCGTCGATGGCGGCCGCCTCGAACAGCGCGGGATTGATGCCCATGACGCCGGCGATCAGGATGATCATCGTGTTGCCGTACCACATCCAGAACTGGATAAAGGCGACGATGCCCCGCGCGGTCGTCTTGTCCTGCAGGAAGTTGACCGGCGCGTCGATCCAGCCCAGACTCTCGAACAGACTGTTCACGGGACCCATCGGGTAAGAAAACAAAGAGTTAAAAAGCACGGCGATCGTGCTCGCCGTGATAATATTCGGCATGTAGAGGAGCACCTTGAACGCGCCTTGCCCCCGCACCTTGAGACGCTGGTTGGTGAACCAGGCGGTGAGCAGCAGCGCCAGTCCGATCTGGGGAATGAAGTTCAGGATCCAGATCAACGCGGTATTCGTTAACGATATGCGAAACGACGTGTTGTGCATAATGAGATCGGTGAAGTTGCCGAAGGGATTGTCCAGCATGTGAACCGGCTTCGGAATGACGCCCTTCATGTCGGTAAAGCCGATGACCGCCGTATATAGAACCGGATAGAACGAGAATACAAGGAACGCGAGTATGAAAGGCAAGCTGAACATGTAGCCGAATCTCGAATAGCTGACGCTCTTGCGGCGCATGGCTACCACCTCGTTTATTCAATTAAAGGGGCGGGCCGTCGACCCGCCCCTTCGGCGCAAAGTGCCGTCTTATTCGCTGTCGATGTCGAGCTGGTCCTTGACCTTTTGCTTGAAGTCCGCGATCGTCTTGTCCCGGCTCTTCGTGCCGTTCGCATATTCGCGCACCTGGTCGCGCCAGATGAGGTTGATCGACTCGTCGTATTGGGTAAGGTTCTTGCCGGTTGCGTTGGCGTTGGCCGGGACGAACACGTCGAACATGTTCTGCCCGCCGAGCAGCGCGACTTCGCCGTTGGACTTGGACATGACGACGCTCGACGCGACGCTGTCCTTCGTGCCTTGCTCGCCGGCCTTCATCGTGCCGTTCGCCCAGTAATATTGGAGACCGGTCTCGGATGTATCCAGCGTCACCCACTTGATAAAGTCGGCGACGGCCGCTTTCTTCGCCTCGTCCTTCGCGGCGTCCTTGTTCGCGAGCAGCCACGTGCCGCCCCAGAAGAAGCCGGTCGGCGATTCGGTCACGGCCCAGTCGCCGTTCGTATCCTTGACCTGGCCGTTCATGACGTAGTTGATGAGCCATGCCGGGCCGAAGAAGCCGAAGATCGGCTGCTTGCCGGTACCCGACATGTCGGCGTACCAGGCTTCCGTCCAGTCCTTCGTATCGTTCGAATAGCCGTTATCCTTGAGCTGCTTGGAGAAATCGAGGAACTGCTCGCGCTTCGGATCGATATGCAGCTTGCCGTCCACGATCCAACCTTTATCCGAACTGTTCTCGATCGGATGCCAGATGTCGCCGTCGCCGGATACGATGCCGTAGCCTTTTGCTTTGAGCTTGGCCGCTGCGTCGAAGAACTTATCCCAACCCGGACCGACCGCGGTCTTGATCGTCGCCGGATCGTCGGAGCCGAATACGTCCTTGGCGATCGAGCGGCGATAGATGAAGGCGCCCCCGGTCGCCTGGTAGGCGAGGCCCTTCAACTGGCCTTCCTTGCTGCCGATGTCGACCGAATACTGGGCGATGCCGGCTTCCTTCACCAGATCGTCGCCGAGTCCGAGGTCGGCATAGTTCGCCGCGTAGTCGGAGGCGTCTCCTTGGGTGTACTTCAGGACGAACGCCGATTCGGCCGCGTAAATGTCCGGAGCGTCCTTGCCGCCGCCGGCGAGCGCCTGGTCGAGGGCGGGCTGGTAGGCCCCGTCCGTCGTCGCGATGACGGTCGTCTTGAACTCCACGTTCGCGTCGGGATGGGTCTCGATGTACTTTTTCGTCATGTTCGGGATCTCGTCGGTGAAGCTCCAGAGGTTGATGGTCACCTTATCCTTTGGCTTGCTGCTGTCCGAAGGCGCGGCGCTGCTCGAGGCGGCGCCGGCGCTCGGGCTGGCCGATTGGCTGGCACCCGCGTTGTTGGAGGCGTCCGAGCCGCATGCGGCCAGGACGGAAGACAAGAGGACGATGGCGGTGCTTGCAGATAATGCGCGTTTCATTTTTTAGCCTCCCTTTTTACGAGCACAGTCACTTTGTAATCGCATACACAGTATAAAACCGGAAATGTAAGCGTAACAGTGAACGGCCGTTGGGAGAAATTCCACTTTTATTGGATCGACGGATTGTCGTCCGCCGTTTGCTGCCTGTACTGTCTGGGACTCGTCCCTTCGCTCTCTTTGAACACCTTGATGAAATATTTGACCGTTTGATAACCGACCTTCTCCGCAATTTCCCACACCGGCAGCCGCGTCGCGACGAGCAGCTCCTTGGCTTTTTGCAGTCTGATCCGCGTCAGATAATCGCTGAAAGTCACGCCCGTCTGCTCCTTGAACAGCACGCTGAAATAGCTCGCGTTCAGGTGAATCTGCTCCGCGACCTGCTTCATCGTGATGGCTTCATGCAGATGGCCGTAAATAAATTCGATCGCATCCTTGATGGAGGTACCGTACCGCGCTTCGTCGCGGCCTACCTCGAGCAGCTTGGGATCGACAAGCTTTTCCATCGCGTCCAGGCGATCCTTGTCGCTGTCGCGCTCGAACGCCCGCTGCACCGTGTCGATGAGCGCCGCTTTGTCGAGCGGCTTGAGGATGTAGTCGAACGCGCCGAGCTGCAGCGACTTTTTCGCATACTCGAACTCGGCATGGCCGGAGATGACGATGACGACGGGCAGCGGCCCGCGCTTCGCGAGCGCTTCCAGCATCTGCAGTCCGTCGACCTCTGGCATCCGCACGTCCGTGATGAGAATATGGGCCGGATTCGTCTTCAGCCATTCGAGCGCTTCGACGCCGCTCGCGGCGCATTCGATCCGGTATTTGCCCGCCGCCCAGGCGACGAGCGTTTTCTGGATGCCAAGACGCGTGCGCGGCTCGTCATCGACGATCAATAACGTTTTCACAACGGTTCGACTCCTCCCGGAGGAATAGTGATATCAAAGCGGACGATCGTGCCGGAGCCTGTCTTGCTCTCGATGCGCAAACCGCTGCCGGCCCCCGCGGCGTCCGGATAATACAGCTTGAGGCGCCGCTGCACGTTGGACATAGCTACCCCGGCGCCCTTTTTGGACGAGGGCTCCTGGTTGCCGCCTTCGATTTTTTGCAGGAGCTTGGCCAGCGTCTTCTCGTCCATCCCGAGGCCGTCGTCGATGACGGCGATCGTCGCGATGCCCGGCTTGCCCGACGACACCTGGATCGTGACCGATCCGGGGCCGATCCGGCTCTCCACGCCATGCAAGATCGCATTCTCCACGAGCGGCTGAATAATCAGCTTCGGAATCGGCACGTGCATAAGCCCCTCGTCCGCGGCGATGCGCCAATCGAGCCGGTCGATCAGACGCATTTTCATAATCTGCAAATACCGCTGCGCATGCTCGAGCTCGTCGCGTACGGTCACCCATTCGTCGTCTCCGCCCGTGCCGCCGATGACATAACGGAACAAGCCGGACATGGCGACGACGATGCCCGCCAGCTCCTCGTCTCCCTTGTCCTCGAGCGACCAATAGAACGCTTCCAAAGTGTTGAACAGGAAGTGCGGATTGATCTGCGCCTGAAGCGCCTTCAGCTCGGTGCGGCTCTGGGTGATCTCCTTCTCGTAGACGACCTGGATCAGCTCGTTCATGTGCGTCACCATCTGGTTGTAGGTGTTGTTCAGCTCCCGGATCTCGAGGGAGGCGATCGTCGGCGAAGGCGACAGGTTCTGCTTGAGCCCGCCGAGCCGCGCGCCGCGCATCGTGCGCATCAGCTTCAGCATCGGGCGCGTGATGAGCGTGGACAGCAGCAGCGTCAGCAGCAAAAAAGCCACCGCGCCGATGCCGATCGACACCAGGATCGCGGTGCGCAGCACGGAGATGCCTTCGGTCGAAGCGCGGACCGGCGTGAGCAGCACGAGCGTCCAGCCCGTCGTGCGGGACTGCTGCCGTACGGACAGCAGCTCCTCGCCGCCGACGGAGACGGTGGAGCCGGTCTGGTCGAGCACCGCCTTGGCGTCCTCGGCCGACAGATCCGAGGTGATCGGCGCGCCCTGTCCGTCCGCGAGCAGCATGTACTCTTCGTCGCGGCGCGCCTCCCCTTCTCCGGCGGTCTTCGCGTTCATCTCGAAGTAATCGCGGCTGAGCCGGACCGCCAGATAGCCGCCCGCCGCGTAGCCGCGGTCGATGAGGCTGATGCGCCGCATCGCGAGCACCGTATCCGGCTGCGCCGGGTCGAGTCCGAACCAGACGAGCCGCCCCTTCACGCGGTCGGTCTGCCAGATCATCTCCTGCGACACCCGCGCGTTCAAGCTGGTCTGATCGAGCGGGAACAAGCGGCGGTAATCCCTGGCGTAGAGCTCCATCGAGCGGATGCCCGTCGAATAGGCCGTGTAGGTGCTCGCGATCTGCAGCAGCGACTGGCGTTGGGCGAACGCGGCGCGAACGCCGTCCGCTTCCTGGAGCAGCAGCTTCTGCACGTAATCGTTGGTCGCCACCTGCGTCGTCAGCGAGTCGATCTGGTCGAGCAGCGCGTCGAGCCGTCCGTTCGCCTGCACCGCCGTCTGCTGGATATGTTTTTCCGCGCTGCTCCGCAGCAGGTCGGATACCTGACCGTAAATATAAATGCCCGCAAAGGTCAGCACGACGATCATCGTCAACGTAAAAGCGGCGAAAATCTGGTTTCGCAGCGTGTTCAGTTCGCTCCATTTGACCAATCGAATCGCCCGCCCGTTTTTCGCATGAGTCCAATCCCGTTTACTGTATCACAAAGACCGAACGTTCAGCCAACCGTTCCGCGCCGGCGGCCAACTCCTAAAGATTATAGGTATAAAACCTAATGATCGTGCCGTATCAGCGCGGATTTATATTTGCTAAGATGAGGGGAAATCGATGCGACAGCGCTTACACGGAGGGATTGTTATGACAACAGAATCGCGGGGCGGCGCGCCGCTCGTGACGCATATTTACACGGCGGATCCTTCCGCCCACGCCTTCGAGGGCAAGCTGTACGTGTACCCCTCGCACGATCTCGACCATGAGATGACGTCGAACGACAACGGCGACCAATACGACATGGAGGACTACCACGTCCTCTCGCTGAGCGAGGATCTGACGCAGGCGCTCGATCACGGAGAGGCGTTGCATCTGAACGATATTCCCTGGGCAAAAAAGCAGCTGTGGGCGCCGGATGCAGCCTACAAAGACGGCACGTACTATCTGTTCTTCCCGGCGCGGGACCATAAAGACGTCTTCCGGATCGGCGTCGCGACGGGCATCTCGCCGCAAGGACCGTTCCGCGCGGAGTCGAGCTATATTCCCGGCAGCTTCAGCATCGATCCGGCCGTCTTCGCGGACGACGACGGCAAGTCCTACGTTTACTTTGGCGGTCTGTGGGGCGGCCAGCTGGAAAAGTGGCAGACCGGCGCGTTCCAGCCGGACGCCGAAGGGCCGTCGGGCGACGAGCCCGCGCTGGGGCCGCGGATGGCGGAGCTGACCGACGACATGCTCGGGTTCAAGGAGAAGCCGCGCGAGATCCGCATCGTGGACGAAGCCGGCGAGCCGATCCGCGCCGGGGACGAGGACCGCAGGTATTTCGAGGGACCCTGGGTTCACAAGCACGAAGGGCGGTATTACCTCTCCTACTCGACCGGAACGACGCACAAGATCGTCTATGCCGTCGGGGACGATCCGTACGGCCCATTCACGTTCAAAGGCACGATTTTGACGCCCGTCGTCGGCTGGACCACGCACCATTCCATCGTCCGCTATCGGGACAAATGGTACCTGTTCTACCACGACAGCTCGCTGTCGGGCGGGGCGGACAACAAGCGCTGCGTGAAGATGACCGAGCTGCATTATGAGGCTGACGGCTCCATTCGCACGATCGATCCTTATCCGGAGGAAAAGGAGTAGGAGTAGGAGTAGGCGGAGGCGCAGGCGCGTTAACCGGATTTTTTGGCGTGATTTTGGCGGATTCAGCTATGGCGCAGCGATTTTTTTCGGATGCACTCCTTGCTTCTTTGTTGAAAATAAACATAAGAATTGGCGGGATTGCGTAACTTATGAATAGAAATCGCCGCAAAGGGGTATTTTCTCGATGAACCGCCAAAATTCGGCTGAAGGAGTGGATCCGTAATGAAGACGCTAAACGCTATCGCGCTCGCCATTCTGATCATCGGAGGCATCAACTGGCTGCTGGTCGGTCTGTTCAAGTACGATCTCGTCGCCGAGTTGTTCGGCGGTCAGGAAGAAGTCGCTTCCCGCATCGTGTATACGATCGTCGGCATCTGCGCGCTGTATGCGATCAAATTTTTCAACGACGTCAGCAACGATTCGCGCGCTCGTTAACATTTTTGGCACGGCAAAGAGCCGGACTGCCGCCTCCAGGGGCGACTGTCCGGCTCTCGTTGTTTGTCTAGGCGCGGCCCGGTAGTCGTGCAGGGACCACGGGCGACAGGCGGGCGTGATGGTGAGTGTGACTGCGGGCGCGAAGGCGAGTGCAGAATAGGGCACTTTTGCGCTATTCGTTGGCATTCCGTTCGCGGCGGGCGCCCCATGCGCATCACACTCACGCTGCGGCGCGACAGCGGGCCTAGGATAGCCCAATTTTGCGCTATTTATTGGCCATCCGCTCGCCGCATGCGCCCCACGCACTTTCGCGCTTACGTTGCAGCGCAACGGCGGGCCTAGGATAGCCCAATTTTGCGCTATTTATTGGCCATCCGCTCGCCGCAGCCGTCCCACGCACTTCGCGCTTATGTTGCAGCGCGACAGCGGGCCTAGGATAGCCCAATTTTGCGCTATTTATTGGCCATTCGCTCGCCGCAGCCGCCCCACGCACTTCGCGCTTATGTTGCAGTGCGACAGCGGGCCTAGGATAGCGCAATTCTGCGCTATTTGCTGGCTGCTCGTTCGCACCGTTCGGCCCACAAGCGTCACGCTCACCGCTCCCCCGCCTAAACGAGCGCAGTCTAGCCATCAAATCAAGACGCTTCGGGCTCGCTCCGTAGCGCGTCGCCGAGCATGTTCAGCAGTTCGTTCGTGCCATGCTCGCGCTGCTCCGGCGTGTCGAGTCCGTCCAGGAACACGCCCTGCTCGGTAAAAACCAGCCGCGTGCCGCCTTCGACCGGATGCAGCTCAACCGTCGTCACCGAAGCCGAGATGCGCCTGTCGTCCATGTCCAGAACGTACGAGTAGACGATGCGCTCGTTCGGCACGATGTCCTGGTAAAAGGCATCGAACGTGAAGACGGGCCCGTCCGGCGGTCCGCCGCGGCTGTACTCCCGGCCGCCGACGCGGAATTCGAAGGTCTCGGCGGGGGTAAACCAGCGCGCTTTCGCCCCGGCGTCCGACCAGGCTTTGAAGACGCGCTCCGGCCTCGCGGGGTACGTTCTTTCCACCGTAAAGCTGGCGTGATGCGTCGAGCGTTGTTCCATTTCGTTCATCCTCCCTGATCGTGGTCTTCCTGATTTTCCTCGGGCTCGTCCGCCAGCCAATCGCCCAAACGGTCGAGCGCTTGCTCGGCTTGCGTCCGCCGCTCCCAAAAGTACTTCTCGTGGCTCTGCTTCATCATGCCGAGCAGCTTCGTGAACGCCTCCACCCCGAGCGGCGCGTGCGAACGTACGGCAGCCGACGCTTGCTCCAGCTCGCTCAGCAGCTTCTGCTGGACGCGGATCTTCTCCCGCAGACGGCCGATCTGGGCGGCGATGATCTCGGACAAGTCTGGCGCGTCCCGCTCGAGGACGGATTGGACCTCCGTGAGCGGCAGGCCCAGCTCCTTGAGCGCCAGAATCTGGTGCAAGCGGGACAGGTCCGATTCGTCGTACAGCCGATGCCCCGAGTCGGTCTGACCGGAAGGGGAGAACAAGCCGATCTGGTCGTAGTAGCGCAGCGTGCGAATCGTAAGCCCTGTCAGCGCAGCGATGTCCCCCACTTTCCAGCGGCGGCTCGCCGCTCCCGCTCCGCCGTCTGCCGAACCTTCTCGATGCTTGGCCACTTTTTCCGCCTCCCCATCCGGCCGTCTCTTTGCCCGTAACAATACTATAAAACGTGACGCAGCGTAAGGTGCAAGAAGGAATTTTATATGAAACGAACCGTCGCTACCGCGACGCCGGTGCTTATACGGTGGCGGCCTGGAGGACGAGGGGCAGATGGTGGTGTGTGGGGGCAGGGATTAACTAGCTTAGGCGTGAAAAGAGGGGACGATTTTTGCAATCGGCGACCGATAGTTGTTAGAAGGCCGTTATTTATTGAGAAAGTTGCAATTTGCCTTCCAATAGTTGTTAAAAGGCAGCTAATTCCAAAAAATCTGTTTGCATCAGGACTAAAGGGACGGGTTAGCTGCCTTTTAACAGCTAAATTGCCGCGATCCGTCCGCCAGATCATAATTAACTGCTTTCTGACAATTATTCATAATGAGATTAAGCAAAAACCGGACGTCTCGCCCGCCCGGCCTTTGCTGTATGCATCGCGTCAATGCGCGTAATGGTCGATGATGCCTTGCAGCACGCCCGCGATATGAGGGACGCCGCCGTCCAAGTCGCGCCGCGTGAGCGTCACTCGCACGAAGCTCTCGTCGGTGTCGGTCGCTTCGGCAAAAAAGCCCGCCAGGCCACTGGAGCGCCGGTCGATCTGAAGCAGCAATCGGACCTCGCCGTTCGGCGATCCGACAAAGGTAAGCTCCAGCTCGTCGAGAAGACCGCGGTATCTTCCGCTCGACGGGATCCACTCGAACTCCTGGACGAAGGCCAAGGCGCCGCCCAGGCGGGGCGCATAGACGGTCTCCGCCTTGCGGAGGCGGAACCCGATCTGCTCGATCGCCTCGAGGACGGCCTTGCGGCCCGCCTCCGGAATGACATGAATGCTGTCCTCGTCTGTCGGATCGACGGCGGCTTGGATGTCCGCGACAGTCTTGATCCACACCTGACCGCTCCCGATCGAGATCGGCACGCCCGCTGGCAGGATGATCGAAAAAGGGAGCTCCCTGCGTTCCTGCGGCTGTACCGTGACCGCGTCGGCTACGCGGTACCTGGCCACGACCGCCGTCTGCTGGATCGGCCTGTCGTTGATCTCGCGCGTATACGTAGTCATAACGGATACTTCGATTCCGTCGATTCGCTGCTCCAGGTTGCCGCCCTGAAGGCGCACCGCGCCGCGTATTTCTTCTCCTTGCGCGTAAGCGGATTTATCCAGCACCGTGTCCAGCTTGGCCGACCCGACCCCTACACTCGCCAATACCCGTCCGAAGAAAGACATGATCCGCATCCCGTCCTTTATCTCCATGATCGCTTCGCGTCTTGCATCTTAAGGGTATACGCGAGGAGCGACGGGGGGATTCAATATATTGGAAAGTTCAGCCAAGCATTCTATTATAGCGATCAGCCAAGCGTCGCGGCGAAGCCGTCGCGCCAATCGGCGAAGCGCGGCTGCCAGCCGAGCCTTTTCGCCTTGGCATTGGACGCGCCGCGTTCGCCGCGGGCGGCGCCGGGCATCGGCTCCGGAGCGGGCGCGCCCAGCAGATCGGCATACTGCGGCAGCCACTCGCTGCCCGGCGCCGGGCGGTCGTCGACGACGTTCACAGCCCCGGACGGCCAGTCCAGCGCGAGCAGCGCGGCCCTTGCCGCATCGTCGACGTGGACGAACGACGATATGCCGTCTGTCGCAGGCAACGCGCCGCGGCGAACCTCTTCGGCTATGAAGCCGTCCTTCGCATACCAGGTTCCCGGGCCGTAGAACAGCCCGTACCGCAAGATGACGGCTTCCGGCATCTCCAAGGCCGCCGTCTCCAAAGCATGCACGCCTTGGATCGTTCCGCTGCGCGGCGCCGGCGCGTCCAGGTCGAGCGGCTCCTCCTCGTAGGCAGGGCTTTCCCCGGGCGCGTACGCCCAAGAGATGCTCTGCGCGATCATCCGGCGTACGCCCGAGGCCAACGCGGCTTCGACCAGATGCCGGGTGCCGACCGTCCGAATCCGCGTATTCGACGCGAAGTCGCGCGCGCCGAGCGAGGTGAGCTGGTGGACGACCGTCTCCGGCGCGGCCTCGCGAATCGCCGCGAACACGGCTTCGCGGTCAAATATATCGAGCACGGCTGCCCTGGCACCCTGCCCTTCGAGCCACGCTGCGTTCGTCGGTTGCCGGGTGAAAGCCGTCACCTCGTGACCGGCCGCGACAAGCAAGGGGATGAGCGATTTTCCGATCGCGCCCGAGGCGCCTGCAACTGCGATTTTCATGAGCGATCGACCTCCGAAATAAGGTTATTTGTGCGGGACATGCAGCCTGGTTTAATGCGCTCGCTCGCCAGCCACCAGGACGACGGGTTAGTTTACATCCGGGACCGGGGCGACCAGTTGGGAGCGCGTAAGACCGCGCTTTGTTTCCATGCGGGACTTCCGGCGATGGTTCGACCCTCGAGGCGACACCGCTGCTTCTACCCGGGACCTTCGGAGACCGCGCGACGGGTGGGACGAAGAGGTTATTCCTATCCGTGACTTCCGGGGACGGTTAGGCGGACGAGACTGCGCTTTTGTTTCCATCCAGAACTTCCGGGGACGGTTAGGCGGACGAGACCGCGCTTTTGTTCCTATCCGGGACTTCCGGCGATGGTTAGGCGGACGAGACCGCGCTTTTGTTTCCATCCAGAACTTCCGGCGACGGTTAGGCGGACGAGACCGCGCTTTTGTTCCTATCCGGGACTTCCGGCGATGGTTCGGCGCTCGCGGCGACGCCGTTGTTTCTGCCCGGGACTTTCTCCGCCTCAGTTTCCACTTCCGCCGAGTCTGCCCCGGTTCCCCTGCTGCCGGCTGCGCCGCGTAGCCCCCCTCGATAGTTCGCTCCGATCACCCCCGTCAGCATGCAGATCGTGCCGATCGTCTGCGCGCCGCTCCAATGGTCGCCCATGATCAGAACGCCGGAGGAGATGGAGACAAGGTTGCCCAGGTTGACGAACAGGCTGACCTTGAACGCTTCGATGCGCGCGAGCGCGAAGTTGGACAGCCACGACGAGACGAGCGACGACATGATCGCAATGTAGAGCAGCGGCAGCCAAAATCCCGGCTCGGATGCCGGCGCGAGCAGCGCGGACATCGTGCCTTGCGCCAAGTGGCGCACGAGCGCGAGCCCGACGAAAAACCAGCAGCCGGTCCGCATCATGGCGTAGCTCAGTTCGACTGCGGAGTACGAATGACGCAAGCCGCGGGCCAGCACGCCATACAGCGCGAGGGCGACTGCCGACAGCAGGATCAGGCCGCCCCCGACGGCGCTCGTCCCCCGCAGCGCGTCCGGCGAGATGCCCGTCATGAAGACGAGGCCGAACGCGGACACGAGGACGGACAGGAGCTGCAGCTTGCTCGCCTGCTCCTTCAGCAGCAGCGCGCCGAGCAGCAGCGCAAAGATAGGCGAGGTGGCCGAGAAGATGCCTGCGCCGGAGGTCGTCGCGGCGTCGAGTCCGACCGACTGAAGGCCGAAGAAAGCGGTCGGATACACCAGGCTGACGAGCAGCAGCGGCAAGCGCGGGCGCCCCTTCTGCTTGGGCGGCATGCGAATCCAGCCGGCACGGACCGGAATCGCGAGCGCCGCGAACGACAGGGCGAAGCGGTAGGCGAGCATGTCGAAGGGGTCGGCGTGACCCAAGGCAAGCTTCGTGAACATAAAGGAAAACCCGATGACGATCGCGTATAATATAGCCAACGCATAGATGGCGGCGTTGCTTTTGGCGGTTGCGGGCAAGTCGGTCATGCCTTTTCCTCCTCTTGCTCGAATGCGGAGCCGGCCGGCTTCATGCTCTCAGCATAAAGCACCGGCCTCGCCCCCGCCATCTTTACATCGACGAACTGTACCGGTACAGTCAGCTGCCGAGGAGTGAATCCAGCATGATGAGATACGAGGCGCTTATCCATGATATCGAACGCAAGATCGAAGACGGACGCATCCGAGGCGGACAGAAGCTGCCGTCCGTCCGCGAAGCGTCCGAATTCTACGGTTGCAGCAAAAGCACCGTTCTTCGCGCCTATGCCGAACTTGAAAAACGGCACAGACTCTATTCCGTCCCCCAAAGCGGTTATTACGCCGTGACGCAGAAGCAAACGGAGACTTCCGCCTCGGCGAACGCAGGCTGGAACTTCGCGTCCGTCGCGCCGGATCCCGAGGTGTTCCCTTACCTCGACTTCCAGCATTGCATCAACAAGGCGATCGATCGGTATCGCAATCATCTGTTCACTTATGGCACGCCGCAGGGGCTGCCTTCCTTGCTCCAAGTACTGAGCAAGCACCTGGCCGCCTACCAGGTATTCGCTCAGCCGGAGCGAATCACGGTAACGTCCGGCGTACAGCAGGCGCTGTCGATTCTGACGCATATGCCGTTTCCTTCGGGCGGGCGGACGGTGCTGGTAGAGCAGCCGACGTACACGATCTTGCTGGAGATGCTCGCGCTCTTCGGCGCTCCCGTCCAAGGGATCGCGAGAACGGCGCGGGGTATCGACCTCGACGAGCTGGAGGCGCTGTTCCGCGCCGGCGACATCAAGTTTTTCTATACGATCCCGCGGTTCCAAAATCCGCTCGGCGCCTCCTACGGAACCGAGACGAAAAAAGCGATAGCAGCCTTGGCCAAGCGGTACGACGTCATCGTCGTGGAGGACGACTTCCTCGCCGATCTCGAGACCGATCCGAAAGCCGATCCGATCCACGCTTACGGCGCGTCGCACGTGGTCTATTTGAAGAGCTATTCGAAAATCGTGTTCCCCGGCCTCCGTGTCGGCGTCGCGGTGCTGCCGCCAGACTTGCAGGATGTCTTCAGCAGGTACAAGCGCTTCACCGACATCGACAGCTCGATGCTGTCGCAAGCGGCGCTCGAGATCTATATTCAGAGCGGCATGTTCGAGCGTCGCAAGCGCAGGATCTCGGATACGTACCGCCATCGCATGCTGCGGCTGGTCCGGGCGCTCGACGCGTACAATGCCACGCCGGACGTACGCCATCTTCGGCTGGACGCCGGCATGCATACGCATATCGAGCTTCCGCCGACGCTAAGATCCAAGACGCTGATCGATCGCCTCGCCAAAAAGAAAATCGAACTGCGGGACGCGAATGCCTGCTTCCTGCCTTCGTTTCCGAAGCGATCGCTGCTGCAGCTCAGCATCTCGCAGATCGCGGACGATCGAATCGACGAAGGCATCGCCGCCCTCTTCGGAGAGATCGCGCGAATGCGGCGGAGCTAGCGGCAGGCAAGCCTGCTCGCATCGCCGCTTCGCTCACGCGTCGCCTGGCTCACGCCTAACTTGGGCGTTCAGGCTTCATCCCCGCGCACGGTCCAATCCTGCACATTGATGAACATCCCGAGGTCCTTCGGCGTCGCGCCGATGACACGCTCGTTCACGGCGCCGAGCGCCTTGGCGGCATAAAGCGCAGGCATCGGCACGTCCTCCGCGAGGATGGCCTGAAGCTCGCCGTACAACGCCTTGATCTTCGTCTCGTCGACCTCGGCGCCGATCGCCTCCAGCAGCTCGTTCACCCGTTCGTTCTTGTAGCCGTTCGGATTGCCCGCGCCGAGGAGGTAAGCGAGATCCGGCAACGGATTGACCGGCGTCATCGTCAAGGGCAGTAGGCTCAGGTCGAAGTCCTGCTTCAGGAGCTTGTCCGTCAGATCTGCCCGCCCGACGATCTCTACGCTGACCTGGATGCCGATTTTGCCTAGGCTGTCCGCCACGCTGTAAGCCGCTTCCCGAATCGCGTCGTCGCCTGACGGCACGGACAGTGCCAGCGCCTTCCGCCCGTCCCAGCCCGCTTCCTTGAGCAGCAGCCTCGCCCGCGCCGGATTGTAGGCCGCCGGCTTCGCATACGCGCTGCGATACGGGCTGACGCTGCTGAAGTAGCCGTCCACGATCTCGCCCGCGCCCCCCAGCAGCTTGTCGACGAGCTTCCGGCGGTCGATCGCATGCGAGATGGCTTTGCGTTGTTTGCGGTCGGGCACGGCTTTTTCGTTCACATACATATATAGCGTGGTCAGCGGCTGACCGCCCACCGTCGAGACGTTCGGCAGCCTTTCGATCCGCGCATAGTCTTTAACCGGAATAACGCCGGCCGAAGGGATATTCATATCGATCTCGCCGCGCTCCAGGGCGTCCGCCAGCGCAGATCCGGGCAGCACCTTGAAGTTGAGCCGCTCCAGCCTCGGCGCTCCTTTGAAGTAGTCCTTATTCGCGATCAGTCCCACGAACCGGTCCGGCTCGTACCGCTCGAGCTTGAAAGGCCCCGACGTCACATTCGGCGTGCGCATGAAGCCGCTCTTGTCGATGTCTTCGGGCGCGACGCCCTTGAACGCGCTGCGCGGCAGCGTCCGAAGATTGCGGCCGACCGTATCCTCGAATACCGGGAGCGTCGTCGCCACTTTCGTCCTCATCTCCACCGTATGCGCGTCGATTTTGCGCACGCCCGATATGTCCGACTCCCCGTCAGGCAGGAAGCCCGAAGGGCCGAGTCCCTCCACAATCGCAAACAAATACGCATAGTTGGACGCCACCATCGCGTTCGCCATCAGCTTCAGGGTAAAAATAACGTCGTCCGCCGTGACGGACGCGCCGTCGGTCCACTTCGCCGCCTCGTTCAGTCTGATCTTGAACGTTCGGTTGTCCGCCGTCTCAATCGAATCGGCGAGCATCGGCTTGTATTGCAGGTCGGCATCGATCTCCACCAGCGGGGGAAAAAGCAAGCCTGCGACATAAGCCGACACGGGGCCGGCAGGCGAGAGCGGGTTGATGTCGCTCGGCGCATACGTGACGCCGACGTTCACCGTTTTGGCCGCGTCCGCGTCCCAGGCGGCTTCGACGGCCAGCGAAGCCTGCGCCGGGCCTTCGCCCCCTTTGCCGGATCGCCCTTCGCACGCCGGCAGAACGACGAGCGCAATGACCAGAGACAGCGAGACGGCAAACCTCGGGGCGAGCTTGAACTTCATATTCGTAACTCCTTATCGCTGCTGCGATTCGTTTCTTCGTTTCTTCGTGGTTGTGTATTCATATTATCGGATTTTGTCGAAATTATCGCCACTATAATAGGCAAATTTAACTACAAATTTGGTTCGCGTGCTTAATGCCGCCGCATTCGGTTTAGATAGAGAAGTGTATAGGCAACGTACAAATGGATGAGGAGGAGAATATACGATGGATATCAAGCAAAAAGTCGAGGACATCGTCGCCAGGATCAAGAACGACAAGGGCATCGCGGAGAAGTTCAAGCACAATCCTGCCGCCGCGATCGAGACGATCGTCGGCGTCAATCTGCCGGACGACCAGGTCAACGCGATGATTGCCGGCGTCCGCGCCAAACTGACTGCGGATAAGGCGGGAGACCTCATCGGCTCGTTTAAAAAGCTGTTCTAGCGAAGGCGATCGCCGCCGCCCATAACTTCGGGTCGCCAGGGCGCCGCACAGGTAGCCCTTCCGGCCCTATTTGCGCTGCGTACGGCCAAATAACTAAACGATTGTCGCGCTCTCGTCTTCTGTCCGCTATAATAAACAACAATCCAATGTATCGAATAAAATCGAATTTTGTCTATAATAGTATCGCTATGGAGAGGGTACGCCGATGACGATCGATATTTTCGCAAGGAACAACGTAAAAGTGCTGGGTAAAGGGGAGCGGACGATCGTGTTCGCGCACGGCTTCGGCTGCGATCAGGACATGTGGCGCTACATCGTGCCCGGCTTCGAAGCGGATTACCGCGTCGTATTATTCGATCACGTCGGCTCCGGCCGGTCGCAGCTACAATATTACGATGCAAGCAAGTACGGCGATCTGCGCGGGTATGCCCAGGACGTGAACGAGATTCTGGACGCGCTGCAGCTGCGGGACGCGATATTCGTCGGGCATTCTGTCAGCGGAATGATTGGCTTGCTCGCGTCGATTCGCGACGGGAGCCGATTCGACCGGATCGTGATGATCGGCGCCTCTCCGCGTTATGTCAACGATGCGCCCGATTACTTCGGCGGCTTCGACGCGGGTGAGATTCAGGCTTTGCTCGACATGATGGAGATGAACTTCATCGGCTGGGCCAGTTATATGGCGCCGATCGCGATGCAAGACCCCGATCGCGGCGAGCTGACCGAGGAGCTCGAGCAGAGCTTCTGCTCCAGGGACCCGCATATCGCCAGGCAATTCGCGGAGGTCACGTTCCTGTCCGACTGCCGCCAAGAGCTCGACCGCGCGCCTGTGCCGGCCCTGATCCTGCAGTGCGCCGAAGACAGCATCGCGCCGATCGAGGTCGGCAATTATTTGCATGCGCACCTGAGGAACAGCACGCTTCGGACGATGAACGCCAAAGGCCACTACCCGCATCTCAGCCATCCGGAAGAAACGACATCACTCATCCGGCAATACTTGACCGACGCCTAGGCCGCGGAGAAAGGCAGTCAAATGGAACTGGACGCACAGCTAAACGACGCCCCTTGCGGCTACTTCTCGATTACCGCCGAAGGTTTGCTTCTCCGGTCGGTCAATCGGACGATGCTCCATATGCTCGGATACGACAGCCTGGAGTTGGCGAATCGGCACGTCGAATCGATCCTGTCGGTTGCCAACCGGCTTTTTTTCCATACCTATTTCTATCCATACATACAGCTATACGGACATGTCAAAGAGATGTATCTCGCCCTGCGGACGAAGGACGGGCGGGACCTCCCCGTTCTGATGAACGGCGTTCGGCAGGAGCGCGGAGGCGAGCTCTTCATCGATTGCGTCGCCTTGGAGATGAACAAGCGTATCGAGCATGAAAAAGACATTTTGCGGACAAAAACGCAGCTTGAAGCGCTATACCAGGCTACGCACGAGGCGAACATGCGGCTGGAGCAGCTTCACGCCGAATACGAAGCCAAGCAGCAGGAGTTGCTCCGGCTTAACGCGCAGTGGGAAGCGCTGGCCACGACGGACCCGCTTACGGGTCTTCGCAACCGCCGCTTTTTCAAGGACAGCCTCGCTGCGCTGCTGGAAGACAACGCGCGGACCGGGCAGCCCTTTTCGCTGCTCATCCTGGATATCGATCATTTTAAAAGGATCAACGATACCTACGGACATCCCGTCGGCGATCTGGTGCTCGCAAGCCTCGCTGCGCTCCTGCGCACGGCATCGGGCTCGGCCGACATCGCAGCCCGGTTCGGCGGCGAAGAATTTGTCGTGCTTATGCCCGGCGCGGACCGCGCAAGCGCCCTGGAAGCCGCCGAACGGTATCGCGCCGGCGTAGAGGCCGCCTCCTGGGAGGGGCTCCGCATCACGATCAGCGTCGGCGCGGCGACGGTCTCTCCGAGCGATACCGACGAGTCGTTGGTGAATCGGGCCGACCAGGCGCTCTACGCCTCCAAAGCCGGCGGGCGCAATCGCGTCACGCACGCGGAGGCCGAATTATAACGCATAGCCGCTTTGAAAACCCGGCCGCCATTCGCGCCCGCATGCTCGAACCGCGCCGAAAACGGTCATGTTGAGACTACTGTCCGCAGCCTTTCTGTGATACGCTGGAAGCAGTAACGCGAGAAATCGCAATCTTACATGTGGAGGCGCTTGCATGAGCCAGGAGACGCTGCAGGAAGGATACTTCGGGGAGTTCGGGGGCAGCTTTGTGCCGCCGGAATTGCAGGAAGTGCTAAGCTATCTTAGCGAGCAATTTTACAAGTTCAGGGACGATCCCGAATTTAAAGAGGAGCTGCGCTATTACCTGCGGGAGTATGTCGGCCGCGAGAGCCCGCTGACCTATGCGGAGCGTCTGACCGATGCCTGGGGCGGCGCCAAGATCTATCTCAAGCGCGAGGATCTGAACCATACGGGCGCGCACAAGATCAACAATGCGATCGGCCAGATTCTGCTCGCCAAGCGGATGGGCGCGAAGCGCATCATCGCGGAGACGGGCGCCGGACAGCATGGCGTCGCGACGGCGACGGCCTGCGCCATGTTCAATATGGACTGCGTCATCTACATGGGCGCCGAGGATACGAGGCGGCAGGCGCTGAACGTATTCCGCATGGAGCTGCTTGGCGCGAAGGTTATCCCTGTCGACAAGGGGCAGGGCCGGCTGAAGGACGCGGTCGACGAGGCGCTGGGCGATCTGGTGCAAAACTATAAGAATACGTTCTACCTGCTGGGCTCGGCCGTCGGGCCGCATCCGTTTCCGACGATGGTCAAGCACTTCCAGGCGATCATCAGCGAGGAGTCCAAACGGCAGATCCTGGAGAAGGAAGGCCGGCTGCCCGACGCCGTCATCGCCTGCGCAGGCGGCGGCAGCAACGCGATCGGCGCGTTCGCGCACTACATCGACGAGCCGGGCGTGCGTCTCATCGGCGTCGAGCCCGACCAGGCCCCGACGCTGACCGAAGGCGTGCCGGGCATCATCCACGGCTTCAAATGCCTGGTGCTGCTGGACGAAGCGGGCGAGCCGCGCAAAACCTACTCGATCGCCGCCGGACTCGACTATCCGGGCATCGGACCGGAACACAGCCACCTGAAGGTGTCCGGCCGCGCAGAGTATGTGACGGTCACCAACGACGAAGTGCTGGCGGCGTTCCAGGAGCTGTCGCGCACCGAGGGCATCGTGCCGGCGCTGGAGAGCGCGCACGCGGTCGCCCACGCCAAGAAGCTGGCGCCGACGCTGACGCGGGACAACATCCTTATCGTCAACCTGTCCGGCCGCGGCGACAAGGACGTCGAGCAAGTGTTCCATATGCTGAAAAAGTGAACCAGCAACGCCCGTGAGCGTGCAAAAAGCCGCCCCCAAGTCATGTTGGGGGCGGCTTTTTGCGGTTTGCGGCGCCGTGCTCGGATGCCAACTATCGATCTATGTGGATACTTCGTGCTCTGCTGGGCCGTGCGTGGGCCAAGTATCGATCTACTTGGATACTTCATGCTCCTCTGCGTCGTGCGCCGGCCAACTATCGATCTACGACGACACTTCATGCCCTACAGCGCCGCGCACCGGCCAACTATCGATCTACGTTGGCACTTTCCGCTTCGCTTCACTGCCCAAAACTTCGCGCCGGGCCAACTTGCGCGCCGCCGCTCAAGCCTCCTGCAGCCACTGCTTCAGATCGCCCGTCGTGCGCAGGATGTCCTGCCGCTGTTCCTCGCCGGTGATCTCGCGCTCGATGATGTACTCGCCGGTGAAGCCGATCTCCTTCAGCTTGCGCACGAACGCGGGGAAGTTCACCTTGCCCGTGCCGGCCCGGACTTCCTCGCCCAGGTTGTCGCCGTCCGTCGGGTACAGCCCGTCCTTCACGTGGACGTTGCGCACGTAGGCGCCGATCGTGTCCAGCGCGTCGATCGGATTGCCTTTGCCGTACAGGATGAGATTGGCCGGATCGAGGTTGATGCCGAGGTTGGACGTGCCGACGCGCTGGATCGTGCGCAGCAGCACGACCGGCGTCTCCTGCCCCGTCTCGAACCAGAAGCCGATCCCCTTGCTCTCGCAGTACGCGGCCACCTCGCGAACGGCTTCGACGACCGCGGGATAAGCGGGATCCGTCATATTTTCCGGGATAAATCCGACGTGCGTGATGATCGCTGGGGCGCCGATCCATGACGCAAAATCCGCCCAGCTCTTCAGCGCCTTCACCCGCTCCTCGCGGTAAGCTTCCGGCACGAGACCCAGCGTGAGCGGCCCCTGCGTGAAGTTCCACGCCGCCGGCCCCGGCACGCCCGCCCATACCGCGCAGACGCGAACGCCAGCCTCAACCGACTCCTTGACGACCCGCGCAGCCACTTCCGGCGTGCAGTCGGCCATATTCCACGAATTCAACTGGCACACGCCGAATCCGTAATCGCTGACGACCTTGAACATATTGCCCTGCGCTTTTGCATCGATCGTATGAATAACGCCGATTTCCAAGACTCAAGCCCTCCCCGTATCCGCCAAAACGCAAGACGCAGCCCGCGTCCCCCATCGGCGTTGTAAGTTTGCTAGCCCCATCATAGCCCGTTTCCCCGCGGCTTGATTTAGAAAATTTGTCGGGAATTTTGCACTCTCTTTTGCATAATCGAACGGAAAGTTTATACTTTAGTTCGGAGGGGAAGGATGGATGGATTTTATCAAGCACAGGCTGCGCCAGCAGCTCGTCGTGAACGACATTTACACCTGCTACTACTTCGAGCAGTCCAATCGGGCGCAATACGTCGCGGAAAGCCATGATTTCTGGGAGATCGTCTACGTCGACAAAGGCGAGGTGAACGCGAATACGGGGTCGGGGTACTATCGGCTGAACCAGGGCAACATTCTCGTGCATAGTCCGAACGAACTCCACCAGCTGGAGAGCACCGGCAGCAAGGCGCCCAACCTGTTTATCGTCACCTTTCGCTGCGACGACGAAGCGATGGCCTTTTTCGACGAAAACAAGCTGTTCCGCATCGGAACAGGCGAGCATGCGCTGCTCGCCCGGCTCATGAAGGAAGGACTGGACGCCTTCGGCCTGAACCAATATCCGATCGTCCCACGGCCCGAAGCCGCGTTCGCCGCGGAACAACTGTTCAAGCTCTACCTGGAGCAACTGCTCATCCTTCTCATCCGCCAAGCGCGGTCTGCAAGGCAGCAGGCCGGGCAGCTCATGTCCACCACCGCGGAAAATCAGAGCGCGCACATGGGCAAACGCATCATCGCGTACCTCGAGCAGAACCTGTCCGCCAAAGTCACGCTGGACAGCCTGTCCGCACAATTCAGCATGAGCCGCACGCAGTTGAACATTTTGTTCAAGCGAACGGTCGGCACCGGCATCATCGTCTACCTGAACCGCCTGCGGATCGAGCGCGCCAAAGCTTATATCCGCGAGGATATTTACAATTTGACCGAGATCTCGAACCTGCTCGGGTACAGCAGCGTCCATTATTTTTCGCGTCAATTCAAGCAGTCCGTCGGCATGACGCCGTCCGAATACGCCAGGACGATCAAGGCAAGGAACGAGCGGTGAGCGGCGCGAGCAAGGCGAGGAGCCAGGTGGAAGCCTGGCAGTAGCAAAAATAGCGCAAGCTCCTCGACGTGTCGCCGAGTGGCTTGCGCAGTGTACCGGGCGGCAGCCCGTTCCTTATTGAGCGGACGTCTTGGCCTTAATGTAGCCTTCCGCCTTGAGCAATTCGGCGATCAGCACGGCGCCGCCCGCCGCGCCGCGCAGCGTATTGTGCGAGAGGCCGACAAACTTGAAGTCGTACAAGGAATCTTCGCGCAACCGGCCTGCGGAAATGCCCATGCCGCCTTCGAGGTCGCGGTCGAGCTTCGTCTGCGGCCTGTTGTCTTCCTCGAAGTACGTGATAAACTGCTTGGGCGCGCTCGGCAGTCCCAGCTCCTGCGGCCGTCCGCTGAAGCTCGCCCAGCGTGAGAGGATATCTTCACGCGACGGCTTGCGCTCGAACGAGACGAACAGCGTGGCCAGATGGCCGTCCGTGACCGGGACGCGGATGCACTGTGTCGTGATCTGCGGCTCGCTTGCGGGGGCGATCGCGCCACCCTTCACGCTGCCCCAGATGCGCAGCGGCTCTTGCTCGCTTTTTTCTTCCTCGCCGCCGATGTAAGGAATGACGTTGTCGAGCATCTCCGGCCAGTCCGCGAAGTTCTTGCCTGCGCCCGAGATCGCCTGGTAGGTCGAGGCGACGACCGTCTTTGGTTCGAACTCCCGCAGCGCGTGCAGCAGCGGCACGTAGCTCTGAATGGAGCAGTTCGGCTTCACCGCGATGAATCCGGTCGCGGTGCCCAGACGCTCGCGCTGGGCGGCGATCACGTCCAGATGCTCGGGATTGATCTCCGGGATGACCATCGGCACGTCGGGCGTCCAGCGGTGCGCCGAGTTGTTCGACACGACGGGCGTGCCCGTCTTGGCGTACGCTTCCTCAAGCGCCTTGATCTCATCCTTCTTCATATCTACCGCGCAGAAAATAAAGTCGACGTCCGCCGCGAACTCCTCGACGATCGAGGCGTCCTGCACGACGATGGACTTGACCGCCTCCGGAATCGGCGTATCCAGCTTCCATCTGCCCAGCACGGCCTGTTCGTACGTCTTCCCCGCCGAACCTGCGCTGGCCGCGATGGCCGTGACTTTAAACCAAGGGTGCCCATCCAGCAGTTGAACGAACCGCTGGCCGACCATTCCCGTTCCTCCGACGATACCTGCTCTCAGCAATTGCGACACAAAGATCGCTCCCCTTCCAATTTCAGATTCAATTTAATCGTGCATTCTTTATTGCATGATAGCCACGCTTCCGCCGGAACAGCAAAAAATCCCGCCCTCCAAGACTGCTGCCAGTCTTAGGGACGAGATTGGATTCTCGCGGTACCACCCCAAGTTCGCGGATACGTCGCCGTAACCGCCTCTACGAGTTGGGCATGCCGTCATGCCCATACTCTAGCTCTGTAACAGGAGCTCCTGTCGCGCCATCCCCGTGATCGGATACGGATTCCGGCGCGCTGCTCAGAGTCTTTTTATCGATAACGACTTCTCCCCCTTCTCAGCTCCCGGGGTTCTCTGTCAAGAAATCCGTTTATCGACGCTTCTCTTCATCGCATTTCGTTGTGGACTTATTTTACAGGATACCGGAAAAAAGAGAAATTGTTTTTTGCAAAAATATAATTAGCAAATATTCGAATACGCGGTTACAGCTTGAACTTGGCGACAGCCGCTTCCAGCACGGCGCCTCTCTTCTTGAGCTGGGCCGTCGTGTCGGCGATCCGCCGCGCCGCTTCGAGCTGTTCGGTCGACATCCGCTGGATGGACACCGTATTGTCCGCGCTCACCGCCGAGATCTGCGATATCTGCTCGACCGAAGCCGCGACCTCCTCGGAGCCTGCAAGCAGCTGCTCGGCAGCCGCCGAGATCTCCTGAATATGGCCGTTCACGAAGACGAACCGGTCTACCGTATCGTCGAAGAGCGAAGCCACTTCGCCGGACAGGTCGCTGCCTCTCGTCATCTCCATCGCTTCCGCGGCCATCCGCTCCCCGATCTGCGCCGACTCGCCGCGTATCTGGTCCAGCAGCGCAGTGACCTGCGTCGCGGACGCGGCGGCCGCCTCCGCAAGCTTGCGAATCTCGCCGGCCACGACGCCGAAGCCCGCGCCATGCTCCCCGGCCCGCACCGCCTCGATGGACGCGTTCAGCGCAAGAATCTTCGTCTGATCCGCGTTGCTCACGATCGATTGGAGGACCGGCTTGATCTCCTGCATATAGCCGTTCAGCAGCTGTACCGAGCCCGTCGTCTGCTCGGCGACGGCGGACATCGATCCGACCTGCTCCTTGAGCACGAGGATGGCGCTTCTGCCGTGCTCCGCCGTCGCCAGCGCGTCCGCGGAAGCCGCGGCGACGCTCGACGACGCTTCGGCGACGCGCTGAATGGCCTGCGAGATCTCTTCCATCGACCTCGCGCTCTCTTCAGCGCCCGTGCGTTGATGCGCCGCCCCGTCGGCCAATTGCGCGATCGATTGCTCCATCCGCTCGTTAAGCCCGACCATCCGCTCTGCTTCAGCGCCGGATTGGTCGGTCGAACGAACGAGATCCGCCGTCGTCGCGGTCACGTCCTGCATCACACCTCCAAGCGTGACGCTCAGCCGGTCGGTCATCCCCGTCATGGCGGCATACGCTTGCCCGATCTCGTCTTTCGACCGGACGCGCCGCGCGCCCAGCAGACGCTGCGCCCCCGCGAGATCGCCGGCGGCCATCGCTTCCGCGCTGCGGACGATCGTGCCGAGCGGCCGGAGCGCACGGGCCATGAACCAGGCGATCAGCAAAAAGACGAGCAGCGTAAGCGCACCCATAAGTACGAATGCCGACATGCTTTTTCTCAGGACGTCCCGAAAAATCGTATTCGACACGGCGACGTCCGTATCGATGCCGAGCGCGCCGATCACCTTCCCGCCTGCGTCGCGAAGCGGCGCGAACGAGGAGAGGTAGTCGCCGTATTCGGGATTGTGAAGAATGCCGGTCTTGGCCGTCTTGCCCGTCAGCACGTCGGCGATCGCCGCCTTCGGCATGTCGGTGACCTCGCCGATCGGAGACGCGGTCTTTTCGTTCTTCGGCTGGCCGTCGATCAGAATTACAGGCTGACCGAGGTCGTCGAATTTTACCGTGTATACATACAGCGCACCGATCTCAAGCCGATAACGATTCAGCGCGTTGCGCAAGCCCCAATAGAGATCGTTTTCCTTCTCGTCCTTGGTGAATTTCTCATAGGATGCGATATCGAACTGCCCCGCATAAGCCTCCGCGATATGCATGCCGATGCTGCCGATCGCCTCCTCGCTGGCTTGCTTCGTACTGCGAACCTGCAAATAAATGAGTGTGGCGGACAAGATGACGAGGAGCGTCAGTATCATGACCGACAGCTTGAATACAAGGCGGTTGTGAAATCTAGACATGCGGGCCCATGCTCCCTTTTATGATTTGCGACAAGATCTCCTGATTTTCCCGAAATCTCGACTTAAATATAGTTCGCTTAGACTACGTCTTATCCTGCTTGCACGAAGGTATTTACCGCCAAATATAAGCTTAACGCGGCCAGCGCGAAGAAAATGATCGCGAGCTGCCGGTTGCGCCGGAACGGTATGCCCCATAATCCGAAGAAGACTGCCGCCGCCAGCTTGGCTCCGCCTTTGTAAGCGGCGTCCTCGCCAAACGTCGAGCTGCTCAAGAGAATCGACAAGAGCAGCGCCGCCGGCGCCAAAACCCTGAACCAAAGCGGTTGAATAAGAAAAAAGCGGTAAATAAACTTCAGTCGCTGCATGCTGTCGTGGCCCCTTCCTTATAAAACCTTACTACTAGCATATCGGCGGCTTGCTTCCGGGAATGAATCCGTATGGATGCTTATGAAGTTCATCTTATGAAAACTTGGATACCTAGACGTCGGTGCTGGCCCGTTCTATTACCTTAAATGTAAAATATACTTTACATAGTGTAATAAATATATTACATTATGAATACCAAACTTAACTCAAAATAAGGGGAGAACAATCGCATGGCCTATCAAGAAAAGAAGAGCATCGTATCGCTGATCAGCGCGGTCCTGATTTTCGCAGTGTATTCGTCGATCATGTACCCGCGGCATCCAGGCGCCGGCGCAGAGACCGACGAAATCTTTCGCTACTGGGGCTCCTTCGTCCTCATTCTGACGCTTGTCTCGATATTCGCGCACATCGTCATCGGCATCGTCTTCAACATCGTCCATCGGATGGCGACCGGAGAGAAGGAGCCTTCGTTCGCCGACGAGCTCGACAAGCTGATCGACCTGAAGGCGTTCCGCAACTCGTTCCTGGTGTTCGTCCTCGGCTTTCTGGCGTCGATGGGCACGCTGGCGGCCGGCCAACCTTCGCAAGCGATGTTCGTCATCCTGATCGCCGCCGGCTTCCTCTCGGACGTGACCGGCTCCGCGACGAGGCTGTACCACTACCGGAGGGGCGTCTAGCGATGGGCAAGAACCTGGTTGGCAATCATATCCGGAGGCTGCGGTTCAACCACGACGAGATGACGCAGCAGCAGTTGGCGGAACTGACGGGCGTAACGAGGCAGACGATCGTGGCATTGGAAAAGGGCAACTACTCCCCGTCGCTGGAGCTGGCCTTCCGCATCGCGCGCGCTTTTAAACGACCTTTGGAAGAGGTGTTCTTCTATGGAGAAGACGCAGTAGAGTAAGTATTCGAGCACGCTTGCCTCCAGGATGGCCGGCATCTTCTTTATCCTCGCGGCGGCATCTTCGATCGCGGGTCTCCTGCTGTACGATCCGATCCTGAACGGCACCGATTGTCTCGCACAAAGCGCCGTGCACGGCGCTCAAGTGGTTCTGGGTGCGGCGATGGAGCCGATCCTCGTCGTGTCCGCCGTAGGCACAGCCGCGCCCGATGCCGCCGCGCACAAGGCTTCCGGCATCTTGCTGAAGGTGATTCACGATTGGACGTTTCTGCTCGGTCCGAACTTCATGCTGCTCACCTAACACTCCAAAATAGCCCAAAATCGCGCTATTCTCGCACTCACTCCCCTCGCTCGCAACCCCGCCGCTCACCTGATACTCCAAAATAGCGCAAAATCGCGCTATTCGCGCACTCACTCCCCTCGCTCGCATCCCCGCCGCTCACCTGACACTTCAAAATAGCGCAAAATCGCGCTATCCTCGCACTCTCCCCCCCTCGCTCGCAACCCCGCCGCTCACCTGACACTCCATAATAGCGCAAAATCGCGCTATCCTCGCACTCACTCCCCTCGCTCGCAACCCCGCCGCTCACCTGATACTCCAAAATAGCGCAAAATCGCGCTATTCTCGCACTCCCCCCCTCGCTCGCAACCCCGCCGCTCACCTGACACTCCAAAATAGCCCAAAATCGCG
>NZ_JAGXJW010000006.1:0-103982 GCF_019091135.1 Cohnella sp. GbtcB17 | reverse complement strand
CTATCCTCGCACTCACTCCCCTCGCTCGCAACCCCGCCGCTCACCTGATACTCCAAAATAGCCCAAAATCGCGCTATCCTCGCACTCACTCCCCTCGCTCGCAACCCCGCCGCTCACCTGATACTCCAAAATAGCCCAAAATCGCGCTATTCTCGCACTCACTCCCCTCGCACGCAACCCGCCGCTCACCTGACACTCCAAAATAGCCCAAAATCGCGCAATCCTCGCACTCACTCCCCTCGCTCGCAACCCCGCCGCTCTCGTGACACTTCAGAATAGCGCAAAATCGCGCTATTCTCGCACTCACTCCCC
Organism: Cohnella sp. GbtcB17; assembly: GCF_019091135.1. GTDB lineage: Bacteria > Bacillota > Bacilli > Paenibacillales > Paenibacillaceae > Cohnella. The sequence continues at coordinate 103,670 of NZ_JAGXJW010000006.1, read as the reverse complement.
TCGCTCGCAACCCCGCAGCTCACCTGATACTCCAAAATAGCGCAAAATCGCGCTATTCTCGCACTCACTCCCCTCGCTCGCAACCCCGCCGCTCACCTGATACTCCAAAATAGCGCAAAATCGCGCTATTCGCGCACTCACTCCCCTCGCTCGAAACCCCGCCGCTCACCTGATACTCCAAAATAGCGCAAAATCGCGCTATTCGCGCACTCACTCCCCTCGCTCGCATCCCCGCCGCTCACCTGGTACTCCAAAATAGCGCAACAATGGGCTATTCGCACACCGCGCCTCTCTCGCACTTCCCCACCGCTCCCCATCATGCGGCAAAACAAAAGCGCCCCCGCCCCATCTTCCAATCAAAACGATAGAAATCCAATCGCCGTCTCATGGATGCGCTTACCGCCAACCCTTTATGATGGATTCATAAGGAGGATGGCCATGTACGCTAAGTTTTTCAAACATCGTTGGCAATACTTGATGATCCTGCCGAGCGTCGTGCTGCTGTTCTTGTTCAGCTATATGCCGATGGCCGGCATACTTGTCGCCTTCCGCGACTTTCAGATCGGGACGTCCATCTGGAGCGCGCCGTGGGTCGGGCTCGACAACTTCGCTTTCCTGCACGAGCCGCAGTTCTGGACGGTCGTTCGGAATACGCTGTACATCTCCGTCCTGAAGTTTATTTTCGGCTTCCCGGCGCCGATCCTGCTGGCGCTGCTGATCAACGAGGTGACGCATTCCACCTTCAAGCGGTTCGTGCAATCGGTCAGCTACCTGCCCCACTTCTTCTCCTGGATCGTGGTGGCATACATGCTGCAGTCGTTCCTTACGCTGGACGGCGGGCTCGTCAACCAGCTGATCGGCAAGGCGGGCGGAGACCCGGTGTTCTTCCTGGGATCGACCGAATGGTTCCGGCCCATCGTCGTCGGCAGCGGGCTGTGGAAGGAGACCGGCTGGAATACGATCCTCTACCTCGCAGCGATCACGACGATCGACCCGCAGCTGTACGAAGCGGCCAAGGTAGAGGGCGCCGGCAAGATGGCGCAGATCCGGCATATCACGATACCCGGCATCCTGCCGACGATCTCCATCGTGCTGATCCTCAGCATCCCCAGCCTCATCAATGTCGGGATGGATCAGATCTATCCACTTATGAACTCGGCCAATATGGAGGTCGCGGACGTGCTCGACACGTACGTGCTGCGAAGCGGGCTGCAGCAGGGCTACTTCGGGATGTCGACCGCAGTCGGGCTGCTCTCCTCCGTCATCGGTCTCGTGCTCGTCCTCGGGACGAACCAGCTGTCGCGCAGAATAAACGGCGAAGGATTGTGGTGAGACGATGAAAAAGAATTCCGCGGAAAAAGTTGCCTACGGCTTCATCGTCGCCCTTCTGGCATTATTGTGTTTAAGCGTCGTATACCCGTTCCTGTACATGCTGGCCATCTCGCTCAACGACGGCGCGGACGCGGCCCGGGGCGGCGTCTACATCTGGCCGCGCAGCTTCACGACGATCAACTACGAGATCGTGCTCGGCAACGAGGTTATCCGGCATTCGTACCTGATCACGATCGGCAGGACGGTGCTCGGCACGGTGCTCGGGCTGTTCGTCACCCTGCTCGCGGCATACGGCCTGTCGTACAGGAAGCTGCCGCTGCGTTCGGCGATTCTGGCCTACGTGCTGATCACGATGCTGTTCAACGGCGGGCTCGTCCCGCTCTACATTCAGCTCAACAACCTGCACTTGCTCGACACCTTCTGGGTGTTCATTTTCCCCAGCCTCTTCTCGGCCTGGAACATGTTCGTCATGCTGAAGTTCATCCAGGGCATCCCGGAGGCGCTCATCGAGTCCGCCGAGCTGGACGGCGCCGGCCCGCTGCGAACGCTGCTGCAGATCGTCATGCCGCTGTCCAAGCCGATGCTCGCCGCGCTGGGCCTGTTCACGGCCGTCGGGCACTGGAACGATTGGTTCTCGGGTGCGTTCTACGTGACCTCCCAGTCGCTCATCCCGGTGCAGACGTTCCTTCAGCAGCTGCTGTCGGCGTCGGATCTGTCGACCGTGCTCGGCTCGAATTCGAACCAGGAAGCGCTCGCCCGCAGCGCCGAGATGCAAAACATTACGCTCATGTCGATCAAGATGGCCGTCGTCATGGTGAGCGCGCTGCCGATCCTGTGCGTCTATCCGTTCCTGCAGAAGTATTTCGTCAAGGGCGTGCTCATCGGTTCGGTCAAAGGTTAGACTTGTATCTCTCGCAGGGTATACGCAAGATGTTCATATACCAATTTCACAGAGAATAGGGGAAATTCAATGCGCTCCATGAGAAAGAGCAAGGGAACGGTCGCGCTGTCGCTGGCGGCCATGCTCGCCGTGCTCGCAGGCTGCTCCGGCAACGGCGGCAACAATGCGAACGCCGGCTCCGAAGCCGCGGGCACGTCATCCGCGCAGACAACGTCATCCGCATCGGCATCCGCCAGCCAGGCTTCCGGAGATCCGCTCGCGTTCAAGCTGTGGCTGGGCTGGACGGCCACGATCAACAACGACAGCCTCGTGCAGAAGTATTGGCGGGAAAAAGAGCCCGGCGTCGACGTGAAGCTCGAAGCGACCCAGGGCGACGCGCTGACGGCACTGAACCTTAATATTAATACGGGCGGTTTCGACGACGCCGCGATCTTCAGCCGCAACGATACGGTCAAGAGCGCGATGGGCCGCTCCAACCAGATCATGTCGCTCGAGCAGTACTTCGACATGCCGGACAAATATCCGGGCCTCGCCTCCATCCCGAAGCAGTATCTGGATCGGATGAAGGACAAGGACGGCCATATCTGGTCCATCCCGGCCTGGTTCGACCAGAATCCGAACGATCCGTGGCCGGGCTGGTCCTCGCTGGCCTGGACGGTGCGCACGGACGTCGTGGAGAAGGCCGGCATGAAGCTCGAAGACCTGTCCACGCTGGACGGCGTCGAGACGTTCCTGAAGAAGGCCGCCGAGCAGAAGGACGCCTCCGGCAAAGCGCTGCTCCCGATGTCGTTCCTGATGGACACGAACGATACGGCGGGCTGGAACGACGAGAACGCCATTCTGACCGCCTTCGGCGTGTCGACTTCCGGCAAGGGCGTCGCGAAGAAAGGCGACGACTTCGTATTTACGTTCGACGATCCGCAGTACAAGGCCGCCTACCAGTGGATGAACAAGCTGTACCGGGAAAAGCTGATCGATCCCGAAGTCGTCACGGACAAGAAGGAACGGTACAAGGAGAAAAACAAGTCCGGCCGCGTCGCGCTTAATGTGGGCAGCTTCTTCAATATCGACACGACGCTGTGGGAGACGCTCGACGGTCCGACCGAGCCGGGCTGGTACTACCAGGTGATCCCGTTCCCGAAGGTTCCCGGCGTCGATCAGGTCGGCACCAACCAGGTCGTCAATCCGTACCCGGGCTATGATGTCTACATCAGCAAAAAGACGAAAAACCTCGACGCGATCCTGAAGTTCTTCGATTATACGCTGGCGCCGAAGCCGGAGCAGCAGCAGGTCATCAACGAAGGCCCAGCCGGCCTGTATTGGGACTGGATCGATCAACCGCTTGGAAAGTGGAAATACATCGACGATAATTATAAGGCCGATCGCAACTCGGGCGACGTCGCCCGCAAAGCCAAGGTCACGCCGGAGCTGTACATGACCTCTTCCTACAACAATAAGTGGTATCCGTGGTGGAACAGCGAGGTCGACAAAGCCGGCGCGGCCAAGACGCCGGCGTTCACCGAGGCCGTCGGCAAGATGGGCGGCGTGCGCGCGGCGCACAATTACGACCTGCTGACGCCGAAGGAAGGCGGCACCTGGGAGAAGTACGCGCCCGAGATCGAGAATCTTCGCAAGGAATACCGCGCGAAGCTGCTCATGTCCAAGGACGACGCGCAGTTCGAGTCGACCTGGAAGGCGTTCCAGGACGCGCTCGAGAAGCGCGCGCACTGGAGCGAGATGAAGGCCGAATGGCTTGAGACGTACAAAGCGGACGTCGCGGCGAACGGCGAATTTTAAATGAAGCAGGAGCAGCCCTACGGGGTTGCTCCCTTTGCCTTTGTAAAGGCGCGCATTGACTTCGGGGACGGGGGAACGGCATGAAGTTCGGACAATCGTTGGAGAGATCGATCATTCGGGCGACCAGGTCCATGAATATGCGGGGCAAGATCGTCCTTCTCTACGGATTGATCGTCTTCATCCCGACCGTTCTGCTGGCGCTGGGCGCGGGCTACCTGACGTTTCACAACGTGCGGTCCAACTACCTGCTCACGATCAAGGAAGCGGTCCGACAGACCGCGCAGAGCATCGATTTTCGCAAACAGACCTACGATCTGCTCGCGACGCGGACGGCGACGGACGGCGAGCTGATCTCCCGGCTGTCCCGGAATTACGCGGACATGGCGGAGCAGCTCGAGACGGTGAAGTACGTGGACCGCTCCTTCCTGTTCACCGCCAAATACCTGCCCGGCATCGAGGACTTCCGCATCTATCATACGAACGACACGCTGGTGCAGGACGGCGGACTGCTCTGGAAGCCCGAGAACCGGATGCTCGCCGGCATGCCCGAGCGCGACTGGTACGAGCGGACGATCGGCGATCCGGGCATCCTCAGCTGGACCAATGCGCAAGACGACGCGCGCAAGCTCGTCGTGTCCCGCAAGATCATGGACGGCTACGGCCGTGCGCACGGCGCGATCTACCTGCTGCTGGATTATAACGACGTGTTCGCGGAGCCGCTCGATCACCCCTTTAACGGGGCAGGCGACCTCTATATCGTCGACCAGGACGCGCGGATCATCGCCTCCTCCGAGACCGCGGCCATCGGCGCGGATCTCTCCGCCTCCTCGCTGGACCGCTACTGGCGTCACGCGAACCAGGTGAACGACGCCATCGCCGGCAAGGTGCTCATCGTGCAGCGGATCGCCGGCGGCTGGTCGGTCGCCGCGCTCGTGCATATCGAACAGCTGGAAAAGCAGTCCAAGCGAATCTACTACGCGGTCGGCGTCGGCATCGCCTTCTTCCTGCTGCTGTCCGTCTTCCTCATCACGGCCGTCGTCAAAAACGTCGTCTGGCGCATCCGCAAGCTCGGCAGCCGCATGACGGACATCTCGCAGGGCGTGTTCGAGGTGACCGTCCGGAACAGAGACCGCGACGAGCTCGGCGAGCTCGAGGTGCTGTTCAACTCGATGTCGGGCCGGCTCGGCCGGCTGGTCGAGGAAAACACGCAAGCGAACCTCAAGGAGCGGGAGCAGTCGTTCAAGGCGCTGCAGGCGCAGATCAACCCCCACTTTATTTATAATTCGCTCAGCCTGATCCGCTGGCGCGCGATGGACCTGCAGGACGAGATGCAGCTGCGGACGATCGACGCGCTGACGACCTTTTACCGGCTGGCGCTCAACAACCGCGTGAACGTGACGCGCATCCGCGACGAAGTCGGGCACCTCAAGGCGTACCTGGAAATTCAGCAGTTGCGCTACCCCGATCGCGTCCAGGCTGTTTGGGAGATCGACGAGGATACGCTCGACCTGTATACGATCAAGCTGCTGCTGCAGCCGATCGTCGAAAATTGCTACCTGCACGGCGACATTACGAAGCGTCCGGGCGCGCTCATTCGCATCGCCGTCCGCCGCGAGGAGCGATCCGTGCGTTTCCTCGTCCAGGACAACGGGAAGGGCATGACGGCAAGCGTGCTCGCGAGGGTGCGCGCCGGCGATTACGAAGGCACGAACAACGGCTTCGGGATGAACAACATTCGCGAGCGGCTGCGACTGTACTTCGGCGACGAGGGCCGACTCGACATCGACAGCGCCCCCGACGCGGGAACGTCCGTCTCGATCCTGATTCCCGTCTGCGAGGAACGGCCCGAATTGAAGCGAGGTGAAGGATGATGATACAGGCATTGATCGTGGACGACGAGCCGCTGCATATCCAGGGACTCGTTCGCCACGTCGGCTGGGAGCGGCTCGGCTATGCGCCGCCGCTGACGGCCGAATCCGGCGAGGAAGCGCTGGAGATTCTGGGCGACATGGACGTCGACGTGCTGATCACGGACGTCTCGATGCCCGGCATGACCGGGATTGAGCTGCTGGCGAAGTGCAGGGCGGACTATCCGAAGCTCCAGTCGCTCCAAACGCTCATGATCAGCGGCTTCGACGAGTTCGAATTCGTGCAGGAGGCCATTCATCTGGGCGCCAAGGCGTACGTGCTCAAGCCGATCCGCACGGAGGAGATCGAGGAGAAGCTGTCCGCCTTCCGCGCGGCGATCGAGAAGCGCGAGCAGATCGAGCGCGAGACCCGGGCGCTCCAGGACAAGCTCACGGGCAGCCTGGACGTGCTGCAGGACCGGTTCGTGAACGACCTGATCGAAGGCCGTTCCGAGGATGCGGAGCTGATGGATTCCTGGCGGCGGCTGTTGGACCTGCCCGGCGAGGTGCGCCATATTCGGCTGTTCCTCTTCGCGTACGATCGCCAGGAACGAGGGGCACCTGCCGATGCGCGGCAGCGGATTCTGCTTGCGGACGGCCTGTGGAAGGCCGTTAAGATCGGGCTGTCCGGCTGGGAAGGAACATACGTCGGCAAGACGGGCGCGAGCGAGACGGCGGTCGTTCACCTGAACGCGAAGCCTCTCGACCGGGCCGGCATGGAGAAGCAGCTGCAGTTCATGCAGGAGATCATCCGCGAGCAGTACGACGCCTCGGTCACGATCGGCGTCAGCCGGGACGGCGACGGCTGGGAGGACGTCCCGCCGCTGTACAAGGAAGCGAAGCATATGCTGGCCAAAGCGCGTCTGGGCGGCGGGGGACGCATTCTGTACTTCGACCGGGCCGAGGCGGAGGAGTACCGCGAATACCTGCTCAAGGAAGAAGAAGTGCCGGAGATGATCCGGCTGCTGGAGCGCGGCGAAGACGATCAGGCGCGCGTCATGTTCGATCTGGCGTTCGAGCGGCTGCTCGCGCGCCAGCCCGCGTCCTTTTCGTACGTGCAGGCGTTCGGCATGGGTATCATCAGCGAGCTGGCGAAGATCGGCTCCGGCAAGGAGGACGGCGCGGACAACGCCAACATCCTCGTCTGGCAGCGGCTGATCGACTGCACCGACGCCGGCGAAGTGCGGGAGGCCGTGCTCGACTACATGGCGCGGTTCAGCCGGTCGATCAAACGTGAGGACGCCGCGCCGCAGCACAATCTGATCCGCAGAATAGCGGACTACATCGCGGTGCATCTGCAGGACCCAATGACGGTCAAGCAGCTGGCGGAGCAGTTCCATCTGAACGCGAGCTACCTGAGCGTCCTGTTCAAGAAGGAGACGGGCCGCACGATCTCGGACTACGTTCAGGATGCGCGCATGACCCGGGCGAAGGAGCTGCTGCGGGACCCGAATGTCAAGATCTACGAGGTCGCCGCGCAGGTCGGCTTTCAGACTGCGGCTTACTTCACGTATTTATTCAAAAAAGTCGTGGGCCAGACGCCCCAGGAATATCGCGACTATGCCAAATAATCGAGCAGAAGGTGATCGCTTGTTAACGACAATCGACCTGTCCGGTCCATGGAACGTTCAGCTGGACGCGGGCAAACGCGGGCTGCAGCTGCCCTTCGACGATACGATGCAGCTCCCCGGCACAACCTCATACGCGCGAAAGGGGCCGCGGAACGAGGCGGTCGAGATCGGCCACCTGACGGACGAATACAAGTTCGAGGGCTGGGCCTGGTTCTCGCGGGAAGTGGACGTTCCCGAAGCGGCGGCCGGCGGCTCGGTCTTCCTGTATCTCGAACGGACACGGATGACGACCGTGTGGATCGACGACCGGGAGGCCGGCGCGCGCGACAGCCTGGGCACGCCGCACTTGTACGAGCTGACCGGCTTGCTTGGGCCGGGTAGGCATACGCTGACGATCCGCGTCGACAACACGGATTATCCGACCAAGGGCGGCCACCTGACGTCGCCGGACACGCAGAGCAACTGGAACGGGATCACCGGCCGGATCGAGCTGCGGTTTGCGGCCGCGACGCATCTGCTGGGCGTACAGGTCTACCCGAGCGTCGCGGACCGATCGTTCGTCGTGCGCGCGGATTGGTCCGGCTCCGGGGCGCGGCGGCTCGCCGTATCGGCGGCGGGCTTTAACGGCCACGACCACGCAGCAGCCGAACGGATATTTGACGTAGACGCCGGTGGCGGCAGTGATACCTCCTCGGCATCCGTCCGGTTCGAGCTGGGCGAGGACGCCCGGCTGTGGAGCGACGCGGAGCCGCATCTGTACCGCCTCGCCGTCCGTCTGCTGGACGCGAGCGGCGAGGCGCTGGACGCACGCGACATCGTCGCGGGGCTGCGCGAGTTCAAGGCGGACGGGGACAAGTTTGCGATCAACGGCGTCCGCACGTTTCTGCGGGGCAAGCACGACGGCCTCATTTCCCCACTGACCGGCTTCGCGCCGACCTCCGTCGACGAATGGCTGCACATATTGGGCATTGCCAAGTCCTACGGCATCAACCATTACCGCTTCCATACGTGCTGTCCGCCGGAAGCCGCCTTCGAGGCCGCCGACCGGCTCGGCATCTTCATGGAGCCGGAGCTGCCGTTCTGGGGCACCGTCACGGACGAAGGCGACGCGAATCACGACCGGGTGCAGCAGGATTACCTCGTCCGCGAAGGCTTCGCCATGCTGGACGCCTACGGCAATCATCCCTCGTTCGTCATGATGTCGCTCGGCAACGAGCTCTGGGGGAGCAAGTCCCGACTGGACGTGATCCTGGCAGCCTACAAAGCGCATGACGACCGCCATCTGTACGCGCAGGGCTGCAACAACTTTCAGTTCGCGCCGGTGATTCTGCCGAACGACGACTTCTACGTCGGCGTCCGGTTCGCGCGGGACCGCCTGTTCCGCGGATCGTACGCAATGTGCGATGCACCGCTCGGCCACGTCCAGACGGACCGCCCCGGCACGCGCAAGGACTACGACGCGCAGATCGTGCCGCCGGAGAGCGGCGGACGGGCGGACGCGGACACGGGCCACACGGGCGGCAAAGACGGCAAGGGCGAAGGCGCCATCCAGATCCAGTTCGGCACGGGCACCAAGACCGTGCAGGCGGATGTCGCGGGCGAAGCGCTCGTGCCGAAGATTCCCGTCGTCTCGCACGAGATCGGGCAGTACGCGATGTATCCGCGCTACGAAGAGATCGCCAAGTATACGGGCTCGCTGAAGGCCCGCAATCTGGAGACGTTCCGCGAGCGTCTGGAGGCTAAAGGGCTGGGCGAGCTGGCCGACCGATACTTCGAGGCTTCGGGACGGTTGGCCGTCGCCTGCTACAAAGAAGAGCTGGAGGCCGCGTTCCGCTCGCGGCGGCTCGCCGGCTTCCAGCTGCTCGACTTGCAGGACTTCAGCGGCCAGGGCACGGCGCTCGTCGGCATCCTCGACGCGTTCATGGACAGCAAGGGGCTCGTGACGCCCGAGGAGTGGCGCACCTACTGCTCCGACGCCGTGCTGCTCGCACGGTTCGACAAGTACAACTATGCCGCCGGCGAGCGTTTCGACGCGCATGTCGAGCTTGCCTACTATCGGCAGGCGCCGCTTGGCTCTGTTCGGCTCCGCTGGGCAATCGCCGACGGGGACCGCGTGCTCGCCGACGGCAGCGCCGAAGCGACGGCGCAGGCAGGCGAAGCGTACATCGACATCGCCGATCTCGGCTTCGAGCTGCCCGACGTGCAAGCGATGACCAAGGTCGTCTTCAGCCTTGAACTCGCAGGAACGGATATTCGCAAGGCATACGAACTGTGGCTCTATCCGCGCGAGACGGCATGGGAGCCTGCGGCAGCAGGCGTTCACATCGCGCATTCGCTGTCCGACGATACGCTGCGCCTGCTGGAGCAAGGAGAACGGATGCTGCTGCTGGCGAAGCCGGAAACCGCGAAGCGGAGCATCGAAGGCACGTACTGCACCGACTTCTGGTGCTACCCGATGTTCCGCTCGATCTCCGAGAGCATGAACAAACCGCTGCCGGTCGGCACCCACGGCCTGCTCATCGAGCGGGAGCACCCGGCGCTGGCGGACTTTCCGAGCGAGACGCATTCGACCTATCCCTGGTGGAGCCTGGTCCAGCATTCGCGCGCCTTCATCCTCGACGATCTCCCTTCGGCGCTCGCGCCGATCGTCCGGACCGTCGACAACATCGAGCGCAACCACAAGCTGGGCTTCCTGTTCGAATGCCGCGTTCTAAGCGGCAGCCTGCTCGTCTGCGCGCTTGACGCCGAACAAGTCGCGGACACGCCGGAGGGCCGGCAATTCCTGACCAGTCTCGCCCGCTATGCCCGGTCCGACGCGTTTGTGCCGCAGGTCGAGGTGTCGGTCGCGGACTTGCGCAAGCTGCTCTAGTGCAGCGCGGCGTAAATCATCAATCGATTAAAAGTGCATGATTTTCACCTCAAACATGCTCTTCAACGTCGCGGACCGGTCCAAGGTGATGTAAAGGAAAAAAGTTACTCTACAGCTTCGCGGACCGGTCCAAAAGGTGCTGTAAGGCGCAGCCGAATAGCGGGCACGACAAACGGATAAGGGCTGTCCCAAGTCGTCGCGATGACTTGGGACAGCCCTTTCGCCGTGCCTGTATAATCGTTCACCGATCCGATCGGCTTCTTATTCGCCCGCAATCCCCGCGCCCTTGATCTCCTCCGTGAAGCTCTTGTCCATAATATCGAGCGCCTTCTGCGGCTCCAGTTCACCCCGAAGCACGGATTGCACTGCGCTCTCCATGATGTCGTTCAGCTTCGGCGAGATGAACGGCACGTCGGGATCGGCCATGATCTTGCCCTTCGTGAGCGAGTCCAGCAGCGTCTGGTACATCGGGAATTGCTGTTGAAGCTCGGGTCTCATGTAGTTAGAGGTGCGCGTCGGGTCCATTTTGTCCTGGATCTTGAGCACTTCCAGATCCTTCGAGGTGACGTATTCGAGAAATTTATACGTCAGCTCCGGGTTATCGGTAGAAGCGGTCATGGCGATCGACCACCCGCCCATCGTCGGCGCGCCGCCCGGCGTCACGCCATACCCCACTTTGCCTTTGACCTTGGACCCATCCGCCTCTACCGTCTGGATCAGCCCCGGCCATTGCTCCATCATCGCCACTTCGCCGTTCGCGAACAGCGTGTTGGCCTCGTCCCAGCCAAGCGTGAGCAGCTCTTTGGGCGCGTATCGCGTCAGGTCCTTGGCGAATTCAAGCGCCTTCAGCCCTGCTTCGTTGTTGAACGCAGGCTTGAAGTCCTTGTCTACGTCTCTGCCCCCGAAGGCGGCGAGCCGGTTCGTCCATATCCAGCGGCTGGATGTATTGTCCGCCATCGTGCTGTATCCGTAGGTCACCGGGGAATCCGGATTGAGGCTCTTGGTGAAGAAGGCAGCCGCCTCGGCCATTTGCTCCGGCGTCTGCGGAACGACCAGCTCATGGCCCGTCTTGGCCTTGAAGCTTTCTTTCATTTTCGGATCTTCAAAGAGGTCCTTCCGGTAGAAGAAGATTTGCGCATCGGGCTTATAGGGGAAAGCAACCAGCTTCGATTTGTAATTCCCGTAAATATCGAGCAGACTCGGGATGAAGTCGTCCAGGCTGAGCGTCGGGCTGACCAGCTCCTTGTTATCGATATAAGGCTTCAGATCCTGGACCAGTCCGCCTTCCGCGTACCCGTGGATCAAAGCGACGGGCATGACGATCGAATCGAAGGAATGGTTCGTTTGCAGGTCCAGCTGGATTTTCTCCATATACGATTGAGCCGGAAAGCTCTGAACCTCGACTGTGGCCCCCGAAGCTTGCTCGAAGTAAGTTGCCGCGTCCTTAAGCGCCTTCTCCGTATCTCCCGCCATCGTGGCGACCACGATTTTCTTTCCTTTGTACTGCCCCTTGAGCGTGCCTCCCGCGTCCATATCCTGCAGCTTAATCCCGTATACGGTCGGTCCTTCGACCTTGACGGCCGAACCGGCATCGGCAGTCGGGCTTGCCGATGCGTCAGCCGAAGTCGTGCTGTTGCCGCCATTATCGTTGCCGGAGCAGCCGGCTAGAACCAGGGATATGGCAAAGGTCAAACCGAGCGCCGCGCGGACGCTTCCTTTGTTTGCGTTAAGCATGTAGAGAACCCTCCCGTATGATTATAAGATCCATCTTCATTCGAAAACAGTCAAGCGAGCCCGGCTCTCACCCCTCTCCGCAACTTCCTGGCTTCATCCTTTGACGGCTCCGGCAGTAAAGCCCTCCACGATATATTTTTGCGTCGTCAAGGACAGCACGACTGCGGGAATCATCGCGACCGTGCCCGCGGCGGCAATCTCGCCCAGCGGCGTATCCTTCTGAGTCTGGACCAGGCTGCTGATCGCCAGCGGCAGCAGCTTCTTGTCGTCCGAAAAGGTGAGAATGAGCGATAAGGAAAATTCATTCCAGGCGCCCATGAACACGAGGATGGAAGTAACGACGATGCCCGGCACGACGAGCGGCAGCGCGATCCGGCCGAAAATGCCGTATTCGGAGCAGCCGTCGATTCGGGCCGACTCGAACACTTCGCCGGGCATCTCGCTGTAGAAGCCCATGAACAGGTAGATCGCCAGCGGAATGGCGGCCGTGACATAGACAATGATCAGGCCGGACAAGGTGTTGAGCAGTCCCGCTTTTTGAAACATGAGATAGTACGGAATGATGAGCAGAAGTCCGGGAATCATCCGAACGATGATCGTCGTGTAGATCCACAAGTTCCGTCCCCTGAACTTAAACCGTGAGAAGCCGTAGCCCCCGAGCGCGGTGACGATCACGGTGATGGCCGTCGTTGCCGAAGCGACCCACAGGCTGTTCAGAAAAACGCGGCCGATGTGGTTTTGCGAGAACACCTCGACATAGTTGGACCAGGTGAAGTGCAGCGGCAGCCACTCCGGCGGCAGCTTGATGATCGAGCCCTTCGGCTTGATCGAAGTCGTCAGCGTCCAGTAGATCGGAAAGAGGAAGAAGAGGGTGAACAGTCCGAGCAGGGCGGAGACGACCGTCTTTTCTCTCGCTATCAATGGGGTCAACTCCCTTATATGGAATTCGGACCGCGTCGCAGGAAGACGAACGCGAGCAGAGAAAAGACGACGATCAGCAAGAAATACAGAATGGAGCCTGCGGAGCCGGCGCCGATGTCCGCATAACGAAACGCGGTCTTGTAGGTAACGGTGGCGAGCGTCTCCGTCGTCTCGCCCGGCGCTCCGTTCGTCAAGGCGACGACGCTGTCGAACACCCGCAGGGCGTCCATGATGCGAATCGATACGACAAGGGCGATGAAGTTGCGGATCATCGGAATCGTGATCTTGAAGAAGCTCCCGACCCGGCCCGCTCCGTCGATCGCCGCCGCCTCGGACAATTCCTTGGGCACCGTCTTGAGCGCGGCAAGCAGAATCAGCATGCAGAACGGCGTGGCTTGCCAGACGTCGACGAGGATGATGGAGATCTTCGCCGGCAGCGTCTCTCCGCTCCAGCTCACCTTGTCGAAGCCGAGCGCCGAGATCACATAGTTGATCGGCCCGTAGATGACTTGGAACAGCAGAGACCAGATCTTCGCGGATACGATCGGCGCCAGCATGAGCGGCATGATGAATAGGCTCTTGAATACGGCCGTCCGGTTGCCGAAGGCTTTGCTGTTCAGGACGAGCGCCATGATCATCCCGAGCGTGACCTGAACCGCGACGGCGATCACGGCGAACGTGAACGTCCAGGCGATGGCGTGCAGGAAGCTGTCGTTGTTCAGCATATAGCGGTAGTTATCGAAGCCGATGAAGCGTCTGCTCGCCGCCGGCAGCGTCAGCTTGTATTTGAGCATGCTCAAGTAAATGGAATAAAAAAACGGGAAAACCATGAGCGCCAAAATAACCAAAACGGTCGGTGCCGTAAAAACGATCGGCGCCCACCGGTCCAATCGCGCCCCGACGGTGCTGCGTTCTGTGCGCATCCTGTGTTCCTTCCTTTCTGCGAGGCTGTTCATGCGTTCATCTTAGCATCGCCAAGGCGCCGCCATAATCCGACGCAATTGCCGAATAAGGTGCAATTTTTTGCGTCTCCCCGCAAAAAACAGCCCCCTCCTTCCAGGGATGCTTCCCGGCGGGAGAAGGCTTGCGTCGGACGGCCTTTACGTTCGATTGCGGTATTCCGTCGGCGTCTGGCCGACATGCTTCTTGAATACTTTGAAGAAATACTTCGTCTCCTTGTACCCGACCATAAAAGCGATATCCTGAACCGGCATGGAAGAATCCCGTAAATAAGCTTTCGCTTTTTCCATTTTGAGATCCGTCAGGAACGCGTGGAAATTAACGTTGAATTCGCTCTTGAACATCCGGCAGATCTGGTAGATGTTCATCCCGAACTTGGAGGAGAGCAGTCCCAGCGTGATCTCCTCGGACGCGAAGTGACGGACGACGAACTCCCTCAAATCGCGAATCAACGCCCGGGGATCGGAGTAGACCGGGTTCCCTCTCCGGTTCAGCTCGCGCAGCTCTTCGGCGACCCATTGGCGAATGTCTTCCAGACCGTCGAGCGCGCATAGCCTGGCCCTCTCGAAAATGTAGGGATCGTCGCGGCCGATGCCGGAAGCGGCATCGCGGGAGAGCCGGTCGGCCCATTCGAGCAACCGCGCGGCCGCGTCGTACACCTCGCCACGCGTCGCTTCTTGCGCGGCCGGCGTTCGCAGCAAGGCGTCCAGCAGCGCGGCCGCCTTTTCTCCGTCCCGCTGCTTGCAAGCCGATTTGAACAGCTCCGCGAACCCGGGAGACAGCAGCGGCTCGGCAGCTTCGCGCTCCACCGTCTCTTTGGGGCGAACGAGGCGGTAGCTCTGGCCGAAGGTCGTTCGCTCGACTGCCTCGCAGGCTTCGATATACGAATCGTGGATACCCGCCCATCCCGCGTGCGGGCGGCCGACGCCAACGTTGACTTTGAACCTGCCAAAACGCTTGAAGTTCGCCAGCAGATCCGCGCATTTCAAGTGGAATTGTTCAGCGGCGAAGTCTTCCTCATTGGCGGAAAACCCCTTTAGAAGCGTGATCTGCTTCTTCAAGCCAAGCTGACGGAATGTGACTGTGTTCGGGCCCAAAGATTCCTCGCAAATATTGACGACGGCGAACAGCAGCGCTTCCTCGTCGCCTGCGTATTCGTCCCGCACAAGCTTATGGTAGTTATCGACACGCAGGACGGCTGCCGCATACCCGTCGAACGCGATATGCTGCAGGTAAGGGTCCGGCATCCACTCCTTAAGCGGAGACAGGTCGCCCGCAGCGAGCCTGCTCAGCAGGACATCGTGCAGCACGTCCTCGCTTCTGCGCATGCGGGAATGCGCTTCGATTTCTTTTCGCTTGTCCGTCTGGCTTTGGTCGATCTTGCGGACAGCGTTCTCCACGACGCGGATCAGCTCGTCCTCGTCGACGGGCTTCAGGAGATAGTCGAACAGCCCCAATTGCAGCGAATGGCGGAAATAATCGTAGTCCTTGTAGCCGCTGACGATGACGATCTTCGTATCGGGCAGCAGGCGGAGGGCGCGCTCGGCGAATTGAAGCCCGTCCATGCCCGGCATCCGGACGTCGGCGAAGATGAGATGCGGCCGATGCATCTCCGCCAGGATCAGCCCTTCCTCGCCGTCCTTCGCTTCGCCGACGATCGCAAGGCCGTACCGCTCCCACTCGATCGTCCGTTTAAAGCCTTCCCGGATGAGCTGCTCGTCCTCCACGATGAGCACGCGATACATCGGCTTCACGCTCCTTCCTCCCCCATCTCCAGCGGCAGCGTCAGCTCGATCGTCGTTCCCTTGCCCGGCGAGCTGGACAGCCGCATAGCCGCTTCGTCCCGGTATGCGAGCCATAACCGGTCCTTCACGTTGAGCAGGCCGATGCCTCGCGACGACGGGACGCGCGGGGCGTCCATCTCGGTCGACAGCAGCCCGCTCAGCTCCATCAGCCGGTCGGTATCGATCCCCACCCCGTCGTCCTGAACGACAAGCCGCAGCAGATCCCCCTCCCCGACCGCGGTCACCTTTACTGTGCCGGGAACCGTCTTCGGCTCAATGCCGTGCCGGATCGCGTTTTCCACGAGCGGCTGCAGAATCAGCTTCAGCACCTTGCAGTTCTGGAGCGCAGGCGGCACTTCAATCTCGAACGACATGCGGTCGCCGTACCGGATCTGGATGATGCGCAAATAGTGCTCCACGCTGCGAATCTCGTCCCGAAGGGGAACAACGTCCTCTTCCCCCGTGATGCTGTAGCGAAAAATGTAAGAGAGCGACGACGTCATCTTGCTGATGTCGCGCACGCCGTGAATTTTGGCCAGACTGGAGATCGTCTCCAGCGTGTTGTACAGGAAGTGAGGGTTGATCTGCGCTTTAAGCGCCTTGATCTGCATCTCCTGCTTCACGACCCGCTCCCGGTACAGCTCATTGATCAGGTCGTTCAACCGGTCCACCATCCTGTCGTAAGTCGAAGTCAGCCGCTGAATTTCGTCCTTCCCGGCATGCTGGACGTTGGTTAGCTTGAAGTCCCCTTTTTCCAAATTACGCATCGAGCTCATCAGTCTGTAAATCCCGCTGAAGATGCTGCTAAACACCAGCATGGCGACATAACCGGACAGCAGCATGAAAAAAACCGCGATGACGATCGTGAAGGTCAATATTTTTTTTGTGCTGTGCATGAGATAGTCATAGGGAATCTGGTTGACCACCGTCCAGCCGGTATGCTTCATTCGGGTGAAGGACATCAGATACTTGCGTCCGTCGCCGGCTTTATAGTCGAAATGGCCGCTGCCCGAGTCCCGGTCCGCGATGGCGGAGATCAGCTTCGAATCGTTCAGCGGTTCCCCCCACTGGGCTTCGTCTTCGCTATAGATCACCGTGCCGGATTCGTCGATGATCCAGACTTGTCCCTGCTCCGCTTCCCCGAGATTGGACAGGATGGGATGGAATGCACTGGGCTTCACGGCGAGCGCGGCCAGCCCGAAGTTCGTGCCGCGCCAGCGGTCCTTGATCGGGACGGACAGCGTCAGCACCTTTTCGCCCGTCTGAAAGAAACCTTTCACTTCGTTCAGATGAGGCGCCTCCCATGTGATGCCCCCATCGGCGCGGCCGAGCGTCTCCCGATAAAGGCGGGTGCCGCTGTACGCAGGCGGCATCATGCGATTGCCGACGAACATGCTGTATTTGTCGTTAAGCAGGGCGACGGTCATCCCCGATACCGCAAGGTTGCTCCTCATTTTCACATTAAGCGTCCGCTTGATCTCGTCGTCCAGGCTGTACTGTCCGAGCTTGTCGAGCTTGTCGGCGCCCTTCATGTCCGTCTGCACGACATCCTCGTTTACGATCGTCTGCAGCAGCGCCTCATAATCGGAGACGATCGCGTTCGCATTGATCTCCACCTGATGGATGATCTGCATCGAGAAGGATTCGATTTTCTGCTGCGCGTCCTTGTAGGAGTAATAAAAAGACACCGTTGCTACGATCGCAAGCGGTGCAATGGAGATCAACAGAAAGGTCACGAAGAGCCTGCGCCTGACCGTGAAGCGCCGCAGGAAGCGGATCTGATGTTGAAAAAAGGCGTTCACGAGTCGGCGCAGCATGGGCGGCATCCCCCAGAAGTCTAATAGTGTACGATCTCTCCCTCATTGATCCGGCGGATGAGGTCGAGCGGGACCTTGGGCTTGCGCTCCCAAGTGAGCAGTCCGCAGATCTCCGTCTCGGTATCGGTAAGCTGCGTATAGCAATAGCCTTGAACGAGACCGGAGACGACCATCGGATGGATGACGTCCACCAGTTGCTCGAGGAATTGCCGCTCGTCCCGGGCGGCGGGCGTCACGTCGGGAGACTCTGCCAGGCTTCGCAGATTGACGCCTCCGAATTCGGTGTTCATGATCGGCTCCCCGTTGTACTGATAGCCGGGTGCATAGACGAACTTGCGTCCCGGCATGTCGTTCAGGATCCGCCCGACATCCGCGTACCGATCGAGAAGAACCTGGCGATCTCTCGTATAATCGTGCACCGTGCACAGATCGGACAAGCAGTGCTCCCAACCGTCGTTCGAGATCACGAGTCTCGTCGAATCGATCGACTTGGTGAAGTGATAGAGCGCCATCGTATGATGCCGCTGCTTCGGATCGACCAAGATGTCGGGCACGCCCCAGCTCTCGTTAAGCGGCACCCAAGCGACGATGCAGGGATGATTATAATCGCGGCTGACGATCTCGCCCCACTCCTGGGTCATCCGATAGGCGTAGGCCTCGGAATAAGCGTAGGCATTCGCCGTCTCGCCCCACACGAGGACGCCAAGCTTGTCGCACCAGTACAAGTAACGCGGGTCCGCAACCATCTGGTGCTTGCGCATCCCGTTAAATCCCATTTCCTTGCACAATTCCACGTCGCGGCGAATGGCCTCGTCCGACGGCGCGGTCAGTATGCCGTCATGGAAGTAGCCCTGATCCAGCACGAGCTTCATGCGGTACGGCTTATTGTTCAGGCACACCTTGCCGCCCTCAATAGAAACTTTACGCATTCCGAAGTAACTTGTCACGCGGTCCGTGACGATACCGTCCGAGGAAAGCGTGAATTCGACGTCGTACAGGTTCGGACGGTCCGGGGACCACCAGCGTCCGAAGCCGTGATCGTTGAAGTCCTTCAGATGGATTCGCCGCGTCTCCAGCTCGCCGGCCCACAGCGTCTCCTTGGCGATCAATTGACCCGCAAACGTGATCCGCACCGACAGCTCGGCCCGCGCTTTCGCAGCCAGTCCTTGAATGCGCGTCTCGATCTCGATCTCGTTCGTATCGAGATGCGGCGTGAAGCGGACCTTCTCGAGCGCGAGCGGATGCATCCATTCGAGCCATACCGATTGCCAGATGCCAGTCATGTTCCTGAACCACATGACCTCGCCCTTCTCCTTCCAATACTGCTTGCCCCGCGGCAGTGTCAGATCCTCGAAGTAGTCCTGGGCGCGAACGACAATCGTATGCGTATCGGTGCCAGTATCGAGCGCATCGGTGATATCGGCGGAGAAGGAAGCCTGGCCGCCCTGATGGCTGATCGCATGGCGACCGTCCACCCAGACCTGCGCTTCGTAGTCGACCGCTCCAAAGTGAAGAACGATCCGTTTGCCCTTCGCTTCCGGAGGAAGCGTAACCGTCCTGCGATACCAGACGACGTCGTGGAATTCTGTCTCACCGATGCCGCTAAGCGGGCTTTGATAGCAGAAAGGGACCGTGATGCGCCGGTCGAATTCGCCGTTCTCGTACCATTTTTCGGTCAATCCTTGATCTTTATCGTCCATCCGGAATTCCCACTCGCCGTTCAAGCTCATCCACGCATCTCTTACGTATTGCGGACGAGGATATTCTGCCCTTATCGTCATGCGTTCTTCCCCTTCGGCATCAAAGTCTCAAATCTCAAAAGTCTCTCGGAAGTTCATTTTATCAACGCCTCTTTCCGTTTATAATCCGATGCATTTGACGGTTCAGGTATAACTTTTTGCGCAGGCCGTCGCACATGCTCTCGCCGGTTGAATACATGAACGTCAAAAAGGCCGCAAGCGCCGATGCGCTTGCAGCCTTTTTGACGTTGTCGTCCGCCTGCGGCAGGACGTTTTTATTTCGAGGCGACCCACAGTCCGGAGACGGCATTGACGGCGTCCGCATACTTGGCCTTCGCCAGCGGGCGGAAGGTGCCGTCGGCATATCCGACCTCTTTTTTCAGCGCTGCCGCCTTCAGCACGGACTCCTTGGCCCAACCCGGCAATTGCGCTTGATCCGTGTACGTCAGCTGCGTCATGCCGACGTCCGTCTTGCCGTGCACGAGCTCTTAAGCGCGGATAAACATCGTCGTCATCTCCGCTCTCGAAATAATCGAGTCCCCGGCGAAGCTGCTGCCGGACAAGCCGTTGACGATTCCCGCTTCGCGGGCCGCCATGATCTCTGCATAGTAAGGGCTGTCCGTTCCGACATCGGCGAACGCCTTCCCTTGTCCGGCTGCCATCTTGAGTCCCAGCTCGCGGGCGAGCATGGACGTGAACTCCGCTCTGGTCATCGGTTTGCCGGCATTCGCTTCGTTGTCCTCCAGCATTTGATTGTAGACGGCCTTGGCGACCTGCTGCACGACGGGGTTGCCGATCGCCTGCGCCTCGTCGAAGTCGTCCGTGGTCGTCACCTCGGTCATCACGCTGATCGCCAGTTCGCGGCCCGGCAGCAAAAAGTAGCCGACATCGTGCGTTACGTTGGCATTCTCGCCCGTCTTATGGGCGATCGGGGCTTCGGGCAGCGCCGCGCCGAACTTCGTATTGACCTCCTGCGCCCCCATCCAGGCGATGATCCGGTTGCGGGACTCGGCAGTGAGGAACGTTCCGTCGTATATGTCCTTCAGCAGCGTCGCCAGGTCCTTGGCATTGATATAGTTATCTTGTTCGGGCGTCGGAGCGGACGCGAACATCTTGCGGCCCAGATGCATAACCTTCAGGTCGAGATTGTCCAGCAAGGCCTGCACCTTGTCCAATCCGACGACGTCGATGAGCACGTTGGTAGCCGTATTATCCGATTGCGTAATCATGAGCCGGGCCAGACGGTCGAGCGTCACATCCTGCGGGAACGTCTCTTTTTGCAGCGAGCCCGTTCCGCCTACCACATCGGTAGGTTTGACGGTCACCGTATCGCTCAGCTTCAGAATGCCGTCGTCCACTTGCTGCATAAGCGTCGATACGAGCGCCATCTTGATCGTACTGGCCGGCTTATAGGTATCGTCTCTGCCGAGCAGCACGCCGTCGTTGCCGTATGCGCCGCCCAGATCCTCGATCCCTACCGATACGCGTACGCCGTCTTTCCAAGCTTCATCGATGATAGGTTGTACGACGCCCGAAATCTCGGTTAAATTCGGGCTCTCTCCACTCGCGAATGCCGATGTCGGCCGGATGCCGGGGAAAAAGGAAGCGGTGAGGAGCGAAGCGAAAAGCGTGATTTTGATCATCGATGTTTTCTTGGTCATCATTCGTCTGCAGGCTCCCTTATGCTTGTCTTGTAATTTGTGTTATATAATATAACATAATATTATCAATATCAACGCTTGAGGATATTAATGTTATATATAATTACATAAAATAGAGGCTGTCCCAAGTCGCCGCTATGACTTGGAGACAGCCTCTATTTGCTTGTATAGCCGCGGCTTATCCTAAGTTCAGATGCCGCAGCTTATCGGGATTGCGAAGCAGATACATCTCCTGGACGCGGTCGTCCTTGAACGCCAGGCTGACAAGGGTCGGAAAAGGTTCAAGCGGGCTGGTCAGCCAGAAGCCGAGCTGCCCGTTGATCTTTACGAGACGCACCTCGCCCAAGCCGCCGCTCTTCGATGCCAGTCCCTGAATGAACGCCAGGACGCGCTGGCTCGACGCAATTGGCCTGATCGCGGACATGACCTTGCCCCCTCCGTCGCTGTACAGCACGATGTCCTCGGCCAGCATTGCGAGCAGCCCTTTCATATCGCCCGACGCCGCGGCATGAAGAAAGCGCAGCACGAGCTGCTCGCCTCTGTCGCCGGGGATCGGCTCGGCGGTCGGCTCCGCCTGTATTTTGCGTTTCAGGCGGCTGTAGATCTTGCGGCAGCCCGTCTCCGTCTTGCCTACAACATCGGCAATATCGCGATAGTCGTACTCGAAAGCTTCGCGGAGAATAAATACCGCGCGCTCGATCGGCGTGAGCCGGTCGAGCAGAACGAGGAAGGCGTACGAGATCGTATCCTCGAGCAAGACCGTCTGCAGCGGATCCTGCCCGGCGGCGCTTTGGCCCGTCGTGTAGTCTTCGACGATCGGCTCCGGCAGCCACGGGCCGACGTAGACCTCTCTTTTCCGGCGCGCAGATTTCAGGTAGTCGAGACAGCGGTTGGTGACGATTTTACACAAATACGCCTTTAAATTCAGAATCGATCCTTCGCGGCGATCCGATTCCTGCTGCTGAACCGTGACGAACGCATCCTGGACGAGATCTTCGGCCTGTGCGACCGAGCCCAGCATGCGATACGCCAGGGATAGAAGCAGCGGTCTGTACGTCCGGTACGCGGCATCAAGCTCCACGATGCATCCCTTCCTTGACTGTGTCCTTACCGGCAATTATACATCGGGCCGCCTCCCGCGCGCTCGCCAAAGATGCGTTCAGCAGCATGCCCGAATCGCCCACCCAGTCCCCCGCCACAAAAAGTCCCGGCCTCCCTGCGACGGCCGGTCCCGGTCTGCCGGAGAGCCCCCCGCTCGCGGCTTCTACGACCGCATGCGATACGAGCATCCGCGGCAGGAAGCGGCGCTGCACGACATGTCCGCGCCAGCCCGGCTGGATGAGGTCGAGAAAGCCTTCCAGCTCCCGTTCGTCCTGCGCGGGATCGGTCTCCTCCGAGACGGGCAAGTACTTCATGACGTGGATCACTTCGCGACCCGGATGGTCGGATAGCGCGGAAGCGGCCGAGTGGTTGGAGTAATACCAGGGTTCGTCCGCGCCCAGCACGAACCGGGTCTTGGACTGCGGCATGCCGGTCGCGACGAGGTCCAGGCATGCCGCCCGGACCGGGGTCAGCCGCTCGTACAGGGCGGATTCGGCAGGCGTCAGCGCGGGGTCCAGCATGGCCAGCGTCTCCTTAGGCCCGGCGGTTGAGATCACGTGACGCGCCGACAGCCGCGTCCCGTCCTTGAGCGCGACCGTCATGCGCGGGGCGATGCCGCTTATGGTCCGGACCGGCGATCGCGTCAGGAAGGACACGCCCGCTTGCCGCGCCTGTTCGGCCAGCCGGTCTACGAGGGACTGCCAGCCGCCGTCCACGTACATCACCTGGGCCTGAGCGAGCTGCCGGACGACGGCGCCGGCGCTCAGTAGATGAGGCGCGTCGCAATACGTGGCCACGCGCACCAGCGCGAGCACAGCGCTGCGCACACGCGGACTGCCGAGCTCGGATTCCAGGTAAGTCTGCAGGCTGACCTTCTGCAGCGCGGCGGTATCGATCTTGCGGAGCTTCGCGTAGAATCGGAGAAGCTGGGTCTTCTCGTGCCACTTCAGGAACGAGCCGAGCAAGAGCTGCCCGAGCGGAAGCGCCTTGCTCCGGCCGTCCGCTTGCTTGAACACGAACGAGCCCGACGTCTTCGGCGTGCCTCCCACCGGCTCGACCCCGACCTCCCGCAGAATCGGAAGTGCGCTTTTGTACAGCGCGTGTCCTCCCATGTTGACGCGCGAATCCGCGATCTCGTTCGACATCGCCCGGCCGCCGAGGCTCGCGCCTTTGTCGAGCACAACCACGCGCCTGCCCGCCTTCGCCAAGTAGATCGAAGCCGTCAATCCGGCGATGCCCCCTCCGATGATGATGACGTCCCATTCCTTTTGATCGTGTTTCTCCGACATGCTTCATCCATCCTCTCCGGTCTGATGCCAACATGACGATCGGGAGACAGGATTTGTGACCCGAAGACTCTTCGTACTTCAAACGGGATCGAAGCATAGTTGGTTGATGCGTTCCATAGATTCTATTGAAACCGGACATTGTACGGACAATGGGGGGATGACGGTGTATGTAAGCAAAAAGGCCATCTTGATCATGGCAGGCATTCTCGTTCTACTGCTCTCTGGCGCGAGCGTCTATGCGGCTGCGGCTTCGACTGCTGCAAACAAAGCGACGAGCACGATCTATGCCTGCGCCAAAATCGACGGGCAAATCCGAATCGCAGCTAAAAGCGGATTGTGCAAAAAGACGGAGAAGGCGATCTCCTGGAATGTGGTCGGCCCTAAAGGGGATAAGGGCGATACCGGGGCTGCCGGGCCCGCAGGCCCGAAGGGCGATACCGGGGCTGCCGGGCCCGCAGGCCCGAAGGGCGATACCGGGGCCACCGGAGCTGCGGGCGCGACTGGCGCGACTGGTGCGACTGGTGCGACCGGACCGCAAGGTGCGAAAGGCGATACCGGCGCGTCTGGGGCAACGGGCGCAACAGGGCCGCAGGGCGCGAAAGGCGATACCGGGCCAGCCGGCGCGACTGGCGCGACCGGACCGCAAGGGCCTCAAGGCGCGAAGGGCGATCCGGGGCCAGCCGGCGACACAGGCGCGACCGGACCGCAGGGGCCGCAGGGGCCGAAAGGCGAAGCGGGTCCTGCAGGCGCAACCGGCGCCACAGGTGCGAAGGGCGAGACTGGACCGCAAGGGCCGCAAGGCGTGAAAGGCGATCCGGGGCCAGCCGGCGCCACGGGCGCGACAGGACCTCAAGGGCCGAATGGCGATCCGGGGCCAGTTGGCGCGGCTGGCGCGACCGGTGCAACCGGACCGCAGGGGCCTCAAGGACCGCAGGGCCCGCCCGGAGCCTCCGGCCCCGCCGGCCCCAAGTTCGGCGATCCGTTCATCGCCGACGGAGCGGCAGGCGAAGGCGGGAGCTCGGCCGGCTACATCGGAGAAGTGTGGCTGTTCGCGGGCAACTTCGCCCCTTCCGGCACCCACGTCTGCGACGGCTCGCTCCTGTCCATCGCGCAAAATACGCCGCTGTTTGCGCTGCTCGGCAATCAGTACGGCGGAGACGGGAAGACGACCTTCGCGCTGCCGGATCTGCGGGACTACGCGCCGGCGGGCGTAAGCTACGTCATCAACCTCTCGGGTATTTTCCCGCCCCGCTAAAGATTCAGCCGAAACGCCATCACCCTGATGCCGTCGTCCGCCGGGAAAAAGTCGTGCTGCGGCAGCCGTTCGAAGCCCAGCTTCTCGTACAACTGCCGCGCATCCTTCATGAACTCGCCGGTATGCAGGCCAATGGCCCGGCTGCCGGACGCGCGGGCTCGGCGTACACATTCGGCGATGAGCGCCGAAGCCACGCCCTTTCCGCGATGATCCAGGGATACCGCCAACATGCGGATCTCCGGATAGTCCTGCTTGTCGGCATGGCCGTCATAGGCATCCGTATTCGCGGGAAACAGAACGACGCTGCCCGCGATCTGTCCGTCCGTTTCGGCAACGATCAATTCCGCGCCAAGCCGGGCGTCCGCATCCGAGCCGATCGCCCGCGCCAGCGCCTGCCAATGGCCGTCCGGAATCGACTGCGCGTGTTCCCGATAAGCTTCCAGCCTCTGCTCCCGGATCAAAGCACGCTCTTCCGGCGCCGCGTCGCGTATATGCATATTTTCGACTCCTCCTCCATTACTCGCGTACGAGAAACTTCTCTTCCCTGCCGCTCAGACGCTGTCTGCCGTGCGAAACCTCCCACACCGCAAGGTCCGGTCCTTTGGGCAAAATGTTCACTTCCTGCTTGTCCGTCGCGATGGTAATCGACAGATGATAGTGGCGCTTGATCGCGTCAAAATCGGTCGTGTCCCCGAACCCCGGCGTCTGGTACAGATCGCGGGCGTAGCCCCATAGATGCTCGAACTCGCGAAGCAGATTGCGGTTGGTCCGAAACGCCGTATAATACGCCGCGTCGAACCGGGCGAGCGTCGTATACAGACGGACGTCGGAGTCCGTAATGAAGTCCCCGTGCAGGAACCGGCTGCCCGCAAGGCGCCGCTCCAGCTCGTCCAAACGTGCGAACAACGTGTCGTAGGCCGCATCGTACGCTTCCTGGGAATGCGCGAAGCCGCACTTGTACACGCCATTGTTAATATCGTGGAAGATCGTCTCGTTCAAAGCGTCGATCTGCCCGCGCAGCGCCTCGGGATACAGATCGGGGGCATTTGCCTTGTGAAAAGGCGCCCACGCCGTCTCGAAGTAATTGGTCAGCTTGAAATAATCGTTGTTCGCGACTTCGCGCTTGCGGACATCCACCATGACGGGTACGGTCGGTCTCCCCGCATATTCCGGATCCGTCTTCAGGTAGATCTCGCTGATATAACGGATGCCGAGCACGGGATCGATGCCGTCAGGGTCGAGCGAGAATTCCCAGTCGACGCGCGGGAGCCTTGGCCGCATCGGGCTCACGGTTCCCAGGCCGATCGCCTCCTCGAGCCCGAGCACGCGGCGGACGATGACGGACCGATGCGCCCAGGGGCAGGCCGCCGACCAGAGCAGGCGGTATCTGCCCGCCTCGACGGGCAGCTCGCCGGGCTCGTCCCCGAACGGTGTCGTAAACCGGTTGACTTGACGCTTGAACGAACCGTCCTTCGTAATCTCGGCCGGCTTGCTGCCGGCTTGTTCGCTTGCGGACATAGGCTTCATTCCTTTGCTGGTGGGATTGTACTTTTATAGCCTATTGTAGCCGATCCGAAATGAAAAGGCCCGCGGACTGCGCGCCTTGCAGACAGGTTCTGTGCCGTAAATAGAAAGCCCTCGGCGGCTCTTTGGGAGCGCCAAGGACTCTACTTTAATTTAAATTTTAGGTAGGCTGTCCTTCCACTGCGGCTGCTTCAATCTTGAAATTACCGTCCACGGCAAATATTGCATCGAACTTCAAATTTTGCGCGCTTGCGCTCGTAATCAAGCGCGACCTGGACCAGTAGTAGACCGTCTTCGTGTCATCGTCCAAATACGTGCCTGACCGAGTGGAGGTCGTACCGTCGTCCTTGTATTCTCTGATGACCACATCGTCTTCAGCGATCGGTTTGTTGTCGGTTCTCGTTACTTTGAACATGACTTGGTAGTCATAATCTTGGTTTACCTTTGCCTTTATATAGAGCAAGGACTCGTCTTCAGCGTCCGCCTCGATCTCCGGCAGCGCATTGCCTGTCAGCACCACGCCTTGCTCATCCGTCCATTGAAGCAAGAAGCTCGGCAGCGCCTTGATCTTGAACGTAGAGGTCAATGTGTTGGAAATAGGTGTGGTCGACAGCGAAAATGCATATGCCGGCGTAGCTGCGGTGAACACGGCGGCGGACAACAGAAGGGCTTTGGCTAATTTCGGTACTCTCATTTACTTTTGACTCTCCTTTTGGGTTACGGAACCGGATTATATTTGATTGCAGTCACTTTCATGGCGTACGTTCCCCCGGTGCCGAATACGGCTTCGAGGGAGATCGTCTCCCGGCTTGCGACAGCATGACTACCCGAATAACTGACGATCCATGCATCTCCCCAACGGTCCATGAAGAAGCCGTCGGCGCTTCGGAGATCGACTTCCGAGGTACGGTTGACGCCATCCTCGTCGAACCATTGGAGCATGTACGCCACGTTGGGGACTGTGGACGATACCTCCGTGACAGGCTCGGCGTCGAACGTGAACGTCGCCTTCTGGCCGGCGTCCGCTTCGACGGTATCCTTAACGGAATCCTGCGTCAGCTTGAGGGAAAGCCTGACGTCCAGGCTTAGCGTCGCCTGCTCGGAGAAGCCTTCTACCGTGCCGGTAAACGCATAGACCCCGAGCGTCGACAACAGCACTTGCCCCTCGGCGATATCGACCCCCTCCGGCGCTTGCCAGACGACGTTCTTCGGCACCGAGGTGCCGTCCGACATCCGGACGGATACCTGCGTCGGCAGCGTATATGCCTCGGCGACCGGCTGGATCTTGGTGACCGGAATGGCGTACAGCATCGTGGCCGGTCCCGACGGTACGCTCACAGGAGCTGATTCTGGAGGCTGTCCGTTGATGAGCCGGACCTTGCCCTGGTTGGGACCGTAATCCTGAACGAGCGCCGGTACGAGCCGCTTGTCGGGCACGACGATGTCATCGATCGTCCCCTTGTCCCGGATGACGATACGCGTGTTCTCGACCGCCGCATCGGGGACGACGAGAGAAGCGACGGCCGTATCCCCGCCAAGCGTGAGACGGGCGGACGAAGCCAATTGCAACTTCGCGATCCTCGAATTCTCGACCGCCAGCTCCGGCGTCCCGTTGCCGCCGACGATGAGGGCGCCGTCGACATTGATATTTTTCAGCGTCAGCTTGTCCCCGAGAATCGTGAGGTTGCCGGAGACGTGAATCCCCTCGCCGTCCAGCACCATGTCCCGCTTCGATGCAGGAATCGTCATATCCACGATCTGTTCGACGCGATAGCCGTCCGACAGCTTGACCTTCAGCGTCGTACCGTCCAACAGTCCGGCATTGGCGGGGCCGAGCAGGCTCTTCAGCTCCTCGGTCATGGGGTAAACGAATGCACCGAGCCGAATTTTGTCCGTACCGACGACGGTGATGACCGCTTCCTTCTCCGCCGGCGCGTTCATCGCCTCCAGCAGACGCCTTAGGACGACTGCCACTTCCTGGCGCTCGGTCGGCTTGTTCAGCTCCAGCGTACTGCCGTCGCCGCGGAGCAGACCCAGCTCGACGGCGTCCGCGACCTGCCGGCGATTGGCGGGGTCCAGCTGGCGGGCATCCTGCTCGGACAAGGCCGAGCCGCCGCTGCCTTGCGCGCCCGTCGCCTGCGCGAATATCGCGATCAGCTCCTGCCGGGTCACAGGCTCGTACGGGCGAAACGGCTGCGAAGCGTCGCCCATCAGTCCCTGCGCCAAGACGCTGCGAATGCCGTCGTACGCCCAGGAGTTCGTATTAAGATCAGCCGGGATCGTGTCCTTCGAATCGACTGCCTGCAAATTCAGTGCCCGGGCCAGCAGAACGGCGACCTCTTGACGCGAGATCGGCCGATGCGGCAGATAGCTCTGGTTCCCGTAACCTTGCGTTATTCCCTTGTCGTTCAAGAAGCGAATCGAATCGACTGCCCAGCTCGAAGCGGATTGCATGTCGCTGTATGTATCGATTGCCGCTTGCGCTTTGACGTTGAACGGATAGAGCGAGCCGACGAGCGTCATGCCCAGCGCCGTCCCGTAAAGCCATTTATGATTCGATGCCATTCCCCGCTCCACACGCTCCCTGTCGTATACTGTTTAAAATTGTCATTTTGTCAGTTCAATCAAAATAGCATAGTCCGCTTAACATCCGCTAAAAAAAATGGTAAAAAAAAGCACCTCGGGACCATCAGTCCACGAAGATGCTCGAAATCTGATCTTAAAATTTCATAAAGAAACGGAATATAGCGTCCCACTGCCGCCGAAACCACCGTTGAATCGGCGTCCGTCGGTACCTGACTGAGCCGTGCCGACACTCGACGACTGCCACTCGGAAGCCGGAATCTCCTTGCCATGCTCCTGAATCCACTGCGTGACCTCCGCGTTGCCTCCTCGGCCGCCGCCCATGCCTCCGCCGCCGATCAGGAAATATTTCACTTCGCCTTTGGCGACGAGCGCTTGCAGCTTGTCGGCCGTATAGACCTGATCCGAGCCGTTGAACCCGTTCAGAATGACGACCGATTCTCCCTTGTCGATCATGTACGGAGCCGCCGTGCCGTAGTCGGATACCGCGAGCAAATATTTCTGGCCCGAGTCGTGCGCCTTCAAGTAAGCGTAGAGCCCCTCGTCTATGCTGCCGGACGATTCGCCGCCACCTTGCCCGCGCCCCTGAAGCCCGCCGCCCTGCGGTCCGCCCGCCTCGCGGGACGAGCTCGGACCGACGATCGGCGTCATGCTGCTCACGCCGTACGTGATCGGCGTCAGCGACCAATATACGGGGCCGACCAGCAGCGTCAGCAAGCCTGCGATCGCCCCTAGGCGGGCGGGGCGCAGGTTTTCCCTCGTTCGCCAGACGATCAGCAGCGCGGTCGCGATCAAGCCCACGAGTCCGATGCCCGCGGCCCAGCCGCCGCCGATCATTGCGTCGTACGGATGAACGATGTAATAGGCAAACGCCGTCGTGGCAAATATCGCCGATAGGAGCAGCCAGGATACCCATCCCGAACGATCCCTGTACGCTCGCCACAGCTCGATGAATCCCGCCCCCGTCAGCGCAGCGATCGGAGGCGCGAGCATGATCAGATAATATTGATGGAAAAAGCCGGCTACGCTGAAGAAGGCAGCTGCGGGGAGCAGCCAGGACAGCCAGAAAATCGTCTCCTTGTGCTTGTCGGTCCACCTCCGCCTGCGGATGCTGCCGAGCAGGCCGATCGAGCCGATTAACGCGAAAGGAAGGAGCCAGCTGGCCTGGTCGGACAGTGAAGCCTGGAACAAACGCAGCGGTCCTGCCTGGCCCGTCCCGAACATGCCGCCGCTTCGGTCCCCGTTCGGGCCGCCCGCTCCGCCAAATCCGCCGCCATCCTGACGGAAGCCGCCGCTAAACCCGCCGGCGCCGCCCTGCGGAGCGCCCTGGAAGCCGCCGCCGTCCTGCGCGGGCGCCTCCTGGCCCTGCCTCAAGCTCTGACCGTCCGCCCGTAACCCCCCGCCGTCCCTACTAAAGTTCGGCGCACCGCTACCGCCCTGTCCGCGGTCGCCCGTGAGCCGGGACACGCCGTTGTAACCGAACGCCAGATTGAGCACCGAATTCGTGCCGCTGCTGCCGATATAGGGCCGCTTGTCCGCGGGGATCGAATCGACGGCGACCGCCCAAGACACCGAGACGGCCAGCATGAGCGCCGTAGCGCCCGCGAGTACGCCCGTTTTCTTTTTCCAGGAAAGGCCCGACGCAATCCAATAAAACAAATAAAAGGCCGGCAGCACCATGTACGCCTGGAGCATCTTCATGTTGAACCCGACGCCCACCATCGCGAACGCGAAGACGACGCTCCACGCGCTGCCTTTTCGCACGCCACGGAACAGCAATGCAGCGGCGAGCAGCAAGGTGAATACGAGCATGCTGTCGATGTTGTTCGTGCGGCTGACGGCCACCGCGATCGGCGTGCAGGCCATGACGAGCGCAGCGATCCGCGCCGCCGCCACGCCGAACGTCGGCTTGACCAGCTTGTACGCGAGGAGCACCGAACCAATGCCGGCCAGCGCCTGCGGCAGGATGACGCTCCAGCCGTGGAGTCCGAATATTTTGGCGCTCAGCGTCTGGATCCAGAAGACGACGGGCGGTTTGTCCACCGTGACCGAGCCTGCGGAATCCAGCGAGGCGAAAAAGAAGTTATGGAAGTTTTCCATCATGGCCGCGACGGCCGTCGTGTAGTATGTATTGGCGTATTTGTCCGTCCAGATGCCATAGCCGTTCAAAAATACGGACAACAAGACGATAAACAGCAGCGGAAGATCCGCTTTCGATTTTGCGGGAGCTTTCATTCGGAGGTCTCCTTTAACGTTCGCATCCTTTAACTATGGACGCAGAAGCTAAGTCGGAGATTAAAATGAACTGAATGTTTTCTGAAAGTCAGATCGTTCGATCGCGCCGCTTGCGCAAACAACTGTAGAAACGCAGAAATGCAGCTGCTTCCTGAGGTGTGGGCCAGTTTACGCCCTCTGCCCGGAATGAGCTGCACTGTTGCGCCTGTCTGTTCAATTTCCACCTACGGAAGCGCGTTAAATGTACTTTTGCCGCTAACCGCTCGCCCGCGCCTGATAAGACAGCAGCTTCCCGAACAAGCCGCCTCGCTCCTCCGATAACTGCGCGTATCCGCCTTGCTGAACGACCGAGCCGTTGTCCAGCACGACGATCTGGTCCGCACCGCGGATCGTGGACAAGCGGTGGGCGATAACGATCAAGGTCATCCTGCCCCGCAGCCGTTCCAGCGCTTCCTGAATACCGGCTTCGCGCTCGCCGTCCAGGGCGCTCGTCGCTTCGTCCAGCACGAGGACGGACGGGTTGCGCAGAATCGCCCGCGCCAGCACGATACGCTGCCGTTCGCCGCCGGAGAGACGAACGCCCCGGTCCCCCAGCACGGTATCGAGCCCTTCCGGCAATCTTTCGACGAACGCATCCGCCGCCGCGAACCGCAGCGCTTCCCACATCTGCGACTCGCTCGCCTCCGGCGCGGCGATCGCCAGGTTGTCTCTCACGCTCTCGTGAAACAGGAAGGGATCCTGCGAGACGTAGCTGACGGAACGCCTCAATTCGTAAGCTTCGCCCGCGCCGAGCGGCTTGCCATCCACGAGCACCTGCCCGCGCTCAGGCTGCACGAGTCCGATCAGCATGTCGATCAGGGTGCTCTTCCCCGCGCCCGACCGGCCGACGACGGCCGTCATCCGATGCGCCGGAATGCGCAGGTTCACGCCCTGAAGGGCATAGGTGTCCTGCTCGCGGTCATAACGAAAGGACACGTCCCGCAGCTCGAAGCCCTGCGCAACGCGAGCGAGCGAGCCTCCTTCCGCAAGCCGTGGCGGCTCGGGCTCCCGCGCGGCTTCGGACGCCTGCTGCAGCTCCCGCAAATGCCTGAAGGCGGGAACCGTCTGGCCGATCTGCTCCAGATTGGATTGCAGCGCCGAGAATTTAGGCCACAGCCGCGAGAAGACAAGCACGATAAAGACAAGCGTCCCGGCTTGGACATGGAGCACCGCAAAGGCGAAATATACGAATAAGGCGATGAGGACGCTCGCCGCGGCTTTGTAATGGAACTGGGAGGCCGATTGCAGTCTGGTGAACTGAACGAGGTTGCCCTCCAGGCGATCGCACAAGGCGCGGAACCAGGATAGATGCTGCCGTTCCATCCGATTGCCCTTGATGTCCTTGATGCCGTTAAAATGATCGGTCATGCCTCCCACATAGCGCTGCATGAGCTCGGTCGTTTCCTTCCCGAGCGCTCTCGACTTCCTCACCTGGGACCGGGAGTACGCGGCGAGCGCCAGCCCGCACACCAAGACGGCCAAGGTGAGCGGCGCGGACAGCCACAGGGCGAAGCCGATCTGGATCAGCGTGAAGAGCAAGGTCGTGGCGAGCCGCAGGCACATGAACACGCCGAAGCTCACCCGGGGCAGCTCGATCGTCGCATGATGGATAAAGTCCGACCTTCTCCTTTTCAGAAAAAACGCCCAGTTCGATTGAATCAGGCCTTGATAAAGCTCGAGCCGCAGATGGCGGATAAAGCCCTGCTCGAGCTCGGCGCTCAGATTGGTCAGCAGACGCTGGAGCAGCCCTTGGCCAAGCAGCAGGATCAGGAAAACGGCAAGCACGGCGGGCAGTCTCATCTCGGAGGGCAAGCGCTGAAGCGGCTCCGCCGCGGCGGATAACAGCGGGATGCTTCCCGAGGAAGCGTCCATCAACCCGATCAGTCCCAGCATCGGGGCCAGCAGGAAAATGCCGATGCCCTCCAGCATGCTGACGACGATCGTCCCTGCCAGATTCGCATACAGCTTGGGTCCGGCAAACGCACGGAGCTTTTGGAGATAAAAGAGCACTGGCGCGACGTCCGGCTTTCCTTTCCCACTCACCCCTGCATGACCTTCTCTCCTTCAAGTACGGTGCGCAGCACCGCGTCGGCCATCTCCTGCGCCGAGAAGCCGCCGGCGGGCCGCTGCAATCTGAACACTTCGATCCGGCTCGCCATCCCGGTCACTGTCGAAAAATGCCATGAATCTCCCACTAGTCGCGAGACCAAAAAAGGCCGGTACGTATGGATCCGCAGGAGCGCCAGCTTGGCGAGCGCCTGACAGCGCGTGAGCGTCACCTCGTCCCCGTCCGTTCGCGACAGCTCGAACACGCCGGCCAGCGGCACGGCATCTACGGAAAATCCGGACGTAACGGGTATGGCATACTTGGACAGATACAGATGGCGATAGCGGTCGGACTGCAAGCCCAGCTGCTCGATGCTTTCCTGCCATAGCTTTTGCTGCGGATAGGCGGGCATGACGACCGGAGTGCCGCCGTCCTCGCCGCCGGACGCCACCGCGATCACGTCGTCGGTGAGCAGTTGATAGCCGCGGCTTCGGAACGCGGCCGCCAGCGTCGACTTTCCGGCGCCCGATTCTCCGATGAACGCATAAGCGCGCCCGTCGACGACGACGGCGCTGCCGTGAAGCGGAAGCGTCCGGCGCTGCATCAGGATCGCGCCCATGCACGTGCCGAGCAAATACAGGCGAATGCGCTTGTCTTCGGCGCCGGCGAAGGGCGATACGACAATCTGCCTCCCGCCGCGGATGGCGTAGACGGCTACTTCGGGTACGTAAAACAAAAACCGGTCTTCCTCGAACGCGTAAAAATCGTCCTCAACTTCTGCTGCGCGCCAGTCATTCGACAAGTCTCCCAGCCTGATCTCGACGTCCGCCCCGCCCATCCGAGCGGTCGCCACAAGCTCCGGCAGACCGATCTCGCTAGATAGATGAAGGCCGAATGCGTAGTACATGGACGGCTTGATTTTATTTTTCATACTAAAATGCACCTGCCTCTCCCGCTCGCATGCGTTAAACAAGGGTCCTTACATTCGAAATGTAAAAGGACCCTTGAACCGTTCGATCTAATTAAGAAGCCTCCGGGGCATGGGGGTGGCCATTGTTCGTGCCTTTGCCGTTGCGGTCCGGATACAGGCCGTTCGGTCCGCCGAACGTCTGGTTCACGTCGAGCACTTCAAGCGTCGGCTGGTTCCATTGTTGCTTCATTTGTCTTCACCTCCTTCCAAGCGAATGCGTCAGGCGCATTGCCTGAGAAACCGGTAGACGATCAAGCTCTGCATCAGCAATCTCGCGTGCCGGTCAAAGGCGCGGTCGGGGCGCGGCGGGTTGCCCATCTCTTCCAGCGAGTTGCGGACCTGCACGACGTTCAGCAGCCCAGAGGCCCGCGGATCGTCGCACAGCCGGCGCAGCTCCTCCGACATCTTGTCCCACGCCGGGAGCACGCGATGGATCCAATCCGCTCCCTGCACGCCGCGGACGCGCTGGTTCAGCCGGACGGAATCGGGCAAAAAACCTTCGGTCGCCCGCCGGACGAGCGCGCGGTCCATGCCGCCCTGCACGTACTGCTCGACCGGCACGGACAGGCAGAACCGGACGACCCTCGGATCGCAGGTCGGATCCCGCTCCCGGACGGCGTACCGCAGCGACAGCTTGGTCGACGACGTCCCTTGATGGTTCAGAATCGACAGGTTGTCGAACTGGTACGTGCGCGCTTCGAATTCGTTCATCCAGGCGTCCGTCAATCCGACGTCGTGGCCCTTCAGCCTGTCGAACACGCCGGTGCGCGCCGCCAGATCCGGATGAATCAGCATCGGGATATCCGTCAGCGGCTTCGGAGACGGATTCGCGAACGCCAGCTTGCCGATGTAGGGAACGAGCTGCGAGCGGCCGACGCGCACGTTTTTGCCGTACTGCGCCAGCTCGCGGTACA
Source organism: Cohnella sp. GbtcB17 (assembly GCF_019091135.1). GTDB lineage: Bacteria > Bacillota > Bacilli > Paenibacillales > Paenibacillaceae > Cohnella. The sequence continues at coordinate 68,720 of NZ_JAGXJW010000006.1, read as the reverse complement.
ACCGCACCCAACGAAGCCGCCGCAGGAGCTGCGCATAATAGTCAAGCGCCGGCCCCCATGAGATGGAGTAGTTGCCGTTGCCGCCATGCAGCAGGACACCGACGTCCTGCTCGCTCGCTTGCGCGAGAATGCCCTTGAACCAGTAAGAATTTTCAAAAAATTTGTAAGGCGCTTCCATCAAGCCGAGCAGGTCGTCGATCTCGTCGAAGGAATTGCTGCCGGCAAAGTCCATATAACGGTGCGAGATCGGACCTACCCGGTCCACGATGTCCCTTATGTATGGCGTCTCGTCGGCCGCCATGCTCCGCGGAGTCCAGTCCTTAAAGTCCTCGCGCGGAATATAGCTGTACGTATGCAGCGTCTTGCCCTGTGCGCGCAGCGGCGCGGCCGCGAAGCTGACGACGGCCCCCGAGTCCAGCCCGCCGCTCAAGCTCGCGCCGACGTTGCGGCATGTCCGAAGCTTCGACGCGACCGCTTCCCTGAACACCTCGCGGAACGCTTCCTCGTACTCGCCGCTCGTCTTCAGCTTCAGCTGCGGCACGTCCGCCGCCAAAGAACCGTAGCGCCGCACCTTGAGACTGCCCTGCCCGAACGTAAAGGCATGCGCGGGCGGGATCTGGCCGATCTGGCGGTATGCCGTGGAGCGAACGTCGATCGTATCCAGGATGATCGGGATCGCGAGAAACTCGGCCAGCCACGATTCGTCCAGCTCTCCGCCGACGCCGGGCAGCGAGAGCAGCGGGTTCATCACCGTGCAAAAAGCGAACTGTTCCCGCCGATGGACATAGTACAGCGTGCGGCTGCCCGCCAGATCCCTGGCGCCGAACAAGCGGCGTCTCTCCTCGTCCCACAGGACGAAGGCGAAGTCGCCGATCAGATAGTTCGGCGCGTCCTCTCCCCACTTGCGGTACGCTGCCAGGATCAATTCGCTGTCCGTCATCCGCTGCCGGCGGGCATGCTCAATCTGCAGGCGGCCGAACAGCTCCTCCCGATTGTCGATGATCGCGTCCGCGGCGATGACGACGAGCGCTTCCCCTTCCTCACGGCAGGGCTGCCGGTCATGCACCGATTCGGGCGTGAACCACTGCGCATGGCAGCCCATGAACACATGTCGGTCATGCCAGGTACGCACGTCATGGGCCGGATACTTTTCCAAAGCCTTCATCATCAGACCCGCCGATTCGACGGAAACTGGCTCCTGCTCGTTCAGCAATCCGGCTATAGCGCTCATAGTTCTCCTATCCTGGACGTGATAGCGTTTTACCTTGGGGCTTATTATATCAATTTCGACAAAAATTCAAATGGCGCGGGAGGAGTAGCGAGGGATAGCGGATAGTAGTACGAACAGGCGAAAAGAGCGGAACGGCAACGGTTTCGGCCTCGATCCTTTCAAGATATTACCAGGCGCGTGCGCCCGAATCGATCATATTGATCGCGCTATCGAATGCGTTGGATAACGGCTGCGGCGCGAATCGTGCTACGTTGAAGTCATCCCGAGAGACATGGAGGACTGAAAAGATGATATTGAGCGAGGATCGGCTGAACGGCATATTCGTACCAACGGTGACGCCGTTCTCGGCGGAAGGAGAGATGGATGCTGCGTCCTTTCGGCGTTATGTAGATCGGCTGCTGGCCTGTGATATTCAGGGCTTGGTCATTGGCGGCACGACCGGCGAATCTCCTACGATAACTTGGGATGAAATCGCCTCGCTATTGCGACTGACACAAGAGGCGGTCCGGGAACAAGGGAGACAGATGCCGCTTGTGGTCGGTACGGGCACCAATAATACGGCGTCCACGGTCAGGCGGACGGAGGACGCAGGCCTGCTTGGCGCGGATGCGGCCCTCGTCGTCGTGCCTTACTACAGCCGACCCTCGCAAGAAGGCATCCTGGCGCATTTCCGCCAAGTCGCGCAGGTTGGCCTGCTCGTTATCGTTTATGAGATCCCTTCCCGTACCGGTACGAAGCTCAGCGTAGATACGGCCCGGCGCATCCTGGAGCTGGACGGCGTCATCGGCATGAAGGACAGCACGGGCGACGCCTCGCTGCTCGAGTCGTTGGTTCAGACGGGCTCGAAGCCGGTGCTGTGCGGCGAAGACCGGTGTTTGTTCGAAATGTTAGAAAAAGGCGCCCGCGGCGGCATTCTTGCCTCGGCGAACATACAAACGGAGATCTTCGTCGACGTGTATCGCAAGTTCGAGCAAGGAGATGCGGAGGGTTCGGCCCAAGCGTTCGCGACTGTGCTGCCTTGGATCGAGCGGCTGTTCAGCGAGCCGAATCCTGCGCCGCTCAAGTGGCTGCTGGCCCGCGAAGGCATCATCGCCTCCGATACGCTGCGGCTGCCGATGAGTCCGATCTCGCAGTCGCTGCGAGAGGAGCTGGAAGTATCGCTGCAATAGCTGTTGAAACGTATTTATTTCCTTTGGTCACGACGTTATTAGCCCAAATAAGTGTTGAAGCGCAATTAAATTTCCACTTTCGATCGTTTTGACCCAGTCTTGAACAAATTAAATGCGGTTGAACACTTATTTTCTCCCCAGCCCAGATCAGCGCGCCGATTAATTGCTTTTCAACACTTATCGCCCCAGGCTCCCGTGCTCCCGAGTAACCGAGACTTCAACGAACCCGCGATGGCGCAGGATGGCTAGTTTGTTTCTATTCTAGACTTCGGCGGCGGGGCGACAGTGCGAGGGTATTCATTCATTTCTAACCGAGAATACTTCGGCAAACTCACAGTGAAGCCGTTTCTTGGGTTGCTGCTGAAGCAAATTGAAATCGGGCACCATCCAAAGCCGAATTTTATACTTTCTGTTATTTTAAATAAAATCGCCGGGGCTGCAAGCCCCGGCGATCCATCTTTTCTACGCGTCAATCGGCCAAAATGCTCCGCATCCGCGCATCCAGCTCCGCCCGCGCCTCTGCGCCGGCCACTTCCTCGAAGATCGCCATGCCCGCGCTAAGATTCGGTTTGCGGTTCACGTTGTGCGCGTCGGTCGCAAGCGTGTGCGCGTGTCCGGCAGCGATGAGCGCGCGTCCGTACTGCTGCGCCTCCGGCCCGAAGTTGCCGACAAGGCTGTCCGCCGACACCTGCGTCCACAGGCCGAGCTCGATCAGCTGCGGCAGCAGCTCCGGATCGTCTCTGAAAAACGGATGGCGCTCGGGATGCGCCAGAATCGGCGTCACGCCCGCGTCCAGCAGCCGCTGCACGAGCTCCGGCGTGTCCGGATCGTAGCCGCTCCACCGCTGCTCGAAGAGCAGATGCGTACCCGTCCGGCCAAGCCGGGAGTAGGAGCGCTTCTTCGTGTGCTCGTCGAAAAACGCCGCGCTCACCAGCTGGATTTCGTTGCCCGGGTGCAGCCGGATGTCGACGCCCTGCCTGTCGAGCTCCCGCTCCAGCTCTTCCAGCTTGCGGTGCACGACGTCGGACACGGTGAGGTACAGGCCGTTGAAGTGAGGCGTCACGACGATATCCCGTATGCCGTCCTCATAGGCGATCCGCGCCATCGCCACGGATTCGTCCAGATCCTTCGCGCCGTCGTCCACGCCGTGCAAGATATGGCAGTGTATATCGATCATGTCAGCACCTCCCTCGTATTTTTCCTATGTTAGCAGAACGCTCTGCGGGGGACAAGACACGATATCGGCGGATCTATAGGCCTGCCAACCAGCTTCCGCAGTCCGATGCCAGCTCCTGCAGCGCCTTAAACAGCACGCCCGCATGATAGCCATCGCAAACCGCATGGTGGAACTGCGCCGATACCGGCAGCCACAGCTTGTCGTTTTGCCAATCGTATTTTCCCATCGTAAAGATCGGAAGCAGGTAGGTTCCCTCGCCGTAAATATTCAGATTAAATCCCGTAAAATGGACCCAAGGGATGCTGGATATCGGAAACGTGTTCGGCGGCTCGTCAGTGCATGGGAAGAGCTGCTTCGTGTCTTTATACTTCTCGACTTGCCGCTGCCAGCTATCGTAAAACGTCGAGAACGCCCCGCTATACGGCGCCCATACGCTCGAAAAGGTGTTGTTCTCTTCATGAAAAATCGTGAAGCTGGGCGACATCGTCTCCCAAATGCCCAGCCTGCCTTCGGAATCGAAGCAGGTTCGGAACTCGGGATGGCGATTCACAGCCGTGGCGATCATGTAGATCAGCGCCGGATATAGCTTGACACCTTTGCGCTTGAGCTCTTCCCGCAGCAGGGTAATGTCGATGTTCGCGGTCATGCTGTACGTGCAGCGCACCCGGTCGACATAATGTTCGAAGTATGGCTTCCTACTCCACTTTTCCAATTCGATCGGTTGAAATTTCATTGGTTTTCGCCCTCCTAAAATAGAATCGAATTCTCCTTCCAGGAGGGCACATCGACTGCTTTAACCATGTCCGTTCACGTTCCTCTTCTATAAGAGATGCCTGTGCCTGAACTTCATCTTGCGCATCGCTAAACCACATGTCCGTTCTATTCTATCACCGATCCATCTGTTGCATATAAAGCGCCGCGAAAAAAAGCAGCGCATCGGTTGATCCCGACACGCCGCTCTTTCCTTATCGTCGAACGTCACGCTTACGCGCCTTATCTGACCGCGACCCGCTCCTCCCGCACGGCGAGCTCGATCTCGCCGACTTCAGGATACCGGTCCGCCTGGCGGGACACGACCGTCGCGGCGAGTGCGTTCGCGAAGGCGAGCGCGCTCGCCATCTCGCAGCCGTTCAGGATACTGTACATGAAGCCGGCGTTGAAGCTGTCTCCCGCTCCCGTCGTATCGTACGCTTGAACCGGGTAGCCCGACTGATGCACGACGTCATCCCGCGTGAATGCGCTCGCGCCTGCCTTGCCCCGCTTGACGATGACGCTCGACGCTCCGTGCGCGAACAGAACGGCGACCGCCTCCTCCACGCCCGCGCAGCCCGTCAGATGCAGCAGTTCCTCGTCGTTCGGCATGAAGTAGTCGATCAGCGGGAGGAAGGACAGAATTTCTTCCCGGCTCTTGTCGCTCCAGCCGTCGATGGCGGAGTTCGCGTCGAAGAACGTCAGTTGCCCGCTTGCCTTCGCCATCGAGAGACACGCCTTCGCCCCCTCTGGTCCGAAGTCCGGCACGAGGAAGTAGCCGTACAGCAGCGTCGCCTTGGCGTCCGCGAACGACGGGTCGCTCTCGATGAAGCCGTGCTTGAACGCGTAGGCATTCCCGCTGTACGTGACGAAGTACCTCGCGCCCCCCTCTTGCACCACCGAGACGGAGAGCACCGACGGCGTTTCCGTGCGGACGATCTTGTCCTCGATCACATCTTTGATCTCACGGTAGACGTCCTCGCCGAACGCGTCCCGTCCCAGCATCGAAAAGACGCGCTGCTTCACGCCAAGCTTGGCCAGCGGCAGAATTGTGTTTGCCAGCGCTCCGGCTCTTATTGTCATGTTGTCTACCATATGTTCTTCGCCGAAGTCAGGCCGATCCTTCACTTGCGCGAGGATCAAGTCCGCCGTTAAGATACCGACCAAGTTAATCATCATTATTCCTTCCCCGTAACCTTGGTGATGATCTGGGCCTCGCCGGCTACGAGCCCGCGGACCGTCGACAGCTCTACAGCTGCGAGCTGTACGACCAGCGAGTAGACGATCGGGCTCACGTATTCGTCCACCGACGGGATGACGATCGACTCGACCCGCTCGTGCGCGAGCGGCTCGTCCGAAACGTACAGCACCTTGGCGCCCAGATCCGCCATCTCCGTGACATAGCTGCGGTTGATCTCATAGGTCGAACCCTTCGGATTAAAAAATACCGCCTGAAGGTTCTCCTTGATCAGCTCGAACGGACCGTGGCGGAATTGCGGCGCGGACGCGGCTTCGGCGAAGATGCGGGCCGTCTCCTTCAGCGTCAGCGAGCCTTGGCGCGCCGTGTAGACGCTCGGACCGCGGCCCAGCAGCACCATCGGCTTCAGCGGGTCCAGGAAGGCGCGGATCAGCGCTCGGTAGCTCGCCTCTTGCTCGAGCTGCGCTTCGATGACGTCCGCGGCAGCCAGCAGCGAGCCGGTGAGATCGTTGCCGGCCATTCGCGCGCCGAGCTGCAGCATGAGCGCAGCGGTCGTCGTAAACGACTTCGAGGACGCGATCGCCTCTTCTTTGCCCGCATGCGTGAGCAGCGCCTCCGATGCCAGCTTGGCCAGCGAGCCTTCCGGCGAATTGGTGATCGCGAGCGCGTCCGGGTATCGCTCCGCCAGCTTCTTGGCCTCGTAGCTCTCCCCGCTCTGCGACACGATGACGAGCCTGTGCGAGGCGATGAAACTTTCCGAGCCATAGTAGAGCAGCTCCGAATTGTCGACCGCCAGGGCCGGGATGCCTTGGCCGTTCAAGTACGAGACGAGCAGCTCCGAAGCCGCGAGTGAGCTGCCCATGCCGGTGAGCAGCAGAGGCTTGCCGGCCGGGAACTTCGAATCCGCATTGTTGCGTACCGTGGCGCGAATCGCCTCGGGCTGTTGTTTGACTTCCGCGAAAAATTTGCTCATGATGATCAACCTTTCTCCGAGCCTTCAGACAGGCCGCTAATGATATATTTTTGAAGCAGCAGGGCGAGCGCGATCGGCGGGATGGAGGCCAGGAAGCCGCCCGTGATCTGCATGCCGAAATCGATCATCCCCCGCTTGGAAAACTCCGAGATCGCGACGGTAATGGTTTTCGCATCATACGTAGACGTGAAAATGCTCGAGAACATGAACTCGTCCCACGAGATCAGGAGCACAAAGATTCCCGTGGCCACCAGCCCCGGGAGGGAGAGCGGCAGCACAAAGCGGAAAAGAATGCCGAGCGACGACACGCCGTCCATCTGCGCCGACTCCTCCATCGACTTGGGGATGGAGCGGAAGTAGCTCTGCAGCATCCAGATGACAAAAGGGAGGTTAAACGCCGTGTAAATCAAGATGAGCGTCGGTTTGTGATTGACCATGCCCATGCGGGCGAACAGCACGTACAGCGGGATCAGCAGCACGATCTCGGGCACCATGCGGAAGCCCAGGATCGAGATCAGCAGCGTATCGCGTCCGCGGAATCGGAATCGGGCGTAGGCGTAGGCAGCGAAGATGCCGATGAAAAGCGCCAGGGCTGTTGCGCAGAGCGCCACGATCACGCTGTTGCCCATGGCCTTCATGAACGGCGGCAGGCTGCCGTCGCTCGCTTCCCCGGAGAATACTTTGGTATAGTTGCCAAACGTCCAGTGCTGCGGCAGAAAATGAAGTGTCTTGGCGCTAAGGTCGGCGGACGACGAGAAGGTCGCGATCACCAGCAGGAGCAGCGGCAGCGCCGTGAACAGCATGACGCCGAGCACGCCCAGGTAGATGAACAGCTTTTGGGTTTTTGTTCTCTCCATCGCTTAATCCGCCCTTTTGTAAAAGATTTTGATGTAGATGAAGGCGAATATCACGATGAAGAACGACATGACGAATGCGAGCGCGGAGCCGTAGCTGAACTTGCCGAACATCATCGACGATTGATAGGTGAGGAAGGAGAGCACCTGCGTCCCGCCTGCCGGACCGCCGCCCGTCATAATATAGATGATGTCGAACACCTTGAAGGCTTCCATCGTCCGCATGACCAGCGCGACCAGGATCGCCGGGCTAAGCAGCGGCAGCGTGATGCTGAAGAAGCGCCGGACCGCCGAAGCGCCGTCGATCATGCCCGCCTCGTAGGCTTCCTTCGGAAGCGACTGCATGGCGGCCAGGAGGATGAGCGAGACGAACGCCGTGTTCTTCCAGACGTCGGCGACGATGATCGCGTTCATGGCGGAAAAAGAACTGCCGAGCAGGTTAACCGGACCGTCCGTCAAGCCGATCCAATCGAGCAGCATCGTGATTGTGCCGTGATCGGCGTCGTACAGCCACTTCCACAGCACCGCGTTTACGATCGTCGGAAATGCCCACGGGATCAGCATGAAGCCCCGCACGAAGCCTCTGCCCTTAAACTTCTCGTTTAGAATGAGGGCGAATGCCATGCCGATGATGAACTCGAGGCCGACCGAGGTGAAGGTGAAGTAGAACGTTCTGCCGAGCGCCTGCCAGAACGCATCGTCGCCCAGCACCTTGCCGAAGTTTTCAAAGCCGACGTAGTCCCACAGCTTGGGGTTGTCCAGCTTATGGACGTTTTTGGTCAAATTGATGAAGCTGATGAACAGCGCGTATGCCAGCGGGAAAAGGATGACGCCGAGGATGACGATAAAGCTCGGCAGCAGAAATGCGGCGGGTTTCAGCTTTCTTATCATGGTAGCCTCCCGGTCGGTAACGTCCCGCCGCCGCGGCATGCGAATGCGCGTCGGCGGGGCGGATTAAATCTTAGCCATTGGCGATCAGTTCTTTGGCTTGTGCTGCGGCGTCGTCAAGGGCAGCCTTGGCGCTCTCTTTTCCGGTCAACGCGGCTTGAATGTCGATCTGCAGCGCCTTGGAAAATTCGTTATAGCCGTCGAGCGACGGGCGAGAGATGACCGACTCCAGCTGCTTGGCCATGTCGGTCAGCGCGCCGTAGTTCGCCTGCAGATCCGCGTCGCTGTACAGGTCCTTCCAGATCGGGAGCGCGCCCGCTTCCAGCGACTGCTTCTTCTGCATCTCCTTGCTGCCGAGGAACTCGATAAATTTCCATGCGGCTTCCTCGTGCTTGGACTGCGGCGTGATGGCCAGATACATGGAGCCGGTAGCCGCCGTGTGCGGCGCGCCGTCGACGGCGGGCACGAGGCCGACGCGGATCTTGTCCTTCACCTTCGAATCCGCGGCGTTCAATTCTCCCCAGTAGAAGGACCAGCCGGCGACGAACGCTGTCTTGCCGTTTTTGAAGGCGTCCAGCACCTGGCGATCGTTGTAGTTGATCGACGCCTTGTCGATCGTGCCGTTATCCAGAGAATCCTTCATATATTGGAGCGCCTGAACGCCCTTCTCGTCGTTGAACGTCGGCTCTCCCGCTTCGTTGAAGAATGAGCCGCCGTGCGAGCCCAGGAACTCCGCGAAGTAGGCGACCAGTCCCTCGTTGGCGCTGAAGCCCCATGCGCTGGCGGCGCCTGCCGTGACTTTCTTTTCCTGCAGCGCTTTGGACATCTCCGTGAACTCGTCCCATGTCGCCGGCGGATGATCGTAGCCGGCTTTCTGCAGCATCTCTTGGTTGTAGTAGAAGAAGACGACATCGTTGAACATCGGGACACCGTAGATTTCGTTGTCCAGACTCGCGATTTGCAGGCTTGCCGGCAGAATGCCCTTCTTCATCTCGTCCGTATAGCGGTCGGTCACCGGGAGGATGAACCCTGCGTTCGCGTATTCGGACGTCCAGATCTCGTCGACGTCGACTACATCGTAGGCGGCGTTGCCGCTGGCATTAAACGAAGCCAATTCCTTGTCGTGCAGTTGGTCGTAAGCGACATGCTCCAGCTCGACCTTGATATTCGGATACTTCGCGTTGAATTCCGCGATAGCGGACTCCCGAAAACCCGCAAAGTCATCGCTCGACAGGACGCGGATCGTCTCGACCTCGCTGCCGGACGCGGGAGCGCTGCCCGATGCGCCGCTTGCCGCGTTGTCCGTCGTGTCGTTGCCCCCGCATGCGGTCAGCAGACCGCCGACCAGACAAGTCGCCATAGCACCAATCGCGATTTTTTTCATATTCAGAACCTCCAATGGTTTAGTTTGTTCTCAGTACAAACAAATTAACAGGGAATCGGCCCCCTTCGGAGCCCATCCGGTCATAATTCCTCTGCGTTCTGAAGCTGCTGGAAAACATAGGAGGCTGCGCCTAGCGCGCCGGCGTCTTTGCCTTGGATGGCAAGCCGAATATTCGTTCGGATCGGCGTCAACTCGGCGACTTGCTGTCGTATCGTATCGATCACCGTATCCATGGAGCCCGATACGCCTCCGCCGATGACGACGTGTTCAGGGTTGAGCAGGCTGGCCACGTTGGCGATCGTCACGGACAGGTAAGTCACGAACGCCTCGATCACGGACTTCGCTTCCGCATCGCCGCTTCGATACTTGGCGAATAGCTCCTCCGGCGTTAGCCCGGTGCCGGCCAGGGCCGTGCCGGATATCTGCCGCTCGAACGGCCCGCTTCCCTCCGACTGGACGCTGCGTCCGAGCCGAAGATCCTCGCGGTCGACGAAGCAATTGATCTCTCCCGCGGAGAAATGATGCCCCTCGACGAGCTCGCCGTTCGCGATAATCGCGCTGCCCACGCCGGTGCCGATCGCGATAAAAAACAAATCGTCCGACCAGCCATCGCGGCTCAACCATCGTTCGCCCATTGCGGCGCAGTTGACGTCGTTGTTCACGTATACCGGAAACTTGAATGGCTTGCGCGTTCGCTCCAGCAAGTTGACGCCAACCCAATCCTGCATCGGGACGTCGAGCACCACGCCCGTCCGGCTGTTCACGATCCCGGGAAGACCGATGCCCATGCCCAGAATGAGCGATTCGTCGATGCCCGACTTTTCGATCCCTTCCTTGATGAAGTCGATCGTGGAGTCGATGCTATCGTTCGTCTTGGCCTCCTGCCGATAGGCGACCTCTCCGCTCAGATCGGAGAAGACGAGGAGGGTGCGGGTCCGGCCGATGTCGACCCCGATGCCGTATCCCGACTTTGGATTGAAGCCGAGCTCGATGCCTCGCCTGCCGCCTCCCTTGGACGAGTCGCCCAGTCCGAGCTCGACCACGAACTTCTTTTGCAGCAAGTCGTTCACGACCGACGTGACCGTGGACCGGCTGAGCCCGAGCTTCTTGGCGATCAGCGCCCGGCTGATGGGCTGCTCCTCGCGGATGATCTCGAGCACGAGCGAGCGGTTGATTCTCTTAATCAGATCCAGACTCCCCGTCCGATTCGACAAGTTTATCCCTCCATTTTTAGTTTCGACGGAGTACAAACAAACTAAGATAGAGCTATTATAACATGGCAAAAAAGCTTGTCAACGATGAATGCGCATACAAATTATTACTGTGTTAAATTACCTGACACATCGGCTTTCAGGCACTTCGTTACCTCCATGCCTGGATGATAAATCGCTTCGCGTTTGTGCGGATGCCTTTTTCGGTTCGGTTCTTTTCCGTAAATGCGCGAAGCATCTCAAAGTCCCCCGGCTCCAGGCCAAAGTCGGGAATGATGGGCGTATGCTTCAAAAGGAAGATCAGATCCTCCGGCGTCCGGTAGTACTCCACCGTATCGAATTCCGCGGCCTGAATGTCCGAAAATCCAGCTTCCGCCAATTCCAGCTTGTATCGCTGCAATAACGCTCCATCCGGTTCCCCGTAGCTCTGGCCTCGGCCGAAGGTCTGCTTCAGATTGAGCTTGTCGCCCTCGGCGACCTGCTGGGTGAGGAACAGGCCGCCTTGGCCAAGCACCTTGGCCACTTGCTTCGCGCTGAACCCCGCATGCCGGCAGGTCACGATGTTGAAGAAGCGCTCGGGAAAATCGAGCCGCTCGGCGTCCATTTCGACAAAACGTACGTTGGAAGCTCCGGACTTCGCCAAGTTCGCTTGCGCCGTCCGGATCATGCCGGGCGAACGGTCGATCCCCACCAGCAGCAGCGCCGAATCGCGAATGGCCAGCACGGCCTCGCCGCCTCCGGTGCCGATGTCCAGCAACAGATCGGAGGGCTTGCACGCCTGCCTGACTTCTTCGTAGAGGTCCGCCTGCGCCCCCTCCGTCATCACCTTGAGCTTGCTGAAGTCCCAGCCGTTCGACTGCCCGACGCGATCGTAGAACGCTTTGTAATCTTCTTCTTTCACGATTGATCCGCCTTTCGGATGAAGCTCCCTCTTGTTCCTTATTCAAATTTAACCGAAAATGGATGTGTAGGTAAATTCCTCGCAAAAGGAGTGATGGTGTTTGAATACGAACCGCCATACGAATAAGCCCGTGAGAGGTCGCTGCCGTTAAAACGACCGGACCTCTCATCGGGCCATGGGAGGCCGACCGGCTAAATGATGCATTTAAAAAACATGGTGCGCGGCATGGAGAACGATACCGTGGCCAGGCAGTTCATCCGGCATTGGGAGCACGATCCGCAAACGCTGAAGTTTTGGCGGGCCAGCAGCAACTTCGTCTATACGTTTGAGAGAGACGGCGTTCGGCAGTTCCTTCGTTTTATCCACGAAGAAGACAATGCGATCGACCGCATTCAGTCGGAGCTCGACTTCATGCTGTATCTGATCGAGCATGGCTATCCAACCGTATCTCCGATCCGCTCCGCAGACGGCAACTGGATCGAGGCGGTCCAGAGCGAAGAGGATGGCCGCTACTATGGCGTCGTCTTCGAGCAGACCAGGGGAAGCGATGTATCGCTGGATCAAATGACGGACCGACAGGCGGAAGCTTGGGGAGCGGCGCTCGGTTGTTTGCACCGATTATCCGAATCTTACATGCCCGGCGAGACCAGGCGAGGAAGCTGGCAGGATGCGCTGACGTTCATATCGTCCATATTGGATCGGCACCCCCGGGAGGTCGGTGCGCGGCAGGAGCTCGCACGATTAAGAGAGCGGTTCTCCGCGCTTCCTGCCGGTGTCGGCAAGGTCGGTTTGATTCATTACGATTTCGAAACGGACAACGTCTTCTACGAGGCGGAAGGCTCGCGATTCTATGCCATCGACTTCGACGACGCGATGTACCATTGGTACGCGATGGACGTCGCATCCGCGATCTCCGATCTCATGGAGGAAGACGATACCGTCGCGAAGCGGAAAATCGCGCATTTTCTGACCGGCTACCGTTCGATCAAGACGTTGGACGAAGATGAGGTGCGTCAGTTCGCTTTGTTCCAGAAGTTCGCGGACCTGTATCGGTTTGCGCGGATTGTCCGCAGCGTCGAAGAGTTTGACGCAAGCGGCTCGCCGGCATGGGCGATCGCGCTCAACGATAAGCTGCTGGGCATAAACGAGCGAATTCGCAGCAATTACCGGCCAATAAGATCATGGCGTTCCTGATCGATCATAACGAACGGGAAGTCGTGCGCGAACGAACGATCGCGAGGCAACGTTAAGCTCGCTCATGCTTAGGTCAAGACTTGCCCTGCTTGCTTGCCGCGGAAAAGTGGCTCATCTCCATCGGGGAGACGGGCTTCTTTTTCGTCCCCTCCCGCTCTTCGCCATCGCATTCCCCACGGTATCGCCCCTGTGCCAGCTTTATGTCGATGAAGTCGACGACCTGCTGCAGCGATGCGATCTGGTTGACGATATTTTCCCGATGGCTTTTTAAATGGGCGACCAGCTCGGGATAATCCGCGGGATCGGCGTCGACCGACACCGCCAGGAACGGCCGCATCTCCTCCAGCGGCATCCCCGTTTTTTTCAGGCAAGAGAGCAGCCGGATCGTGCGAAGGTCCTCTTCTCTGTAGACGCGATGACCGTTGTCCCTTCGCTCCGCCCTGGGCAGCAGCGCGATCTTCTCATAGTATCGAATCGTGTCCTCGGAGACGCCGGTCTGATCCGCAGTCTGCTTGATCGTATAGGCAAGCTCTGTTTTCATCCAAACCCCTCCCGGAAGTTGCTTCTGCTTGCATTGTACATCTTGGAGCTGGCTCCAAGTCAAGCGAGTCGAACGAAGGTCGGAGCTTGATGGCGACACGCTTGACTTGGAGTCGACTCCAACTTTTAAAATGTGCGCTAATGGGGCGAACGGCGCCCCGGCATCCGAAGGAGGCGTACGACGAATGAACAATGATAAACGAGAAAATATTGCGCTGGTTACGGGCGCAGGCGCTGGAATCGGCCTGGAATTAACGAGGAAACTGCTGGCGGAAAACTGGCAGGTCGCGGCTGTCATCCGTTCCAACTTCCCCGCGGACGATCCGAATATCCGGGAAGCCTTGCGACGCGGACAGCTTCGCGTGTATCAAACGGCGGACCTCGCCGATTTTGCCGGCTTGCGGCGGGTTCTGGAAGAGATTAAAGCCAAGGAGCCGCGGATCGACGTGTTGTTCAACAACGCCGGCGGGTCCTTTCCCGAGCTGAGCTATTCGGCGCAAGGACGGGAGCGGCATTACGAGCTGATGACCGTCGTTCCTTATATCATTACGATGGAGCTCATGGGGAGTTTAGAGCAAGGCAGCCTTAAAACGGTGATCAATACCTCGTCCACGGCGTTTAAGTACGTGAAGGCGTTGAGCATCGAATCGCTGGAACGTCCCAAGACCTTCCGCAAGCTGCTCGGGCCTTACGCCGCCTCCAAGCTCGCGCTCTCGCTCTGGACGCAAGCGGCCGCCCCGCGGCTGCTGAAGGACGGCATCCGGATTCGCAGCGTCGATCCGGGCAGCAACAATACGCTTCGAAAGGGGAAACAATCCGGGCTTCCCCTCGTCGTAAAATACCTCATGAAGCTGTTCTTCTCCCCGCCTACCCTCGGCGCCGATCGCTTGTACGAGGGCGCGTTCGGGGAGCATCGCGCGGAGACGGGCGTCTATCTGGAGAAGGGCCGCGTAAAGGAATTGAAGTTTCAAGAGCAAGCCCAAGCTGTGCTGGATCGCGTGAAGGCGATTTATGAAGGGGAGTATCTCGCACAGGGTTGATGGCGCGGGTGGGAGAAGACCGGTCGCTCTGAGAGCGGGGGCGGTCGGCTGTGTGCGGCTGTGTGCGGTGGAATAACGATGCGCTGGCGGCTTAAGCGCGAGAGAACGGCGGTGCGCGGCGGAATAAAAATGCGCCGGCGTCTTATACCCGCGGCACCAGTGCCGCGACGGCTACTCCGCTGCAAGCCGGCGCGCGGGCTTAGGCACGACGAACGAGACGATCGTCCCGCCGCCGGGACGGCTGCGAACAAGCAGGCCCTTGCCGTAGAGCTGCTTCAGACGACGATCGGTATTGGCCAAGCCGATACCGGCCGGACGTCCCGAAGTCCCGTCGGGTAATCCCCCGTGCTGTTGCGCACCCAGTAGCCTATCGGGCGTCATCCCCGCTCCATCGTCCTCGATCGAGATTTCGACCGCGCCCCCGATCTCCCGGATTCGAATGCAGACGGTGCCGCCCTCGGAGCGTCTCAGCGCGCCGTGCCGAACGGCATTCTCGACCAGCGGCTGAACGGACAATGGGGGAATAAGCAGATGTAGATGGTCCTCCGTCTCCCAGACGATGCGAATCCGGTCGCCGAATCGCTCCTTTTCGATGTATAGATAGGCCCGAACGAGGTCCAGCTCCTTGCCGAGCGGTACGAGCCGATCCGAGTTCGCGGAGTCGAAGCTGGCCCGCAGGTAGTCCCCGAACGCGGACAGCAGGTCGCGCATACGCTCCGTATCGACGTCCGCGAGCGCGGCGATGGAGTTAAGCGTATTGAACAGGAAATGCGGCTGTATTTGCGCCTGCAGCCAAGCCGCCTCGAGACGTTTCTGCTCCCGGGCGGCCCGCGCCACATCGGTGAGCGCCTTGACCCGCATCCGCAGCTCCTTCGCATCGGCGGGCTTGACGACGTAGTCGTTGGCTTCCGCCAGATAGCCCGCCTCGATATCTTCGGGACGATAGCGCGCCGTGAGCAGCAATATCGGCAGCTCGGACGGCGAAAAAATATGGCGGACGGAACGCGCGACCTCGTAGCCCGAGATGTCGGGCATCATGACGTCCGCGATCAACAAATCCCAGGGACCTGCGTTCAAAAGAGCCAGCGCTTCCGCGCCGCTCGTCGTCGTCTTGATCTCGTAAAGCGCGGCGGGCAGCGCATGCTCGAGCACACGCAGATTGACCGGATCGTCGTCGACGGCAAGGATGCGGGCGCGATCGCCGCGCGGAGGCGCTTCAGTAGAAGCGTCAGTCGCCGTCGCGATGGTCTTGGCCTCCGCCGCCTCCTGGGCCTGCAGAGCCGCTGCGACTTCGAGCTGCGCCGAGTAGGCGCGATCCGTGCCCGAGGAGCCGTCTTCCACGTGCGCCGGGCCAGCGTTGCCGCGGTCCGTGCTCAGCCGGTTCGACAAGATACCGGCTGAAGATGCCAGCTCCGCAACGGGCAGCGCAAACCGGAATACCGAGCCGACGCCTGGCGCCGAATCGACCGTCAACCGTCCGCCGTGAAGCTCCACCAATCGCTTGCTGATCGCAAGCCCCAATCCGAACCCCGCCGCGTTCGTATCCGGCTGGAGCGCGCCTTGCTCGTAAGGCTGGAAGATGCGCGCAGCCGTGTCCGCGTCCATCCCGATACCGGTATCTGCGACCCGCACGACGATCTCGTCGCCCTCGACGTCCGCTTCGATCCAGACGCGGCCCTCGTTCGTGAATTTGACCGCATTATGCAGCAGATTAAACAAGATCTGCACCAGGCGGTTCTCGTCCGCCAGCGCCGCCGGCAGCGAATCCGGCACCCGGTTCTCAAGCAAGACAGGCTTGCCTGCCGCCATGAACCGGACCATGTCCAGCACGCCCGCGGCTTCCGTCTGCAGCCGGAGCGGCGCGGGGTTCACCGACAGGCGGTCCTCCCGCAGCCGGTTGAGATCGATAAGGTCGCCCAAAAGGATCGACATCCGCTTGCCCATCGCGACAAGCAGAGCAAGGCGGTCCCGATTGGCGGCCTCTCCGGTCCGCTCGCCGCTGTCGAGCACGGCCTGGGCCATGTTCAGCATGCCGTGCAGCGGGTTGCGCAGCTCGTGCGAGGTGTGGACGAGGAATTCGTCCTTGCGTTTGTCGGCTGCCCGGAGACGCTCGGCCAATCGGACAGTCTCGGCGGCATTGCGGAAGTACCGCTTGAACCAATAGAGCGCGAGCATTACGAAAAAGGCGAGCAGGTCGAACGGATAATAACCGCTGTCCAGCGAGAACGTATAGCCGAAAATCCCCCAAGCGAGATTCCAGGCGATCGCGACCGCGGCAAGCAGCAGATAGACGGCGTCCGGCGCCCCTTGGCGAACCGCGAGATAGATGACGATCGGGGCGGTAACGAATGCAGCGAGAAGCAGTACGGTATGGAGGCCGTCGGCCAGCGGGGAGGTGAAAATCCGAACCGGAGCGGCCAGCACGAAGGCCCCGAAGAGGACGCATGCGGCGAAGTGCCAGCGAACATGCCGAAGAATCCGGAATTCGGGCAGCAGACTTCGCAGGTATTGCAACAGAAGCGCAGCTGCGCACAGGTACGACAAGTAGAAAACTTTGTAGGTCGCCTCGAAGCCGACTCCGAACCAGACGGACAGCAGCCGGTCTTCGTTGCACAGGATGGAGAGCGCGCCGCAAAGGTTCAGCAGGGAAAAGAGCAGAAGCGCTCGCTGCCGCGCCCCGATGAAGTAGAGCGCGATCGCGTACAAGGCATGCATCGCCGCCAGCAGAATCAATGCAGCTTGGACGCCGTCGGTCACGCGCTGCGTTCGGCTCATCGCTTGGGCGGTGCCGAACCGGACGGCCTCCATCAAGCCGCCTCTGACGCGGTCGTCGTAATTGGCCGCCTGAAGCGCGAGATCCAGCACGTCGCCAGCGGCGGCGAACGTGACGGAATAAGGTACGATGCCTGCGGTGTAATCAGCGGCGCGATCCGCCGGTCGTCCCGAGCTGCCTCTCAGGAGCCCGTTCACGTATAGCGCCGACGACGAGGAGATCCCGGGCACGCGGACCGTCAGTTCCTGCCCCGGCAGGCCGCCGGGCGGCAGCAGGATGCGCAGCCGGTAGGTTCCATACCCGACAATATCTTCGTTTGAAAGCCCGAACGCCTTCTTCCAGCTGCCCGGCACCTTTAACGTTCGGGCGGCTTCGTCCTCCGGCTCGGACGCGCCCTCGAAGCCGGTCACGACGAGCTGCGAGGGATAGAACGTCCATCGTCCGGACAAGGAAAATGTCGGCTTGGACGCCGGGTCCCAGTCGGTTAGGTCCAGCAGGCCGTTAACGGCCTCCGCTCGCGCGTCGTTCGTCTGCAGGCCGATCCAGGCGAGACGAATCCCCGTCAGTACGATCAGGAACAGCCCGACGGCGGCCAGAATGGTTCTTTTTTTCATCATAGGATACGGGTTCGACAAAAAGCGCGAAATTCCTCTACCGAAGCGATCAGGCCGCCCGCCTGCGCGCAAGCGATACTGCGTACGCGACGAGCAGCGGCACCGTGCCGCAAGTGAGCACCCACAACGGATGTATGCCGGAGACGATGAAGTTCCAGTACGCTTCGCCGCGAAAGCCGGCTGCGAGCGAGATGAGCGCCGTAAAAAAGGCGAGCGGAAACAGCAGCTGGCGATTGTCCCGGGGCAGCTTGAGCACGCTGTTCAAGGTCAGATGGGCGGTGAAGAGCACGATGGTCGCCTTCATGAAGGACGCGACGATCATGGAATAACCCATCAGCGCCTCCAGCCGCTCGAAGATCTCGGTCACATAGACCGTGCGCGCGACCTCGAACATCGAATACTTGCGCTCCCCCGCGATCGGACCGAAGACGAGCACGGTAGCCAGCGTGACGGCGAGCAGCGAAGCCGCGTTCAGCGCGACGGCCAGCGTCATTTTCGCCCCGATGCGGTCCTTGTCCCCGAATCGCACATACGGCAGCAGCATGCAGAACAAGGCCAGCTCCCCGTACGGAAAACCGTAAATAAAATAAATGCCGTGCAAGACCGGCTTAACCCCCTCGTCGAGAATCGGGAGCAAAAAGTTCGGGTGAACGCCCGGCGAAGCCAACGATATATTAAAAACGACGAACAGCATGACGGAGATCATCAGCAAGCCGAACATGCCGGCGAACCGGCCGACGCCGACTCGGGCCGTGAGCGCCACAGCGAGCGAGGTCAGGATCGTAAAGTAGCCAAAAAACGTATTGCGCATCATCGAGCTCTTGAGAAACATGGATATATCCGTGACGATGCCCGCCACCGTGTGAATCTGCAGCATCAGGAGCAGAAGGCCGAGCGCGACGGCTACAGGCCGCGTCAGCAGCTTGGAGCCGTACTCGACGAAGTCCATGCCGGGGAACCGGCGGGCGAGGCCGACGAGCGGGATCAGAAGGAGCATTCCGAGCCCCGCGGCCGCGAGCAGGCAGATCCAGGCCTCGTTGCCGCTGAGCAGGATGAGCGGTGCCGGAATATTGATGATAGAGGAGCCCGTCAAAAAAACGAACAGCAGCACGGCGATCTGCTTCGGCGTTATCGCGTTTTTCACATAGGATCCTCCTTACGGCTTGAGATGAGCGATGATGCGCTTCGCGCCCCCGCCGTAGATTCGCACGAAGAGGTCGTAGTAGGACGGCGCGTTAATCGTCCCCATGACGA
The DNA here is from genome assembly GCF_019091135.1 of Cohnella sp. GbtcB17. Taxonomy (GTDB): domain Bacteria; phylum Bacillota; class Bacilli; order Paenibacillales; family Paenibacillaceae; genus Cohnella. Next base: position 49,569 of record NZ_JAGXJW010000006.1, on the reverse strand, counting down.
TCAGCATGTGGTAGCCGGCGGCCGCCAGCAGCAGCGCATAGACGAGCTTGACCCGCGGTCTCGCGCTTCGCAGTCCGCCGACCGTCCAATCGTGCGCCAGAAAGCCGACGAGCGCCGCAAACAGCAGCAACCGCATTACGAATCACCCATTCTGTCGTCGATCGGCTTGCCGATGTTGGTGCCCGAGGTAAGGATGGTGGCTTCCGCGTGCACCTCGTACGTAGAGCGGGCGAACCGCCGCGGCCAATCCGGCTTCCATTGCCGCCACAGCCCGGTATGGCGCTCGAACAGCCGGTCTCCCGCGCCGACAACGTCCAGCTGCTTTTGCAGAAGCCAATCCATGCTCTCGCTCATCGTTTGCACCATCGCTTTTTCGATCCGCCGCTCAAGTGCTTGCTCCTGCTCCTGTGCGAGCGTCCGCCCGCAAACGAGCTCCGAGAGCGCAGTGACGGCCTTCAGCCGGAAGATCAGATGGAGATGGTCTCCAGCAGGCTGGACCCGCATCTCTGTCTTGGTCGACAGCACCTCCACCGAGTCCTCCCGTTGAGCGCGTTGAGCGCTCGGATCGGTAGAGCAAGGCACCTCTACGATCCCGTTCTGGTAGCCATCGTCGAGCATTTGAACGCCTTCGAGCAGCCCGGCCGGGACGACCTCCCGCAGCCGTCCGTCGACGAGAATCGCCGCGCCGGCGACGGTAGGCGCCGATTCGCCGCGCGAATCCCGCTCGTACAGGTAGGGGATCATCGCGACCGCCGATGGACTGCGGGATTGAAGCGCAAGCTGCAGCAGATTGGCAGAGACCGACTTGCCCGTCATCTTGTGCGAGGATTGTTCGCTCAGGAAGTATTGCTGACTGACCGAGTTCTCGATGTAAGGCGCCGTCTCCATGTAAGCGGCCGCTTCTCCTTTGGTGACGAGCAGGTGGGTGGTCAGTCTGGGCTCGTGATCGCGGTACAAAAAGTCGAGCAGCCGCAGAAGCGATTGCTTGCGCGCGAGCGCCTCGCTCACCAGGATGATCCGCATATGGCTCCACTGGGCTTTTCGCCCGAGATGAATCGTAATGTCTCTCATCGCTTCGATCACCGACTCGTCGTCGGTTTTGATATTGATGTAGGCCTTGTCCGGCTTGCCCCGCCCCACGATGTTCTGGGAGGGCTTGAAGATCTGCACGGTCAGCCCGATGGCCTCCCCGGGCGCCTCGTCCAGCGCGAGCCCCATCACGAAGCCTTTCTGCGGAATCTCGGCCCGGTCGCCGCAGCCGGTCAGCGTCAGACCGAGCATGGATGCGAGGAGGAGGAGTCGTCCCAAGGTCGCGTATCGGCGTATCATGCGGCACCTCCGCGGCGGAAGATTAGGTGGAACGAGGCGGCCTCGGCCGCCGGATGAGCGCGGGCAGCCTGGTGCGAACGAGCGAATCGCGGAACTGGTCTGCCTTCCAGGGCGCGAGCGGCGTCAGATAGGGTATGTTCAGCGAGGTCAGGGTGACCAGATGGAGCCAGATGAACAGGTAGCCGAGCAAAATGCCGAAGCCGCCGAGCATCGAAGCGAGCGCCATCAGCGGGAACTGAATCAGCCTCAGGGCGATAGACAGGTTGTACTGGGGCAGCGAGAACGAGGCGATCCCCGTCAGCGCGACGACGACGACCATGATCGGCGACGCGATGCCCGCGTTGATGGCGGCCTCCCCGATGACCAACGCGCCGACGATGCTTACCGCCGAACCGACGTTTCTCGGCAGGCGGATGCCCGCCTCCTTGAGCAGCTCGAAGAAAAACACCATGATGACGGCTTCGACGAAAGCTCCGAACGGAATGCCTTCGCGCGAGTCGACGATCGCGAGCAGCAGAACGGTCGGGATCAGCTCGGTGTGAAACGTCGAGACCGCGATGTACAGACTGGGCAGCGAGATGGCGATCAAAAAGGCGACGAAGCGAAGCCAGCGGATAAAGTTCGAGACGAGCACGCGCTGATAGTAGTCTTCGCTCGATTGCATCAGATCGAAGAACAGACCCGGACAGATTAGAATCGAGCCGGAGCCCTCGACCAGCAGAACGATCTTGCCGTTCAGCATGGAAGCTGCGGCTACGTCTGTCCGCTCCGTATACCGGAACTGGGGAAACGGCGACAGCGGGCGATCCTCGATCAGTTCCTCGATAAAGGACGTATCGATGATGTCGCCCTTTCCTTTGCAGATCTGCAGCCTTCGCTCGAATTCGGCAAGCAGGTTGGGATCGACGACGCTGTCCAGGTACCCGTAGCCGATTTTCGTGCTGGAGTGCCCGCCCGCTCTGAAAAATTGAAACTTCAGCGCCGGCGTCTGCAGCCGCATGCGGATCATGCCGACGTTTTTCTGCAGATCCTCGACCGTGCCCTCGCGCGGACCCTGGACGACCGGCTCGGTCTCCGGCTCCCCGACCGGACGGGCCTCCAGTCTTTTCGTCTCGAAGCAGAGCGCCTGATCCCAGCCGTCGACGAACAGTGCCGCGTAGCCTTGCAGCAGGAGTCGGTCGGCAGCCGTCCAATCGCGCTCCATGCTCGCGCTTTTCGCGGATACGCCCTGCGCGCCGAAAAAAAGGCGGATCATCTCCGGCGTGACGTCGAGCCCAGGCCCGATCGTATGGTTCGACAGATCCTGCAGGACGCTTTTCATATAATTCATGTCGTTGTCCGCCAACGTGTTGAAGTGCACGGAGGCGGCCCGGTGCTTCAGGTCCGGCCCGTACCGCCACTCCTTGACCTCCAGATCGCCGCATTGCTTGTAGACGTCACGCAGCCGATCGAGATTGACGGTCAGCGATTTGGACATTCGTTCCCCAGCGATGCATACCACCTCCGACCAGCGAATCGGTTTATGTATGGTTTTCCAAGCGGGAACCAATTTTATGCAGGAACGGATGCTTGCCGCCGGAGATCGCTCCTCTGTACGCATCGATTTGGGATGCCCGGACGAATCCGATATAATTGCAGTAGCATGTACCCATTCGCAAATGAAGGAGTGTCTATCTTGGCGCAGATCATCAAAGGAAAAGTAGCGATCGTGACCGGGGCCGGCAAGGGGATCGGCAAGGCGGTGGCGCTCGAGCTCGCTCGGGAAGGCGTTCATGTCGGCCTGATCGCCCGTACGGAGAACGATCTGCTGGGCGTCGCGCGCGATATCGAAGCGCTCGGCGTCAAGGTCGCTTATGCGGCGGCGGACGTGTCTTCTCTCGCGCAGGTCGAGCATGCGGTCGGCAAGATCGTTGGAGAGATCGGCGACGCCGACATCTTGATCAACAACGCCGGGATCGGCACGTTCGAGAAGTTGGTCGAGATGGACCCCGAGCATTGGAAAAAAATCATCGAAGTGAATCTGCTCGGAACCTTCTACGTGACGCGCACCGTCCTCCCGCAGCTCATCGCCAAAAACGCCGGAGACATCATCAACATCTCCTCGACGAACGGGCTCAACGGCGCGCCCGGCTCGAGCGCCTACAGCGCTTCGAAGTTCGGCGTCATCGGTCTGACCGAGTCGCTCGCGCAGGAAGTACGCCGCAACAATATCCGTGTGACCGCGCTGACGCCAAGCACGATCGCGACCGACCTGGCCAAGAGCTCGTCTCTGATCGCGGAAGGCAAGGAAGCGCAGTATATGCACCCGGAGGACATGGCCGAATACATCGTCGCCCAGTTGAAGCTGCCTCAGCGCATGTACATCAAGACGGCGAGCATGTTGAATACGAATCCGTATTAAGAACGGGAAGCGGACGCCGATGAGAGCACTTCATGACAATCCCGACCGCCCGTTCCGGGACAATCCGGATTTTTACGTAACCCACTTCGGCAAAGAGGATTGCGACCCCGGCCATGCCTTCGGACCCGGCGTGCGCGATCATTACAAGATCCACTTCGTGCACCGGGGAACCGGCATCGTGCAGGCCGGCGGCCAGACGTACAGGCTGGCGCCTGGACAAGCCTTCCTCGCCTATCCGGACAAGGTCATCTTTTACCAGGCGGATCACGTTGAACCGTGGACATATTCGTGGATCGGATTTCGCGGCGATCAGGTGGCGGACGTGCTCGCGAGAACGCGGCTGACGCCGGAAGCGCCCGTATTCCCGATGGATATGCGGCTGATGCCGAATTTGTACGAGCTGCTGCGGGAAGCGGAGGGCCGGCCGGTCAACCGCGACCTTCGGCTCACGTCGCTGCTGATCGACGTGCTCACGTCGATCGTCGAGCAAATGCCGGCGTCCGCGGATGCGGGAAGCGGCTTCGTCCTGCCCGTCCGCAAGCAGGATGCCTACGTACACCGCAGCCTGGACTTCCTCCACTGCCACTTCTGCGAGCCGATCACGGTCGAGCAGCTGGCGGCGACGCTCGGGCTGGACCGCAAATATTTGTCGGTCATCTTCAAGGAAGCCACCGGTCTGCCCCCGCAGCAATATTTGCTTCATTACCGGATGGAACGGGCCGGCGAACTGCTCAGAAAAGGACAGTACACGGTCGGAGAAGTGGCGCGCTCGGTCGGATACCGGGATGCGCTGCTGTTCTCCAAAATGTTCAAAAAGCTGAAAGGCGTGCCGCCCAAACAATATCGCTAGTTCCGTCAAAATCAGACATTATGACATATTTTCCTTCCATGCAGACATAGGCTCATTTCCTCGGACGAACTATAATGAGCCTAATCTCATGAGAAGGAGTGCTCAAAGTGACCTTTTTGGCAAGGCAAGACCGGTACGACGCGATGACATACAATCGCAGCGGCAGGAGCGGCTTGAAGCTGCCGGCCATCTCGCTCGGCCTGTGGCATAACTTCGGCGGCATTAATACGTACGAAAATGGCAGGGCGCTCGTCAGACGCGCGTTCGACCTCGGCATCACGCACTTCGACCTGGCGAACAACTACGGCCCGCCTGCCGGATCCGCGGAGGAGTCGTTCGGCCGCATGCTGAAGGACGACCTGCGTCCTTACCGGGACGAGCTGATCATCTCTACGAAGGCCGGCTATTATATGTGGCCCGGTCCTTACGGCGAATGGGGCTCCAAGAAAGGCCTCGTCGCCAGCCTGGATCAGAGCCTCAAGCGGATGGGCCTCGATTACGTCGACATTTACTACCATCACCGTCCCGATCCGGACACCCCGCTGGAAGAGACGATGGCGGCACTCGATCTCGTCGTCCGCCAGGGCAAAGCGCTGTACGTTGGCCTTTCCAACTATAGGCCCGAGCAGACACGCGAGGCTTCGCGCATTCTGAAGCGGCTGGGGACGCCTTGCCTGATCCACCAGCCGAACTATTCCATGATGTCGCGGTGGATCGAGGACGGACTGCAGGACGTGCTCGACGAAGAGGGCATCGGCTCGATCGTATTCTCGCCGCTGAATCAGGGCATCCTCACCGACCGTTACCTGAACGGCATCGCCCCCGACTCGCGTGCGGCGGGACCAAGTGTGTTCCTGCGCGCCGAAGGCATCGACGAGGCGCTCATCGCGAAGGTTCGGCAGCTGAACGAGCTGGCTGCCGAACGCGGGCAGAAGCTGTCGCAGATGGCGCTGGCCTGGGTGCTGCGCGGCGGCCGCGTCACGTCCGCGCTCATCGGCGCGAGCAAGGTCGAGCAGATCGAAGACGCAGTCGGCGCGCTCGCCCAGCCGTCGTTCACGCAGGCGGAGCTGGATCGGATCGACCGGATCCTGGCATAGACCGTTAAGAAGGGAACGTCCGGAGCGCATAGCTCCCTGGCGTTCCCTTCTTTGCATACATGGCCGGCCCGGCTTTCCTCCGTAACCGCGTTTTTGTCGCTTACAGCACGGTCCGGCGCCTTCGTCACTTCAGTAACGTTGCTTTTGGCGCTTGCAGCGACGGCATTCCGCTGTAGCCGCGCTTTTCTCGCTTGCAGCACGGTCCGGCGCCTTCGTCGCTCCTGTAGCGTTGCTTTTATCGCTTGCGGCGGCGGCTGGACGCCAAACCAATTAGTCCCGACTCGTCACAGCAATCCGCATTTACCCGATCCGCTCTGCCAATTCCAAAATAATGCCCTCCGGCCCGCGCACGTAGCACATCTTATACATATCTTTGTAGTTTTGGATGTCGCTGAACGTTTCCATGCCTTTCTTTTTCATCTTGTCGACCAGCGCATCGATATCGTCGACGGCAAAGCAAATATGTCGGATGCCTAGCGTATTCGAATGCGTCTGCTGAACACCGTTTTTGTCCGAAGGCGCGATATACTTGACCAGCTCCAGCCACGTCTCGCCATCCGACGAGCGCAATGCGACACAGGATGTTTTCACTTTTTCAAGCCCGACGATCTCGTCCAGCCAAGCTCCTTCCGCTTCCCATTCTCCGTGCACCTCGAGTCCGAATTCGAGAAAAAACGTTTTGGCCGCGTCGAGGTCGCTGACGTTGATGCCGATGTGGTCGATGCGTTGGATTTTCATTTTGTTTGCCTCCCCGCATATGGATAAATGGGATCTCTCAATTCAAAATCGTACGTACTTCCATTTACGATACCGACAACTTGATCGCTGTCGTAAAGATCGAGCATAATCGCAGCCATTTCTTTAGCCGTATGGTATTTGGGAACGACGCCTTCATAGTGAAACGCTTCTAAATCCAACGCGTTTTTAATAAACTAAGTCACCGTTGCGGAAGGAGCCAGGACTTTTACTTGTATGGCGGCTCCTTTTCCCTTCAACTCTTGTGCGATGCCTACTGTAAAAGCGCTAACATAGAACTTCGTCGCGCAGTAGGCAACCGAATTGCCGACGAGCTGGTAGCCCCCGCCCGAAGTAACGTTGATGAGCTGCGTCCCTTCGACACCCGCATAATCGCGCGCATAGAGAGAAGTCAGTATGGTTAAGGCTTCTATATTCAAGTGGAGCATCGTCGTCACTTTGTCTAGATTTTGCTCCCCGACGGATGCAAAGCTTCCCGATCCGGCATTATTGATCCAGGTCTCGATTCGATAATCACTAAGACTATCGTAAAAGGAATAAACGTCTGTCGCAACGGATAAGTCAACGGTTCGAATGACGACATCCAGCTCCGGATTCATACCGGCCACTGCCGATTTTAACTTTTCCAGCTCCTCCGTTCTGCGAGCAGCTAAGATGAGGTTTTTCCCGCGCGCTGCAAAAGCGAGTGCCGTCTCATACCCGATTCCCGAGCTGGCTCCCGTAATTACCGTATACTTCATAACCTTCCTTCCCGAAATTTAATCGAACGTTTTCCCCCGATTCATTCCTGAGGTGCATCCGCAGACAAACTCCGAAAGTAAAACTCCTGTTGTTTACGCATATAGTCCGAGGCTTTCTTCATCATCTCGGCAAAGCGTACGCTTTCTTCTTCTCCCAGATGGTCCACGAGATCAACGAACATCTGAAGGCGCGCCTCATTGATGCGTTGAATATACGAATTGCCTTTCTCCGTAAGCCGGATTCTGACGACCCGCCGATCGGTTGGATCGGCCTGGCGCTCGACAAGCTCTTGCGCCTCCAGACTGTTGATATGCTGCGTTACCGTCGGCGAAGTCACATTCAGTTTTCCGCTTATCTCCGACACCATCAACCCCGGACCGTCGTCCTTGACATTCCTGTTGATGAAATAGAGAACCATAATCTCGCCCGGCTTTTGATTGTGCACGGCGCGATTCTGCATGATGTTGCCGCTGGCTTGCGATTCGAAGTACGATGCCATCAATCGCTTTGCGATTTCCTTTTGCTCGTTCGACAAGGTCCTCACTCCTTGATTAGGCCTTCATAACATATTGGTCACCAAGTAATTCGGTTACCAACTAAATAGGTAACCTAAGCATATACTCTCCATTGATTTCTTGCAATTATCGTTGATCCGTATTGTGTTTTTATCCCCGCCTTCCCCCTACAATTAAATGCAACGACCGGTCGAAGATCATTGGGGAGAGGGAGTCCAGCCATGTTCAAAAAGTCCGCCAAGCACGGCTTGGCCTTGGCCGCCGTCCTGTTGGCCAGCGGTACCGCCATTTCGGAGGAGCAGTCGGCCCAGGCCGCGAGCGGTGCGTTCGTGACCGAAGTGATCGTGCGGACCGTCGAGAATTTTCACAACCACACGGATGTCGTGAAGTTCATGAATAGCGCGGCAACCCGGCATGTCTCGGTCATCAACCTGAACGTGAAGGAAGACGAGGACGATACGGTTCCTTCCGGCTATGTATTCTACGACAGCGCGATCGCCCCGATCGCGCCGGGCTACGAACAGTTCGACGCGTTGGCCGACGTCATCGCCGAAGCGCACGCCAGAGGCATTCAAGTCCGTGCCTGGATCCCCCAATTCCACGACAAAGCCGCGTTCGACCATGACGCCTCGTGGAAAATGATGGCGCTTAAAAACGGCCAGATCGCGCCATTCACGGGCGCAAACGGCAACGAGTACTTCGTGAACCCGATCCATCCCGGCGTTCAGGCGTACGAGCGCTCGATCATCCGGGAGATCGTGTCCAACTACGACGTGGACGGCGTGGTCCTGGACTGGCTTCGCTTCGACGACTACAACATGGACATGGGCACGTATACGCGGCAAAAATACAGCTCCCTCTACGGCTATGATCCCGCCACGATCGACTTCACGACCGACAATGCCAAGAGACGGCAGTGGAACGACTGGCGAACGACGCAGATCGGCAACTACGTCAGAGACGTGGCGGCCGACATCGACGGCATCGTGCCCGACCTGTTTACGGGCGTGTACATTCTGCCGCCGGAATTCACCGAAGTCGGCCAGGACGCGGCCAAATTCAAGAATCATGTGGACTTCGTCTCCCCGATGGCCTACTTCGCGGACTGGGGATTCATGCCGTCCTGGGTGTACGACGCCGCGGGCATTCTCTCCCAGACGAGAGCCAAGATCGGCGACAAAGAGATCATCCCGGGTCTCGACGTCTGGTGGTCCAACGCGGAGTACCGCCAGATCTATGCCGGCATCCGGTCCGAGCAGCCGGAGGTCCAGAACCTCGCCTTTTTCCTCTACGGCAAGTGGACGGACAACGACCTTAAGAAAATAGACAGCCGCAAGAACTGGTAACACCCATCATCGCACGCGTCCTGCGCGCCGGCCGCCCGGCGACGCGGGATGCGCCGCTCAAGGAGGCCCCGCCGCCGTGAAGAGACTGCTGCTCCGTCAGTGGGACCTGCAATTAATGGTCATCCCGGCTCTGATCTTTATTTTTATCTTTAGCTACGTCCCGATGTACGGAATTGTAATCGCGTTCAAGGACTACGACATTTTCCAAGGTTTGAACGCGAGCCCCTGGGTCGGGCTGGACAACTTCAAGGAGTTCCTCCGCGCGGAGGAGTTCAGGACGGTCATGCGCAACACGCTCGCCATCAGCTTCCTGAAGCTGGTGATCGGCTTCCCCGCTCCGATCCTGCTGGCGCTCATGCTGAACGAGGTCCGGATCCCGATCTTCAAGCGGATCGTGCAGACGATCAGCTACCTGCCCCACTTCCTGTCGTGGGTCATCGTGTCCGGCTTCGTGCTCACCATGCTCTCCTCCGACTACGGCAGCCTGAACATCGCCCTGGAGAAGCTGCACCTGATCGACGAGCCCGTCAACTGGCTGACGATCCCGAACTACTTCTGGGGGATCCTCATCGCGACCGGCCTTTGGAAAGGGATCGGCTTCGGATCGATCGTCTATCTCGCCGCCATCTCGGGCGTCAATCCCGATCTGTACGAGGCCGCAGACATCGACGGCGCGGGCCGGCTCCGCAAGATCTTCTCGATCACGCTGCCGTGCATTCTCCCGGTCGTCTCGATCTTCCTCATCCTCGCGATCGGCGACCTGCTGAGCGCGGGCTTCGAGGACATCCTGCTGCTGCAGAACGACATCGTCCGCGACGTCTCCGACGTGCTGGACACCTACGTATACCGGATCGGCATCAAGAACTCGCTGTTCTCCTATGCCGCCGCGGTCGGCCTGTTCAAGGCAGTCATCAGCGTCGTCCTGCTGACGTTCGCGAACGCCCTTGCCCGGAGATCCGGCAACAGTCTATGGTAGAAATACAGATGCGGAGAGCTCTCTATGAAAATATCCTACGGTGACCGCCTCACGTCCGGCATCATCTACGCGCTTCTGGCGCTGCTCGCGTTCGTAACCTTTTATCCGTTCTGGAATTCGGCCGTCATCTCGTTCAACACCGGCGCCGACACCTCGCTCGGGGGCATCACCTTCTGGCCGAGAGCGTTCACGCTGGACAACTACGAGATCGTCTTCCAGGACAAACGCCTGGTTCACGCCTTTCTGATCTCCGTCCTGCGCACGGTGATCGGCACCGTGCTGTCGATCGCGGCGACCGCCGTCTTCGCTTACGGGATGTCAAAGAAGGAGCTGGTCGGGCGCAAGTATTACATGATTTTCTGCATCATCCCGTTGTACTTCGACGGCGGACTGATCCCCTCTTATATGCTGATCCGGTCGCTCGGCCTCATGAACTCGTTCTGGGTCATGGTCATCCCCGGTCTCATCAGCATTTGGAACATGATCGTCTTCCGCACTTTTTTCCAACAGCTGCCGCACAACCTTGAAGAATCCGCTAAAATCGACGGATGCGGCTACTGGCAGACGCTCTTCCGGATCGTGCTCCCGCTCTCGGGACCGGTCGTCGCCACGCTGGCGCTCTTCTCGGCCGTCGGGCATTGGAACGATTGGTTCACGGCGACGCTGTACATCTCCGATACGAAGCTGCTTCCGATCCAGACGCTGCTGCAGCAGATTCTGAGCTCCAACATTATGTCCGAGCAGATGATGCAGACCAGCGCGGCCGCGCAAAGCCATATCGCTTCGGCGCGTTCGGTCACGACCAAGTCGCTCACGATGGCCACCATGATGGTCGCCACGATCCCGATCATTCTCGTCTACCCTTTCGTGCAGAAGTACTTCGTGAAAGGCGTTATGGTCGGTTCGTTAAAAGAATAATAACCTAGAGAATCGAGGGGATCGCTGTTGAAGAAAAATAGAATGATGGCCGGCGTGCTGGCCCTGACGCTCGGCGCCGTCGCCGTCTCAGGCTGCTCGAACGACAATAAACAAGAAAATACCGCTTCCCCTCCCGCCTCCAGCGGATTCGTGTTCGGCGAGACGCCGGTGAACTTCTCTTTTTACGGCAACTATGACTGGTACACCATGCAGCCGTGGGGCGGCGATCCCGCCACCAAGTGGATTCAGGAAAATAAAAGGGTGACCGTGACGCCCGTCGCGGCGCAAGGCGCTTCCGTCCAGAAGTTCAATACGATGGTCGCCTCCGACGATCTGCCGGACGTCCTGTTCATGGACCGCGGACCGCTCGTGGAGAAGCTGCGCAAAGCCGGTAAGCTCGTCGCCCTCGACCCGTATCTCGACAAGTATCCGAACCTGAAGAAGTACGCCGGCGAAGAGACGCTCAACATGCTCCGTTCCGAGGACGGCAAGCTCTATCAGTTCCCGAACTGGTACACGTCCACGCCGATGGGCAACGGCGGCTATATGATCAACAAAAAAATCTACGCGGCGCTTGGCTCGCCCAAGCTTGAGACGTTCGAGGATCTGCGCGTCTACCTCAAGCAGGTGAAGGAGAAGTTCCCTGACGTCGTGCCCTTCGATATCGGCTTCGGCACACAGGGCATCAGCATCCTCTTCTCCGGCTTCGGCGAGGACCGCACGGGCGCCTTCACGTCCTACGGATTCGTGCCGAACGGGGACAAGCTGACTTCGCTGTTCTCCGACCCTACGTTCAAGGAGACGCTCACGTTCGCCAGCTCGTTGTTCCGCGACAAGCTCATCACGCAGGACGCGCTGACCCAGACGAAGGATCAGGTCGTCGAAAAGCTGAACACGGGCAAGGTCGCGGTCTATGCCTCCTACGACACGTCGGACCTCGGCAGCCAGGCGACGACCGAGCTGAAGAAAAGCGATCCCGAAGCCGGCTACAAGATGATCTGGCCGCTGCACAAGGAAGGCGTCGATCCGAAAAAGGTATACCCGAACAACTATGACAGCATCGGCTGGAACGTCAACGTCATCACGACCGAAGCCGAAAATCCCGAGGGCATCTTCGCCTACCTGGACTGGCTCACCGGGGAAGAGGGCGAGCGCGTCATTTTCTGGGGACCCGAAGGCCTGTACTGGGACGGCGTCGACGAGAACGGCGCGCCGAACTGGACGGAGAAGTTCAAGACCGACGTGGAAGAGCGGACGAAGTTCATGGCGATCACGGACAGCTTCCAATGGGCGGGCAATACGAGCTTCATCGACGGCTCCAAAGCGGCCAACAACATGAAGCTGCCCGAGGATCAACGGGACTGGGCCGCCGAAGCCCAGCTGACGATCGCGTGGAAGACATCGTACAATACGACGCAATTTTCCAACCTCGCACCGGATTCGTCGACCGAAGAAGGCAAGGCGCTGCAGAAGGTCGCGGACATCGAGACGAGTGTCATCGCCAAAGCGCTCTACGCGGGCAGCAACGCAGAGGTCGAGAAGATCATCGCGGACGGCGAAGCCTCGGCGAACAAAGCCGGCTATCAGAAGCTGCTCGACTACGAGACCGCCAGATGGCAGGAGAACCTGAAGAAAATCAGCGGTCAATAAAAGCCCAATCGCAAGCCGGAGAGAGTATACTGAAAAAACAGTGTACTCTTTTCTGCATCATCATGGACGGGGGAAGCGCGAATGTACAAGGTGCTGTTGGTGGACGACGAGGATCTGGATCTGGAGGCGCTGCAGCGCTTCATCCCCTGGCAGCGGCTGGACATGCAGGTCGTCGGCGCGATGAACAGCGCGGTGGCCGCCGCGAAGTACGCCGCCGAGGCGGAGCTCGACGTGCTCGTGACCGACATTCGCATGCCGCTCATGTCCGGGCTGGAGCTGGCGAAGCTGGCCCAGGAGAAGAACGACGGCCTGCGGATCGTCTTCATCAGCGGCTACGAAGACTTCTCCTATGCCAAGCAGGCGCTCAGCCTGAATGCATGCTCCTACATCCTGAAGCCGGTCAACGATGATGAGGTATACGATGCACTGGCCAAGGCGAAGGCACAGCTGGACTATGCGCGCGGGATGAAGGAGACCGAGCAGGCCTACCGGGAAATGGTCAAGCGGCAGGACGCCCGGCCGGAGACGCTCCCGCCCTCCCCCTCGCTGACTTTTAAGAAAAACCGCAAGCTCGCCCAAGATATCGTCGCCTACATACACGCGCACATGCACGAGGTGATCACCTTGCGCAACGCGGCCAACGCTTTTTCCTATACGCCCAACTATCTCGGCCTCATCTTCAAAGAAGAGACGGGTATCTCCTTTTCCGATTATGTCGTTCAAGCGCGTCTGGAGAAGGCTAAGGAATTGCTCAAGCATACGAATCTCAAAATCTACGAAATCGCGGATCAGGTCGGCTACCGGAACCTGAACTACTTCAGCAAGCAGTTCAAGGACGGCTTCGGATTGTCTCCCCTCGAATACAGAAGGCTCAGCTAAGCGGAAGAAGGCGACGCATATGACCGATAAACCCAAACGCTACATTCCGTTCGGCTACAAGCTGCTGGTCTCGTATATGCTGATCTGTCTCATTCCGATCATCGTCATCGGCCTGGTCTCCTACTTCACCTACGTAAGCGCCGCAAAGGAGCAGGCCCGGGACAACATGAACGACACGCTCCGGCAGATCGGAGACAACGTCTCCATGAAGCTGGAGGACATTCGACGGATCTCCGACCTGTTGTACAACGACTACACGCTCGCCTCCGATATTCAGAACTTCAACATGGGTTGGGAGAGCTACGAGAGTACCGTCAAATACGTCATTCCCAAATTCCAGAGCACGATCAGCGCCACCGGACAGGACATCAAGCTGACCGTCTATATCAACAATCCGGCGTTTCCCGAGCTGTACGGCAAGTCCGATTCGAAGATCGATCCGCTGGTATCGCAGAAGAAGTCCTTCGAGATGTTCAATCTGAGCCGCATCGAAAACGAGGCGTGGTACCGCGATTTCCCCAAGGAGCAGTACGGCGTCACCATGTCCTGGCAGCAGATCGAAGACGACCGCGCGCACGGCAACATCTCCTTCCTACGGCGGCTCGTCGATTCCAGCGATCCGTTCGCGCCGGAGCAGATCGGCTTCGTCCGCATCGCGACGAAGATCTCCGGCATCTTCCAGAGTCTCGACTACCGCAAGCTCGGGACCGGGACGATCGTGTATGCGGTCGACGACCGGGAGCAAGTCATGTATTCCTCGGACGACGGGATCATCCAGCGCGATTGGCGGGACGAGTCTTCGGCGAACAAGATCGTCATCTCCCAATCGCTGCAGGGCATCGATATGAAGCTGATCGCTGTCGTGCCGACGCATGCGCTGGAAAATAAAGCGAAGAGCCTCACGAACCTAACCATCCTCTTAAGCCTCGTCAGTATCGTCGTCTGCGTCGTCGCCAGCCTGTTCATCTCCCGTGTGTTCTCGAAGCGCGTCGGCAAGATCGTGTCCCAGCTGCGCCTGTTTCAGGAGGGAGAGTACGACAGGCGGATCCGGTACCGGGGCGAGGACGAGTTCGCCTTTATCGCCTCCGCGCTCAACCAGCTCGGCGAGCATATGAACCGGATGATCAAGGAGACCTACCTGACCAAGATCGAAGAGCAGGAGCTGGAGCTGAAGCTGCTGCAGGCGCAGATCAACCCCCATTTCCTGTACAACACGCTGTCCTCCATCAGCCGGCTCGCCCAGTTCGGCGAGGTCGACAAGCTGCAGCTTATGGTCATGGCGCTCTCCAAGTTCTACCGCAATTCGCTCAACAACGGCGAGACGTTCATCTCGGTCGAAAACGAGCTGGGGCAGGTGAAGGCGTACATCGACATCCAGCGCATCAAGTTCAGGGACCGGCTGTCGGCCGAGTTCGCCATCGATCCGTCCGTACGCCGCTTCCACACGGTCAAGCTGATCCTGCAGCCCTTCGTCGAGAACGTCATCGAGCACGCCTGGAGCGGCGAAGGCTTCATCCGCGTCACGATCGAAGCGGCGTTGGAGGACGACTACGTCGTGTTCCGCATACGCGACGACGGCTGCGGCATGACCGAAGAGACGATCGCCCAGATCCTCACGCCGAACGACGGCGTGTATCTCGGCTACGGCATCCGCAACGTGGCGCAGCGCATCAAGCTCTACTTCGGCCCGCAATACGGCGTGAACATCACAAGCAAGCTGGGGAGCGGCACGTGTGTGGAGATCCGTACGCCGGCGGTTGGCGGGCAGCGGGTGGGGGCTTGAAGACGGCATCAGCTATTTATGTCCCGGCCAGTCGATGGCCGGGACTTTGACTTTTTATGCGGATAATTTTTACAACGCTTGCAACATTAACTTGCCTTGGATCGTCTAACTACCAATCGCTTCGTTACACGATAGAAATAGGTATGTAATATTCCTGTAACAAAAAGCGATGGAACCGCATGGAATAAAACGAAAGCGCTGCACAATTAATCGGGGGTGTCGAGGATGAGAAGAAGGGTGAGTTTGGGGTTCGTGCTTTTGCTTGGTGCGATTGTCGCAGGCTGCAGCTCGAGCAGCGATAACGATTCGTCGAACGACAGCGCGCCCCAGTCGGTATCCGAAGCCGCATCAAGCGGGAAAGATTCGAAGGCGGTAGAGTCCGGCACAACAGTCCCGAGATCCTCGGCACCCGACGATATGTTTTTTGAAGATTACGGCACCAACCCCTACGTGTCTACCGCGGACGATCGGCTGTCGACGTTCGCGATGGATGTCGATACCGGCTCGTACACCTTGGCGAGAAGCTATATCGAGGACGGGAACGTGCCGCCGCAGGAAGCGATCCGCCTGGAGGAGTTCGTTAATTACTTCGACCTGAACGACGCGCCGCCCAAGGACGGCAAGTTCGCCATCCATGTGGACGCCGGCTCTTCACCATTCGGGGAAGCCGGCACGCAGCTCGTGCGAATCGGCATCAAAGGCAAGGAGATCGAATCGGCGGAACGGAAAAGAGCGAATCTGACGTTCGTAATCGACGTGTCCGGCTCTATGAACCAGGACAATCGGATCGGATTGGTCAAGCGAAGCCTGGCGCTTCTGGTCAATCAGCTGAAGCCTGACGACCGGGTCGGCATCGTCGTGTACGGCTCAACGGCGCGCACGGTGCTGGAGCCGACTGCTGTCGAGGATGAGCATACGATTCTGTCCGCCATCGAGGAGCTTCAAATTGAGGGTTCGACGAATGCGGAGGCAGGACTTTTGTTGGGCTATAAAATAGCAAGCAGGTTCAATGACGACGAGAACGCGATCAACCGCGTCGTCCTGTGCTCCGACGGCGTGGCCAACATCGGCGAGACCGGTCCCGATGGCATACTCCGCACGATCGAAGACTACGCCGGGCGGAATCTGTACCTTAGCACCTTCGGCTTCGGCATGGACAATTATAATGACGTGCTGATGGAGCAGCTCGCCGACAAAGGCAACGGCGCTTACGCCTATATCGACGACATCGACGAAGCGAAGAAGATCTTCCAGGAGCAGTTAACGGAGACGCTGCAGACGATCGCCAAGGATGCCAAGATTCAGGTGGACTTCGATCCCGCGCAAGTGAAGGGCTACCGGCTGCTGGGCTATGAGAATCGCGCGGTCGCCGATGAGGATTTCCGCAACAACAAAGTAGACGGCGGGGAGATCGGGGCCGGGCATTCCGTCACCGCGCTCTACGAGCTTCAATTGAAGGACGGCGCGTCCTCGTCCAAGCCGTGGGGAAAGGTTACGGTCCGGTACAAGGACGTGGACGACAACAATCGGTCGCGGGAGTCTGCCGCCTCGATCGGCCCTTCGGGCGAGTTGTCCGATGCTACCCTATTCATCGCCGCCGTCGCCGAATTCGCCAAGATCATGAAGGACAGCGAAGGCGTCGGGGAGAGCCGGCTGCAAAACGTGCTCACAATGGCGGAGAAGCACGCCGCCAGCGAGCGGCAGGAGGAGTTCGGGGCGTTGGTGCGAGAATTCATAGCGCTTCAGAGCAAATAAAGGGCAAAGAGGGGTCTCTCCTTAGGTGGGCGGCTTTCCTCATAAGTTGGCAGACCTCGCAAACGTCAAAAGGCCAGCGTCCCCCAGGACGGCTGGCCTTCTTTCAAGGTTTGTTATTGTTTTCCTCGTTGGTGAGCCATTGAACAAGGTCGTACGACACAGCTTGTTGATCTATTTATGATGGTTTTCCTTGCCAAATGCGTCTTCAAAAGCCTTGATGCACGCACGATTCTTCGAACCGTCCAGCACCGCAAAAGTAATATGTTCAAAAAGCGAACCATAGCGTTCTTCAACCAAAAGCGCTCTCCACCAGCCTGCGACTTTTACTGGATCGTTCTTAAAAACGCCGCAGCCAAATGCCCCCAGAATAAGATTCTTGTCTCCATTTTTAGCGAACAGCGCCAACGCAATTCGCATTCGTTCCTTCATGACGCGCAACGCCTGCTCGGTATCTTCTCCCTTTAATACGACCTGGCCGTAATTAACGGCGGGCAGTGTCAGCACCGAAGCCGTGACGGGCTCGGCCAGAAGGTTAAACTTCTCATCTCTAAAAAAAACGACGTTCGGAGAGTAGATCGCATGGTGAGTATACATCATTGAACCGCATGCGCGATTGGCCTTATAGAATCGTTCGTGCCGAAGTTGCGTACCGTATAAACCGCTTGACGCAGCCAGACTTTCCTCTTGTGCCATGGCTCCGTTTAAAAATCCGCCTCCCGGATTTTTGGCGCTGGCAAAGTTAAGAACGCCTACATGCTCTTTTCCCGACCGAGCCAAGTTCAGAATCGCTTTGACGGTCGCCACATTCTCTACCGAACAATCAGCCAACGGACCTTCCGAATGAACGCGAATATGCTTTACTTCCGCTTCGGCTTGCTCCGGCGTGGTCAGTACGCTACGATCTTCCGCGTATTTCTGTTTTTCAGCGATATTCACTTGATTTCCGTTAATCGTATAATATCCTTGCTGCATATATTTGAGCGTATCTTGTGCTATTAATTTTCGGTCCACGTCGAATTCTCCCCCTCTAACAAGCCGTCCCTAACCTCAGTCAATGCAAACCCCAGCAAATTCAAACCACGCCATTTTAAAGGATTTTTTGCATCCGGATGGCTCTGTTCCAACCCGATTCCCCATATCCGATCATACGGACTTGCTTCTACCAGTATTCGATTTTGCGTCGACTTTAGGTATGCCCCTAGCTTGCGGTCCTGCGAGAACTTTGCGAAGTTGCCTCTCTTCACAATCTCATAGCAGTTCTGCTCCCAAAGCGCATTTTTAAAATTTTTGACCGCCCGACCCAGGGCCTTCATTTCTTTTGGCTGCGAGGCATTCATAATTTTGCAAAGCGAGTCACCATCATCGAAAAGCCGCGCCTTTTCCGCCATCATATACTGTTCCGTGCACGAGTAGACGACATCCTCGATTTCGAATCTGGACATCCACCATTGGCTCAAACAGCTCTGATTTACGCTTCCGTCCGCCGGCGGCGTATGTCCCCAGAAAAACAAAAACTGCAGCTTCTCGCCAGCGTTGTATGAGCGTCGCAATTGTTCTAGTTTAAGATTCATAAAAGATTTCCCACTTTCATCGGTGTATACCCGATCGATCGCTTATTATTATCAATTTGATAATATTAATTTAATATTATTGATTCGATTTGTCAATCCATTTCTTTTAAACGTTCTGCACTGTCGGGGTGAGAAATTATAGGCAGCGTAAAAACATCGCCAGGCGACTCACCTCGGAAAGCTCATGGAATAACTCTTTTGTCAGTAGTCTATAATGAGGAATAACCGTTATAAGTTTAATTATTGTTCGTTAAAGGTTAATTTAATTTAATTGAAGTTTTAAGAAGTAACTGCTAGACTGGAGGTGAGGTGAGTGTATATGTTTGACGTGATTGAGAAGGAAATGGCCATTGCTCAAGCCATCGCATTGTCGGAAAACATGAAGCCATATCTAAAATTAGAGAATTCTGAAAAAGCGGCGCTTCTCGTCAAAGCGCTGGCTAATTATATCGAGCGGTCGTCCACAAAAGACACGACGGACGTCCTTCAGTCCATCGAGCAGTTACTGACGACGGGCAATACGCCGCAAGCGCTCCAACGCGCCCTTCTCTACATGGTCACGCTCGGCGTCGACTCCGCTCCCGTTTCATTTCGGACGTTCACGACAGGAGAAGCAGCCCGTTTTTTTGGAGTCAGCGTAGCCACGATTAACAACTGGATCAACCAAGGGCGGTTCCAAGGCGTGGAAAAGGGGGAGCGGTTCAAGCAGGCGCGCATTCCGGAGAACGCTGTGTACACAGCCCCAACAGGCGCAAACTCTACGGTCGCAGAAGTTGCACAGCGCTATGAGTTGGAGCAAGCACGCTTGGGAAGAAACAAACCCATGACGGCTGCCGAAGAACTGGCCGATCGTTTGAATACCGTCGTTTATTTTGAGGAGAAATACGGTGGCACGTGGGAAGAGACATTGGCAAAGAAATCGGACCTTACGCCCGGCGAAGCGCGAGATGCGGAGCAATGGATTAACCTGCTAAGATTCATAGAAAAGCGGGAGGACCGGTAATGCGCTTCCCCTCCAACATTAGTCAACTCGAGAGGGACTTTGACGCTGTCCTTCTAGATTCACGCGATGGGGACGGGACCGGGCTACTAACAAGCATCCGAGTCACACGCCATACATTCATCTTCAAGGATGGCTCACGGCTTTTAGTCACGGAGGAATTGAGTGGCGGACTTATTGAGGTTTCTTACTACAACTGGGTCAACCAAGATGGACAAGACATCTTGAAATTCCACAGCGAGTCCCATGACGGCGACTCTCGTTACCAGACGGCCACTGAGCCGCATCACATTCATCCTCCAGCACAATCCACGTTGACCAATCGAACCCGATTCCCCAACTTCCACCATCAGGAACTTCCTGCGATCATGGAGCATATTTTTTTGGCGCTGCTTGCCCAGAAAAAGGTCTGATTCCTGCTAATAGAAGAGTAAAGGGACGAGAAAGCTGTAGGAATTGCGACTACAGCCTTCTGCTTGCCCAAGGGAATGATCGGGATGGGCGCACACGGAATTAACCGATGTTTCAAAGTATGCCCGCCCTTTCCCGGCTACCCCTTCACCGCTCCGATCATCACGCCTTTGACGAAGTATTTTTGCAGAAACGGGTACAGCAGCAGGATCGGCACTGTCGCCACGATGATCGCGGCGTATTTGATCGTCTCTCCGATCGGCATCTTGTCTGCGCCGCCGACGCCTGTCATCATCGAATCCGTGCTGTTCGTGATGAGGATCTCCCGCAGAATGAGCTGCAGCGGATACAGCTCCCGGGTACGCAAGTAGATCAGCGCATTGAACCAGCTGTTCCAATGGCTGACGCCGTAGAACAGGATCATGACCGCCACGACCGGCATGGACAACGGCAATATGATGCGGAACAAGACGGTAAAATCATTCGCGCCGTCCAGCTTCGCCGATTCCTCCAGGCTGACCGGCACGCTCTGAAAGGCCGTCCGCATGATGATCAGGTTGTAGGCGCTCATCGCGCTCGGGATGATGAGCGCCCAGCGGCTGTCGAGCATGCCGAGGTTGTTGATGAGCAGGTACGTCGGGATCAGGCCGCCGTTAAAAAACATCGTGAACACGATCATGAACATGACCGGATTTTTCCACTTCACGCTCTGTCTCGAGAGCGCGTACGCCCCCAGCGACGTCATGAAAATGTTCAACGCGGTGCCGGCGACGACGTAGAGCAGTGTGTTCCCGTAACCGGTCAAGATCGCGGGATTGTCGAACACGAGCTTATACGACTCCAGCGAAAAGCCGTGCGGATACCAGATGAGGCCGCGCATCTTCACCACCCATGCGGGATCACTGATCGAGGCGATCAGGACGTAGAGGAACGGATAGAGGGTAACCGCGGAAAGCAGGAGCATGAGCACGACGTTCGAGCCGTCGAAAAGGCGTTCTCCAAAGCTGCGTTTCATGAGAGCCCCACCTCCTTACCAAAGCTTGTTTTCGCTGGTCCGGCGGCTGATAGCGTTGGCCAGCACGAGCAGCGTAAAGTTGATGAGCGCGTTAAACAAGCCGACAGCGGAGCTGTAGCTGAAGTTGGATTCAAGAATACCCTTCCGGTACACGAAGGTGCCGATGACGTCGGCCGTCTCGTAGGTCGAGCTGTTGTACAGGAGCAGGATCTTATCCGTGCCTACGCTCATGAAGTGACCGATCTGGAGGATGAGCAGGATGACGACCGTCGGCATGATCCCCGGCAGCGTGACGCTCAGCGTCTGCCTCCAGCGGCTGGCGCCGTCGACGCGCGAGGCTTCGTACAGAGAAGGATCGATGCCGGACATCGCGGACAGATAGATGATGGAGCCCCAGCCTACGCTCTGCCAGACGTTCGACGAGATGAAGATCGTCCGGAACCAGCCGCTCTCGCGCAGGAAGGCAACCGGCTCCGCGCCGAACCACGACAGCACGTTGTTGATGAGGCCGTCTCTGGCCAGGAAGTCCACCAGCATCCCGGCGACGACGACCAGCGAGATGAAGTGAGGCATGTACGTTACCGTTTGCACGAATCGCTTCAGCCGGGAGCTGCGAAGCTCATTCAGCAGAAGAGCGAGGATGATCGAGGCGGGAAAGCCGAACAGCAGCTCGTAAAAGCTGAGCAGCAGCGTATTGCGAAGCAGCCGCCAGAAGTAGTAGCTGTTGAAGAAGTCGTTAAAATACCGAAAGCCGACCCAATCGCTCCCCCACATGCCCAGGCCGGGGGAATAATCCTTGAATGCGATCTGCAAGCCATACATGGGCACATAATAGAACAGAACGTAATAAGCGACGACCGGCACAAGCATGATGTAAATATATTTGTTGATCCGGAGATCGCGTAGGGTGCCGTATTTCCAGCCCTCCTTCTTGGCCGCCGGCTTCGCCGTACCGGATTCCCGCTTAAGCATCAGGGACATTCGCATGCCCTCCTTTCGTCTCCTGTGGCGATCCCGCCCGGCACTCCTAGCCGCCGACGGCAGGGAGAGGACAGACCTTCCCCCTCCCCATTTTCCGCTTGGCCGCTATTTATTGCCGTTTATTGAAACGGTCGAGCGCCGCCTGACGAACCTTGATCGCCTCGTCGATGCCCATTCCCTTGATCGTGTCGACGAACTTGTCGAAGTTATCGATCGGCTCGGTGCCCATGATAAACTTGTTGATCATCTCGTCCCGGTACGTTTTGACGTCGTTCATGATCGAGGACGTCTTGGAGCTCTCGTCCGCCGTGAGAGTGACCAGCGGCATCTCCTTGCTGTGATCCGCCTGCGACCAGACCTGCTGCGCCTCGCGCTGCTCCGGCATCGTGAAGTACTGCTCGATGTAGCGCTTATCCTGCACCATTGGACCGTTGAAGCTAGCAAGGAAGTATTTGGCCATCGCTTGCGTGACCGGCAGCTTATCCGGATTGTTCATGATCAGATCCGTGTATTTCGGATAGCCGTTGTCCATCTTATAGCTCTCGCCCTCGATGCCGAAGTTGAACAGCATATGGCCTTCCTCGCCGTATTTGTAATCGAGCCACTTGACGATCTCCGCCGGATTCTTCGCCGAGGTCGTGATCGCCGCGCCGATGCCCGTGAACGGCATCGTGTATTGCCCCATCACCTTGTCGCCCGCTTGCAGCCCCGGATAAGGCGCGCCGACGAGCTTGAAGCCTGGCGTATTCGCCTGGGTAAGAGAGGTATAGCGGGAGATGCCGCTGCCGGGATACGCGGACAGCGCGCCGAGCTGGTTGTTCGTGACCTTGGCGTCCTTCAGCTTGCCGTCGGTCGTCGCATAATCCTGATCGATCAGGCCTTCCTTGTACCATTTGGCCATCGTAGCCAGGAATTGTTTGAACTGCGGCTCGACCGGGCCGTACTTGATCGTGCCGTTGTCGTTGTAGAAGTCGGAGCCGATGCCCCATGCCCCTACGAACAAGTGGTTGAAGTCCATATCCGCGATCGAGAACAAATAAGGGATCTCGTCCTTCTCGCCGTTGCCGTTCGGGTCTTTGTCGCGGAAAGCCGTGAGGACCGTCTCCCACTCCGCCAGCGTCTTCGGAACCGCAAGGCCCAGCTTATCCAGCCAGTCCTTGCGCAGCACCGGACCGTTGACGACGGCGAGGATGGGATCTCCGAGCAGGAACGGCATGACGTAGATGTTGCCTTCGTCCGTCGTGACCAGCTTGCGAAACTCCGGATTTTCCGCCAGCACTTTGGACAGATTCGGCGCGTTCTGCTCGATCAGCTCGTTGAGCCGGAGGATCTGTTTGTCCTTAATCAGGCTGTCCGGTCCTTTGGCGGCGCCGGCCCATCCGAATTCGATCACGTCCGGCAGCTTGCCCGAGGCGAGCATCAGGTTGAACTGATCGAGCTCCTGGCCGACCGGCGGATGCTGGAAATCCACCTTCGTGCCCGTGATCTTTTCCATTTCCTTGTATGCGGCGATCTCATTATAGTTTTTCATGGTGGCGGCTACGTTCGGGTTGAGCGACACCCAATAAGTAAGCGATTTCGGAAATCCGACTTCCTTGGCCGGCTCCGCTCCCTTGGACGCTGCCGTTGTCCCCGCGGCCGCTGCCGCCGTCGAAGCGTCGGGGGAAGCTTCTTTTCCGTTGCACCCGGTCAATAACGCTGTCATCAATGAAGCTGCCGCTACTGAAGCTGTAAGCACTTTCAGAACATTCTTCATTCCATGAACCCTCCCGTATGTTTCGTTTGCGGCTTGCGAGCCCCGCCATTTCACTCTAATTAGAACAAGAGCGGTCTGCCTACAGTCCGTTGACTGAAGTCCCAACCGCTCTTCATATGGGTGACCAACCGATCTTCATGTGAACTAACCGTTCTTCGGAAAATCCGCTCGCTGCGCGGTTTCCCGGTACTTTCCGGGGGTGATGCCTTCCAGCTTTTTGAATACCCGGATGAAGCCGATATCGGTCGCGTACCCGACTTGCCGGGCCACCTGAAGGACGGACAGGTCGGACTCGGCGAGCAGACGCTTCGCCTGCCGAATGCGGATCTCCGTCATATAGTCGGTCAAGTTCACGCCGTTCTGCTTTTTGAAAAAACCGGAGATATACTGCGGCGTCATGCCGAAGTGATCGGCGATCGAGGTCAGGCTGAGCCCGTTGTTTCCGCTGTTGTCGACGATGTATTGCTTGAGGCTTTCATTGAGACGGTCCTTTTGATCCGTCCTCGCCTCCAGCACGCTGTCGCAGACGGCCCGGCAGAGCGACTTG
Organism: Cohnella sp. GbtcB17; assembly: GCF_019091135.1. GTDB lineage: Bacteria > Bacillota > Bacilli > Paenibacillales > Paenibacillaceae > Cohnella. The sequence goes on along the minus strand of NZ_JAGXJW010000006.1, from coordinate 25,292 downwards.
AGCCGGCTGAGCATATCCTCGGCGGATTTGCCTGCCGCGACGAATCGGGCCGGATTGCTGACGGCAGCCGGCAACTGCTCTTCGCCGAGCTTCAGCGCGTGAATGACCTTCAGCATCGTGCTGAGCAGATCGAAGAAGAGCGCCTTGCCCATCTCCGGCGTGATCGCCCCGCTCCCCATGTTCGTCTCGTACAATTCGTCGAGCAGCCGCAGGGCGTCGTCGCAGGCGCCGCTTTTCATATAGTTGATGAGCTGGGATTCGATCTCCATCGGATAGTCGTAGTAGCTCCGTCCGCTCCTGTCGATCTGCTCGTAATAAATGACCGAATCCGCCCCGTGGATGATCCGGTAGTCCAGCGCGTTTACCGCTTCCGTATAGCAACGGCTCGCCTCCCGCAGGCCGGAACGGACCGAGCTGATCCCGATCGCGATGTTCATATGGAATCGCTCTTCGACGACCCTTTTCAGACTATCGACCAGCTCGCCCAGGTTCTCCCCGCTTTCCGGCACGCTCAGCAGCAGCGCCAGCCGGTTCAGCTCCATCTCGGCCGCGTAGCCGCTCTCCCCGATAAAGTCGCTGCTCACGTTAAAAAGAAACCGCACGAGCGCCCAGTCCCATTCGCCGCCTTCGCGCGTGAATTCGCCGTTCTCGTCCAGTTCGACGAGCATCACCCTTACCTCCTCATGAGGAAAACGGATGCCCATAAAGGCCAGCGACTCCTTCGTCAAAGCAGCCGCCTCCGCCTGCCCCTTCAGCAGCCGGGAGAGAAAGTGGGCGCGTACGACGGGAATGTACGCGTTCAGCTGCTCCTTGGCTTCCTCGCTATCCGCCAACGTCTGGGCGATCGACGTCTTGATGAATTCATATTCGTTCAACTGAGCGGGCCGCTCCGCGTTTTTCCCCTTCATCAGGGCGTACATCATATCCTTGATCGGGCTGTAGCTCCGATACGCCATCCAATAAGCGGCCAACGTCCCCGCCCCTACGGCAAGCCCCAGCAGCACCAAGGCCCATACTTTAATATCGTTCACCCGGGCCAGCACGACCTTTTCGGGCACGATCGATATGTACTTCCAGCCGCTTTTTCCCGTCGTAAACGAGATCAGGTCCGCGTCGTCCTTCTTATAACCGTTGCCCTCCCGGAGCCATTCGTCCTTGAATCCTTCCGGCAGCTGCCCGCTGCCAGACGTAGACAGAATGACCCTGTCGTTCTCGTCCAATATAAACATGGAGCCGCTGTTCGCCCATTCGATCTGCTTCAGCAGATCGAAGAACTGCCGATCCTCGATCATCATCACCAAGGTGCCCCAGATATGCTGCTCGTCCCCCAGCGGCAGGGATACCGCACAGAGAATGACGTTCTCCGTCGACGCATCCACCTTCAGCTGCTGGACCGGCCAGAATGTCTTGAAGTGATAGTCCCCCAGCAGCTCCGAACGGATCCTGCTCATGCTCATCCCGGGGAACGCGTACAGATTGTTGAAGTACAGGTTTGTATCCGTTTTCATAGATGGCGTTAAAATGACGTCCTGCTCGCGCAAATGGATGAAGAAATCGTCGACGATGCCGGTGCCGCTGCGAATGTTTTTGAGCGCCTGCACCGCCTCTTGGTACTGAACATACTTGCCGCTCTCTTCGATCGTCCACATCGTCTGCAGTTTGGGATGCGTCGCGACCTGCACGATCAACTGATCGATATCCATCAGCCGATTGTCGGCCACCTGCCGGACCTGCTCCAGCATCGCCAGATTCGAACGGCTCGCATTCTCGATCATCCGGGTCTCCATCCGCGTGTACAAGACGGCGGAGAAAGAGACCGGAATGATCAAAATGACGATGTACGAGAGCCATAGCGTCAAAAAAACACTTTTGCGATTGCGCAGCACCGCGACTCCTCCCTCGGATACGGAATGGCACAGCCACCGGAAAGTATACGATGGGAAAAAGTGTAACATAGGATACCGGGCGTGGATAGGTTATCGGGCATATAAAGAGGCAGAGCGCCGACGCTAGATGCGCCGTGCTCTGCCCGACGGGCGATCTGCCGAAAGTGATTTGCCATTCCCTTTGGCTTCGGCCGTTTAACGTATCGCGATATAAATCTCCGCCTGTCCGTCGTTCGGATCGACCTGAGGGTCATAATACTCAAAATCGCCCGTAAATGTCCGCTCGTTGCCTGCCTGCTGCGACCATTGCCAGATCTCTCCCCATGTCCGCTGCACCGCCTCGATGACCGTCCCTCTTTCCGTGACGAACACGGCGTATTTGGCAGCAGGTACGACAAAGGTTTTAACCGACTCCATATGTATAATAGGCATTGACTCCCCCACGTGCACGCCGACCATGACTTCATACGTTCCGAGGTGGCCCTGCTCATAATTGAAGTAGCAACCGTAGAGGCCCGGAGATAAAATATGCCCGCCCAGTTGCGCTTCGATCCGATTCGCGTAAAACCGTTCATACAGCTTCCCTATTTTGCCTGCACCGCTTAGTTCCGCCTCGTTTGTCGTGACGGTGCTGATCCCGGCCAAGAGGAAGGATGGTCGTTCTTCGATCCGAACAGGTTGTTGATTCATCGTCAATCACTCTCCTTTATGTGCATGCGCCCATTATAAAGAAACCAACCTGACAGCTTTCTGTCAGGTTGGCGTGCGGCTTTTATATTTTTGTGCAATATGCGCTGCGCGGCCGGCGATGATCTCGCGCAGATGGGCAGGCGCCATCACCTCTACGCGATGACCCAAGCCGAGAATGAACCGGTACAGCCATTCGTCTTCCGGGTATGCCTTCTTCACCTGCCATCTGCCGTCCGCCGCCCGCGAGAGTTCCTCGATGCCGAACCACTCCTCCGCCAGATGACGGGCATCGTCGTCGAAGCACAGGACAATCTCCTGCACTTGAGGCAGCTCGTTACTAGAGCTTCCGGCTGTGCCTGACGGTTGCGCCGGAAGCGTCCGGCGGATGAAGGTCCGCCCCGGAGCGATCTCAAGGTCCTTTATTCGCATCAACTTGAACAGCCTGAACTGCTCCTTCTCGAGACAGTAGGCTTGAACATACCAATGTCTTCCCTTGAGAATAAGCGTATGCGGCTCGATCTGCCTGCGCGACAGCTCGCCTTCTGCGTTGGAATAGGTCAGCCCCAAGACTAGGCTGTCATCTATCGCTTCCTTTACCAGCTGCAATTTGGGCTGCAGCCGCTCGTTGCCGTCCCAAGGCGCGTAATCGATCCGGACGCTGCTTGTTTTATGGTTGAATTGCTCGGCGTAGTCGGGCGAAACAACGCTGTTGATCTTCTCCATGAGCCTGAGATGCCGCTCGCTGCCGTACGAGGTCGAGATGCTTCTAAGCGCGGTGACGATGGCGGCAAGCTCGTCATTGGTCATTACGTTGCGATCCAGACGATAGCCTTCCGTCAACCCGATGCCGCCGTTCGTCCCCTGGTAGGTGACGACGGGGATGCCGGCCGCATGGATCGCTTCAACATCCCGGTATATCGTCCGAATAGACACCTCGAACCGCTCCGCGAGCTCCTTGGCTTGCACCATCCGGCGATTCATCAGCAGGATGATGATGGACAAAAGTCTTTCCAGCTTCACTGCATCCCCTCCTGTAGCGAGCTCGTCTCTTATCTATTCTATTTGGAATAGGATGATGAGGAAACAACGTCCAGCAGATTCTGCACACTGGCGACGCCTCTCACTTGCTCTACCAGCGCACGGTCGATATATTGAAGAGCCTTAAGCGCAATTTCCTTGGCCTGGGCCACATTATGCTTATCCAGCTCCGACAACACTTCGCGAACGGTATCCAAGGAATACGCCACTCTTTGAACAGTGCGGATGATCAGCACTTTACGAATATCCGAAGCGCTATAGATTCGGAACCCGCTCTCTTGTTGACGCTCGGGCGCGAGCAGCCCCTCTTTCTCCCAATGCCGGATCGCGGAAGTCGATACGTTCGCTTCTTCGGCGACCTCGCCGATCGTAAATGCCTTTATATTGCGGTACTTTGGCAGATCGTTCAGCTCTTTCAAATCGAGCATATCGACCGTTCGTTGCACGGTTTCTTTTTCGCTATGCAGACGGACCTGAGCCTTGTTGATGAGCCATAAGGCATCCAGTATCTCTCCGCGAATGATGCGCGGCATCACTTCCCGAATCAACCCCATTCCAAAACCGGCATTCATCGCGCGGATACATCGGAAATACGCTTCATGCTCCTTTGTATATATGCGATAGCCGTTGGCCGCTCTCCCGACATCGGGAACGAGTCCCCAAGCTTCGTAATGTCTCAATAAGCTCGTACTTATATTTAATTTTTTGGCGATCTCGTTTCCTTTCATTACAACCCCTCGTTTAAACCTACAAATTAAAGCACATGACGGCTTTAGGCGCTTCAGTCATTTTAACACGCCATAAGTTCCGGAAAACCTTATCATTTGCACGAATTTGATACGCTGGATGTGCAAGGTTCATTTTTGAGAGAGAGGTGTCCAGCATGTTTAAAATCAGGCCCATTTTACCGTGTCCGTCCATAAAGGATCAGGTTTCCTTTTATGAGAGTCTGGGCTTTACAACCGTACGGATTTATACGCGGCCAAATCCGTATGCCGTTGTCCGTTACGATTCGCTCGAATTGCACTTCTATGGAACCAAACGAATAACCCCGCACGAAAACCCTCAGATCTGCTATATCGAGGTTGACGATCTGGAGGGGGTGCATGAGGCATTCACTGCCGGCTTAAAACGATGCACCGGAAAAGTCCCTCGTTCCGGCATCCCGCGAATATCGAAAATAAAGCATCTGGCGGAGGACCGAAGATTTACGATGACGGATTTGGGCGGAAATACGTTTTACATCGGAATGCCGCACGCCGATCCCGCTTTCTATAGAACTCTTGAGAACGCGGCGTATGCCGATAAATTCGAGACGCTATACGATTTAACCTATTCAAAAGAGGACATTCGTTCGTCGTTTAATATGCTGGAAAAATTCTTCCCTGCGGAGGACTATGATTCGGAACAGGTGGGGGACTTGGATCTGGCCAAAATCCTGCTGGTTGCTTTGGACATTCATTTACAACGCGATCACGTAGTGAACCCGGGCATTAGCGATAAGCTTCAGCAGCTATGTAACGCGCATGACACCGATAGCCCGGATTGGAGTAAAATCTTGAATCAGTATCGCGATATTATCGACGGCGAATAGCAAGCGTTTGAACGCATCCCCGCTCCGGTTCGTCTATATGTGAGGCACCAAGGAGGGAAAAAGATGGTTGGATTCGATTACAAAGCGGGTTGGAAAGGGTTAGGCAGTGCGGTTGCGATCTTAATGCTACTGGCCGCATGCTCGACGGCGGAGGCGCCAGGGCGAGAAACGACGGACGATCGGCATAGCGCAGCCTCACCCTCCGCCTCGGCAAACGGCGGCATGGACGCGAGCAACGCGCCGGAAGTCTCCGCTTCGCCGAAAGGCAAAAGCGAGGGAGAGCAGCCAGTCGCCTCCATACCGGAAAAAGACGTTTACCTTTATGCCGAGACGGAAAAGACCGCGGTTCTCGCCGTCGGAGAGGCGCGGCAGACGATGAATTGGACGTACTCGACGGTCCGGGGCGTTATGCCGGCGCTTAGCCTTGGCGACTACGATCATGACGGCGACGACGAGCTGGCGGTCGTGCTTGAGCTTGGCTCAGGGACGGGACTGTTGATAGACGAGCTGCATGTCGTAGAGCTGATGGGAACAGCGACGGGCGCATCGGGCGAGCGGCCTTTTGCCGACCATGTGTTTCAGGAGGAAGACTACTTGGCGCAGCTCGGGGACGCGTTCTCGTTCGAGAAGGTCGACAAGGACGGGAAATGGTTCGGCGAGATCGCGATCGGGGACCGGACGTACGAAGTCGATCTGGAAGCTTTCGTTCGCGAACACGGCGCCGATGCAATCGGGGAAGAGTTGGGGTACGGCGCTATCGTGTATTTCCGGACAGAGGATGAGGGGCTGACCTTTCAGGCAGCGGTCGGGCTAAGGATCGACGGCTTTGCGGAGCCTCAATATGTCGGTAATATTACGGCTTCGGTCAGCTATGATGCGGGCAAGTTCAAGCTCGGCAATTTTGCCTTTGCTGCCGAGTGACGATTCACTGACAGAACCACTGACAGGGGTGCCCTCACATAACTGGGGCTTTACGATCACGCTTTACGATCACGCTTTACGTTCGCGTATGGACGATATCTGCCGGTTGACGTATACTCTTCTTACGAGACGAAGCACGTCCCTCTGCATTCCTTGAGAATGCAGACGGGGCGTTTTTTATTTTTTAGGGGGTCGAGGAAGATGAACTTTGATCAGGTGCATGCTGAATTTATCCAATCCCATTTGGCCCGGAGGAGCGGTGAACGCAGAGGACGGCTGGAGCGCGGACACCGCGAGGCCGAGCGGCTGTTTTGTCAAAATGAATGGTGGAAGCTTCGCGGCAGCTTCGACGGGCTGCATCCTGAGTATGAGGTGACGGATTGGCGCGGGCTGTCGTATTTCTGCGACTTCGTCTGGATCCACCCGGCGGTGAGACTCGTCATCGAGATCAAAGGATTCGGTCCACATGTCAGGGACATGGAGAGGAGGAAATACTGCAACGAATTAAATCGGGAAACTTTCCTGACGGCGATGGCCAAAAAGGCGAATTCAGGCGATCTACCGTGCAAAAGTGCGCGGTAGATTCGCTTTCCAGAAGAGAACTGGTGTGTTTCGGGAGTAAATCGTGCACTTTTGCGCGGTAGACGAGGCGTTGGAATGGTGGGGACGGCGATCGTGCACTTTTGCGCGGTAAGCGAGGCCGATTGACGGTGGGCGGGCGCGATCGGCGCGCGCTTGGCGTCGTCTCCGCGGCGATCAGGGACAGTCTGCCGCTACTGCTCCTCGGGATGCTGGTGTACGGCGCGGGCACCTCCACTAACCTCCAGGCGCGCTATGCCGGCTGGCCCAGAAAATGAAATTCCCCGTCCGTAAGATGTCGTTAATCCACGACGTTAAACCACCCCGGGACGTTGGTGATCATCCCCCACATCTTATCCGGAATCTGCAGCTCCTTTTGCGAGGAGCGCGAGAGCAGCGTCGTGATATCCGCTTCGCGACCGGACCGAACCTTTTCGATCCAATCCGGATTCAGCAGCATGGCATGGCCGAGCCCCACTAACGGAATGCCGGTTCCGAGCGCTTGAACGACATCTTCCGGCGTCCATAAGCCGCCGACGCCGATAACGGGCACGCGCGCTCCCACTCGTTCCTGGATCATGACGACCCTCGACTTCGCGTTGTTCTCCTCTCTCCTCGGACCGGCCCAGAAGCGATCCACGGATACATGTATAAAATCCAAGCCTTGTTCCGCCAGCACATCCACAAATTGAAGCGTATCGGCCATCGTAATTCCCGGGTTCTCATTCTCTTCGGGAGACAAGCGATATCCGACGGCGAACGGCGATGAAGCGTGCTTAACAACCGTATCCTTCACCCGTCTAATCACTTCGAGCGGGAAGTTCATGCGCTTCTCCAACGTACCGCCCCACTTGTCTTCCCTGCGGTTGGAATGCGGCGAGAAAAATTGCTGAAGCAAAAAGCCGTTGGCGCCATGAATCTCGACCCCGTCAAAGCCCGCTTCAATCGCTCTGCGGGCGGCCTGGGCGAAATCATCGATGACAGATTCGATTTCCGCCTCCGTCATGGCCTTGGGTACGGCCGCCCCCTCGCGCTCTGCCGCGACTGCGCTGGCGCCAAGCGCTTGACCGCCCGGGAGCAAGGCAGGATTGCTCAACCGGCCACCATGAAAAAGTTGAATGAACGCCTTGGTTCCATTTTTCCGGATGACGGACGCCAATTTCGTCAATCCCGGCAGCAAGTCGTCGTTGTCGATAGCGAATAGGTTTTCCCCTAGCTTGCCGGATTGCGACACGAGCGCGCTGGAGGTGAACAGCGTGCCGATTCCGCGGGAACGGCGCTCGTAATATGCCAGTTCGTCGTCCGTCACTTCTCCGTTAACGGCGGATGCCATAAGGGTCATCGGCGCCATCGTCACTCGATTGTCGACGGTTACGCCCGAAGGGAAACGGAAGGATGCGAATAGCGTTTCGTAAGATTTGTTCATGTTCATTCTCCTTTTAAAGGTTGTATTATTAAGGACCGATCGGTCCATAATAAGCATCGTAATTACGGACCACAAGGTCCATAATGGCGAAAAAGAAAACGAACCCTCATTCGCGTTCGTTCAGCTTTTCCAGCACAACGGATATGAAATCCTCCAAGACCTCTCGCTTGGCTTGCGCTCGAATCATAACGTTAATGCCTTGCAGAGATACCGTAAGGAAGCGAGCGATTTTGCGAGCATCAAGTCCGGCGCGGAGCGAACCGTTCTCTTTGCCTCGCTCGATGGTCTGCCGGAAAACCTCCTCGATATTGTAAAAGTCGCTCTCCACCATCTCTTGCAGCTTGGGGTCATGGGGAGCCAACTCAATGGCTTCATTCGCGGTCATGCAGCCCATCTGACTTCCCTTGCCGTCCAGCACCGTCTTAAATGCGTTCGTGAGCGCCAGGTAAGCATCAGGGTGACTTAAGCCTTCGGTCAAACCGTCCATACGATCCTTTTTATACAGCTGGAATGCCCGGAGAAACAGCTCGCGCTTGCTTCCGAACGTTTCGTACAGGCTGCTCTTGCTAAGCCCCGTCGTTTGAAGCAATTCGGCCAGCGAGGTGGATTCATAGCCTTTTGACCAAAATAGCGCCATAGCCTTCCTTAGCACGTCTTCCTCATCGAAATTGCGCGGACGGGCCATCCTGCATCACCTCTTAAGCAGCAGTATACACCATTATGGACTGTTTAGTCCATAACCATTTATGCATGTCTCTGTATCAAGTTGAAGGCCTCGATCGGTCTATCGATCGACGGCCTTGCGGAGCCTCAATACATTGGCGATATTACGGCTTCAATCCATTATGAGGCAGGCGGGTTCAAGCTTGGTAACTTTGCCTTCGCAACCGAGTCAAGATGATCGTCCATTAACGTCGGTATACTTCAGCACCAAGCGCTGCTGCACCTCGAGCAGCGTATTCGGCGCGGTCTCTTTGCCGTCCAGCGCCATAAGCGAGATTGCGTGCGCCCCTTCGAGCGACACGCGAATCGGACGATCCGTGCGCAGCTCGTATTCCCATGCTCCCGGCGCGGTCCGTTTCCATTCGACATGGACCATGCCCTTCTCCGCCAGCAGCGGCACGCTGCCGGAGGCATACGCCAGCGTGCCCGGCTGAAAGCGCAGCCGGTAACGGTAAGGGTCTTCGCCCGCTTCCGGGATGAGACCAAGCGCGTACCGCGACAACTGCCAGGTCGGCGAAGCGGACCACGCATGGCAATGGCTCCAGCGGGTATCGAACACCTCGAGCAGCGTCGTGACGCCCTGGTCCAGCATCCACCCCCAGCACGTCCGGTACTGCTCCAGTACGAAGTCTGCCTCCCCCGCCTCCCACAACGCCTGCAGGGAAAAGTGGGAGAAGCTCGGGGTGATGAGCCGCTCGTGATTGGCCGAAGGGTGCACAAGCCGCGGCGCGTCGGGATTGTTCGGGAAGCAGCTCAGCATATGCGCCTTGATGAATGCGACCGCGCGCGGCTTCGCCTCTTCGTCGAACAAGCCATACAGCAAGCCGAGAACGGTAGCGTGATATCCGGGCTCCCTCGTTTCCGGCGACGAAAGCGCCTCGGCCCGCACCGATTTGGCCAGCAGCCCATCTGCCGACCTATAGTGCTCCGCCACGATCCGGCCTATCTTTTCATGCTGTTCCCTGCGCTTCTCCCCCTTGTCGTGCAATCCTCGCGCTTGCTCCCATGCCGCCATATGCCCCAGCGTGTTCAGCAGCGTCAGATTCAGGCTGACGTTGATCTCGCCGGACGCGACGGCGTGTCCCCAGTCGATGAAGTCCCAGGTGTCTGCGGAAGGAAGCGTGCCTCGCGGCGTCATATGCGCGAAAAAGTAATCGATCGTGCGTGCCGCCGTCTCGTAGCATTCTTCCAGCAGGCTGGCGTCCCCGGTCAGCCTGGCGTAACGAAAGCAACCGTCTATCCAATAAAGTGCGTACGTCGTTAAATAAGCTTCCTGCCCCGGACAGAGACCCGCCGCCAATCCGTCGTGCCTGCGGCGGTAGGATGCCTGCTGCAGCCCCCGGTGAACGAGCTCGAGATCACCGAAGGTGACGCCAAGCACCTCCATGCCGATGACGGCGGCATCGCCGATCCATTGCCCCCGCTCTCTCGTCGGCGTATCGATCAGCGCGTCCTCGGCGCAAGCGCGCAGCGTATCTACGCCCAGACGCCAGATATCGTTCAGCCGCGAGTCGCTGCAATGGAAGGTCCCGGCAGATTCGCCGTAGCGAGTGCGCTGCAAGCCTTCCGCTTGAAGCAAATTCACGTCGGGCGGGGCGGCGGCGACATGGACCTCGATAAAGCGGAACCCGCGCGGCGCGAACGTGAGCAGCCGCTGCGGCCCGCCCGCGGCGATCCATCGGTCGACGTGGCAGGACGTGCTGGCCGACAGCGGGATGACCGGGAATACCCGCCCGTCGGTCAGCGATTCGGCGTAGCCCGCTTCAACGATCGTCCCCTGCGGCACATCGATCGTGATGCATGGGCGGTACAAGCCGATCTTGCCGAGGTCGAACCGCGCCCAGACGCCGTCGTCCGGCAATTGCGGCTGCAAGTCCCGGCTCATGAATCGCACCGGCGGATCGTCGTTCACGTAGCCGAATCGGTCGGCATACGTGCCGCCCGCGATCTCGGCTGCCGCCACCGGCAGACGAAGGCAAGCGCCGACCGTGCCGGGACGGTAAGCGGCATCCCCGAGCGGATGCTCGATTTCGAGCGCCTCCGACCACCCCTCCCCGTCGAAAGCGCAGCGTAAATCCGGCAGCCGCCTGGTGTCGCAGCTTTCCATCCAGCCGAGCTGCCCGTTGACCCGCCGGTCGATCGGCTCGAAGGCGTCCAGCTCCTTGCACCTCCACGCCAGCCGAATCGGCCCTTTTTTCCCGGTCGCCCGGCACTGCAGAAAGGGATGGATGCCTCCCATCAGAATGCGCGTATGCACCCCGTAATCGTGCACGATGACCGAGAGAATGCGTCGTCCCGCCGTCAGACTCACGGTGTGAACGTCGTATTCCGGGTGCTCGGGAGAAAACCGCGCCGGCCCCTCCGCAATCTCCTCCCCGTCTACATAAACGCGGTACAGGCTGCTGCCGAACACGTTCAACTGCCAATCGTCGCTTTCCTCGAGCGCCAACGCCGTTTGGAAGAGTACGTATACATTTTGCGATCTGGAAGGCGATGGGTGCCATAAACAAGGCACGTTTTTCATGCCAAACAGCCTCCTTGTCGTCTGTTTATGCCGATTGTATCAACCGGACGGAAGCACGCAGGAGGCCGCAGCTTTCATTTTAGGTGGACAAATGAATCATTTCAGTTATTGGATTCGAGGAGAGACGGTCAATCCCCATGGAGGAAAATGCGACGGTATTGATTCGGGCTGACCCCTTCGTGCTTGCGGAAAAGCCGGCTGAAATATCTGCTGTCTTCATAGCCGCAAGCGTATGCGACTTCCTGTATCAGGAGATCCGTGCTTAGCAGCAGCATGGCCCCCTTCTCCATCCGAAGCTTGGTGAAATATTCATGAAGCGTGAAGCCTGCCTGCTCCTTAAATAACCGGTGAAAATGCGGCGCGCTGAAAAACACCGTCTCCTGCCACTGATTTAAAATGTCATCGGTAACGGGGGTTTGTCCGACGGCATCGTGCATGCGCAAGATGTACTTCGTAATATCCGATCGGTCTCGCGGCCTGCCCGTCTTCCGGTCGGTCAGCAGCGTGCAGACGACGTGCCCGTCCTGAAGCTGCCGTGACAAGACGAGCAGCAGCCGCAGAAACAGGGCCTGCAGCTCCAGCTTCCGCAGCGGCCCGTCTTGGCGGAACGCTTCGACGACTTGCCCGACAATCGCAAGGGTCTCCTCGCTCGCCCCGTCGATCCGCACCATATTCGGCAGCCATAGCGAGGCCAGCCTGGCCGCTTCCCTCGGAAGCTCCTCCGGATAAATCGGCCCTTCCCGATCCCCGACAATGTGAAGGAGGCCGTCTACCGCTTGCGGTTCCCAGTCGAAATGAATCGCCCGATGCGCGTGCCCGAGCGACCCGTCGGAATCGTCCTTGAACGAGTGAAGGACCCCCGGCGGAATCATCAGCAGCGAACGCTCCCCGTATGGAAAAGCGCCCATCTCCGTAAAAACGGTGCCCCGTCCGCGCTCGACGAGAATGATTTCGTGATCGAATACATAACGCGAAGGCACCTTCATCGGGTACTCCGTAAAGTGGGCGAAGCGGACATGAGGCCTGATATCGCGGAATTGCGCCAGCTGCACGAACGGGAGCATCGTCATTCTCCTGTCTGTCTCGAATGAGATGATTGTACCGTGTCCATCCGCAAAGGAACAGTGCCTGTACGGGCTCCCCCAACCCTACCCGTACCGGATCAGCGTCCCGATCGTCCGCGCGCTCTTGTTCGCGTAGTTCGCGTATGCCTCGGCGGCCTGCTCGAGCGGGTAGACATCCGTGATCAGCGGCCGCACGGAGATTCGCCCCTCTGCCAGCAGGCGGATGTACGCCGCCAGATTCCGTCCCTCGGTCCATCGCACATGGCCGAGCGGGTAGTCCCGGTTGTCCCGCTCGTACGACGGGTCGTACCGGCCGGGGCCGCCGGCGCGCGAGATGAGCACCTGCGCTTCCTTGGCGAACATGAGCCCGCGGCTGAAGTTCATCGTCAGATCGCCGACGATGACGACTTTGCCCCGGTCGCGGACCCATTCGAGCGCCTTGTTGATCAGCGGCTCGCCCGGCCCGCTGGCGCACAGCAGCACCGCGTCCGCTCCCGCGCCGCCGGTCGCCTCCGGCAGCGCCGCCTCCAGCGCGGCCGCCTCCGCGTACGCGCTCGCGCCTCCCAGCTGCCGCAGCCCGGCTGCGCGCTCGGCGTTCAGATCGTAGCCGACCGCGCGGCAAGCGGCGGCATGGGCGATCTGGGCCACGAGATTGCCCAGGATGCCCAGCCCCACGACGACCGCGGATTCACCGAACCGCAGGTCCGCGACCCGCAGCGCGTGGACCGCGATGGCGCCCAGGCCACCGAAGGCCGCCTCTTCCGGCGCCACGCCGTCCGGCACGACGGCCGTCAGGTTGGTCGGCACCGCCAGCCATTCCGCGTGCCGCACGTACGGCACGCCGTAGCAGGCCACGCGCTCGCCGACGCGGCGGTCCGCCACGCCCTCGCCGAGCGCTTCGACGATGCCGACGGCACTGTAGCCGATGGCCGCGGCCTCGTCCGAGGCGCGGCCCACGAAGCCCATCTCCGTGCCCGGGCTGATCGCGGAGTACTCGGTGCGGACCAGCACATGCCCCGGCGCCGGGTCCGGCTGCTCAAGCTCGATCACCTTGATGTTCCCGCTCTGCGTTACAATGGCACGCATAGATATCCCTCCCGCTTGGGCGATTCGCCGATCGTTTTATGTTCTTGTTCTATTGCCCTCACGTCATATTGCCCTCACGCCTAGACGATCTGCTGATCGTTCTGCTTGCGATAGTCGCTCGGCGACACGCCCATATACTTCTTGAACGTCGTCGTGAACGTCGACGCGTTCAAATATCCCGTCTTCTCCCCGATCTCGGCGATCGACAGGCTCGTGCTTCGGAGCAGGTCCCGCGCGTGCGACAGCCTCACTTTGTTCAGATACTCGACATAGTTCACGCCGAACGTCTTCTTGAAGTAGTTCGAAAAGTACTTGGGCGTCGTCTCCATGACCGCCGCGATCTGGTCCAGGTACAGATTTTCCATGTAGTGCAGCTCGATGTACTGCGAGATGAAGGCCGAGTTCAGCTTGTTCTTCGGCTCCGCTCGCCCATAAGCGGACAGGCGGCCCGCTACCGCGACCAACGCCTCCTCCAGCTCCCGATAGTCGAAGGTCTGCTCCGCGCGGCGGCAAAATTCGGTCTCGATCGCGTACAGCTCCTCCCGCATATTCGCGGAACTGCCGGCGTAGCGGAGCATGTAGAAGAGCATCGACTTGGCGATATGAACGAGCTGGTGGCGGTGGACGTTGCGCGCCGCATTCTCGCCCATCGTCTCCCGGATGATTTGAACGCTCTCCTGCAGCTTGCCGTTCAGCAAGTAATTCGAGAGCTTCTCGAGCTTCTCGAACGGAAAGTAGACGTTCCATACATATTCGATCTCCTCGACGTCGAGCACGCTCGCCGCGTCTCCGACGTTGCGGTACAGCATGCCGTTCATGACGTCGCGGTAGCCGCGATTGGCATTTTTAATCTCCGAGGCATACGCCTCGCTCACGCAAGCCCAAAGGTCGTAGCCGAGCAGCGCTTCCTTCTCGGCCGCCGCGATGGATCCGCGCAGCCGCTTGAGCAGCCTCGCCCGTTCATCGGGCTTCGACAAGCCGACGACGGCGATAAATTCCGCGCGCGACACATGAAAGACGCTGGCTTCCGCCCCTTCCCGCCGAAGTCCCGCCTCCAGCCGGTCTGCGATCGTCTCGACGGGCAGCGGCGCCTCTCCCGCATCCGGCCTCGGCCTCGCCTGGAACAGCACCATGACGAAGCAGTGCTCTCCGAACAAAGCCGGATAGTAGGTTTGCAGCTGGATGTCGTGCGCCTTGGCATGCGCGCTCTCGTCGAGCGCCTGCAGGAACACGCCCCTGCGCAGCTCCTTGTCGGCAAACGCCAGCTGATCCCGATACAATTCGTTGTCCGCCTGCAGCTTGACGATCCCGCTGTAAATTTTCCGGAAGTCGTTGCCTTTGCTGTGCCCGCCCCCGAGCAGCCGGAGGATCCGCTTGACCGGCCGGTTCAGGTAGATGCTGAGGAAGACGGACAGCGCGACGGCGCATACGATCGCGGTGAGCATGATCGAATCGTTGGCCTGCGTCACCGGGTTGAGGTTCTGGAACTGGTAGGGCACCTTGTCGATATAAATAAATCCGTTGTAGTCCGATTTGTAGAAGTTGTATTCGTAGTTCTCGCGCGTCAGCGAGGCCTCCTGGTCCGCGTTGAAGTAGACATCGTTCAGCACGTCGACGAGTCCCCATTGCTTGTCCGTGCTGAAGATGATATTCCGGTCCTGGTCCAGCAGGATAAGCGACGCGCCCGGAATGACCGACTGCTGGTTCACGTGCTTGAGCAGCGCGGCCACGTCAATCATGATCATGACGTTTTTGCTGGACGTCGCGAGCTTGTTGCCGCCGAAGGCGATCATCAAATTGCGGGACCGCGGCTGCTGATTGATGTCCAGCACCTTGAAGCTGTCCGCCGGAAAAATTTTAAACGCGTGCTTGGTCGCTGCATACGTTTTCCAATAGCTCGCGTTGTACGTATCGTGCCGATACTTGCTGTCGAAAAACCGATCGAAGCCGCTCGTCCCCTGGGACGTGATCGCGAGACGCGCGTCGTCGTAGAAGACGACGACCTCCTCGATATAGTCGACCGTAGAGATGAGCGTGGACAGGTTTTTGACCAGCGTGTAGACCTTGGTCATGTCCAGGCTGTCGTCGTCCGGCGAGATCAGATTGTCCGAGGGCGGCAGGCTATGGACCGAATGGATGATATTGTCCACCGTCCGGAAGCTGTCGTCGAACGACTGGACGACCGACTTGAAGACGAGCGTGTTGTTCTGCGTGACCTTGTCGTAAATACCGGATATGGAGTTGCGGTAGATGAGATAAGTGGATACGAACATAATCGCGATGACGAGCAGCAGAGAAAAGAAGATTTGCAGTACGCCGAGGTTCGTCACGATCCGCTTCATGATAGTCATCATCCTTCGCGTCACAGGTGTATCCGCTTATTCTACCATCAGCCCTTTTCCGCGCCCAGCATAACGCCCTTGGCAAAGTACTTTTGCGCGAACGGATAGATCAGCAGCACCGGGATCATCGCGAGGATGATCGTCGCGTTTTTCTTCGCCTGCGGCGCCAGCGCGGACGCGTCGACGAGCGAGGACGAGTTGCCTTCGTGGAAGATCAGCATGCCTCTCAGCACCACCTGCAGCGGATATTTCCACTGGTCGTTCAAATAGATCATCGGGAGAAAAAAGCTGTTCCAGTGGCCGATGAAAAAGAACAGGCCGACGGACGCGAGCGCGGGCTTGGAGAGAGGCAGCACGATGTTGAAGAGGATGCGGTACTCCGAGGCTCCGTCGATTAGCGCCGCTTCGCGAATTTGCGCCGACATATTTTCATAGAAGCTCTTCAGGATGATCAGCTCGAACGTCCAGATCGCGTTGGGGATGACGAGCGCCCATACGGAGTCCAGCAGGCCAAGCTTCTGCACGATCAGGAAGTTCGGGATGATGCCCGGCTGCAGGAACATCGTCAGCACGATCGCGAGCATCCAGAACTTCCGTCCGACGAACTGCGGCTGGGACAGCGGATAGGCCGCCACCGACGTGAACAACAGATTGATGAACGTACCCAGAAACGTATAGTAGACCGTGTTCAGGTACGCTCTCGGAATTTTCGGATCGAACAGAACGTCCTTGTACGCCTCCAGGTTGAAGCCGTGCGGCCAGAGGAACACCTCGCCCTTCGTCACGCTGGCGGTATCGCTGACCGACACGGCTGTGATATAAAGAAGCGGGTACAGGGTGGAGATCGCGACGGCGATCAGGATCAGCGCGTTGACGACACCGAACACCGTGAATCTGCGTTGTCCTACCATAATCCCTTCCCTCCCAGCCGCTTGCTGATCAGATTCGCGCCGAGCAGCATGACCATGGCGACCAATGCCTCGAACAGGCCTACTGCCGCGCCGTAGCTATAGTTCGACTCGAGCAGGCCCTTGCGGTACACGAACGTCGAGAAGACGTCTGCGACGTCGTAGGTCATCGAATTGTACAGGAGCAGCACCTTCTCGTAGCCGACGCGGAACATCGATCCGGTCTTCAGGATGAACACGACGAGGATCGTCGGCAGTAGGCCCGGCAGCGTGACGTGCCACATCATGCGCAGCCGGCTCGCGCCGTCCACCCGCGCCGCTTCGTACAGCGTCGGATTGATCCCGGCGATCGCCGCCAGGAAGATGATCGCTTCGTAGCCCGTATTGGCCCAGATGTCCGAGAGCACGTAGATCGGGCGGAACCAGGCCGGGTCGATCAGGAAGTACTTGGACTCGAAGCCCAGCTGGTTCAGCAGCTTGTTCACGATGCCGTTGTTCGGGGACAGAAAATCGATGATCATGCTGCTGATGATAACGACGGACAGGAAGGTCGGCAGGTAGCTGGCCGTCTGCACGAACTTCTTGAACCAGCGGACCCGAACCTCGTTCAGCAGAATCGCCAGCAGAATCGGGAACGGGAACGAGCATATGAGAGCGAAGAAGCCGAGCAAAAACGTGTTGCGGAGCAGCAGGAAGAAGTCCGGTCCGGAAAAGAAACGCTCGAAGTGCTTGAAGCCGACCCAGGGACTGTCCAGAATGCCCGTGTACACGCTGTAATCCTTGAAGGCGATGATCAGGCCGTACAGCGGCCCATATCGGAAAAGAGCGTAGAAGACGATGCATGGAATAAAGAGGATGAGCAGTTGTCTGTCGCGCGCGATTTTGCGGAGCAACGTTCGCATGAGGTTCCCTCCTGTCGGCGAAGGACGGGCGCGGGAAGATCGTCCCGCGCACCGTCCCCCGCGATGCCGGGTGTGACGCAGCCTGATTCGGCGTTACTTGGCGCTGTCGAAGCGCTGCTGCGCTTCGTTAAAAATCTTGGCGAGCTTGGCCGCGCCAAGCTTGTCGGCGTTGGTCTTCCACGCTTCCCACTCGGCGTCGCCGTATTTCTTGTCGAGCACGTAGCGGGTGTTGAACTCCTCTGCGGCCTTCTGCAGCGAAGTCTGCAGCTCGGCGATCGTCGCGGTCTCGTCGTCGGTGAAGTTCAGGACGGGGTCCAGCGGTTCGAACTTGTTCCCGTTCGTGATCTTGTCCTGCGCCTCCTGCTCCTTCTCCGTGTAGTTGAAGTACACGCTCCGGTGGTCCGGCCGCAGATACGCGCCTTCGAGCCACATGCCGTATTTGTTCTCGAGCACCTTGATGTCGACAGCCGGCTCGTTCGCAAGCTCCGGATACACCGGCTTGCCGTTCGCGTCGAAGTTGAACGTCTCGCCTTCTACGCCGAGCGTCATGAGCGCTGCGCCGGACGGGCTGGTCAAATAGTCGAGCAGCTTGAGCGACGCTTCCTTGTTCGCGTTGTTCGCGACCGTGATCGACCACCCCGCTTCGATCTTCGGCAGCGACCGGACGTGGCCGGTCGGCCCGACGGGATTGCCGTAGCGCAGGTCGTACTCGGGGTTCGAATCCTTGACCTGGTTGTAGAAGAGGTCCAGACGCCCGATCCAGTCGAAGGTGACGAACGATTTGCCCGACGTCATCTTGGACGTCCAGGAGTCCTGCGTATCGGTGATGAATTCGGGGTCGAGCAGCTTTTCGTTATACAGCTTTTTCATAAAGTCCAGCATTTCCTTGCTCTCCGGCTGCGTGGAGGCGAACTTCCACGTCTTGGCCGCCTCGTCGTAGTAGACCGGATAGTTCGCGCCGCCGATGCCCCAACCGTACGCGAAGTCCTTGAAGATATTGACGGTGCTCTTGGATGCGTACGGGTACGAATCCGGGTAGATTTCCTTCAGCTTTTTCAGCGCCTGGTAGAAGCCCTCCGTATCGGTCCACTCCGGAATGCCGTTTTTCTCGAAAATATCCTTGCGGTACAGGAAGCCATGGTTAACCGCCCGGTTCATATCGTAGATCGGCCAGGTGTACATCTTGCCGCTCTCGTCGCCGTAGGATTTGACGACCCAGTCGTTCTCCTCCATATACAGCTTCTTGAAGTTCGGCAGCATGTCGGCATAGTCGTTGATCGGGACGACCGCGCCCTGCTTGCCCAGCTTCTTGAGCTCGGCCGCCGTCAGTCCGTGGAAGATATCGGGCAGCTTGCCGGAGGCGACGGTCACCTTCAGCTTGTCTTGGTAGGTAGAGGATGCGTAGGTCTGAAAATTAACGGTGATGCCCGTGCGCTTCTCGATCTCCTTGACGATCATCTTGTCGTTCACCGGCGAATCGCCGACCAGCATCCAATTGATCGTCGTCGGCTTGTCGACGAGCGGCAGCTTGAGCCCGCCCGTATCTCCATAGTCGGCGGATGCGCTTGCCGCGCTGCTTGCCGAAGCGCCCGCAGCCGGCGAACTTGCCGCGGGGGAACCCGACGCCCCTCCGTTTTCATTGTTGCCTCCGCAGGCCGCAAGCGTTGCGACCGTCAGCGCCAGAACGACGCCGCCGCTTATCCGTTTCATGACCATTTTCTTTCCTCCCCAAGATCGGTTTGTGAGGCAGCCTTGCAATCCCCATCCTACGAGACGATTCCCCAGCTCGTAAATTCAGCGTTTTGACGGAGGTTGATATTTTCCGGGTCCCGCCACGTAGAAAGCGCTTAACACCAGTCCTGGCAAGGGTTTTTTCGATGTGGAAAATGCTAAAGCGATAGAAAACCGTAAACAATCGGACGAATTTCCCGAGGGGCGCGGCCGAATCGCGGGCGCCGTTCTGTGCGTATGCTGTATTTTCGATTCAGCCGTTGCGTCGGTCGTCCGCTCTCATAAATTATAACGATATCTCGATCTTCGCGGACAAGGGAGCGATCAGCGTGGCAACCGGCTCTTTGAACTTGCATGAACGACAGGGGGTAACCGTGATTGCCTGCACGAAACGCCGCGATTACCTGGACAACCTGTTCCGTAACTACGCTCGGCAAACGCATGCGGAAAAGGAGCTGATCGTCGTCGTCAACAACGACCGCATTCCGCTCGCGCCATACCGGCGGATGGCGGGCAAGCATCGCAACGTGAGCATCTATCGCATGCCGGGGCATCGTTCGCTCGGCGCCTGCCTCAACTTCGCCGTCGGCAAGGCGCGCTACGGCCGCATCGCCAAGTTCGACGACGACGATTATTACGCGCCCTACTATCTGACCGACAGTCTGCGGGCGCTGCGCGCCTTCCAAGCCGACGTCGTCGGCAAACGCGCGCACTATATGTACCTGCGAGGGGCGAGGAAGCTGATCCTTCGTTTCGGCCGCGACGAGAACAAGCCCGTCGGCAGGCTGCCGGGCGCCACGCTCGTCTTCCGCAAGCGCGTGTTCGAGCGGGTCCGCTTCCCCGACCGCAGCGTCGGCGAGGACGATCTGTTCTGCGATCTCAGCAGGCGGCAGGGCTACAGGGTCTATTCGGGAGGCCGATTCAACTTCGTCGCCGTCCGCAGGAAGAATTCGGCGAATCACACATGGATCATCGGGGACCGGGAGCTGCTCGCGCACAATCGGACGATCCCGAACGTGGCCGACTACAAACGCTACGTGCGCAGAAAACCGCGGAGCGGCCGGTAATGTCGCGTGGGGAGAGCAGGAGCGGGGCAGCAGACCGGCTCGCGGTGTCCATCGTGGCCTGCACCAATCGGCCCGCTTATATGGAGACGCTGCTGCGCAACTACGGCAGGCAGCGCTATCCGGCTAAGGAGCTGATCGTAATCCTGAACGGAGCGGATCAGCAGCCGGACACGTACGCGAGGGCCGCTGCGCGGTACGGCAGCGTACGCGTCTTCGCGATGCCGGCGAGCGCGTCGCTCGGCCGCTGCCTGAACGTCGGCGCCCGACTGGCGCGGCACCCGCTCGTCGCGAAGTTCGACGACGACGATTATTACGGACCGGGGTACTTGTCGGAGAGTGTGCGGATATTGCGCGCGACCGGCGCCGACATCGTCGGCAAGCGTGCGCACTATATGTATCTGACCGGCAGCAAGCTGCTCCTGCACCGGTACTACGACAGGGCGAACCGGTACGTCGACCAGGTTCAGGGCGCGACGCTGCTCGTCCGGCGGCAGGTGCTGGATCGTGTCTCCTTCCGCGACCTGAATCGCGGGGAGTGCGTGAGGTTTTGCAGCGATGCGAGGGCGAGCGGCTACAGGATTTATGCGGGAAGCCCCTGCGACTTCATCGCCATGCGCAGGCCGGGGTCGCGGGATCACACCTGGATCGTCAGCGACAAGCGCCTTATGACCCGGCACGCCAAGGTTCTGCGCGTCAAGAACATACGAAGGTTCGTCTGCCGAAGCTAGCCGAGGCGGGCGAACTTTTTTTCGTGCAAAATTCGCCTGACGCCCGGCACCGATTCATAGTATCATTTCATATACGTCTATTCGCGTTTACACAAAGCGCAATGGTCGCAAAGAAAAAGACGACTCACCATCGGAGGTTCGAATGCATACATACACGCAGGCGCAGCGGCGCGCCATCCACAAGCGGACGCTCGTCATCGTCGTGATCGCGCAGCTGTTCGGCGGCGCGGGGCTCGCGTCGGGCATCACCGTCGGCGCCTTGCTGGCGCAGGACATGACGGGCTCGGACGGCCTCGCCGGGCTGTCGACGACGCTGTTCACGCTGGGCTCGGCGCTGTCGGCCTTCGCGGTCGGCCGCCTCACCCAGCGGCTGGGCCGGCGGGCCGGGCTGACGGCTGGCTTCCTCGCCGGTGCGGTCGGCGCGCTGGGCGTCGTCGCGGCGGCGGCCTGGGACAGCCTGCCGCTGCTGCTGCTGGCGATGCTGGTGTACGGCGCGGGCACCTCCACCACCCTGCAGGCGCGCTACGCCGGCACGGACCTGGCCGCGCCGCATCAGCGGGCCCGCGCGGTCAGCATCGCGATGGTCACGACGACGTTCGGCGCCGTGGCCGGGCCGAACCTGGTCTCGCCGATGGGCAGGCTCGCGTCCGACTGGGGCATACCGGCGCTGGCCGGGCCGTTCATGCTGGCTGCGGCGGCGTTCGCGCTCGCGGGCATCGTGTTCGCGATCCTGCTGCGGCCGGATCCGTTCCTCGTCGCCAGGGCGAGCGCCGCGGAGGCGCCCGCAGCGGCCGAGGGCAGCGGAGCTGCCGATGCCGCCGCCGAGCGCGCTGGCAGCCGGGGCATCGTCGTCGGCGCGGCGGTTATGCTGATCACCCAGATCGTCATGACCGCCGTTATGACGATGACGCCGCTCCATATGAAGCACCACGGCCACAGCCTCGACATGGTGGGACTGACGATCGGCGCGCATATCGCCGCGATGTTCCTTCCCTCGCTCGTGACCGGCGTGCTCGTCGACAAGGTCGGGCGCATCGCGATGTCCTGCGCCGGAGCGGTGACGCTGCTCTGCGCCGCGCTCGTCACCGCATTCGCGCCGGGCGATTCGTCGGCCTGGATGATTTTCGGCCTGGTGCTGCTCGGCCTCGGCTGGAACTTCGGCCTCATCAGCGGCACCGCCGTCATCGTCGACGCGACGACTCTCGGCACGCGCGCCAAGACGCAGGGCACCGTCGACGTGCTCATCTCGCTCGCCGGCGCTGCCGGCGGCGCCCTGTCCGGCGCGGTCGTCGCCCTGTCGAGCTTCGCCGCACTCTCGCTCGCGGGCGGCGCGCTGGCCCTGCTGCTGCTCCCCGTGATGCTCTGGTATCGCCGGGGCGGTTCCCGCCCTGCGGGGCGTTCGTTGGGGGCGTAGGGGGGTTTGCAGGAATCGGTAAACCCGTTACGAAACCCGTAACGGGTTATAACATTTACTTCTGCCTGCCAAGCTTTAATTCAGGCTCTTTCTCTACCAGATGCCACTTCATACCCAGAAATATCGGCGGGATATAAATAGGATCCATCCATGCGTAAGTCAGCGTATCTTCCAGCAGGTCTCCAATTAATAAGGAATCGTTCTCGTCCAACTGGAGTTTCTGCTTTCCGCTGATGGCAGCCTTGTTTTCCTTACGCATTCGTTCTGTGACCTCGGCGAAGCTATATTCCGGTCCCTTGGTCCGTTCGATCTCGGCGAGCCGCTCCAAGTAACGCTGGCGCTGCATCTCTTTGGCTGCTGGATTAGCTTCCGAGTCCCACAGCTCAATGAAGCGGAAGCCGGTTAGGTTGTGCTGGAGAACGCGTTCGCGGAAAGCTTCGGTAACGAAGATGTAAGTCGATATAAATTCAGGGACTTTAAAAATCGCACAATCCTTGATCATTTCTTGTGAAAAGGCGTACCGAGTTATCATTCTTATCCCTCCATCCGGCCATAATCTGATCTCGGATCGGCTCCTATCCAGTGCCGGAACAACATTTAAAACATTGATAGCGAATAGTTCCAGAGAGTCATGTTCGAGCGGAAGAGTCTCGACTTGATCAGCAAGTAAATCCTGAGTCGCCATTATGGCTTTCTTACTGAGCGCCAGCGTTCCGGCTGATAAAGCGATCATGTCTAGATCTAGACCTTTAGTGGAGTGGAACTTCAATTCTCCCCAACGTTCAACAGGCACGCCATTAAACTGATTTGCAAAGTAAATGGGGTAATTATGCTCCATATTATCGTAAAATAGTTGGTCTTGATTGTCTGAGTTTAGTTGGTAGACTCTCAAAACACTCCTCATTTCAGTACATTTTTACTGCATGTAACCGAATTGCAACACCCTTTCATATTATTGTCGGGTTACGGACGAAAGTGGAATAGCGAATAAATGTTCAATTTCGATATTCATGCCTATCGTTCTGCCGCCTTTCGCAGGAATAACCCTTCCCGCCGGGGAATACATCGGGTAGAGTATGATATACGACGCATTCAAAGGAGGTTGCCGCGTGAAGTCCATCACCGTACAGAGTCTCGCGGATCAATTCAAGCTGGAGGTGCTGGCCGGCGCCGGCCGCCTGGACCGGGAGATCACTCGCTCGCGTGCGCATCGTCCGGGCCTGGAGTTCGTCGGCTACTTCGAGTTTTTCCCGATGGAGCGCGTACAGGTGCTCGGCCGCAAGGAGATTACGTATTTGCTGCAGCTTAGCGTCGAAGAGCGCTTGCTTCATATCGGCAACATCGTCAAGTATCACCCGCCATGCTTCATCGTGACCGCGGGTCAGCAGGAGCTTCCTTATCTGAAAAAGTTCTGCGACGAGGAGGGCATCCCGCTGCTGCGGACGGGCGAGCCGACGACCGAGTTCATCGCGAAGCTGGACAGCTATCTGGTCAAGGCGCTCGCGCCCGAGCAATCGATCCACGGCGTCTGCGTGAACGTGTCGGGCATCGGCGTGCTGCTGCGGGGCAAGTCCGGCATCGGCAAAAGCGAGACGGCGCACACGCTCATCCGCAGGGGCCACCGGCTCGTGGCGGACGACGTCGTCGTCCTCAAGAAGCTCGGTCCGTCGCTGCTGCTCGCCTCGCACAACGAGACGACGCGAGAGTTCCTCGCGCTGCGCAGCGTCGGTCTGATCAACGTCGTGCGGCAGTACGGCCGCCGGGCGTTCCAGGACGAGACCCGCATCGTGCTCGACATCGAGCTCGCGACCTGGCGGGACGGCGAGCTCAGCAACGCGCTGGAGCTCGAACCGAAGTTCTCCGAATACCTGGGCGTGCAGATCCCGTACATCGAGATCCAGCTGCAACCCGGACGCGACGTCGCCGGCCTCATCGAGGCCGCCGCGAACAACTGGTACCTCAAGCAGCTCGGCTACAGCGCCGCGGAGGAGTTCATGCAGCGGATCCATAACAGCATGCAGTGAGAAGCCCGTGCGGATCGCAAGTGCTGCTGTTCAGGAACACTTGGTTGCGCTTGAGTCACCACGGAGCACAAACATTCCTGCTCAGGAACAGTTGATCGTGCTGGATTAACCGCGGATCTCAATCGTTCCTATTCAAGAACAATCGGGCGCATTTAGGCCAACGCGACCGCAAGCGTTCCTACTCAGGAACGTTAGAGCGCTCCTCCCGCACCGCACGCATAATGAAGAAGCCGTCACGCAATCCATACGGATTTGCGGGGCGGCTTCTTTGTCTCCGTATCCTCGCTCGGCGCCTCGAATCGATTTATTGAATGCGCCGATTTGATTTTTCTATTACGCAAATCCGCGTTCAACCCTTATATTAACTATTAATCTGACTTCACAGACTGGAATTATCAATTTTAAACTCGAGGGGGATTCGAATATGGGAAAAAACAGACAACTGAAGCTGGGCGCCGTGCTGCATGGTGTAGGATCGAGCATGTCGGCGTGGAGGCATCCCGACATTCCGTCGGACGCGAGCATCAACTGGCCTCGTTATCTGGAGCAGGCGCAGTTGGCCGAGCAAGGCAAATTCGACTTTATCTTCATCGCCGACGGCCTCACCATCAGCGAAAAGTCGATCCCGCACTTCCTGTACCGCTT
>NZ_JAGXJW010000591.1 GCF_019091135.1 Cohnella sp. GbtcB17 | reverse complement strand
TTGACGCGGAAGCCCAACACGAAGCCGAAGACGCCATCGAGCGTCCAGTCGACCTGGGCGTTCAGCACTTTGCCGACCGGATAAACGTAGTGCGGGGAGGCGGCGTCGAAGCCGCTGCCGGGAATGACGATGCGGCCGATCGTGGACACGCGCTCGGGTTTGCCGAACAGCCAATTCACGATGTGCGTGTCGTGAATGTGCATGTCGAGCAGCGCGCCGCCGCTCAGC
>NZ_JAGXJW010000590.1 GCF_019091135.1 Cohnella sp. GbtcB17 | reverse complement strand
GCCAGCGGCTCCGAAGCGTATCCGCCGAGCGCAGCGAATCTGCGCCCGTCTCGCAGCCCCTCCTTATGCGCCTGCCCCTGCACGACCGGGCCGCGCGCCGTGTTAACGAACCGCGCCCCGTCGCGAAGGCGGGCAAGCTGCTCCGCGCCGATCATGCCCACGGTTCGCGGCGTCCTCGTATTATGCCACGAGACGATATCGCTGCGCTCGAACAGCTCGTTCAAGCTC
>NZ_JAGXJW010000589.1 GCF_019091135.1 Cohnella sp. GbtcB17 | reverse complement strand
CCAAGTGATCCAATGGGTTACGGATTCGCGGGGTTGGAAAATCCCGGGCGTTAATCCGATCGTGCAGCGCGCCGTTACCAAAGCTCCCCCTGGAGACATCATTTTGCTGCACGCAGGCGCCTCCTGCCTGCAGACGCACGAAGCACTGCCGCAAATCATCGACCAGCTTCGCGCCAAAGGATATGAATTCGTTACGGTCTCCCAGCTCATGAGCCAGACGGAAACCAA
>NZ_JAGXJW010000588.1 GCF_019091135.1 Cohnella sp. GbtcB17 | reverse complement strand
TAGGGCTGCGGGCGGTTGCGCCCGCCGCGGCCGCGCTATTCCCGCTTACAGCCCCGCCGCCCCGCTCCAACCGCGCAAGCCTCGCTTGCGGCCCGGTTGGTGCCGGTTGCCCCCGCAGCAGCCGCGCTTTTCTCGCTTACAGCTCAGCCGCGTCCCTCCAAGCGCGCAAACCTCGCTTACAGCCCGGTTGCTGCCGGTTTCGCCCGCCTCAGCCGCGCTTTTCTCGCT
>NZ_JAGXJW010000587.1 GCF_019091135.1 Cohnella sp. GbtcB17 | reverse complement strand
AATGCACGCGCAGCAAGCCCTCCTCCGCTCCCTTGGCGACGACGCTGAGCGGGAGCAGCGAGATGCCGAGCCCGGACGACACGCCGCCGACGATCGCCACCAGCGTGCCGAACTCCATGATTCGCGGCTGCGACCAGGCGCGATCCCTGGTCCGGCGCTCCAGCACGGACCGATAGTAGCAGCCGTCCGTGAATGCGAGCAACGGCACACCGGCCAGCGCGTCCGTCC
>NZ_JAGXJW010000586.1 GCF_019091135.1 Cohnella sp. GbtcB17 | reverse complement strand
CCCCAATATGCGCGCCATGGTCGTGGCCCCGCTGATTTTTGCCAAGCTGTCCGCCATGTTCGGCCGCAGTCGGTTTTTACTATTGGACGTAACGCTGTTCCTGCTGGGCTCGATTCTGTGCGGCTCCGCCCAGAACATGGACCAGCTCATTATTTATCGCGCGAACCAGGGGATCGGCGGCGGCGCGCCCATGCCGATCGTGTTCACGATCATCTTCGACTTGGTCCC
>NZ_JAGXJW010000585.1 GCF_019091135.1 Cohnella sp. GbtcB17 | reverse complement strand
AGGTTCTGCCGAATGCTGTGCGCATCCCCGCGTTTGCCCAAGCAGCCCGTAAACGGCGGCAACAACTGGTATTACGCCTACGGTAACAGCTCCCATGAAGAGATTTTGGCGGATTCCCGCCTCATCTCTTTGCTCGCGTCCCATCCGGCGAATCGACCTTATATGGTCATCGACGACGGCTGGCAGCGCGCGAGCGGAGGGGGAGCCTGCAACGGCGGACCCTGGACC
>NZ_JAGXJW010000584.1 GCF_019091135.1 Cohnella sp. GbtcB17 | reverse complement strand
AAGAACCCACAAATCCCGAAGAACCCACAATAAATGAGGAAACTGGAGAGCCAGGTAAACAAATTGACCAGAGTGTAAATCAAGCACCGATCATCAGCCACCAACCAGTGCTTTCAGTGAATGATACAGAAAATTTACAGATTCATGTCGAAATTGAGGATGACCAAGAGACTCTAACAGCCAATCTTTTTTATCAAACAAATGAAGCATTCTCAGTAAAGACGATCC
>NZ_JAGXJW010000583.1 GCF_019091135.1 Cohnella sp. GbtcB17 | reverse complement strand
GGCCGTACCGTTCGATGAGGCAGTCGAAGGCCGTCGCCCTGCCCTAAGCCAAGCTGCAGGCGAGCGATCCGCCTGTCGCAGGCATCGCCGGGCTGGCCATCATCCGTTTCCCGGAGGGCAAGCTGATCGGCACGCTGCCGTCGTCGGATTCGGTCTATTTAACCATGCTGAACAACTGGCTCGCCAGAGGCGTGCTCGAGCTGCCCTGCCCGGTCGGGGGCTCCGGCA
>NZ_JAGXJW010000582.1 GCF_019091135.1 Cohnella sp. GbtcB17 | reverse complement strand
AAATAAAAAATTGTTCATTTGTTAATATTTAATTAAACTCTCACAATAAATGGAAGATCTTTCTATCTAATGAAAGTTTATGTTTTATTTTTTTTAAAAAAAAAATTAAACTCTCACAATATATACATTATTAATTAGATACATCTTTATACAAACAAATATTAATTCCACATATTTTTCTATGAAAATTTGGATATCATATTATACAATTGAGTAATAGCCTAATAT